>NZ_CP189837.1:2721456-3401821 GCF_050261105.1 Ornithinimicrobium pulveris | reverse complement strand
CTGTGGGTCAGTCCTTGGTGTGGTAACGGCCATCATGGAGGTCCGCTAAGTCGTCCACAGGACTGTCCACAGACTGTGGATAGTGGGGGGACGAGAGACCGGAAGCCGTGACGCTAACAAGCGGGCACCACGATCCGCAAGTAGCCCGGAGGACCAATTTCTTCCTCCTCGGCGTGTCGACCTGATCGCGAGGGGGCGTGGGACCGACCATGGCGGGTTCGCCTACGGCTGCGCGTCGACGGCTGCAGAGTTTGACCGGGGGTGGCCACTCCCGTACCGTGGAGTCGGCCTGTTCTCGGCCGCTTTCGCCTGCCCATGGCCGCATCTGTTCGATCTGGTGCGCATGTGGGCCTGCCGTGAGCGGCCGATGAGAGTCAGTTGCCAGCCAGTGGCCCTCGAACGGCCACGTACCGACCACTCCAAGGGTGCCCCAGGGCGCCCCCGTCATCTCCGGAGCGAGCACCACCATGAGCAAGCGCACCTTCCAGCCGAACAACCGCCGCCGCGCCAAGAAGCACGGCTTCCGTCTGCGCATGCGCACCCGTGCGGGGCGCGCCATCCTGAACGCGCGTCGTCGCAAGGGCCGCGCCGAGCTGTCCGCCTGAGCCTCGAGCTCGCGGACCGGTCGTCCGCCCTCGCCGTGCTCCCGAGACAGCATCGCCTGACCAGGCCGGAGGAATACCGGCAGGTCCTGCGCGGTCGCGGTCCGCAGCGACGGCGGGCGGGCAACGACCTGCTCGTCGTGCACGCCGCCTTCGCCAGCGCCGACCACTCGCCCACGCGCCCGCCGCGCGTGGGTTTTGTGGTGTCCAAGGCCGTGGGGGGATCGGTGGTGCGGAACCGGGTGGTGCGCCGGTTGCGCGCCCTGAGCGCCGAGCGACTGGCCGAGATTCCTGCTGGCGCCGACCTCGTGATCCGCGCCATGCCGCCGGCCGCGCAGGCCACCTCGGCCGAGCTGGGGGCGGCGCTGGATCGCCTCCTGGCCACGGTGCTCCCGGCAGGGGCCCGCTGATGCGGGACGCGCACCGGGGTGGGGTCCCGGCCGGTGAACCTCGCAGCCGCGCCGCGCTCCCGCTCGTTTGGCTGGTCCAGCTCTACCAACGCACGATCTCGCCGCTGCTCGGTCCGGTCTGCCGTTACTACCCGTCCTGTTCCGCGTATGGCGTGACCGCGCTCGAGCGCTTCGGTCCCCTCCGCGGGACCTGGCTCACGGCGCGCCGCCTGCTGCGCTGCCACCCCTTCGCCCCTGGTGGCGTGGATCACGTGCCGCCCGCTCCCGAGCGGCGCAACGATCCTGCTCCCGTCACCCCCGACCACCCGGTGGCCTGCGTGGCCCACCATCACCCCTGAGGACCACATGGGATTCTTCGACACGATCCTCTTCCCGTTCATCTGGTTCAACTCCGCGATCCTGGTCGGTCTGGAGTGGCTGCTGACCCGGGCGGGGATGTCCGACACCAGCGGCTGGACCTGGGTGCTGGCGATCATCGGTCTGGTCATCGCGCTGCGTGCGCTGCTGACGCCGCTGATGATCCGGCAGATCAAGAGCCAGCGGCGGCTGCAGATGGTGCAGCCCGAGCTGATGAAGATCCAGAAGAAGTACAAGGGCAAGAAGGACCAGGCCTCGCAGAAGGCTTTCCAGGAGGAGACCTTCGGGCTCTACAAGGAGGCAGGGGCCAACCCCTTCGGGGCCTGCCTGCCGATCCTCATCCAGATGCCCTTCTTCTTCGCGCTCTTCCGCCTGCTGAACACCGCGAAGGCGGTCTCTGAGGGTCGGGCCGAGCCGCTCGGTCTGTTCAACCACGAGCTGGCCAGCAAGATGGCCAACTCCGACATCTTCGGCGCCAACCTCACCTCGACCTTCCTGCACGACCAGGACGCGTCGGCCAAGATCCTGTCCCTGGTGCTGATCATCGTGATGTCGGTGACGCAGTTCATCACCAGCCACCAGCTGATGCGCCAGAACATGTCGCCCGAAGCCCTCAACAGCCCGATGGCGCGTCAGCAGCAGATGCTGATCTACATCCTTCCGGTCGTCTTCGCCGTCACCGGCGTGAACTTCCCGGTCGCGCTGCTCATCTACTGGACGGTGAGCAACTTCTGGACCATGGGCCAGCAGTTCTTCGTGATCCGCAATATGCCGGCCCCCGGCTCGCCGGCCGAGGAGAAGTACCGCGCCCGGATGGCCAAGAGGGGCAAGGAAGCTGTCGGTATCCAGCTGAAGAACCCGAACATGCTCAACGAGCGCACCGCCACCGAGGAGGCTGCCGAGGGCGTCCAGCGCAGTGGCCAGCGCGTGCAGCCCAAGAGCAAGAAGCGCGCCAAGCGCCGCTGATCTCAACCACCGACAGGGCGGAGCTCCGCGCCGGAACGATCCGGACCCTCCGCCCACCACCACACCCTGAGGAGTCAGATGTCGACCACCACCCAGCCCGAAGGCGCAGGCCAGGAGTCTGCTATCGCGGAGTCCGAGCCGAACGCCCCGGAGGCGCAGCCGGCCGCCGAGACGCAGGACACTACGCCTCTCACCGAGAGCACCCGGACGCAGACCGAGGCCCAGGAAGAGCTCATCCGGGAGGGTGAGATCGCCGCCGACTTCCTGGAAGCCCTGCTCGACATCGCCGACCTGTCCGGAGACCTCGAGGTCGACGTCGAGGGCAACCGCGCGGCCGTCGCGATCGTGGACTCCGAGGATGGCGTGGCGCCCCGGCGCCTGGTGGGTCCCGGCGGCCAGGTGCTGGATGCGCTGCAGGAGTTGACCCGGCTGGCGGTGCAGGCCGAGACCGGTGATCGAAGCCGCCTCATGCTGGACGTCGCCGGCTACCGCTCGGACCGTCGCGCCGCCCTGGTGAACGCGGCCCGCGCCGCGATCGCCGAGGTCAAGCAGAGTGGCGAGCGTCGTGAGCTGGAGCCGATGACTGCCTTCGAGCGCAAGGTCGTTCACGACGAGGTGCTGGCCGCCGGCCTGCACAGCGAGTCCGAGGGCGCCGAGCCGTCCCGCTATGTCGTGATCCAGCCGTCCGCCTGAGCCGGACAGCCCTACGAACTGCAGTGCACCGATGAACGGCGGCGATCAGCCACGGCTGAAGGCGGACGACTCCTCAGGCGGACCCGCTGGCTCTGCGTCCGCGGCGCCTAGTTCGGGGCCAGGGGGCGCGGCCGCGGATCCGGTCCCTGCGCCGGTCTCGGCTGCGCCCGAACCTCCTGCCGAGGCGGTCGATGTCTTCGGGGATCGCCTGGACCTCGCCCGACGGTATGCCGATCTGTTGGCAACCACAGGCATCTCCCACGGCCTGATCGGGCCTCGCGAGGCGAGTCGGCTCTGGGAACGGCACCTGGTCAACTGCGCGGTGATGGAGTCGTTGCTCCCGCAGGGCACCTCGCTCGTGGATGTGGGCTCGGGTGCAGGACTGCCTGGGCTGGCGCTGGCTGTGGCGCGACCCGATCTGCAGGTGCACCTCGTCGAGCCCCTGCTGCGGCGGACCACCTGGCTGGAGTCCGCGGTGGACGAGCTCGGTCTGGGCGACCAGGTCACGGTGCACCGAGGTCGAGCAGAGGAGTTCGCTGGGAACGTGAGCGCCCCCTACGCCACCGCCCGAGCAGTCGCCTCGCTGGACAAGCTGATGCGGTGGTGCTTCCCGCTGATCGACCAGGGCGGCACGTTGCTCGCGCTCAAGGGCGAGGCTGCCCAGGCCGAGCTCGACGCAGTGCAGGGGCACCTCACGAAACTCGGCGTTGCCTTTTCCCGCGTCCACCTGATCGGCGTCGACCGGGTCAGCGAGCCCGTCCGCCTCGTGGAGATATCTCGCCCAGATTCCCTGCCGCGCAAGGGATCTGGCGCGACCTCAGGCTCCCAGAAGAAATCCCGCAAGCGCCGCTGACGCTCAGCCCCCCGCCATCGTCTTCACCCTGCACCCCTAAGCCAGACAAGGTTACTGGAGCAATGTCATGGATATTGCCTTGCATTCCGTGAGTAACCTTGCCTGACGACAGTGGGAGCCTGTGCCGACCTGCGGAGTGCGCCCGAAGGACACGCACTCCTTGCCGGGGTTGACACTCGTGGACTGGGTTCAACGGTTTAGTGGGCTTGGCCCTGATCGCTCCGGCCGAGTGCATCGAGGATGCGCTCCAGGTCGTCCGCGCCGGCGAAGTCGACGGTGATGCGTCCCTTGCGCTTCCCCATCACGACCTGAACTCGGGTCTCAAGGCGCTCGGCGAGGTCCTGAGCTACCCGCTCAAGGTGTTCGGGCTGCTCGGTCCGAGCCCGCGGACGTCGTGCTTCCTTGGCACCGTCGCCGCCGAGGACGACGATCTCTTCCACCGAACGGACGGACAGACCTTCGGCCACGATCCGTTGGGCCAGTCGCTCCATCGCAGCGCCGTCCGGGAGTCCCAGCAGCGCGCGAGCATGACCCGCTGACAGCACGCCGGAGGCCACGCGGCGCTGGACCAACGGGGGCAGCTTCAGCAAACGGATCGTGTTGGAGATCTGGGGACGGGAACGCCCGATGCGCGAGGCGAGCTCCTCATGGGTGCACCCAAAATCCTGGAGCAACTGCTCGTAGGCGGCAGCTTCCTCCAGTGGGTTCAGCTGGGCGCGGTGCAAGTTCTCCAGCAGGGCATCCCGCAGCATGTGCTCGTCCTCGGTGGACCGCACGATCGCCGGGATGGTGTCCTTGCCGGCCAGGGTGGAGGCGCGCAGCCGACGCTCACCCATCACCAGTTCATAGGACGCTCCCTTACCGCCCGACTTACCGCCTGAGTCAGCGGACGAATCACCGCCCGACTCTGCGAGGAGAGGCCGCACCACGATGGGTTGGAGCACCCCAAGCTCAGTGATCGAGGCGACCAGTTCAGCCAGGTCGTCCTCATCGAAGACCTGACGAGGCTGTCGAGGGTTTGCGCGGATCTGGTCCACCGGGATCTCGGCGAACACCGCACCCGGCACGGGTGAAAGGTCCGAGGATGCTGCCTGCGGTGACCCAGACGGCGTGGTGGACGACGACAGTACCCGCGGATCGATGGCGTCATCCTGCCGGTGAGCCGCCGGGCGAGACGCCTGGTCGGGGATGCTCTCACGGTGGTCATCCTCACGGTGGTCATCCACACCGTGGTCATTCTCGCCCTCGCCGCGACCAGGTTGATCGGCCCGGTTTCCCGTGAAACCTTGCTCGTGTCGAGGGAAGAAGACATCGCTGGGACGATCACCTGCCGGCGCAGAGGGGATGAGGGCGCCCAAGCCCTTGCCGAGTCCTCGTCGACGCTCGTTACTCATGGCGTGCCTCCCTGGGTCTGCATCTGGGTGGCGGCCTCGATGTAGGAGAGGGCGCCGGAACTGGTGGGGTCGTAGGTGATCACAGTCTCGCCGTGGCTCGGCGCTTCGCTGATACGCACGGAGCGAGGGATAGCGGCCCGCAGGACCTTATCGCCGAAGTACTCGCGCACCTGGCTAGCGACGTCGGCGGCCAGTCGGGTTCGGCCGTCGAACATGGTGAGCAGAATGGTGGAGATGTCGAGATCGGCATTGAGGTGGAGCCGGATGAGCTCGACGTTCTTCAGGAGTTGACTCAGTCCCTCCAGCGCGTAGTACTCGCACTGGATGGGGATGAGGACCTCACGGGCAGCGACGAAGGCATTGACGGTGAGCAGACCCAGGCTGGGTGGGCAGTCGATCATCACCAGATCGATCTGCTCCCCGTCCTGACGGGACTCAAGATAACTGGTCAGCGCGCGACGCAGACGGTTCTCCCGAGCGACAAGCGGGACCAACTCGATCTCGGCCCCGGCGAGGTCGATGGTGGCGGGGACGCAGAGAAGGCCGGGCAGGTGCGGGCTCTGCTGGACCACCTCAGCCATGGGTAACCCATCGATGAGGACGTCGTAGATGCCGGCGGTACCACTCGTGTGGGGGATGCTGAGCGCGGTGCTTGCATTGCCCTGCGGATCCATGTCGATCACCAGCACCCGCAGGCCACGCTGCGCCAGGGCGGCTGCGATATTCACAGCGGTGGTGGTCTTGCCCACACCGCCCTTCTGGTTAGCGACCGTGAGGATGCGCGTCCCAGTCCACGCGGGTTGATTGCCAACGCCGGAGGGCGACGTTTCACGGGAAACCGGCGAATTGCCACTAGGTGTTTCACGGGAAACTGACCAGCTCGCGACCGGCGGCAACGGCGTATGCGGCAGCGGTGTTTCACGGGAAACTGTGCCTGGCCACCCCAGGGTGGTGACCTCCTGAGGTTCTCCCGAAGGGCTGGTGGGCCACCCGAGACCACGGGTACGGCGGCGGAAATCGTCGGCAACTGTCATGGCTGGACCATCATCGCTCATCAGTCCCTTGGGCTCCAAGGGCAGGGTCGTCACCGGGCAGTCATCCACAGAAAGCACGAACCCATCCACAGGCTTGTGGATAAGCCGGTGGATGGGTTCGGTCGGGCAATTCCGCTCTCAGGCGGCATGTGCGCAGGTCAGGAGGTGAACTCCTCCAGCTCGGCGGCTAGCTTCTTCTTCGGCAGCGCGCCGACGAGAGTCTTGACGACCTCGCCGCCCTGGTAGACGTTGAGGGTCGGGATGCCGGTGATGCCGTACTTCTGGGTGATGGCGGGGTTCTCGTCGGTGTTCAGCTTGACCACCTTCAACTTGTCGCCCCACTCCTCGGAGAGCTCCTCGAGGACGGGCGCGACCATCTTGCACGGACCACACCAGTCGGCCCAGAAGTCGACCAGGACGGGCCCGTCGTGCTCAAGGACATCCTGGGTGAAGGTGGCATCGGTGGTTTGGGAAACGGACATGCTCAGAGTCTCCTTCAATGGTTCGGTAGATGAGGGACAAAGGTTGGCCTGCGGTCGACCTCGGGGCTCGTGCCGACTGCTCGTGCCGACGTGGTTCAGTTCGAGGGTACGGCAGCGAGATCGTCGAGGTTGGCCAGGTGGCGCTCCGCGTCCAGCGCGGCTGCACATCCGCTGCCAGCCGCCGTGATCGCCTGTCGGTACGTGTGGTCCACCAGGTCACCGCAGGCGAAAACACCCGGAAGGCTGGTGGCGCTGCCGCGTCCCTGGGCCAGGACATAGCCTTCGGCATCCAGCTCGACCTGACCGCGCACGAGCTCGCTGCGGGGGTCATGACCGATCGCGATGAACAGACCTGTGGTCGCTAGCTCGCGCTCCTCGCCGGTGACCCGGTCGCGCAGGGTGATGGCCGAGAGCTTGGGGTCCCCCGTCAGGGCGGTGACCTCGGCGTTCCAGATGAAGGAAATCTTGGGGTCGTTCATCGCTCGGTCGGCCATGATCTTACTGGCGCGCAGCTCGTCGCGGCGATGGACGACGGTGACGGTGCGGGCGAACTTGGTCAGGAAGGTGGCTTCCTCCATCGCCGAGTCCCCGCCACCAACCACGACGATGTCTTGGTCGCGGAAGAAGGCCCCGTCACAGGTGGCGCACCACGAGACCCCGTGGCCGCTCAGTTCCATCTCCCGGGGCAGACCCAACTCACGATAGGCCGAGCCCATGGCCAGGATGACCGTCCTGGCGCGGTGCTGCGTGCCCTCGGCGTCGGTGACGATCTTGATCGGTCCCGAAAGGTCCATCTCGACGATGTCCTCACGCACCAGTTCCGCGCCGAATCGCTCGGCCTGCTCGCGCATGTTCATCATCAACTCGGGGCCCATGATGCCCTCGGCGAAGCCGGGGAAGTTCTCCACGTCGGTGGTGTTCATCAGTGCCCCGCCAGCGGTGACGGCGCCCTCGAAGAGCAACGGTGCCAGGTTGGCCCGGGCGCTGTAGACGGCGGCGGTGTAGCCCGCTGGACCCGACCCGACGATGATCACCTCGCGCACGCCGTCCTGGCTCTCGGTGTTGTGGTTGTCAGAATCCTGGCTGGCGGCATCCTCGATGGCTCCGCTGAGCTCGTTGGTCATGACATCCTTCCTGGCGGGCGTCCGCGCCCGACGGTCTGCGCTGGTGAGTCATGGCGTGGTGGCCACGTGGTGCACAACCGATCCTAGGGGTCGGTTGTTCCCCGTCAGGAGGCAGGCGGGAGGCCGGACGTCAGGGCTGGACTTCGGCCCTGGCCAGCGGCTCGCTCTCAGCGCTGTCGCGACAGCTAGCAGGCATCAATACGGCCACCCCACTCCCGGAGGACTCGCGGCCCAGGAGCACCACCACTGGTTCGTCGTCGTACTCACCCAGTGCGGCGAAGCGCTCGTCGAAGGCCGCCTCGTCCACAGA
Source organism: Ornithinimicrobium pulveris (assembly GCF_050261105.1). Taxonomy (GTDB): domain Bacteria; phylum Actinomycetota; class Actinomycetes; order Actinomycetales; family Dermatophilaceae; genus Ornithinicoccus. The sequence continues at coordinate 3,393,596 of NZ_CP189837.1, read as the reverse complement.
CGCACCATCCTGGGATCCGCCGTCGAATGCTGCTGACCAACACGAATTTGCCTGTGCCACATGGAAGTTCACATTCTCGGCGGGGGACTCCCAGGCGTCGACAGCGGCACTCATGGTGGTGGCCCAGTCAGCGTCCAGAGCGCCCAGGTCATCGAGGACGGCCACGTCGGCGGCAGTGGCAGACAAGCCGCCGATGCCCTCATCTGTCGCCGCCGCGTCGGCGCTCTCCGCTCCGGCGTCGTCGCCATCAGCGCCCTCACCGAGCAGCTCTGAGGACTCAGTGCCTGAATCGGCGGTCGCGGCGTCGGCAGCACCCGCCTGCCCATCCTCCGCGCCAGATTCGCCGTCCTGGGCGGCGCCACCGGCGGCGTCATCAGAGCTGTGTTCGCCGGCCCGACTCTCGGTGGAGCCGGGGGGCGCATAGGCAGCGGTGTCGTTGCCGGGTCCGCTGCCGCCACCGAGTTGGCTCATGGCGATCGTCGTGACGAGCAGGCCACCAGCCGCAGCGCCCAGGATGGTCATCGTCCTGGCAGGCCGGCGACGACCGCGTTCGGCAGCGAGGTCCACCACACGATCCCCCGCCACCATCCGGTGGGCAGGGGTGGCCGGGGCGGAGTTGTGCGCTCGGTGCGCCTGCTCCACCGCGAGCCTGGCCTCGATCCGGGCGACAAGGTCGTCCGGCATCGGCCCGGGGTCGGGCAGGGAACGGAGCAGCTCGCGGATCCCGGTGTGGTCGACCTCGTGATCCTCGTCCTCCGGGTGCGGAGAACTCGGGCTGGGAGCGGGCGTCACGGGGCGGCCTCCTCTCGGGCGTGCTGAACGTGCGGGCTGGTCATGGTGGGGACTCCTCCGGGCGAGCGGAGAAGTCGGTCACCTGAGTACGACGCATCGCATCTGGGATCGGTTCCCGACAGTCTCATCGGGTCCAGATGATGCTGGTCCAGATGCTCCTGGGCGACATGCCGCTGGGCGAGATGGACGCTGGCGGGCGGGCAGGGCACGTGAATCATCGGGCCTCCGCCGGGTTCACCGGATCGTCCGGCGGGGGCTCATGCCCGTGAGGGCTCCCGAGCAGGGCAGCCATCGCCTCCCGGCCGCGCGAGCACCGTGACTTCACAGTGCCCTCGGCCACCCCCAGCGTCTGCGCCGCCTGCGCGACGCTCAGGCCGTGCATGTCCACCAGGATGAGGGCCAGCCGCTGCCCCTCGGGGATCTTCGCCAGGGCCTCCTGGATGTCGAGGCGGACCTCGACGGCGTGATGACCATCGCGCTGCTCGACCGGGTCGTGGTCGTCGATGTCCGCGGTCGGCCGCTGGCGCCGCAGGCGGTCCAGGCAGGCGTTGACCGTGATCCGGTGCAACCAGGTGGTCACCTGGCTGTCGCCCCGGAAGGACCCGGCGCGGCGGAAGGCGTTGAGGAAGGCATCCTGCACCGCGTCTGCGGCAACCTCGGGGTCGCGCGTCGTGCGCAGCGCCAGTCCCCACATCCGGTCCTTATGCCGCCGGAAGATTTCCCCGAAGGCATCCGGCTCGCCCTCGACGTGCAGCCGGAGCAACTCCCGGTCCTCGAGCTCGTCGAAGGGTCGGGTGGTGGGGGATAGACCGATGGTCATCCCTCCTCCTCCCCGGCCTTCGAGCTCACCGGACCGTGATGTCGCGCACGCTGACCTGTTCACCGGCCGGCGTCGAGTTGGCGTCGGTGAACCACAGGATCAGGTAGCGGCCGGTCGCCGGGTCGTCGACGTCGACCTCCCAGCTGCCGCTGAGATCGCCGGAGGACGCGAGCTCCTGCGCGCCCTGCAAGGAGGGACGCTCAGACAGATAGAGCTCGGCACCCATCTGCCCCTCGCCCAGGGCGACATCCACCCCCGACACCTCGGCGCCCTCGCCCAAGTCCAGGATGAGACCGGTCCCGGTCTTCAGACCGCCCCAGCCCGGGGCGTAGTAGGTCCTCGAGACCCACTCTGTGCTGTCGTCACCGTCCACCGCCAGCGGGGTGAGGTCGTTGTTCTCGTCGCCATCGCCCTGCGGGTCGAAGGAGGTGATGCCCAGGATGGGAAGCACCCCACCGGAGGCGCCGGGCGCGGTGGGCTCACCCTCGCCGTCCTCCGAGCCATCGTCAGCGCCGTCAGTGCCCTCTTGGGTGCCGTCGCCGGTCCCGTCCTCGGTGCCCTCACCAGCAGTGGCCTCCGGGTCGGCGGTCGAGCCATCACCCTCTGGGCCGGCGCCGTTCTCGCCCGCCGTCGGGCTCACCGCCGGGCTGCCGCCAGGGGCGGCCGTGTCGCCGCTGTCCCCACCGAATCCGCGCAGGATGCTCCAGCCGAGCACCGCCGTCAGGCCCAGGATGCCGACCACCACCAGCAGCACGGCCATCGTCTGGGCTCCGGTGCTGCGCTCCTCGCGCAGCCCGGAGGCATCAACGTGCTGCTCTCGCGGGGCGCCGGCGACAGCACTGGTCGCCCCGCCGGAGGTCCGCATCCCGCGCGGGGAAATCCGCTCGCCCGTGCTGCGCACTCCCAACAGTTCTGCGGTCGAGGGCCGCGAGGTGCGGTCCTCCTCGGGCAGGCCCTTGCGGCTGCCGAGGAGCCCGCCGACATCCCCGGTGCCGTCGTCCTCGACCTCGCGCGCACCGTGACGACGCTCGCCGCCGCCCCGACCGTCCGCCTCGCGACCGTCCGCCTCGCGCCCGGCCCCCGCCGCCGCGGCACCCGCCGCACCGGCCGCACCCGCACCAGCAGCACCCGTGCCGACTCCCCGCGACCCAGCATCCTGGCCGGGCCGGTACGCGGCATACGGGTCGTCCTCGTCCACCTCGTCGGGCGAGCGGTAGAAGGGCTTGGGGACCATCGAGGTGGCATCGCTGGGGCTCGGGCGACGTCGATCGTCGTCCTCGCGCACCATCTCCGAGGCCCACGGCGAGAGCTGGCGGGCCAGTTCACCCGGGGTGCGGGGGGCCTGCGAGAGGTCGGCATCCGCGCCGTGGACCATCCGGCAGAGCGCGTCGAGATCGCCCGGCACGCCCGGCACCATCTCCGAGGGCGCCGGCAGCGAGCCGTCCGAACCGCGTCGCGCCGACGGCAGGCCGGGCATCTCCTCCTCGCCCGGCCACCGACCGGTCAGGCCGGTGTAGAGCAGCGAAACGAGGTCCGCGGAGTCGATCAGCGACGCCTCGACCGGCGTGACGTCGTCGGTGTCCTCGAGGGCGGCGGCCATGCCGACGCCGGAGACTTTCACAGTGCCGTCGCTGGTGCGCAGGACCGCGTGCGGGTTGAGGTAGAGGTGGTGCAGCCCCCGGCGCCGCGCGGACTCCAGGCCGGCCGCGGCCTCGCCGATCACCCGGCGCGCCTCCTCGGCCGGCAGCGGGCGCTCGGCGACGAGCGAGGCGAGCGATTCGGCTTCGGACAGGCCTTCCTCGACGATCCAGCACAGGCCGTCGTCGATCCCGACGTCCAGCACCCGGACCAGGCGGGGGTCGTCGACCGAGGCCACCCGACGGGCGCCGTCGACCACGGCCTCGGCGGTCGCGGCGTGCTCGCCGTCGGCCGGGAGCACGGTGACGGCCACCAGGCGGCCGAGGGTGGTGTCGCGCGCGGACCAGTAGTCCAGCGTGCCGCCCTCGCGCCGCGCCAGCAGCTCGTCGAGGGCATAGCGGTCACCCACGCGGGTGCCCACCTCGAGCTGGTCCATGTCGCCGTCCTTCCGATCCGCCCCGGTCAGGGCCTTGTTCCACCCTAGTGTGCCGTCCTCGGGCACCGTCTCGACCTGGGACGCGCCAGCGGCGTGGTGTCCGACCACGTCCGGTGTATGCCGTGTCTCACCGGCCCGGGTCGCCGCACCGGCTGCCGGGGCCGGGTCGGGGGTGGCGTCGGGGGCCTGGTCGGGGGTGGTGTCCGCCGTGGGGTCGCTTCCCTCCGGCGTACCGCCAGCGATCTCCTCGCGCAGCCCGGGCGCCTCGTCGGCCAGCCCACGCATGCCCGGCACGCGGCGCAGGAGCGGCGCGGTCAGCGTCACGACCTCCTCGACGCCGAAGCGGTAGGCCAACACGGCATACCCGAGCAGGAAGACGACGCCTGCGGGCGCGAGCGCCAGGACCGCGCCCCAGAAGCCGGGGCGGTCCAGGACGTGCACGATGAGCCAGGCGGGGATCAGCGCCAGCACGGCGGCGGCGGCCGCTCGCAGGTAGCCCATCCCCACAGCACGCACGCCGATCTTTGGCAGCCGGCGGCGCACCGCGCGCAGCCCCAGGAAGGCAGCCGTGGTCTGCCCGACCGCCTGGCCCGCCGCCACGAAGAGCGCGACCCGACCGGGCGCCTGGGTGAGCGCGAACAGGCAGAAGACGATGAGCACGCTGGTGATCGCGAGCTGGAAGCCGAACGGCGTCCGGGCGTCCTCGTAGGAGTAGAAGACTCGCGCGCAGAGGAGATACACGCCATACGGGACCAGACCCAGCGTGAGCACCACCAGGATGCCGGTGATGGCCGCGTGGGCGTCCTCGCCGGCCGAGGGGAAGATCACCCGGACCAGCAGCGGCGCGAGCAGCAGCATCCCGACCGCGATCGGGACCATGGCCGCACCGAGCAGCCGCAGCCCGCGCGCCGCGCTGCCGGCCATCGAAGTCCGGTCATCGACCGCCGCGGCCTTGGACAGCACCGGATAGATCGCGGTGAGCACCGACAGCGCGATGATCGAGTGGGGGAGGATGAAGACGGCGAAGGCGTAGTTCATCGCCGCGCGCCCGGGGGCCTCGGCGTCGTTCTCGACCGCCCAACCCAGCAAGTTGGTCGCCAGCGTCATCCCGCCCTGAGCCAGGAAGATGTCCGCCAGCGCCCAGAAGGCCATCACCGACGCCGTGCCCAGACCGACCCCACGGAAACCCCACCGCGGCCGCCACTGGAAGCCGGTGCGCCGGACCGCCGGCACCAGCACCAACGCCTGCAGCGCGATCCCCGCCGTCGCCGACAGGGCGAGCAGGAGCACCATCCCGGTGGTCCAGTCCTCGACCGGGATGTCCGCCGCGTCGGGGTAGAGCTGGCCGAAGGCCAGGATCCCGGCGATCGCCACGATGTTGGCCAGCGCGGGGCTCCACATGAAGGCGGCGAACTTGTGGTGCGCCGCGAGGATTTGGCCGAGCAGCGTGTGCAGGCCGTAGAAGAGCATCTGCGGGATGCACAGATAGGCGAACAGGATCGCCAGGTTGAGTTTCGGGCTGCCCCACGGCCAGGAGAGCACCATCAGCTTGGTGACGAAGGGCGCCGCGAGCACGAAGAGCACCGTCCCGGTGACGAGCACGGCGAGCACCAGGGTGATCAGCCGGTCGGAATACTCCTGCCCCTCCTTTCCGCGCGTCATCGCCCGGGTGAGTTGCGGCAGCAGCAGCACGTTGAGCACGCCCGCCGCGAGCAACAGGTAGATCTGGTTGGGGATGGTGTTGGCGGTCTCCCACACGTTGATCGCGTCGTTGAGGACGCCGATCACGTGCGCGAGCAGCACCATCCGGACCATGCCCAGGATCCGGGAGACGAGCGTGCCCCCGGCCATCACGGCGCTGGAGCGCGCCAACGATGAGGAGCTACCTGCACTCATCGACCTACTCCTGGGCGTCGGGGGGAGCCTGCGGCGCGGTGGCGCTGGCCTTCGACCCGGCCGCGGCGGCGCGGGGCGTGGCGCGCAGGGCTCGGCCGATGCCGAGCACCAGGACAATACCCGCGATCCCGCCCAGCACCCAGTAGATCCAGGTCCCGGTGGGTTGCACCCACACCTCGACGGCGGTGCTGTCGCCGAGCAGGGTGCCGTTGGGGGTGCTCAGCCGGGCGGTCACCGTGGTCTCCCCGCGGGTGACGGCCCGGGCGGTGAAGGTGACGGTGGCGCGGCTGTCGGCGCCGATCGAGATCGGCTCGGGCTGGTCGACGACCTGCAGGATGCTGGAGCTGGGGACGAGGGCCACCCGCACGTCCTCGACCGCGACCGGCAGGGTGTTGACGATCGTCACCCGCATCAGGCCCTGGTCGGCCAGGAAGTTCACCGTGCTCGGGCTGACGTGCAAGCCCTCGCGGGCATCCGTGGTCCGGGTGCGCAGCGTCCGGTAGTTCTGCTGCCACCCCGGGTGGTCCTCGCGCCACCGCGTGCTCCACGCCGAGGTCAGCAACGGCGCCCAAGTGCGGACGGCGGTCGGGTCGGCCAGCACCTCCTCGAGCCCGCTCAGCTCACGCCCGGTCACCCCGAGGTGGCGGGCGCTGCCGCCGACCAGCGGGCTCTCGCCCGGTTCCAGGTATGCCGCGAGGTCACCCAGGATGCGCCGTTCCGGTGCTCCGCCGGCCACCGCGAGCGGCTCGCGCTCCCGCGCCTCGGCGATCAGCCGCGCCGCCGGGACGGGCTCGAGCCAGGGGGCGGCGGTGGAAGCATCCCGGAGGGCGCGGAGGACGGGGGCGGGGACGTCGGTGCCGCGGGGCGGTGCGATGACCATCGAGCGGGAGGCGGCGGGGTCCTGCTGCCAGGCGGTCAGGCTGTCGGCGAGCATCCGCTGGACCGTGGCCCCGGTCCCGTGCACGAGCGCGTCGTCACCGGCGGCGGCGAGCAGGCCGGTGGCCCGCGAGTCCGAGCCGAGCACCGTGACCCCGGACCCGTCCGCCCGCGCGGCCCCCTGCGTGACCGGCGCGCCCGAGCTTGCGGTGAGCACCTCGCGCGGGACGAGCACCGCCCGGGGGCCGTCGGCGCCATCGGCCCGCGCACGCCATACCTGATCCAGGGCGGTGAGATCCGCGGACTGGCCGTCGGAGAACAGCGGCCACAGGATGCCCTCGCCACCCCGGCCGAGGAGGCGGTCGACCTGGATCGGACCGTCCACCTCGGCCGTGAGCACGCTGCGGACGGTGGCGGGGGGCGGGCTGGCCTGGAGCAGCGCCGCGAGGTCCGGGTCCCCGGTCGGCAGCCACCACAGGTGGTCATCGCTGGCGCGGGCGAGCAGCCCGCGCAGCTGCACCAGGCCCTCCTCGACGCTTTCCACGGTCGGGGTGGGGGCGGGGAGCTCGACCTCGTCGGCAGGCAGGGTCGGCAGCGGGACGGGCACGGGGGTGGGGGCTGGGACCGCGGTGACCCCGCTCTCGTCCGCGCCTGGCGGGGAGGCGGTGGCGTCAGCGTCCTCGGTGCCTACAGCGGTGCCGGCTTCGCTGCCACCCGCTGCGCTGCCACCCTCGGTCGACGCCGGGGCGTCCGCCCCCGGGGCGCCCGGGGGCTGGGTGGCTGGCGCCTCGTCCTGAGGCCCGGGCTCGGGGGTCTCCTCGACGGGGTCCTCCTCCTCCGGCGTGACGGCGGGCTCGTCCGGGGTGTCGTCCTCGGCGGGAGACTCGGGATCCGGTGCCCGCAGCGGGGCGGCGGCCCCGGTCATCACCAGCAGGGACGGGTCGGTGAGCCAGGTGACACCGGGCCCCCGGAAGGTGTCCAACCAGGCGCGCGCGGGGGACCCGGCCCCCGTGGCCTGCGTCCACGCCCGCAGCCGGACCTCGTCATCACCACTGCTCAGACCAGGGTCCGCAGGCAGGGTGAGCGGCACCACCCAGGCCGTGCGCAGCGGGTTCTCGACTGCGCTCGGCCCGCGAGTCACCGTCAGCACGGTGCGCAAGGTCCCGGCCCCCTCGGTGACCAGACCGACGCCGTCCGCCCTGGAGCCGTCGTGCGCGAAGAGCTCCAGTCCCAGGACGACCTGATCCCCGTCCAGCCCCACCAGGGTGTCCTCGGCGATGGTCAGCTCGAAGTCGCTCTCGTCCCCGGAGGCGAGCACTCGCCCGAGCTTGGTCTCACCGAGATACCACCCCGTGACCTGCTCGTCGGCGCCGTCGATCCAGTCGTGCACCGCGGCGCGGCTGGTGATCGGCGACCAGGACGCCTGTGCGGTGATGGTGGTCAGCCGCTGGGAGCGAGGGGTGTCGTTGATCACCCGGCCGCGCAGCACGATGTCCTCGCCGATCTGCGGGAGAGCTGGATCGACCTCGTCCAGGACGACGCGGACACCGTCGACGGTGGCGCTCGCCGACGGCGGCGCCGTCGTCAGCGTGCCGAGCACCAGGAAGAACCCGAGGAGCGCGGACAGCACCCCCCTCGCCGCGAGCAGCCCCGGCGACCTCAGCACCCCCCGGGCGGCAGGCAGCGCCCGCAGCGTGATGGACGACGCCCACGTGGGGCGGCGGGCAGGGGTCAGCACGTCGAGCCGGTCAGGCGGTCCGGGTGAGCCGGGTCCATGCCTCACGAGCGATCCGGCGCTCGTTCGGGAAAGTCAGCTTGCGGTGCACCTCATCCAGCGGCACCCAGATGGCGTCGATGGCCTCCTGGTCCGGGTCCTTCTCGATGGTCAGGAAGCCGCCGGTCGCCTCGAGCAGGTAGTGGTGCACCATCTTGTGGATCCGGTGCGAGGGGGTGGTGAACCAGTACTCGATCGTCCCCAGCGTGATCAGCACCCGCCCCTGGATGCCGGTCTCCTCCTCGACCTCCCGCTCGGCGGTCTCGACCAGCGTCTCGCCGGGCTCGACATGACCTTTGGGCAGGCACCACTCGACCTTGCCGGAACGGTTGCGCCGGGCGATGATCGCGATCCGGGCCCGCCCCTCATGGACATCGATGACGACCCCACCGGCGGAGGTCTCGCTCACCGACGGCAGGCGCCGCGGAGGCGACTGGTGCCGTGAGGTGGTCGTCATCCACCCACTTTAACCACAGTTCTGTGACCTGCACAGAGGTCACGCGGCCGGTCGCCGGTCGCCTACGCTGGGGGTGTCATGCCCACGTCCACCACGCCCGACGGTGCCCTCCTGCTCCGCGCCCTGCAGCAGCTGCGGCCGGTCCTTCCGCTGCTCACCGAGCTCGGCGAGCGCTTCGCCGCGGCCGGTCACGAGCTCGCTCTCGTCGGCGGTCCGGTCCGCGACGCCTTCCTCGGTCGGCCCTCCCCGGACCTCGATTTCACCACCTCCGCCACCCCTGACCAGATCGAGGAACTGCTCACCGGGTGGGCGGACACCACCTGGGACATGGGGCGGGCCTTCGGCACGATCGGGGCGCGCCGCGGCCAGGATGTCGTGGAGATCACCACCTACCGCGCGGACGCCTACGACGCCGACTCCCGCAAGCCGATCGTCGCCTTCGGCGACAACCTCGAGGACGACCTGATCCGGCGCGACTTCACCGTCAACGCGATGGCGCTGCGGCTGCCCGACCTCGTCTTCGTCGACCCGCACGGTGGCCTGGAGGACCTGGCCGACCGCACCCTGCGTACCCCGACCACGCCGGAGGTGTCCTTCGGTGATGACCCGCTGCGGATGATGCGCGCAGCCCGGTTCGTGGCCCAGCTGGGCTTCGCGCCCGCCCCCGAGGTGCTCACCGCCATGTCCGGTATGGCGTCGCGTCTGTCGATCGTCTCCGCCGAGCGGGTGCGTGATGAGCTGGTCAAGCTGATCATGGCCAACGATCCCCGCGGCGGGCTCGAGGTGCTGGTGCAGACCGGACTAGCCGAGCAGATGCTGCCCGAGCTGCCCGCCCTGCAGCTGGAGGTCGACGAGCACCACCGGCACAAGGACGTTTACGAGCACAGCCTGACCGTGCTGGACCAGGCGATCGCCCTGGAGGACCCGCCCGAGGCGCACGGTGAGGACGAGGTCCCCGGCCCGGACCTGGTGCTGCGCCTCGCCGCCCTCCTGCATGACATCGGCAAGCCGGCGACCCGACGCTTCGAGCCCGGTGGCGGCGTGAGCTTCCACCACCACGAGCTGGTCGGCGCTCGGATGACCCGCACCCGGCTCAAGGCGCTGCGCTTCGACAAGGACACGATCAAGGCCGTCACCCGCCTGGTCGAGCTGCACCTGCGCTTCCACGGCTACGGCACCGGGGAGTGGACCGACTCCGCCGTGCGCCGCTATGTCACCGACGCCGGACCGGTGCTCGGTCGGCTGCACAAGCTGACGCGCTCGGACTGCACCACCCGCAACCGGCGCAAGGCAGCGCGCCTGGCGGCCAGCTATGACGACCTGGAGCGCCGGATCGACCGGCTGCGTGCTCAGGAGGAGTTGGACGCCGTGCGGCCTGAGCTGGACGGCAACCAGATCGGGCAGATCCTGGGCATCTCGCCAGGTCCGGTGCTCGGGCGGGCCTACAAGCATCTGCTCTCGGTCCGGCTGGACCAGGGGCCGATCGGGCAGGACGCAGCCAGGGCGGAGCTGCTGGAGTGGTGGGCCCGGCAGCCGGAGTCGGGGGATGGCTAGCCCCACCTCCCAGGAGGCTCCGGAGGGCGCCGCGGCGCCCTCCCGTCGCCGCTCCGGCGCCCACGCGGCCGCTCGGCAGCGCCCGTGGTCCTACCGGGTCGTCGCCATCCCGTGGCTGACGCTGACCCTGCTCCTGTGCGTGGCCGTGCTTGCCGTGGACCTGCTCCGCCCGCGCACCTACGAGGCCACCGCGGTGATCACCGCCACCGATGATCGGACGGCGAGCTGGGCGGCGGTCGAGCTGACCCGGCTCAGCCTGCCGCGCGAGGTGGCCCGAGAGATCGAGCTCGACACCACCCAGCACTCCCGACCGCGACTGCAGGTCGAGCGCCGGTCCTCGCCGCAGGTCGAGATCATCGCGCTCGCCGATGATCCCCGGCTGGCGGCGCTGGCCGCCGACACCGCGGCCATGCTCTCCGTGGAGCAGCGGCCCGACGTGCTGACGCTGAGCACGGCAGCGGAGACCCCCGTCGACTCCCGCACCTTCCGCTCCCAGTGGTGGACCCTGGTCGCCCTGGCCCTGTTGCTGGCCGGCGTGGTGCTCGAGCGCCTGCACGATCGGTGGGAGCTGCGCCTGCACGGCTCCCGGCGCGGCGGGGACGGGACGACAAGGGGAGGGCGCCCGTGAGCGGCGTCTCGCTGGACCCCACCCCCCAGGAAGCCTTGGTCTCCCGGGCCCGGCTCCGTGCCCTGCGTGCCGCCCGGCACGCCCTCCAGGTCCCACCCGTGCCGCGCGACTTCCGCAGCGACATCGAAGGGATGCGCGCGATCGCGGTGATCGGGGTGCTGCTGTGGCACGCCGGGGTGATGGTGCTGCCCGGCGGTTTCGTCGGCGTGGACGTCTTCTTCGTGCTCAGCGGTTTCTTGATGACCGCGCTGCTGCTCGAAGAGTCCCGCGCGCGCGGCCGGATCGACATCCCCCGCTTCTACGCCCGACGGGCGAGACGGCTGCTGCCCGCGGCCCTGACCGCGCTCGCGGGCACGGTCGTGCTCACCCTGCTCTTCATGCCCCGAACCCGCTGGGGAGAGATCGGCCTGGACGTCGTCTCGGCCGCCACCTACTGGGTGAACTGGCGGATGTCGGCCAAGGCCGTCGACTACCTCGATGTCTCGCGCGCACCGAGCCCCGTGCAGCACTACTGGTCGCTGGCCGTCGAGGAGCAGTTCTACGTGCTCTGGCCGTTGCTTCTGCTGGGGCTGCTCGTCCTCGCCCGGGGCCGCGCCGGGATCTTCCGGGTGGGGTCCTGGAGCCTGACCATCGTCCTGCTCCTCGCCTCGATCTGGATCTCGATCTGGTGGACAGGTACTTATGCCGCGCAGGCCTACTTCGTCACCCCGGCCCGCGTCTTCGAGCTGATGCTCGGCGCCGTGGTCGCGCTCGGTGCCCGGGGTTGGCCGAGCATCCCGCGCCTGCTCTCGGCGATCCTGGGCTGGCTCGGGCTGGCGATGATCGTGGCTGCCCTGCTCGTCATCGACAAGCACACCCCGTTCCCTGGCACCGCGGCCCTGCTGCCGACGGTCGGCACCGCCTTGGTCATCATCGCTGGCTACCGGGCGGGCAGCTGGGGCCCGGACGTGGTGCTGCGGCTGGGGCTGCTGCAGTGGGTAGGACGGATCAGCTACAGCCTGTACCTGTGGCACTGGCCGTTCGTCGCGGCTGCCGCCTCGCTGGCCTCGGTCGGACGCGGCGGTCCTGAGACGCTCCCGGTGCACTGGGGGGTGCTGGCCGTGCTGATCTCGGTGATCCCGGCCTGGCTGTCCTTCCGGTATGTCGAAGAACCGGTCCGCGCCCGAGGTCGCCTCCTCCAGCGGCAGGTCGGTCCCGGAGTGACCACCCGACGGACGCTGCGGCTGGGTGTCAACTGCACCCTGGCTGGCGGCCTGCTCGGTCTCCTGTTGATGACGCTCGCCCCGCCGACGGCTTCCTCCAGCGCCACGGCGTGGCGGACCCCGACGGTGGTGGAGGACGCTCGTGAGCCGGTCGGGGCCAGCACCCTGCCCGACGATCTCATCAAGGGCGAGACCGACGGCGGCACCGTCACCGGCGCGGAGGATCCGGGTGCTAGGCCGCAGGACCAGGGCGATGACCCGCTCGCCACGACCGGCCCGGGCGGTCCCGACGGGACCGCTGGCCCGGACTCGGGTCAGTCGACGGCGCCTGGCCCGACAGCAGCGCCCGAGCCCGAGCCCGAACCGGAGCCCGAACCCGAGCCGGACATCCCCGACCAGCTCGGCCAGCTGGCCGTGCCGCTGGAACAGGTCGCGGAGGACCGTCCGGTATCCCAGCCCGAGCGCTGTTTCGTCGGTCTCAACGAGACCCGCGTCGGCGTCTGCCGAGCCGGCGACCCCGACGGCGAGGTGACCATCGGTCTGTTCGGCGACAGCCATGCGGGCATGTGGATCACGGCGCTGGACGAGATCGGTCGCGACCGAGGGTGGCGCATCGTCCTGGTCGGCAGGTCCTCCTGCCCGCCCACCGCCGGGCTGGCCTTCGACCGGGGTCGCGGACCTCAGGGCTACCAGCAGTGCGTGGAGTATCAGGCACCGTCTTTCCGCGCCCTGCTCAACGAACAGCCCGACCTGGTCCTGCTCTCCTCGGCGTTCTACGACGCCCCGGCGCAGGACGTGGCGACCGCGCTGTCCCGACGGGTGGACATGCTGCGGGCCGAGGGCATCCTCCCGGTCGTCATCCGGGACGTGCCGCGGGCACCCTTCGACGTCCCCGAGTGCCTCCTGGACCACCCGGACCGCGCCAGCGAGTGCGCCTTCGACCGCGAGGCCGCGCTGGCCCGGGCCGGTACCGGGCAGCTGGAGCTGGCGGCGATGCGCCCCGGGTTGCCGCTGCTGGATCTCAACGACGCGGTGTGCCCCTACAGCACCTGCGCCCCCGTCGTGGGCGGCGTGGTCGTGTGGCGGGACAACAACCACCTCTCGGCGACCTACATCCGCTCGCTGGCCGACCTGCTGGAGGAGAAGGTCTCGCCGTGGGTGGCGCTCGCCGCGCTACCGCTCCCCGCCGGCCAGGACCTCGTCGGTGGCGTCGAGCTGGGGCTCATCGGCTCCGACCGGCTGGTCGACGACCGGCGCTGAGGGCCGCGCATCCTCGGTGGAGTTGGCGATCCGCCACAGCAGCCAACTCCACAGCGCCATCCGCAGCACGACCACCAGGGCGTAGGTCTCCGGCGGCAGGCCACGACCCGGGTCGCTGGCGAAGGCGATGTGCAGCCAGGTCATCACGAAGTGCAGGGTCTCGCCGAAGGCCCAGACCAGGTGCTCCCACCACGGTCTGGTGGACAGGGCCAGCAAGGGCAGCAGCCACAGCCCGGACTGCACCGACAGCGAGGCTGCCGTGAGCGCGACGACCCCCATCATCACCGCGGCTACCTGCACCACACCGGCCTGGTGCCAGCGGCGCGCCACCACCACCCCGAGCACGAGGGCGAGCAGCCACCCGGCCAGGGCGATCCAGGTCGGCAGGGGCGCGGGGATCCCTCCACCCAGCAGCTGCGGGATCATCTGCAGGGCCCCGTAGCCGGTGCTTTGCCCCAGCCACTGCCGGGCCGCGAAGAGCGACTGCGGCTCCACGGCGATCAGGGGCACGAGCACCAGGAGAGCGCCGAGCACCACCCCCACCAGCAGCTGTCCGATCCTCAGCAGGTCGCGCCGCCGCCAGGCCACGAGGACCACCGCGGCAAGGAAGATCAACGGGAAGGGCCGGACGAGCACCGCGAGCCCGAGAAGCAGGCCGGCCGACCACGGTCGTCCGCGTCGCCAGGACCACAGGCCCAGCATGGTCAAGGCCACCCCGAGCAGGTCGACAGAGACCAGCGCGAGGGTGACCAGCACCGGGCTGACGGCCAGGTGGGCCGCCTGCCAGGGCCGCCCCGGCTGCAGCGCCACGGTGGCGACGACGGCGGCCGCGAGCAGGAGCACGGCGGCAAGGGCCCACAGGCCGAAGACCCACTGCTGGGCCGCGATCCCCTGACCGGTCTGCGGCGAGACCTGGGCGATCAGCCACATCACCACCCCAGGCAGCGGCGGCTGGGTGGAGGGGGCGTCCCCGGTCCACGGCAACGACCCCTGCGCCAGCGGCGAACTCACGTGCACGACCGGTAAGTCGGAGTAGCAGGCCCGCCAGAACTGATCCGGCGTCGCCCACCCCTTCATCAGGCAGTGCCCCTTCTGCCAGACCGCCAACGCCATGACGGCGGCACCGAGCAGGACCAGGGTGAGGGCTGAGGCGACGAGTCCGCGAGCTCCGATCACGGCATACCGGCCAGTGGGGCCCCCGATCAGCCCGGTGGCGCGCGCGACCACGGGGTCGTCCCAGGACGGGACCCGGAAGGGGACGTCGCGGCGGGCCCGCGTGCGCGGATCGGGCGACGTCATGGCACCCAAGGGTAGGTCAGCCGGTGGGCGTGGGGACCGGTTGGGCGCCACCGCCACCGTCGCCGCCGTCCTCACCGGGGGGCGAGGGCGGGGCCGGGGTGGGCGGGGATGGGCTCGTCGGGCTCGGGGGTGCCGGCGTGGTCGGCTCATCCGTCGGCGGAGTCGTGGGCTCGGGCGACGTCGGTTCGGGCGAGGTCGGTTCGTCCGTCTCGGTCGGATCCTCGGTCTGCGTGGGCTCGTCGGTCTCGGTCGGGTCCTCGGTCTGCGTCGGCTCCTCGGTCTCGGTCGGCTCCGGCGCCTCGGTGGTCGGCTCCACCTCCGGCTCCGGTGCCTGCGTGGTGCGCAGCAGCTCACCGACGCCGACGCGCTCGGGGAAGGGGATGACCTCCTCACCCTCCATCGCGCGCCGCATGAACTCGCCCCAGACCTGGGCCGGGAAGGTTCCGCCCGTGATCTGGTCCAGGCCGCCCACGTCCTGCATCGGGACCGTGCCGTCGCCCTTGTACATCACCACGCCGGCCGCCAACTGCGGGACGAAGCCGTCGAACCAGGCGGAGACGTTGTTCTCGCTGGTGCCAGACTTGCCCGCGCTCGGGCGGCCGAGGTCACCAGCACTCATCCCCGAGCCCTGGGTCATCACGTAGGTCATCGCGTCGGTCACATCGACCGCCACGTCGCGGTCGATCCCGCGCTCCAGCTCCGGGTCCGCCTCGTATGTCGTTTCCCCAGTCCGGTCGACCACCGTGGCCACGAGATAGGGCTGGGCGCGCTCGCCCTCGGCCGCCAGGGTGGCGTAGGCGTTGGTCATCTGGAGCAGGGTCGGGGAGGCCGTGCCGAGCACGTTGGTCAGATCGGAGTCCAGACCCGGGGTGTCCTCCGGGATGCCGAGGTCGATCGCGGCCCGGCGGGTCAGCTCGGGTCCAATCTCCTCGTTGAGCTGGACGTAGACGGTGTTCACCGACTCGGCCAGGGCCACCCGCAGGTCGAGGGTGCCGAAGGAGATGCCGCGGAAGTTGCGGACCTCGACCTCGCCACCCTCGGTGCCGAAGGTCATCGGGCTCGGGCCGGGGAAGGTGTTCAGGGTGTCCACGCCGTCGGCCACCGCAGCGGCCAGGGTGATCGGCTTGAACAACGAGCCCGCCTGCACCCGGGTGTCCGTGACGCTGTTGAGCTGGGTCTGCTGGTAGTCGTCGCCGCCGTACATCGCCGTGATCGCCCCATCGCCGGGGCGGACCGCGGTAAGACCGAGCGAGATGTCGTCGGTGCCGGTGCCGGTGGGACGGAACTGCTCCACGGCAGCCTTGGCCGCGTCCTGGTGCTGCTTGTCGATCGTGGTGGTCACGCGCAGGCCGCCGGAGTCGATGAGGGAGTCCTCGAGCCCGATCTGGTCGCGCAACTCATCACGCACCTTCTGGGCGACGTAGCCGTCGACGCCGCGGGCCGCCGTCGGGGTGGGGGCCGAGCTGATCTCCGGGAAGGACGCCGCCTCCCGGTCGGCGGCGCTCAACCAGCCCTCCTGGACCATGCCGTCGAGCACGTAGTCGACCCGCGCCCGGGCGCGCTCCTCGTTGCCGTCCGCGGCGTCCGGGTCGAAGAGCGAGGGCGCGTTGGTGACGGCGGCCAGGAAGGCACCCTCGGAGACGGTGAGCTCGCTGACGTCCTTGCGGAAGTAGGCCTGGCTGGCGGTCTGGATGCCGTAGGCGCCGCGGCCGAAGTAGATGGTGTTGAGGTAGTCCTGCAGGATCGCGTCCTTGGAGCGCTCGTTGTCGATCTTGATCGCGATCATCAACTCGCGGACCTTACGATCCAAGGTCTGGTCGGCAGTCAGGTAGTAGTTCTTCACGTACTGCTGGGTGATCGTGGAGCCACCCTGCAGGCCGTCCCCGGTCAGGCTGCGGTAGGCCGCGCGGGCCGTCCCGGTGATCGAGACGCCCTCGTTCTGGTAGAACGTGCGGTCCTCGGCGGCCAGCATCGCCTTCTGCACGTGGTCGGGCACCTCGCCCAGCTCCACGTCCTCGCGGTCGTAGCCGCCGGTGAACCGGGCCAGCTCGGTGCTGCCGTCGGCGTAGTAGAGGATCGTGCTCTGGGAGTCGGCGAAGTCGTTGGGGGCCGGGATCTCGGTGCGGGAGTAGGCATACGCAAAGGCGCCGGCGCCCAGGGCCACGACGAGCAGCCCGAGGCCCAGCATCCAGAGCAGGATCCGCCGGAAGACGCCACGACGGCGCCGCTGACGACGATCCCGACGACCATCGCGCCGGGAGCGAGGAGCAGAGCGGTTCACCAGGACATTGTGCCCGCAGCTGCTGGGCAGATCCTGGGACGCGCGGAATCAACCCGTGCCGTCGTCAACCTCGAGTCGGAATCAACCACGTGCCGGAATCAACGACGACACGGCGGCGTTGTCACCCGACGGTGGGCCCGACCCTTGGTCGCGGCCTCAAGCAGCGTCGACCTGGTAGGAGAGAGAAGCAAGATGGCATCGATCCGTGTCGCAATCGTCGGAGTCGGCAACTGTGCCAGCTCCCTGGTGCAGGGTGTCGTGTACTACCGTGACGCCGACCCCCAGCAGCAGGTACCCGGGCTGATGCACGTGCGCTTCGGCGACTACCACGTGGGCGATGTCGAGTTCGTGGCCGCCTTCGACGTGGACGCCGCCAAGGTCGGCAAGGACCTGGCCGAGGCGATCGAGGCCAGCGAGAACAACACCATCCGCATCGCGGACGTCCCGACGACCGGCGTGACCGTTCAGCGTGGTCCGACCCTCGACGGCATCGGCCGCTATTACGCCGAGACGATCGAGGAGTCCACCGCGGAGCCGGTCGACGTCGTGCAGGCGCTCCAGGACGCCGAGGTCGATGTCCTTGTCTCCTATCTGCCCGTTGGCAGCGAGGAGGCCGACAAGTTCTACGCTCAGTGCGCGCTGGACGCTGGTGTCGCCTTCGTCAACGCCCTGCCCGTCTTCATCGCCTCCGACCCGGAGTGGGCCGCCAAGTTCACCGAGGCGGGCGTGCCGATCGTCGGGGACGACATCAAGAGCCAGGTCGGCGCCACCATCACCCACCGGGTGATGGCCAAGCTCTTCGAGGACCGTGGCGTGGTGCTCGACCGCACCTACCAGCTCAACGTCGGCGGCAACATGGACTTCAAGAACATGCTCGAGCGGGACCGGCTGGAGTCCAAGAAGGTCTCCAAGACCCAGGCCGTCACCTCCAATGTCAGCCGCTCGATGGCTGACCGCGATGTGCACATCGGCCCCTCGGACTACGTCCAGTGGCTGGATGACCGCAAGTGGGCCTACGTCCGACTGGAGGGCCGCGCCTTCGGCGACGTCCCGCTGAACCTGGAGTACAAGCTCGAGGTCTGGGACTCCCCGAACTCCGCCGGCATCATCATCGACGCCATCCGCGCGGCCAAGATCGCCCAGGACCGCGGCGAGGGCGGACCGGTGATCGGCGCCTCGGCGTACCTGATGAAGTCCCCGCCGGTGCAGCTGCCCGACGAGGAGGGCCGCGCGGCCGTGGAGGCCTTCATCCGGGGCTGACCCCCACCTCGCGGGCTATCCTCGGTCCGTGTCAGCGATCGGAAAGGTGGACCGGCCGGATCGGCTCGTGGTGCCCACTGATGCTGCGCGTCGGATCGTGGCGCTGGCCGACCAGGTCGGCGATCTGGAGAAGATCCACGCTCGGCTGCGTGGTCTCACCGCCCTCGGCCACACCGTGGTCCTGATCTGGCGCGAGGGCGAGCCGGGCAAGCGGTTGCGCTCGTTCAAGGCGCGCCGCCAGCTGCAGCCCGTCGGGATG
Source organism: Ornithinimicrobium pulveris (assembly GCF_050261105.1). Taxonomy (GTDB): domain Bacteria; phylum Actinomycetota; class Actinomycetes; order Actinomycetales; family Dermatophilaceae; genus Ornithinicoccus. The sequence goes on along the minus strand of NZ_CP189837.1, from coordinate 3,375,164 downwards.
CACACGCCTCGCGCGCTGCTGCGCCAGGTCGCCGATTCGAGCAGGTCGCCCCGACGCTGGTGGTCCGAGCGCGGCACACTGCTCGGCGCGGTGCACCAGGACCCTCGCGCCCTCCGCCTGCTGGCAAAGGCAGACGCCCTGATCCTGGTCGGCGACGAGGCGAGGGAGTTGGAGGAGCACCTGGTCGGTGCCGACCTGCCGCTCGTGCCCGCCGATGAGCTGCGGTGGTATCGGGATGTCTGGGAGACCTGGACCTGGGTGGAAGAACTGGTCGACGATGGGGTCGAGGTCACCGAGGAGCTGGTGAGAGGCCTGCTCGAGCGCGTCGACCTGCTGGGCGGCCGGGTTCCGGACGAACATCAGTGGCTGCTCGTGCCGCTCGTGGAAGGTCTGCACCAGCAGGGCAGGTTCGCCCTGGCCCAGCAGCTCGCCGATCACCTTGCCCCCGACCGGGCCGCGACGGCCGAGGAGCAGGCGATGCGTGCTGGGTTGATGGCGCTGGTCGCGACCTCGGCAGCCGGGCAGGAGGCCGACGGGCTGCGGCCCGCGGCGACCGCCCTGATCTCCTGCGCCGACGAAGCCGTGGCGAACGGGCGGATCGACGACGCCGCGGATCTGGTGACCCTTGCCCTTGAGCTGCTCTTCCACCGGGAGTTGCACGCGGACCAACTCAGCTCACCCCTGGTCGAGGACCCGGATGACTTCTTGGCGGCCTGGCGCGGCTCCCGAGTCGGGCAGCTGCTCGCCACGACACCCGCAGATCCTGGACCGGCAGGTGCACGAGCGGCGCAGCAGGCCGCGGACACCGAGGAGGCGCGTTCAGGATCGACGGGTGCCGAACATGCCTCGCGATCCCCGCGCGTCGTGGTCTCCCCCGGGACCTTTCCCCAGTTCGCCCCACCCGTGGTGGAGGCGCTCTCGGAGCGGGCCGACGTGGAGGTGGTCGAGCTCAGCGCCCGCGCCTCCCTGCGCTGGCTCGGGGTGAGTCGGCTGATGGTCAACAAGCGGTTGCGCCAGGCCCTCGGTCGGCCCCGCACCCCTGATCTGGAGCTGATCAGCCAGCTGGAGAGTGCGGACGCCGCCTTCCTCGACTGGGGTGATCGCGGTGCCCTTGAGCTCGTCCTGTCCGCCCCACCTGGGCTACCGGTGACTCTGCGCGTGCACAGCATGGACGCCCTGTCCGCCTGGGTGCACCTGCTGGACTGGAGCCGGGTGGGCGACCTGGTCGTGGTGAGTGAGCACATGCGCCAGCTGATGCACCACCTGCTCGGTGACCGACTGGCCGACACCCGCGTGCACGTGGTGCCCAATGTGGTGGATGCCGAGCGGTTCGGCACCCAGAAGGCCCCTGGTCACCGGCGCCGGCTGCTGATGATCGGCTGGGGACAGACGGTGAAGGAGCCGCTGTGGGCCCTCGAGGTGCTGGCCCGGTTGCGCGAGCACGACCCGGACTGGGAGCTCACCTTCCTCGGCGCCGACCTGCTGCGGGGCAAGTACGTCTCCGCAGACCGCTACGCCGACGAGTTCGTCGAGCGGCTGGTCCGCGATGACGTCCGGGAGGCGGTCGACTTCGTGCCGTGGACGGACGACATCGCCCCCCACCTGGAGCGGGCCGGCTTCGTGCTGAGCCTGAGCCGACGGGAGTCCTTCGGGCTCGGCATGATGGAGGCCGCCGGCTCCGGCGTCGTTCCGGTGGTGCGCGACTGGCCGATCTTCGCCAGCCTCGGCGGAGCGCACTCGGTCGTCCCGACGGACTGGGTGATCGACAGCATCGAGGGGGCGGTGCAGCGCATCCTCGCGCACGCCGAGGAGCCGGCCTGGTCCGAGGCGTCGGCCCGGGCCCGGGCGGAGGTGCGGGAGCGCTATGCCAGCGACACCACGCTGCAGACCCTGTGCGATGTGATCCTGGGTGTGGGTGCGCCGACCTCAGCCGCGCGCGATGCTGGCCAGCACCCGGGCCGCAGCGGTGGCGTGCTCGACGGGTGAGCGCAGGTCCAGCGGCACACCCTCCAGCGTCGATCCGGCCTCGACCAGGCCCCACACCCTGCTGCCGCTGCCCGCATAGTCGCTCCACTTGGACGGCAGGTAGGGATTCTGGGCGAAGGTGCCATCGGTGACGGCGTCGTTGACGAGCAGCACATCCATCCTGGCCGCGAGCGCCAGGAAGTCGAGGTAGCCCAGATAGGGACCGGTGCGGACCCACCGTTCCAGCCCCCGCGCGGCGATGTCATCGTCGAGGTCGGCGGCCTCACCGCTGAAGACGTGCAGCCGCAGGTTCTCCCGCACCTGGATGGGGAGGGCGGCCAAGGCATCGAGCACGGTATGCATGCCCCGCGTGGCGTAGAACCGCCCGAAGTAGCCGATGTGCCGCACCCCCGGCTCCAGGGGATACTCCGGATCCCTCATCGAGTACAACTCCGCCGGTGGGACGGGGTGGGGGGAGATCACCGCGACCTCCCGCACCCTGGCGACCAGCTCTGGGTCCTCGACGTCGGCCATCATCAGGTCCAGCTGGTGGGCGTTGGTGAAGACCAGCTCGTCGGCCAGGGCATAGCTGACCTGTTCGACCCAGGTGAAGGCGTTGTCGTCCTCGGGGGGCCGGAAGCCGGCCTTGCGCACCCGCGCTGCCAGCCGCCGGCGCAGGGCACCGTCCGGGGCCTTGGAGCGACGGACCGAGCCGTCCACCTGGCGGGAGAGGGGGTCGGAGAACTCCGCGGTCCAGTGCAGATCGGGTCGGCTGAGCAGCAGCCGGGCCGCGAGCACGTGGCTCGCGGCGAACTGCGCCCGGCTGTAGACCCGCTCATATCTCGGACCGGCGCGATCCCAGGCGAGGGCCTGCTGGACCCCGAGCTGGGAGAACTGGCTCATCGAGGACCACGAGGCGAAGTGGGTCGTGGAGGTGAGTTCCGCGCGCCGGACCACGAGGTCACCAGCGATCGACTCCAGCCCGGGGTCCACCGGCCGGAAGCCGTCCATCGCGTTCTGGATGACGTCGACCGGCCGGCCGCGCTCGCGAACCCGCTTGGCGGCCACGATCGCGGAGGGATCGACATACGGCGGGAAGCAGTAGGCCACGACGAGATCGGACATCATCGGGCACTCTATCGCCGCCACCGCCGAGCGCGATGCGTATCGTCTGCGGTGTGCCTCCCACCGCGATGCCCACCCCGACCTCGCTGATCGCCCTGGCGCAGGACGCGTCGGAGTTCGACCGCGTCGCGCCGGCACTGCGCGGTCTGGCGGCGGCGGGCACCAAGGTGGTCCTGATGTGGCGGACCGGTGAGCCGGGGCCGCGGCTGCGTTCGCTGCGTGGCCGAGTGCGGGTGGCGGAGGCATCGGGGGGTGGGCTGAGGGAGCGCGCTGCCCGCGTCGTCGATCGGTTGCGGCACCGCACCACCGGATCAGGGCTGGTCGGGGCGGTGCTGGATGACGCCCGGGCCGCCGGTCACCTGTCGCGCGCCGAGGCCGTCCTGCCCCTGGATGACGCCGCACAGGCGACAGTTGATCGGCTGGCTCACGGTGCGCGCCAGCTGACCGAGGCGGACCTCGCCGAGCACGAGCGCCTGGGCCACCTGTGGCGCGACCTCGGCCGACGGCTCGGTGACGGATCCGAGAACACCGGGCGGCTGACCGGCAAGGAGATCAGACGGCTCCTGTCGGACGTGGAGGCGGTGGGCGGCACGGTCCCCGACGCTCACCAGGGGCTGCTGCTGGGGGTGGTCGAAGGACTGCACGACGTCGGGGAGTATGCCGTCGCCCACCAGGTGATGTCGCTGGTCACCGCAGCGGGGGAGGACGCTTTCGACGACGCGATGCGGCAGGGCTGGCGGTTGCAGACCCTGCTGTCGGCCGAGCCCGCAGATGAGCGAGATGAGCGGATCGGGAGTGACCTGATCGGGAACGGCCTGATCGAGAGCGGCATGCGTGAGACCGGCCTGATCGAGCAGGTGGGTCCGGTCGTCACGACCCTGACCGAGGTCGCCGACGGGGCGCTGGCGGGAGCTGCTGACGGTGACGCTGACGGCGAGACGGACGGAGATATCGATATCGAGTCTGTCGCCGCGGCCAGCACGCTGGCCCTGCGGCTGCTCTTCCACCGCGAACTGCACGCAGACACCCTGAGCTCTCCGTTGGTCGAGGACCCCGACGCCTTCCTGGCGCCCTGGCGGGAGTCGGCCGTGGGTCGGCTGCTCGCCAAGCCCGGGCCCCGCCGGCCACGCTCGGCGCGTGCCCAGGAACGTCATACCGAGGATCGTCGTGCCCGCGCCCACGACCGCGCCCACGACCACTCCGACGACACGATGTTTGGTCTGCCGAGGGTGGTGGTGGTGCCGGGGACGTACGGCGGCTTCGCGAGCGGGGTGGTGACCGAGCTGCAGCGGCACGCCGACGTGCGCGTGGTCGACGTCGCCGCCCGTCATAAGGAACTGCGCGGGCTGGGGTTGCGGGCCGAGGTGGTGCGGGCGCGCCTGGACCAGGCACTCGGTGCCGGCGACGGCGTCCTGGACGAGCTCCTGCTGGAGGAGCTCGGGACGACCGATGCGCTCTTCGTCGACTGGGTCGACCGCGGCGGGCTCGCTGCGCTGATGAGCGTGCCCGAGGGGGTCCGGGTCACCGTGCGGATCCACAGCATGGATGCGCTCTCGCCCTGGATCCACCTCGCCGACTGGTCCCGGGTCGCCAACCTTGTGCTGGTCGGGGATCCCCTGCGCCGACTGGTCGAAGCCCAGCTCGGGGAGCGGCTGGCGCACGTCCAGGTGCACGTGGTGCCGAACGTGCTCGACGAGAGTCGGATCCCCACCGACAAGACTCCGGACTCGCGGCATCGGATGGTGATGATCGGCTGGGCGCAGCGGGTCAAGGATCCCCTCTTCGCCCTCGAGGTGCTGGCCGTGCTGCGGGAGCAGGACGAGCGGTGGCGGCTGCGGCTGGTGGGTCCGGACTTCAGCCCGACGGCGGTGATCTCCGAGCAGCGTTATGCCGAGCAGTTCCGCCGTCGGCTGCTGGCCCCCGACGTGCGTGACGCCGTCGAGTTCACCGGCCGCACGCGGGAGATCGGTCCGCACCTCCGGGCCTCGGGCTTCGTGCTGAGCACCAGCCGCCGGGAGAGCTTCGGGCTCGGGCTGGTCGAAGGCGCCGCCTCGGGCGCGGTCCCGGTGGTGCGGGACTGGCCGATGCTGGCGAGCCTGGGCGGGGCCAGGGCGTTGTTCCCCGCCGACTGGGTGGTCGACTCGGTGACAGAGGCTGCGGACCGGGTGCTGCGGCATACGGGCGAGGAGGCGTGGGCGAGCGCCTCCCAGGAGACACTCGACGCGGTGGCCAGATCCTTCCGCTCCACCGACACGGTGGAACGCCTGGCCACGATCGTGCTCGGGTCAGCGACGCCCGGCCTCGTCGGCGATCCGGGCAAGCACCTGGACGGCGGCGCTGACGTGCGCGACCGGAGAACGGTGGGCGAGGTCCTGCCCGGACAGGGTTGAGCCGGGCTCCACGATCCCCCAGACCGGGGTGCCCGAGCCCTTGTAGTCGCTCCACTTGGAGGGCAGGAACGGGTTGCGGGTGTGCGAGGCGGTGCTGATGGCGTCGTTGACCAGGAGAACGTCCATCCGCCGGGTCAGGGCGAGGAAGTCGAGGAAGCCGACGAAGGGGCGCACCTGGACGACGTCGGCCAGGCCCCGCTTCTTGACCAGGGGGATGAGCTTGTCGTGAGCGCCGGCGAACAGGTGCAGCTGGAGCCGGTCGCGTTGCTCGCGGGGCAGCAGGGCGAGAGCGTCCAGCACCGTGTCCATGCCGCGGGTGGCGTAGAAGTTGCCGAAGTAGCCGATGTGCCGGCGCCCGGGCTCCAGGGTGAGCTCAGGATCGGCGAGGGCGTAGAACTCCGGCCCCAGGGTGGGGTGCGGGGCGATCGTGCTGCGCTGTCGCACGCTGTCCCGGAGGTCGGGATCCGCCACCGCCTCCAGCATCTGCTCGCGCTGGTGCTCGTTGGTGAACAGGATCTCGTCGGCCAGCCCGAAGGGCAGCTCCTCGGCCCAGGAGAAGAGGTTGCCGTTCTCCGGCGGTGGCCACCCGGCGCGCTGCAGGCCTGCGCCGAGCAGCGTGAGGAGGGGATCGCGCCGGACCGCGTGGTAGCGAAGGTCGCCGGCCACATCGGTCGAGAGCGGGTCGGAGAACTCTGCTGTCCAGCGCAGGTCGGGGCGCGCCAGCTTGATCCGGGCGGCGAGGATGTGGCTGGCGCTGAACTGGGCGCGGGAGTAGAGGCGCTTGTAGCCGGGACCTGTGCGATCCCAGGCCAGGGCCTGGTCCAGGCCCTGCTCCACCCAGGGGACCACCGCCCCCCAGGTGCCGAACCGGGACGGGGTGGGCACCTCGTGGCGGCGGACCACGAGGTGGTCGGCGATCAGGGCCAGGCTCTCGTCCTGGGGCCGCAGCTCGCTCATCTCGTTCTGGATCACGTCCACCGGGCGCCCGGCCTCGCGCACCCGCTTGGCGGCGATGATCGCGGCAGTGTCGACATACGGCGGGAAGCAGTAGGAGACGACGAGGTCGCGTGCCGTCTCCGCGGGGGTGGTCATCTGCTCAGCGCAGGCCGTGTCGGGCCAGCACCTCGTCGTAGACACCGTCCACGACCGCGGTGATGGTGGACCAGTCGCGCTCGCGGACGACCCAGTCGCGGGCTTCCTCACCGAGGCGGCGACGCTGCTCGGGGTCGGCGACGAGGTCCTCGAGCACGGCGGCCAGGTGGTCCACATCGCCCTTGGCGAACAGCCGGCCGGTGCGCCCGTCGGTGACGATCTCGGCGAGCGCCGCGACGTCCGAGGCCACGACAGCCTTGCCCATGGCCATCGACTCGAACGGCTTCATCGGCGAGATCAGCTCGCAGACCGGCAGCGGCAGGCGTGGGAAGGGGGCGATGTCGACGAGGGAGAGGTAGGTGCGGGCCTCGTGGTGGGGGACCCGGCCGGTGAAGGTGACGACGTCCAGGACCTCGTTGCTCACGGCGGCCTCGCGGACGGCGCGCTCGGCCGGCCCGTCACCGACGATCAGCACGCGGAAGTCGTCCCGACGGCCGCGGAGCCGGGCGACCGCTTCCATCAGCAGGTCGACACCCTCGTAGTGCACGAGGCCACCGACATAGCCGATCACCGTCTTGCCGCCGAAGCCGTAGCGCGCCTCGAGCTCGCGGTCGCGCTCCAGGGGCCGGAAGTCGGCGGTGTTCACGCCGTTGGGGACCACGATCGCGCGCTCCTCCGGGACGCCGCGCGCCACCATCTCCTCGCGCAGCGCGCGGGTGATGATCAGGGCTGCGTCGGCCTCGGTGGCCAGGCCGGTCTCGAGCAGTTGGAGGAAGGCCTCCCGGTCCGAGCCTGCGAAGGCCGGATCCTGGGAGATCTTCATCAGCTCCTCCAGGCCGCGCATCTCGTAGAGGAAGGGGATGCCCAGGCGGCGGGCGGCGGTGATGCCCGCGAGCCCCGCGACGTAGAAGCTGCTGGCGTGGATCAGGCTCGCGCGCTGCTCGCGGGCCAGTCGCTCGATGCCCTCAGCCGTCTCCTGGACGTAGTCGGTGAGCGGGTGCTGCGGGTAACGCCGACGCTTGTCGAGCAGCCGGTGGTAGACGATCCCGTCCACGGTGTCCTTGGCCGGGACACCGCGCTTGCTGCCGGGCCACCGGTCGTAGGGGAAGCCCAACCGGGTCACGGCCTCGATCCGGCGGTCCCGGGCGGCCAGGCCGGTGAGGATGCCGTGCGTGCGGGTCGCGTAGCCGCCGGAGGTGTGGGGCAGGGACTGGGAAAGCACCGCGAGCGCCGAGCGCGGATCGGGATCATAGGGACGCTGCACCGCGGCGTCGCGGGGCGGGAAGTCCCAGCCGCTGCGCACGATCCGGATCTGGTCGTGGGCCGAGGTGAAGGTCTCCTGGGCGGTGCGGGAGCGCGGTTGCGCAGCGAGCGCCCTCGCCGCGAGCATGGCGGCCGGGGTGGCGTGCCCCGCGCGCAGCGCGCGGGTGGCGGCATCCACGACGTCGCGGACCGGGAACCGGCCGGAGGCCTGCGGTCCGACCCGCTGGCTGCCGGGGGTGACGCAGACGAAGTCGGCCACCTCCTGCCATGCGCGGCGGCGGGTGAGCGCCCGGGTGACGACCGAGATCGGCTGGGCCCGGGTGGTCAGCACCTCCTCGACGAGAGCGGCATACCGGGCGGGGTCCTCGGCGTGCGCGGTGACGAGCGTGTCCTCGTCGAGCAGCGCCTGCGCCAGCTCGACCGCATCGGCCGTGAAGTCCCCGTCCTCCGGGCCCTCGGCCACGGTGGCGGCGAAGGTCTCCAGGAGGGGGCGGGGGGCGCCCCGCAACTCGTTCTCCGCCAGCGTCAACTCGTCCTGGCTGGTCGGGACGCGGGTGGCGATCAGATCCAGCGTGCGGCTGGTGTGCTCGGCGAAGCCCGTCCGCGCGGCGAGCTTGCGGCGCTCCTGCAGCGCCGTCATCGTGCTCGCCTCGTGCGAGACGGCCTGGTCGGCGAGCTCATTGGCGCGCTTGACCGAGCCGGCCCGCTCGTGGGCGCGGGCCACGGCGAGCAGCACCTCGGGGGAGGGGTCGGCCTCCAGCAGCGGCTCGAGCATCTCCAGCGCCGCCTGCGGATCGGTCTCGATGAGCCGCTGGCCGCGGCGCAGCCGGGTCGCGGTGACGAAGTCGGTGAGTTGCTGCGGGCCGGTGCCGACCGGCAGGCGGGCGGCCAGGCCTGCGGCGATGCGGCGGGACTGCTGGCGACCGCGGTCCAGGAACGAGGGCATCGACGTCCTTCGGTGCGTGTCGGGTCGAGTGGTGGGGCGTGGGGTGGGTGATGACCCGGTCGGGTTCGACCTCGTCATGACGAGCGACCCCCCTTCAGACCGAGACCAGTTCGCGCGGGTCACCGTAGGTGATCACGCGCCCGGCGCCGGTCAGGAAGATCAGGTCGTCCACCTTCCAGGTGTGGCTGAGGCGGTCGTCCCCGCGGATGCTGACGAAGTTGTAGCGGTCCCCGGAGTAGGTCTGGACCCCCGCGGCCATCGCCCGGTTGAGGAAGTCCGAATCGACCGCGCGCGGGATGTTGCTGAACCGGATGTCGAGGGCGACGTCGCGGGTGGCCACGATCGATCCCCCTTGGACGAGCCGGTGATAGGTGTGCTCGTACTTCTCAAAGCGCAGCACCACCGTGCGGCTGGCCTTGAGCCAGACGTAGTGCGCCCACTTGCCGGTGATGCCGGCCGAGGTGTGCGCGAAGGCATCGACGAGATCGCCCAGGAAGTGCGCGCCGTAGAAGTTGTCGTCGTCCATCTTCGCCAGGTAGGCGCCGGAGGCGGCGTCCAGACCGCGGTTGAGCACGGCCCCCAGCGTCTCCTGGCGGTCCGCGTGCAGGATGGTCAGCTCACCCACGCCCAGGTCGGCAGCCTGCGCCTTCAGCTCGGCATGGTCGAGGTCCAGGCCGTGGGCGACGATGATCAACTCGGTCTCGACCCGCTCCTGGCGGGCGACGTTCTCGAGCACGTTGGTGATCTCGTGCGGCCGGTTGGTCGGGACGACCACCGAGACGGTGCGCGAGGGGGTGGGCACGGCATGCGCCTCCGTGTGGCGCAGCAGGGTGCTCGCGCGGTCGGCGTAGGTGTGCCCGTCCAGCACCGCGCGCAGGCCCAGGTGGGTGGCCCGGTCGCGGTACTCATCCTGGCGGGCCAGCACGCTGGCCTGGCGGCGCAGGTCGCCCGCGTCACCGGTCGCGACCAGCTGGCGCAGCGGCTCCGGCAGTCGCTGCGCCCGACCCGGGGTGGTCACGACGGCGGTCCGGTCCGCGAGGGCGTCCAGCACCGGTCGGGTGTCAGTGAGCTCGCGCCGACCGACATCGAGCAGGACCCGGTAGGCGCTGGCCAGCGTGCCGACGCCCTCGCGCAGCTCGCGGGAGGTGGCGTCCCAGTGGTGGGTCACCAGCCCGGCGCTCTCCAGGGCGGCCAGCTGGCCCTCGGCTGCGGGGTCGTTGTCAGCGTCGTCGGCGTGCTCGTTGCCAGCGTCGTCGGCGGGTTGGTTGACGGGGTCGGGCAGGTCCAGGATCAGCACGTCAGCGAGCCGCTCCGGCCCGGGGAGGTGGGAGCCCCCCAGAGCCCTGGGCTGGGTCGCGGGCGGCAGAGCCTGCGCGTCCAGCACGTGGTCGAAGCCGCTGAGGTCGACGTCGTCATGGGGTGGGGCGCTGACCCAGGCGATGCTGGGGATCCCGAGCCGCTGTGCCGCGCTCGCGAGCTCGGCAGGCGTGACCGTGACCGGCCAGCCGGCGATGCCAGCGCCCGCGACCTCCACGACCACCAGGTCGAGGTTGGGCTGTTCTGCCTCGGACGACTCGCCGTCGGCGGGCAGCACCTTCTCCCAGGTGCGCGCCGTGAGGTCGGTCTGCTCCCACTCCCAGGACAGCCCCCGCCGGACAGCGTCGCTCGCGGCGACGGCGACCCGGGCAGAGCTCGTCGGGACTCGGCGGGTCGTGGGCCGACGACCGACGCAGCGCAGCACGGCGGGACGCAGGTCGATGACTGAGGGGTCCGCGGGGTTGCCGGGCGGCTGCGAACTCATCTGGGCACCCGCGATCCGGGCACCCAGGCCTCGACGGACTCGGTCGATCGTGCTCACCGGCGCGCTCCTGAGGGCAGGTTCAGGGGGGTGGGGACCATGGTCCACGAGCATACGCGCGGTCAGGGCCGAGCTCGGGACCTCACCCTGATCCCTCCGCGCTGTGCGGAACATCGTCCAGGCCGATCTCCTCTGCGGGGGTCGTGGAGAGCCCGGCCCGCACCAGCTCGCGGTGCAGGAAGGGGGTGAGGGTGCGGGCGTAGGTGTCCGTGACATGGCTGCCCTGGCGATAGATCAAGGAGCCACCGATCGCGACCGGACAGGGCAGGTCCGCCGGGCACATCCACTCGTTGAGGTCGATCATCGGCAGGTCCAGCTCCTCGGCCAGACCATCCATCATCTCGTCACTCGGCGAGGGAGTGAGGGGGAAATCGCAGGCCCGGAGATCGTCGCTGTTGACGTCCGCGCAGTCGTAGGCATTCGACCAGGGGCCGTCCTCGGGATAGTCGGGGTGCGGGTTGTCCCGCAGCACCACGATCGGCACGCCCTGCTCGGTGAGGGGGCGCATCGTGGCGATCAGGCCCTCGCTCAACTGCTCGGTGGAACCGGTGCCGGCGCCGATGATGATGGCATCAGGCGGGTCGGCCAGCAGTTCCTCGAGCGCATGACCACCGAACTCACTGCAGTCGTCATGGGGCGCGCCGGCACTGGTGGGCGGGCACCTGCTCTTGAGGTAGGTCTTCAGCCGCCAGCCCTCCTCGAGGGCGATGTGCTCGAAGGGGGTGAAGTACTGACCGATCTTGGAGTCCCCCCACAGCACCACCTCGACGTCAGAATCGGTGACCCCGTAGACGCAGTGGTCGCGGGGCAGCGGATCGCCCTCATCGACCTGGCAGTCGTCGGCGTAGTAGCTCGGGATGTCCTTCGGCGCCGTCGGCGGGTCAGGCACGAGGGGTCCGGTGGCGTCGAAGTCCGAGGCTGGGTCCGCCACCAGCTCCCAGTCGGAGGCCTCCGGATCAGCCACCAGCATCCCCGCACCGGCGACGTCGCCCCGGTCCGCGGGCGTGACGGTCGGACGCGTCGTCCACAGGGCCAGGGCTACCGCGCAGATCAGCGCCATCGCCACGCCACCGGCGGTCAACGATCGCCACGGCCGCGCCGAGAGGGTGCGGCTGAAGCGGACGGGGTCCTCCACGAGGTGCTTGGTGGCCCAGGCGAGCAGGATCGAGGCGACCCCCAGGCCAACCAGCGCCGGGACGGACAGCGCCCCCCAGCGAGCCTCGGCGAGCACGACGAGCGGCCAGTGCCACAGATAGATCGAGTAGGACAGCCCGCCGATCCACACCATCGGCGGCACCCCCAGCAGCCGGGCACCCAGGGTCGGGTGGCCCGCCGCCCCGGCGGCGATCACCAGGACCGCGCCCAGCACGGGCACGCCGGCTGCCCATCCCGGCCACGGGGTAGCGGAGGTGAAGACCGTCACGGCCACCACGATCAGCACCAGGCCGAGGAGCACCATCACCTCGGCCGCCCACCTCGGCAGTTGCGCGAGCCGCCCGACCGCGAACGCCAGCAGCGCACCGGCTGCCAACTCCCACAGGCGCGTGGTGGTGACGAAGTAGGCGGTGGCCGGGTCGGAGCGGGTGAGCAGGACCGACCAGATCGCCGAGGCGAGCCCGAGCAGGCCCAGCAGGACGAAGGCCACCCGGTGTCGCGGCATACGGGACCGGCTGGCGATGAACAGGGCGAGCAGGATCAGCAGCGGCCAGACGACATAGAACTGCTCCTCGACCGACAGCGACCAGTAGTGCTGCAGCGGTGAGGCCCCGGCGTCCTCGGCCAGGTAGTCCACGGAGCGGGCAGAGAGCACCCAGTTGACGACGTAGAGCGTCGAGCCGAGCACATCGGAGAGCAGGTCGGTGCGCTGGCTGCGCGGGAGCACGAACCAGCCGGCGATCAGGGTGACCACGATGACCAGGGAGGCGGGCGGGAGCAGTCTGCGGGCGCGGCGCGCGTAGAAGTCGCTCAGCGAGACGGTGCCGGTCCGGGCGACCTCGCGCAGCATCAGGGAGGTGATCAGGAAGCCGGAGATGACGAAGAAGATGTCCACGCCGGCGAAGCCGCCGGGCAGCCACGGCAGCTTGAGGTGGTAGAGCAGCACGACGCCGACGGCGATGGCCCGTAGGCCCTCGATGTCGCGGCGCAGCTGGGTGGGACGGGACCCTGCGGTCATCGGGCGCGGGGGTCGACAGGGAGCAGCACCGGGAAAGGATGGCATATCGCGCTGCCGGCGGACCTCAGCGTGAGTCGGTTCGAGGCCGGAGGTTCGGCGTGGCGGTCGGCGTCCGGGAGGCAGTCGGAGGGTTCTGCGAGGATTCCCGTATGCAGTCGCGCAGGTTCGTGCTGGTGGGCACCCGGGTGGTGGGTGGGGAGGTCACCGCCCTGCTGGGAGCAGCGGTCGGTGCCGGGCTGGACGTGCGGGCCGGGGCGCAGCAGCCACCGCAGGGCTCGGCGGACTGGCACCGGTTCGCCGACCCGCGGGCCGGCTCGGGGCTGGGCGGGCTGCTGGGATCGTGGGCCGGGCGGGCGCTGCGTGGGGCCGCGGCACAGTTTGCCGACCACCTGGGTGGGGACCGCTGGTTGCTGCAGCAGGTGATCGGCCGTGGTGCGAGCGGTGCACCGGCCGACGAGGACGAGGTGCTCGTGGTCGCGGTGGATGACATCGCCGCGCAGGCGGTGGCGCGGTGGCGAGCTTCCGACCCAGGGTCGGCCGCGGCTGCGGTGCGGGTGCTGACCTGGGACCAGGGGGCCGAGGCGCTGGTCGTGGAGATCGCGGCCGCGCGGCGGGCGGAGGGTGATGCTGCTGGGGAGAGTGCTCCGCGGAGCACCGAGGGTGCGTCTGGGTCGGTGGGGGAGGATCGTCCGCTGGGTGCTCGGCACGCCCTGACCGTGGTGCCAGCGCCCGGAACCACGGTGCGGACCGAGGTGCGCGCCGCGCTAGACCTGGCGCGCACCGTGCTGACCGTGCCGGACGACGATGCCCGTTGGCTGCAGGAGCCGGTGGACGCCGTGATCCTGGACGGACTCGGGCCTGCCGTGCTTGACCTCACGGCCCTGCCCGCTGCCACGCCCGTGCTGCACCTGGTCCGTCCCACCGACCGGCGGAGCCCGTGGCGCCACCTGCTGGATCCTGCGCTCGTCGACGTTGTCCTGCAGCCGGACCAGCTCGATCAGGCTCTCGGGGCGGCCGTCGGCGAACCGGCGGTAAGCCTCATCAGGCTCGCTGCGGACGAGGGCGACGAGGCAGCCCTCGCCCGTGCCCGAGAGCTGCTTGCGCAGGTGGGCAGGGAGTGCTCCGCGGAGCATTCGGAGCCCGACGCCACGCAGCACGCAGTGTCCGCGCCGGCGCCGGCGCACGAGGCGGCGCTGCTGCGGGAGATCAGCTTTCTCGCCCGGGTCACCGGATCGCTCACCCTCGAAGGCGACGTGCTCGCGCAGCAGGCCGATCAGCGACGCGCACTCGGACTGCCTGCGTCCGAGCGCATCCACACTGCCCTGCGCCGCGTGACGACACTGCTCACCGAGACCGAGCCCGGTTGGCTGCCGACGGCGACGAGGTCGGTGGCCCCCACCCTGGCGAGCGAGGGCCAGTACGGGCAGCCACGGCCGATTGACGGCCAACCGGGCGACCCCATCCCCGGCAAGGTCCTGCACATCCTCAAGGTGGTGCTGCCGCAACGGCAGGCGGGTTACAGCGTGCGCGGTCACCAGAGCCTGCGCGCCCTCGTCGAGGCGGGAGTCGACGTCGTCGCCGTCGCGGCCCCCACGAGTCCCTCCGGACCCGCTCATCCCCCCGGCGCCGCTCATCCACCCGCACCCCAGATCGAGGAGGTCGTCCTCGACGGGGTGCGCTACCTGATCCCCACCTTGCCTGAGCCGACGGCAGGACAGCCGGCGGAGGAGGAGGCGAGCGAGCACGCGGAGGAGGGAACGGCATACCTGGAGGCGCAGGCCAGCGTGCTGCTGGAGGTGATCCGGCAGGAGCGACCTGCCTTGCTCCACGTGCACTCGGGCGGGCGGGGCTACGACCTGGGCGTGGTCGGTGCCGCGGTGGCGCGCGCGGCGGGGCTGCCGTGGATCTATGAGATGCGCGGCTTCTTCGAGTCGCTGTGGACGCGGCAACTGAAGCGGGCCGAGCGAGGCGAGCTGTTCACCCGCCGGATGGCCAAGGAGGCCGAGTTGGCCGGTCTCGCCGATGGCGTGGTGACGCTGGCCGAGACGATGCGGGCTGATCTGCTGCGCCGCGTGGAGGACAGCGCCGACCTCGACATCCGCGTGGTGCCCAATGCCGTGGACCCGGAGGCCCTCGGCCCCCGCCCCCGCGATGACGCGCTCGCCTCGCGGTGGGGCACCCAGGGCCACTTCACCTTCGGCTACGTCAGCAACCTGGACCATGCCCGCGAGCAGATCGAGGACCTGCTCCGCGCGGTCGTCATCCTCAAGGACCTCGGCATCAACGCGCGCGTGCTCATCGTCGGCGACGGCGCCCGGCGCGCCCGGCTGGAGGAGACCGCGCGCACCTACGGCGCGGAGGGGCTTTCCATCTTCACCGGTGCGGTCCCGCACGCGGAGGTGGCGGCGGCCTACGGGCTGCTCGACGTGCTCGTCGTGCCCCGCAGCGACGAGCGGGCCGCACGCCTGGTCACCCCGCTCAAGCCCTACGAGGCGATGGCTATGGGCGTGCCGGTCGTGGTGTCCGCGCAGCCGGCCCTGCTGGAGATCATCGGCGACGGGGAGCGTGGCTGGTCCTACCCGGCCGGTGATGCCCCTGCCCTCGCGCGGCTGCTGCTCGAGCTGGCGCGCGACCCCGCCCGCCGGAGTGCCATCGCCGCCCGCGCCCGGGAGTGGGTGACGATCGAGCGCACCTGGGCGGCCAACGCGACACGCTATCAGGAGCTCTACGCCACGGTCGTGGACTCCACCACCCGGTAACCTGCAGGTCATGCGCACCCAGCAGCTCCTGATCCTCGGCGGCGCGGTCGCCGGGGTGCTCAGCCTCGTGGCTGTCGTCGGCGCCGCGCTCGGCTGGTGGTGGCTCGTGGTGCTGGCCGGGATGGCGCTGCTGTCGGCCGTGCTGCTGGTCGCCGTGGACGCCGACCGTCGGGTGCGCGAGCTGCGCGGATTCGTCAAGGCTCAGGTCGCCGGCATCGACACCACCGGCGGGCGCGCGGCGCCCGCTCAGGAGGACGTCGTCGGGACCGTGCGCGCGCTCCAGGCGCAGTACACCGGCCGGCTCGACCGGCTCCAGGACACCCTCGAGGCTTCGCTGCGCCGGCACGATGAGCGCGGCTGAGATCCCGGTCGCCACCCGCGCGGGCGTGTCCCGCGACACCGCCCGCAACCAGATCCTGCTCGACCACCCCGACGCGCTCGCGGCGACCGCGCTGCGGACCAGGTCGATCCACGCGCGCGAGGTGCTCGTCGAGGCGGCCTGGCCAGGCGCGACCCCGGAGCAGGTGGACGCCTGGGCACAGGAGGTATGCCGTGCGCGCTCGAGAACACGAGCGGGCACGCACGCTGGCCTCCCCGGTGGTGCGGCGGCCTACCACCTCGGCCAGTACGCCCGCGTCCTGATCCTCCAGACCCCCGACCCCGCCGAGATCGCCCGTGGTCGCCGCCTGCTCGAGGCGCTGGACGCCTGCGGCGAACTTGCCGGCCTGCACCCACAGGCAGCCCAGCTGCTCCTGCATCTGCGCTGCCTGGACCGGGACGCCGACGGAGTCGCCGACCTGCTCGATCGCCACGAGCTGCAGATCCCCGACGACGTCGCGGATGCGATGCGGGCTGACCTGGCCAACCCCTTCCTGAGCACGCTGCGGTCCGAGGACTCGGCTTTCCCCGACTCCGCCCGGATCGGTGCGCAGGTCGCTGCCGAGGTCGCTGCCCAGGTCGAGACCGATGACTGGCTCGCGCTGCTCGATCGGGCGCTCCACTCCACGGCGCTGGCCCCCCTGAGTCTGCTGCCCACCGGCACCACCCCCTTCGATCGGCTCAGCACCCAGCCAGCCCACCTCCCTCGCGCCGACGTCGACGGGCGCGCGCTGGTCACGGTCGTCGTCAGCGCCTACCGCCCCGGCGCCCCCCTCCTGACCGCCGTGCGGTCCTTGCTCGCCCAGACCTGGCAGGCGCTGGAGATCCTGGTCGTCGACGACGCCTCCGGCCCGGACGCCGAGCCCTGGCTGCAACAGGCGGAGGCCCTCGACCCGCGGGTGCGGGTGATCCGCAAGGCGGTCAACGGCGGCACCTATCGGGCGCGCAACACTGCGCTGCGGCAGGCCCGCGGCGCCTATCTGACCACCCTCGACTCCGATGACTGGCTGCACCCGCAGGCCATCGCCACGCTGGTCGAGGCGCTGGAGGCCGACCCCTCGCGGATGGCCACCCGCGGGTTGGGCGCCCGGGTGGATGAGAACCTGGCGCTGGTCCGGCTCGGCTACCGGCACCGCGCGATCGCTGCCCCCACCCTGCTGATCCGGCTGGACCCGGTGCTCTCCCGGCTCGGCTTCTTCGACCCGGCCCGCAAGTCCGCCGACACCGAGTACGCCCGTCGCATCCAGGCCGCCTTCGGCGAGCACGCCGTGCACACCGTCGACGAGTGCCTCTTGCTGCTGCGCTCGGGCCAGACCCTGTCCTCCAGCGAGTTCACCCGGATGTGGCGGCACGGCGCGCGGCACGCCTACAAGACCCTCTACGCACCGTGGCACGAGGAGATCCGGTCTGGAGCTGCGGCATACCTGGACCCGGTCGAGAGCCGGCCGATCCCCGAGCCGCGCCGGTGGACCGCCCCGGCCCCGCGCGATCCCGCGCTGCCCGCGCCGCGCCACCTGGACCTGGTGCTCGGCGGGGACTGGCGACGCTACGGAGGGCCGCAGCGCTCGATGCTCGAGGAGATCCGTGCGGCGCGCGAGGCCGGCCTGCAGGTGGGGGTGCTGCACCTGGAGGCGTTGCGCTTCGCGACCACCAAGGACCTGCCGCTGTGCGCCCCGATCGTCGACCTGATCCGCCGGGGCGAGGCCGAGTGGATCCAGATCGACGACGACGTGGATGTCGACGTGCTGATGGTCCGCTATCCCCTCGTGCTGCAGCACCCGCCGAGCGTGCCTCAGCCCCGCCCGCTGCGGCCACGGCACCTGCTCGTGATGGCCAACCAGGCACCGCTGGAGCCGGACGGCAGCGACCAGCGCTATGTCGTCGCCGATGTCACCGAGCGGGCGCGCGAGCTCTTCGGCACCGACCCGGTCTGGATGCCCCAGGGTCCCGTCATCCGCGAGCTCCTGCGCGCCCAGGATCCGCAGATCCGGCTGACCGACTGGGACAACCCGGGGCTGATCGATGTCGCGCAGTGGCGGCGTGAGCACGCTGTCCCGGAGCGGGGCGAGCGGCCGGTGGTGGTGGGGCGGTTCAGCCGCGACCACCCGCTCAAGCACCCCGCGAGCGCCGATGAACTGCTCGCGGCCTACGACCTGGGCGAGGGGTATGCGGTCCGGATGATGGGCACCCGCGCCACCTGGAAGCGGCTGCTCGCCGAGGCCGGGCGTCCCGAGGAGACCCCCCCGCCGGCGAACTGGGAGCTGTTGCGCGCCGGGTCGGTCGATCCGGCGGACTTCCTGGCCGGGCTGGACTTCTTCCTCTATCAGGACCACCCCGAGCGGCACGAAGCCTTCGGGCGGGTGCTGCTGGAGGCGGCAGCCTCGGGCCTGGTCGTCATCGCCCACCCCAAGCACCGGCCGGTCTTCGGCGAGCTGCTCGACTACGCGGAGCCGGCGGGCTCGCGCGCCGTGATCGAGTCCTATCTCACCGACCCCGTCCGGTATGCCGCTCGCGTCGCCCAGGTGCAGCACCTCGTGGCCGAGCGCTTCTCGCACGCCTCGTTCGTGGACCGGCTGCGGACGTTGGACGGGTTGGCGCAGGCGTGGGGCGGCGCGCGGGCTGAGGGTGGCGCTGACTCGGTAGGGGAGGACGGGCGGGGGAAGGTGGACGCGCGAAGGAACGTGGAGGCGCGCGGGAAGGAGCAGCTGACCCGGCATGAGGTCCGGCTGCGGTCCGCGGCCGACGGGGCGCGGGCCGACCGGGCGGTGCTGCTGCACAGCGGGACGGCGTTGTCGATGACGGATCGGGACCGGTTCGCCCGGGCGCTCGCCACCCCCGCGGATGGGGCGGTCGATGCCGCCCTGGCGGATGCCTTGGCCGACAGCGACGGGGTGGCTGCGGTGGTCCTGACCCGGGACGGGGTGGACCAGGTGCTGACGGAGCCGACGGCGCCGGTGGGTCTGACCGCGCCGGTGGCCGACCGTGGCTGAGCGGAGTACAGCGCAGACCAGCACGGGCGTGCCGGTGCGGTGGGCCCTCCTGCTCGCCACGCTGGCGCTGGCGGGCTACGGGCTCTGGCGGGTCCGGCTGGGCGCTGACCTGGGGGATGGGGGACATGTCGTGGCGCTCGCCCTGCGCCTGGCCCAGGGGGACCGGGTGCTGGTCGACGAGATGAACCTGCAGGCGCTGGGCTCGTTGGCTGCGGTGCCCTTCACCTGGATCTGGGTGCACCTCTTCGGGGTGGAGGGCCTGGTCCTCGCCTCCCGGGTCTTCTATCTGGCGCTCGCCTTCGGCGTGGGGGTCCTGTGTTATCGCGCCCTGCGGACCCGGATCCCGGCGATCGCGGCGTGGGTGGCGGTCGTGCTCATGCTCACGCCCACGCCCTACAACCTCCTGCTCACCAGCTACAACACGATGCCCGTGCTGGCCCTGGGGTTGGCCAGCTGTGCGGGCTTCGCCGCGCTGACGTTGGCGGGGCGGGCGCCGGCACCGGGCCCGTCCACCTCGGCCACCGTGCGCAGCGCTGGCCGATGGGCCGCGCTCTCCGGAGTGGCGCTCGCCGTCTCCGTGCTCTCACACCCCGCCAGCCTCCCCGCGGCCGCCGTCCTGGGGCTGACCGTCCTCATCCTGTCCCGAACCGCGGCCGTGCGTGCCGGTCTGCTCCTCGGTGGCGGCGGCGCGTCCGCCCTGATCGCGCTCGGGCTGCTGATCGGGCCGGGGCTGGGGGCGGTGCTGGAGACGATCCGCTACACGACCGACTACCAGGCATCGCGTCCCGATCCCTGGTCGAGGGCAGCGCGGTCGCTCGGCCGGCTGGGCCGGGGACTCATCGCTCCCTCCACGCTGCCCGCCGTCGGGCTGGCCATCGTGGCCGCGCTGCCCGTCCTGCCGCGCTGGCTGCGCGCGGGAGCGGCGCTCGGGGTGCCGGTCGCGCTCGCGGTAGTCGCCTGGGCCGCGGCCCCGAGCGAGCGGGAGGCCGGCGAGCAGTTCGGCCTGTTCAGCGGGGCGTTTGCCTTGCTGGTGATCATCCTGCTGCTCGTGCCGGTGCTGCAGCACGCGCATCGATCCGCCGACACCGACCTCCGCCTGCTGCTCGCGCTGACCCTGCCGGTCGCCGTGCTGGGCTTCCTCGCCTTCGCGATGACCAGCTCGGCCGCGATCACCTGGGGGGTCCCGGCGCCTCCCGCGCAGCCCCTGCTGGGGGTCATCGGTGCGGCCCTGGTGATGTGGGTCGCTGGCGGCGATGGCCCGCCTGGCCGCTCTACCCTTACTGGCCGCTACACCCTGCGGGACGTCGTCTCGGGGGTGGCGGCGCTGGCCCTGGTCGGCTCGTTGTTGGCCGTGCACCCGGTCCGTAGCTTCCGCGACGGACCACCCGAAACCCTTGAGGGCCCGATCGTGGGCGGCCCGATGGCTGGGCTCCACACCCGTGCCGAGATCATCGACCGGGACTGCGAGTTGCGGACCACCCTGGCGCAGTGGGTCCGGCCCGAGGACGGCGTCTTCTTCTACTCGATCCCACCTGGCTATCTCTATGGCCAGAACCCGATGGACACCAATCTGCTCTGGCTCGCGAGGTTCGGCGAGGTCAATGCCCGCACCGTGCAGTGGTGGGAGGACACCGGGCGCTGGCCCGATGTGGTGCTCGTCCCTGCGCTGCTCGTGCGTCGGGCCGGCGGGTGGGAGGTGCTGGCTCAGGAGGACCCGCTCATCGCGGCGGTGGATGAGCGGTATCGCCCGGTCGGCGGCACCGAACTGCTCCCGGACGAAGGAGATGCGGGCGACGTCGTGCTCCGGGCCCGGACGGACACCTGGGCCGGTTCGAAGGGTCGCGAATCAGGTGCCGATGAAGCCGGAGGAGCAGCGACCGTGCAGACCTGCGTCAGACCTACTGCGGCAGCAGGGGGAGCAGGCGGTCGCTGAAGGGTAGGGCGATCTGGCGCACCCCCTGCACCTGATCCCAGACCCGCGCTCGGGCGCTGCCGATGCTGCGATCAGTGCTGGTCTCGGTGCTGCTGCCGGCGGACTCCTGGCTCACGCGCGTGGCACCGAGCCAGAGCACCGCTGAGGCAGGAAGGGCGTCATCAAGCACTGGTCCCAGGGCGAGCATGTCCTGGGGGGCGGATCCGCTTCGCGGCGAGCTCATCGTGCGCTCCAGAGCAGCGTGGGCGTGCTCGCGAGCCAGTTCGCCAGCTCGTCCGCCGTCCACGTCCTCACGCACCCCGAGCACCCGATGGGGGACGCCCGCCTCCGCAGCGCGCGCGCTCGCCGCGAAGACCTCCTCCGCGGCGCTGTCGTCCGCGAGCCGGTCCCACCAGGTCACGGCGCGCACGTCACTGGAACGGGCGAGCAGGTCGAGCAGCTCACCGCTGCCTTCATCACCGGTCAGGCCCAGCCGCACCGGACCCAGGCTGCGCAGGAGATCTACGTGGGCCGTGAGCCGGCTCGACCTGGTGATGCCGTCCCGCTCGGCCGCCTCGGCGATCTCGGCGAGGTGCTCGTCGGTGAGCACGGCGTCGAGCGGTCGAACCTCGAGCGGCGTGATGCCTAGAGGGCCCGCAGTCCAGGCATAGCTGTCCGGGCCGAGCGGGTCGGCCACCGCAGCATCCGACTCCGCAGGATCGAGCCCGCGGTGCGAGCGGACGCCTCGACCATCGGTGCTCGGGTACGCCGGGATGCTGCCCAGGGCATCGGTCAGCACCACCGTGCCACCGTCGCTGCTCCCGTCATGGAGCACCACCAACCAGCTCCCGGCGAGCAGAGCAGCGGCCCGCACGGCAGTCCCGGATGTGCCCTGACCTTCTGCGTCCCCACCCGAGAAGTCCCCACCCGACAACAGCTCGTGCAGCCAGTCTGCCACCGGCTCCGCACCGACGACCCCAGCGCCGACGACCCCAGCACCTGCCCGCCCCTCCCGGATCGCCACCGGTTCGCCCAGCGCCAGCACCCACCGCCGCTCGTCCCCGACCACGGCGTGCGAGAGCCCCGGGTGCACGTGCAGCGTCGCCTGCCCACCGGGCAACGCCTGCCGTGACCAGCCGCGGACGGGAGGGGCGGCACCGGCGGGGGACACGGCATACCCACGGGCGAAGCCGAACCTCCGCAGCGCCGCGCTCCTGCCCAACCCGTCGACCGCCCGCCTCGCGCGGCGATCAAGCCCTTTGCCCACACGCCCGGGCAGTGTCCCGCCCAGCGCCCGGGTCACCGCTGGCAACCGCGGTGGGCGCACCGTCGGCACCCGCGCCGCGGGCACCTCGGCGAGCACCTTGGCGAAGAGGACCCTGGCCTCGCGCAGGGGGTAGGGCAGCGAGAGCATCGTCTCCAGCAGCACCCGATCGTTGAACGGCAGCAGGATCCGGTGGCCGAAGTCGCCGTCGGTGAACTTCTGCCACCCCCACCGACCGATCCGCTGCTCCCAGTAGAAGACGTCGTGGTGGTCGTAGCCGAGCAGCCGAGCCGGGGAGAGCTGGGCGTAGTCGAGATAGTCGCCGTACATCTGCTCGGCGAGATCCTCCAGGCCGTCCGTGGCGTTCATCATCATCCGCGCCAGCCGCAGCGGCGAGAGCGGCTCGTCGGTCCGGTGCCGGATGAAGGTGGTGCCGGTCTCGCCACAGTTGGACTGCAACTGCACCAGTCCGGGCTGATCGTCCGGTCCCGCGGCGCCCGAGCGCGGCAGGTCCGCCCACATCGCGTGCGCGGCACCCCGGCTCGGAACCAGGGGTGCGTAGGTGCGGCGGTGCAGCTCATCGAAGGCACCACCGGCCTCGGGCTGCCGCCACCGCAGCACGCGGTGGGCGATCCCCAGCTGCGCCGCGACCGCGCTGGCCCCGGTGACATCGGCGAGCGCGGCGGGTCCGCGACGGGCGTCCCGGGGATTGACGTAGGTGAAGGCGAAGCCGTCCCGCTCCCGCACCTGCCGGTGGGCGATCGCGGCGGTGACCGCGCTGTCGCCGCCGGCGGTCAGGCTCAGGACCGGGCGCCCGAGCGAGGCGAGCAGGTCGGTGTGCGCACCGATCCGTGCGCGGAAGGCGCGGTAGACGGCGTCCACATCGCGCGTCTCGACCCGCTCGCGCCAGGGCCAGAAGCGCTCCTGGGCGATCGTGGGACGGTGGCTCGGGTGGTCGGCCAGGTCGATCCGCAGCAGGCAGTTGGGCACGAGCGGATCCAGGCCCCGGTATGCCGTGCGTCGCCCGGGCAGGTAGGTCACCGCTCCCTTGCGCCGGGTCGCGAGCTCGTCCAGGAGGGTCAGCGCGGACTCGTCGACCGGCAGGTCGAGGATCTCGGCGACCAGGGCGGGGGTGCTGCCCAGGGCGAGGTGATCGCCAGCCACGGCGTGGAAGACCGGTTGGGTGGCGTGGGTGTCCGGGATGACGAGGAGGGTGGTGGAGCTGCGGGGTGGGGCTGGGGGTGCGGAACTGTCGGCGGCGCGCTGGCCGACACCGGCGAAGAGGGTCCACCGGCCACCGAGCTCGGCCGCCTGCCGGACCAGGGCCTCCTCGCCGCTGGTCAGCCAGCTGGCGAGCAGGTCGTGGGCGATGCGGGTGCCGTCGGCGGTGCCCGCGGCGGCGTCCACTGGGTGGCCGAGCAGCACGATGGTGTGCCGCCCGTCGGGCGACCCCTGCTCGGCGGCGGACAGGACTGTCCGCGGGTGCAGGTGGAGGGTGGCGCCGGGGAGCAGGTCGGTGCGGGTGCGCCACCCGGGGGGCGCTGTGGCGCTCGCGCCTCCCGCGTGGGGCGGACCGCTGGTCAGGAGATAGCCGTGCGGATGGGCGCCCTGGACCAGGGCGGCGCGCTCGTCGTCCCCCCGTGCGCAGTGCGGGGCTGCGTCCCGTGTGGCCGGGTCAACCCTGGGCGTGGACATCCACCTCGGGCGGCAGCCGTCGGGCCAGGGCCCGCAGCAGCGCCTCGTCGACCGGGTCCAGCCTGCCGTCGCTCTCCCGCGTCCGGGCCAGGTGCCAGAGTTGGTAGTGGTCGACCAGCGACCCCAACCGCTCGGCCAGGTAGTCCTCCCAGGCCGTCTCGAAGGCCCAGTCCGCGCGCGGGAGGACGTGCTCCACGACATACCCGAAAGGCCGCGCAGCGGCGAAGATCGGGCGATCGACCACGAGCAGGGGACGGAAGGCGACCGTGCTGCGCTGCAGCTCGGCGAGGTGGGACATCAGCTCCTCGAGCTGGGCCTCGGCGAGCCCGGTGGCGAGCACCCCCACCACGGGCAGGCGGGCGACATCCGGGCCGGTCACCTGCCGGTCCGGGAGGAGGGCGACGTTGACGTGCCCGGCGCCGTGCCGCGGCGCGAAGATGCGCCAGGCGAGGTCGGTGAGCACCGCGTTGCGGCGCACCCGGGGGAGCACCTGCTCGAGGGCGAAGGTGTAGCCGGGGGTCCGCTTGGCCCACCGCGACAGCTGCTGCTGGCGGCGGCGCACACCGGGTGACAGGCTCATCGGTCCGCCCCCGCCACCCGCAGGATCTCGGCGGCGGCCGCACCGGCGCCATTGCCCGGGTCGTCCGCGAGCGCGCGGGCGGCGAGCTCGGGACCACGCGCGAGCAACTCATCGACCAGGGCCGCGGCGCGTCCACCCGTGAGCGCACCGGCGGTCAGCGCCCAGCCGCGCTCGGCCGCGTGCTCGGCGCGCCCGGCCTGGTCGTCCAAGGAGGTATGCCGATTGGGGACGAAGACGGTCGGCACGCCCAGGCGGAGCGCCTCGTGGAAGGAGTTGTAGCCCGAGGCGGCGATCGCGAGGTCGAAGGCGGCGAAGTGCTCGGAGAGCGGGAAGTGCCGCACGAGGTGCACCCCGGATCCGGCGTAGGCGCGCTCGGCGATGGACGGGGCGGTGACGCAGACGCCGACCCCGCGGTCCTGCAGCGCGGCGGCGGCGGCGCCGACCTCGTCGTCGGTGTCGTTGATATTGCCGGCACCCAGCGCGACCAGGGCCAGGGTGCCCTCCGCGGGGAGTCCGAGGGCGGCCCGCGCCTGCGCGCGCGAGGTCAGGTCGGCCCGGTCGACGAGGGTGACGGGCGGGACCCGGACGGCGCCCTCGGCGGTCGCGGTGGCGCCGCGATCGGCGGCGGCTGACAGGTCGCCGGGCTCGACCACGGCGTCGAACCAGGCGGTCTTGTCCAACTGGTCGACATTGCGGCCCGGCCGCCACATGCCCCGGCGGCTCCATACGGCGCGGGTCTGGGGGTTGGCCGCCAGCGCGACGTCGAGCCCGGAGTAGGGGTGGGTGCCGTCGAAGACCAGCACGTCCGGGCGCAGGCGACGCAGGATCTCATCGACGCGCTCGGCGAACATCGCCCGCCAGGCGGCCGGTCGCAGGCCGCTGGCGCCCTGGCTGGGGAGGTATTCCCAGGGCAGCCCCTCCTGCGCGACGACTGGGACGGCCTGGGACAGGGAGAGCACGTAACGCTGGGTGTCGGCCGGCATCCGGCGGGCATAGGCCAGCAGCCGGGTGAGGTGCCCCATGCCCGCGCCATTGCTGGACACGAGCAGGACCGACGGCATAGCGGCGATCATGTCACAGCGCGATATCATGACCGACGCGCAGCACGCGCACACTGCCGTGAATGCGCGTGAAAGCACCTGCGTGGAACTGCCAGCCGATCCTTGAGGAGTCGATCAACCATGGCTGTGGACGCCGTCATCATCGGTCTGGGTTATGTCGGTCTGCCGTTGGCTCAGGAGGCCAGTCGGGTGGGGAAGACCGTGTTGGGGTTGGATATCAATGAGGGTGTGGTCGCGGATCTGAACGCGGGTCGTTCGCATGTGGATGATCTGTCGGATGCTGATATCGCGGCGATGATCGAGGCGGGTTTTGAGGCGACGACGGATGAGTCGCGGATCGCTGAGGCCAAGGCGGTGGTGATCTGTGTGCCGACGCCGTTGGCTGAGGATGGTGGGCCGGATCTGGGGGCGGTGGAGTCCGCGGTCGGGATGGTCGCGCGGCATATCCACCCGGGGATGTTGGTGATCCTGGAGTCCACGACCTATCCGGGCACGACTGATGAGGTGGTGCGGCCGGCGTTGGAGGCTGGTGGGTTGGTGGCTGGCCAGGACTTCCATCTGGTGTTCTCCCCGGAGCGGATCGATCCGGGTAATGAGAAGTTCGGGGCGAAGAACACCCCGAAGGTCGTGGGTGGGCACACCCCGGCGTGCACGGAGGCGGGCGCGGCGTTCTACGGGGCGTTCGTGGATACGGTGGTGCCGACCAAGGGGACGCGGGAGGCTGAGACGGCGAAGTTGTTGGAGAATACCTACCGGCACATCAATATCGCGTTGGTGAACGAGATGGCGCGGTTCTGTCACGAGTTGGACATTGATCTGTGGGATGTGATCGAGGCGGCGAAGTCCAAGCCGTTCGGGTTCCAGGCGTTCTACCCGGGTCCGGGGGTGGGTGGGCACTGCATCCCGATCGACCCGAACTATCTGTCCTACAACGTGCGGGCGCGGTTGGGGTATCCGTTCCGGTTCGTGGAGCTGGCTCAGGAGATCAATTCTGGGATGCCGGCCTATGTGGTCTCCCGGGCCCAGGACATCCTGAACGAGGAGGGCAAGGCGCTCAAGGGGTCGACCGTGCTGCTGTTGGGCGTGACGTACAAGCCGAATATCGCTGACCAGCGTGAGTCGCCGGCGGTGCCGTTGGCCAAGCAGCTGGCTGCCAAGGGTGCGATCGTGCGCTATCACGACCCGCACGTGAGCACCTGGCGTGCGGTGCCCGAGGCGCAGCGGGTCGATGACGCTGCCGCGGCTGCCGGTGAGGCTGACCTGACCGTGCTGGTCCAGAGCCACCGCGAGTACGACGTCGACGCCCTCGCCCAGGCCGCCCGCACCTTCTTCGACACCCGCGGGGTCGTGACGGAGAGCGACAAGGTCACCCGACTGTGACCGACGTCGGTCCCGACCCTCGGTCGCTGCCGACGGCGCTGAGCGAAAAGGAGGCGGCGGCGCTCGCGGCGCGGTACGACCTGGACCTCGTCGCCCAGCGGCCGTCGCTGGGCTCCTACATCGCTGACGTCTGGCGGCACCGCCACCTGATGTGGACGATGGCCAAGGGAGAGTTCTACAGCGACCACCGGGACAACTACCTCGGCTTCGTCTGGGCCGTGGTCAACCCGCTGCTCCTCGGCGTCGCCTACTTCCTGATCTTCGGCCTGCTCCTGCAGACCAGCCGCGGGATCGACAACTTCATCACCTTCCTCACCGCGGGGCTGTTCACCTACTCGCTCTTCTCGGTGGCGCTCACCGCCGGCTCGAAGTCGCTGCTGACCAAGCTCAGCGTGATCCGGGCGATGCAGTTCCCCCGGGTGCTGCCTCCGTTGGTCTCGGTGCTCTCCGCCTTCGTCGGCCAACTACCCGCCTTTGCGGTCCTGCTCGTGATCGCGCTGTGGGACCAGGGCGGCAAGGTCGAATGGACCTGGTTGCTCTACCCGGTCGCGCTGCTGATCGTGACGACGATGGGCCTGGGCATCGCGATGATCGCTGCCCGCCTCGTGCACGGCGCCCGCGACCTGGCCAACCTGATGCCGCTCATCGTGCGCCTGCTGCGCTACGTCTCGGGCGTCTTCTTCTCGATCGAGCTGCAGATGGACCGGCTCGGCGCCGAGGGGATCTGGGCGCTGATCCTGCAGTACCAGCCCGCAGCCGTGTCCCTGACCGTGGTGCGCGAGACGATCTGGAATGCCGGCAGCTTCGACCTGGTGACCTGGGCCGTCGCGGTCGGCTGGGCGCTGCTCTTCTTCGTCGGCGGCTTCATCTTCTTCTGGCGCGGGGAGGGTTCCTATGGCCGAGCGTGAGCGGCAGCGCGAGCTGGGCGAGCCGTCGGTCGTCGCCTCGCACGTCGACATCACCTACCGAGTGTTCGGCACCGGCTCCGGCGAGGTCGACCCGCAAGATGAGGCCGGCGCCTTCCGCCGACTGGTCTCCCGCAACAAGGCGGGCATCGGCGTGCGCGAGGTGTATGCCGTGCGGGACGTCTCCTTCGTCGCCCGCCGCGGTGAGTCGATCGGCATCATCGGCCGCAACGGGTCCGGCAAGTCGACCCTGCTGCGCACGATCGCCGGTCTCGTGCCGCCTACCAAGGGTCGGGTCTGGATCGGGGGGCGCGCGGCGCTGCTCGGCGTGAGCGCGGTGCTGCTGCCCAAGCTCACCGGTCGGCAGAACGTCGAGATCGGCTGCCTGGCGCAAGGGATGACGCCCGCCCAGGTGCGGGCACGGATGGACGAGATCATCGAGTTTGCCGACCTCGGCAACTTTATCGACCTGCCGATGAACACCTACTCCAGCGGCATGGGCGCCCGGCTGCGCTTCGCCATCTCGACCGCGACCGTGCCCGACATCCTGGTCGTCGACGAGGCGCTGGCCACCGGTGACGCCCAGTTCAAGGAGCGCGCCCAGGAGCGGATCGCGCAGTTCCGCGAGCAGGCCGGCACGGTCTTCATGGTCAGCCACAGCCGCACCTCGATCGAGAAGATGTGTGACCGCGTGCTGTGGATCGACGACGGTCGGCTGCTGGCCGACGGTGAGGTCGCGCCCGTCTACGGGCTCTACAACCGCAAGTACGGCAAGCACCGCCACGTCTGGCGGCAGCGCTTCGAGGAGGCGCGTGAGATCGAGCAGTTGCACGGCGTCGACGCGGCGGCCGAGTTCCTCGACCTCTGGGAGCAGCGCGCGCGAAAGCGGAAGAAGTCGTCATGACCCCCCGGTCCGCGCTCGTCCTCACGGTGGTCCACCACCCTGAGGACAGCCGTATCCGGCACCGCCAGATCACCGCCCTGCTCGATGCCGGCTGGCAGGTCACCTACGCCGCACCCTGGTCCGGGTACGGGCTGACCCCGCCACACGACATACCGGCACTCACGGCCCTCGAGGTGCCGCGCGCGCGGGGACGGAACCGGTTCGCGGCCCTGCGTGGGGCGCGGCGAGTGCTCGCCGAGCGGGCGGCCGGCCACGATCTCGTCCTCCTCCACGATCCTGAGCTGCTCCTCGCGACGGTCCGGCTCGACCTGCCGCCCGTCATCTGGGACGTCCACGAGGACACGGCCGCCGCCGTCGAGGTCAAGGGCTGGATCCCGCGACCGCTGCGCCCGCCGGCCGCCACCGCCGTCCGCACTGCCGAGCGACTGGCCGAACGTCGCGTGCACCTGCTGCTCGCCGACCACCACTACGCCGAGCGCTTCCGACGCCCCCACCCCGTGGTCCCCAATGTCACCGCGGTCCCGGCCAGCGTGCCCGAACGGGGGGAGCAGACGCCGCCGCACCGGGTCGTCTACCTCGGCAGCAACACCCTTGAGCGCGGCGCGGCGGAGATGATCCAGATCGCGCGCCGCCTGCCTGAGGACGTCCGGCTGGAGATCATCGGGCCCGCGCACGGCGCCGCGGAGGAGCTGCTCGCGCGAGCGCGGGATGAAGGCGTCCTCGATTGGGTGGGCTTCCTGCCCGCCGACCAGGCCGTGCAACGCCTTGAGGGCGCGCTCGCGGGGCTGTGCCTGCTGCACGACGAGGCCAACTTCCGCCCGAGCATGGCGACCAAGGTGGTCGAGTACCTCAGCCGCGGCGTCCCCGCGATCGTCACCCCGCTGCCGGTCCAGAAGGATCTGGTCAAGCGCAGCGGCGGGGGTGTCGTCGTGCCCTTCCTGGCCACTGAGGAGGTGGTCGCGGTGCTCACCGACTGGGCGGCCAACCCGGATCGCGCCAGGGAGCTCGGGCGGGCGGGGCACGCCTACGTCGCCGAGCAGCACGACTGGGGGCGGCTGCGCGGTGACTTCGTCGCGGCCCTTGATGCCATCGCGGGGGGTGCTGGCTAGGCTGGCGGCCATGCGCCGACTTCTCGTGACCGGCGGGGCCGGCTTCATCGGGTCCAATTTTGTGCGTTTCGTGGTGGAGCGGACTGATGCGTCCGTGATCGTGCTGGATGCGATGACGTATGCCGCTTCTCCCGAGGCGTTGGCCGACCTGCCTGGGGATCGGGTTGAGGTGGTGCAGGGGGATATCACTGACGCGGCGTTGGTGGATGAGCTGGTGGGGCGGTTGAGCGGGCCGCATGATGCGGTGGTGCATTACGCGGCGGAGTCGCACAATGACAACTCGTTGCAGGATCCGAGCCCGTTTGTGCAGACCAATATCGTGGGGACGTTCACGATCCTGGAGGCGGTGCGGCGGCACGGGGTGCGCTTGCATCACATCTCGACCGATGAGGTCTATGGGGATCTGGAGTTGGATGATCCGGAGCGGTTCACCGAGTCCACGCCGTATCGGCCGTCGTCGCCGTACTCGGCGTCCAAGGCGGGGGCGGATCATCTGGTGCGGGCGTGGGTGCGCAGTTTTGGGGTGGCGGCGACGGTGTCGAACTGCTCGAACAACTATGGCCCGTGGCAGCACGTGGAGAAGTTCATCCCGCGGCAGATCACGAACCTGTTGGAGGGTGGTCGGGTCAAGCTGTATGGCTCGGGGGAGAACGTGCGGGACTGGATCCACGCCGATGACCATTCCTCGGCGGTGCTGACGATCCTGGACAAGGGTGAGATCGGGCGGACGTATCTGATCGGTGCCGATGGGGAGAAGTCGAACCTGCAGGTGGTGCGCTTGATCCTGGAGCAGCTGGGTCATGAGCCGGATGATTTTGATCAGGTGATGGATCGGCCGGGGCATGACCTGCGGTATGCGATCGACTCGACCCGGTTGCGGCAGGAGTTGGGGTGGGCGCCGCAGTTCTCCTCTTTCGAGGAGGGGTTGGCGCGCACGATCGACTGGTATGCCGAGCATCGGGACTGGTGGGGGCCGAAGAAGGCGGCGACCGAGGCTGCCTACGCCGCGAAGGGCCAGTGATCTTGACGGGTGCGAGCGGGCAGGGTCCGAGTGTGCGGGGGACCGCGATCCCGGGTCTGCTGGTGGTGGATCTGGTCGTTCATGGTGATGAGCGGGGGTGGTTCAAGGAGAACTGGCAGCGGGCCAAGATGGTGGTGGCGGGGTTGCCGGACTTCGGGCCGGTGCAGCAGTCGATCTCCTACAACGCTGCGGCCGGGGTGACGCGGGGGATCCATGCGGAGCCGTGGGACAAGTTGGTCTCGGTCGGGCATGGTCGGGTGTTCTGTGCGTGGGTGGATCTGCGGGAGGGCCCGGGTTTTGGGGCGGTGCACACCGAGGTGCTGGATGAGGGGCGGGCGGTCTTCGTCCCGCGGGGGGTCGCGAACTCTTACCAGGCGTTGGAGGAGGACGTGGTCTACTCCTACCTGGTCAACGATCACTGGTCGCCCGAGGCGTCCTACACGATGCTGAACCTGGCCGATGAGACGGTCGCGATCGAGTGGCCGATCCCGCTGTCGCAGGCGCAGATCTCGGCCAAGGACGAGCACCATCCTCGCCTGGGGCAGGTGGTCCCGGTCGCTGCGCCGGAGATGGTGGTGCTGGGTGCTGGTGGCCAGTTGGGTCAGGCTTTGGCTGCCCAGTTCCCGGGCGCCCGGCTCGTGGGCCGGGATGAGGTGGATCTGGCTGACCCGGCCGCGGTCGCGGACCTCGATCTGGGCGGGGCGCAGGTGGTCATCAACGCCGCGGCGCACACGGGGGTCGATGCGGCCGAGAGCCCCGAGGGTCGCCGGGCGGCGTGGGCGGCCAACGCGACCGGGGTCGCGGCGTTGGCGCGGCGGGCGGCCCGGGAGGGGTTCACGCTGGTGCACTACTCCTCGGACTATGTCTTCGACGGGACCGCGGAGGCCTACTGCGAGGACGACGCGGTGGCTCCGTTGGGGGTCTATGGGCAGGCCAAGGCTGCTGGTGATCTCGCGGCTTCGGTCGCCCCGCGCCACTACCTGCTGCGCACGTCCTGGGTGATCGGGCAGGGCGGCAACTTCGTGCGCACGATGGCCTCGCTGGCCGACCGCGGGATCAGCCCGCGCGTGGTGGATGACCAGGTGGGCCGGCTCACCTTCACCGACGATCTCGCCCGCGCGACCGCACACCTGCTCACGGCCCGTGCCCCGTACGGCACCTACAACCTCACCTGTTCCGGCGAACCCGCTTCCTGGGCCGACCTGGCCAAGGTCGTCTTCGCCCACCGTGGCCGCGACGCCGATGACGTCACGCCGGTCTGCACGCAGGACTACCTGTCCGGTATGCCGTCGGACCAGCCGATCTCCCCCCGCCCCGCGCGCTCGGTGCTGGCGTTGGACAAGATCGAGGCGACCGGCTATTCGCCCACGGACCAGATCACTGGGCTCACGGCATACCTGGAGGGCCTGGAGCCAGCAGCACCCGCTGACACGGCGCCACCCCGGACCCGTCCCGACGACCCGCAGAACTCCTAGGAGGCCCCCTGTGCGTGGCATCATCCTGGCCGGTGGGACCGGCTCCCGGCTGCACCCGATCACCCTGGGCATCAGCAAGCAGCTGGTCCCGGTCTATGACAAGCCGATGATCTACTACCCGCTGAGCACGCTGATGCTCGCCGGGATCACGGACGTGCTGGTGATCAACACTCCGCACGAGGCGCCGCAGTTCCAGCGGTTGCTCGGGGACGGGTCGCAGTTCGGGATCTCGATCACCTACACCCAGCAGCCCTCCCCGGACGGGCTCGCGCAGGCCTTCCTGCTCGGTGCCGATCACATCGGGGACGATCATTCCTGCCTGGTGCTGGGCGACAACATCTTCTACGGGCCCGGCCTGGGCACCCAGCTGCGCCACCACTCCGACCTCGTGGGCGCGGCCGTCTTCGGCTACCGGGTGGCCGACCCGACCGCCTATGGGGTCGTGGAGTTCGATCAGGACGGGCGCGCGGTCTCCCTGGAGGAGAAGCCCGCGCAGCCCCGCAGCTCCTACGCCGTGCCCGGCCTGTACTTCTACGACAACCGCGTCGTCGACTACGCCCGCGAGCTCACCCCCTCCCCGCGGGGCGAGCTGGAGATCACCGACCTCAACCGGCGCTACCTCGACGACGGCGAGCTGCACGTCGAGGTCCTGCCCCGCGGCACCGCCTGGCTGGACACCGGCACCTTCGACTCCCTCAACGACGCCTCCAACTTCGTCCGCACCCTCGAAGCCCGCCAGGGCTACAAGATCGGCGCCCCCGAAGAAGTCGCCTGGCGCATGGGCTGGCTCACCGACGACGAACTCGCCACCCGCGCGCAACCCCTCCGCAAGTCCGGCTACGGGGACTACCTGCTCGGCCTGATCGACCAGAGCTGAGCAGCAGCCCCCCAGCCCCCTCCCCGACCGGACGTGCGCTGTGCTCGCGAATGTGGCCACCGGACGTGCGTTGTGCTCGCGAATGTGGCCACCGGACGTGCGTTGTGCTCGCGAATGTGGCCACCGGGCCCAGTCATTCAGACATGCACAACGTCCCGTATGCCGTCGCTGACCTGGGATTCTCCCTGCACCCGCTCCGTTGTGCACGTTTGAAAGACCACAGCGATGGCATCGGCGCGCACCGCAGACGTCCGGTGGGCAAAATCGGGAGCACAGCGCACGTTCGGTCGGCGATTTTTCGATCGCAGCGGACGTCCGGTCGAGATGGGCGTGCGAGAGGTTGGGCTGGAGGGTCAGCCGGCGGGGTCGGCGATCTGCCAGGGGATGTCCTCGAGGGGGGTCTGCGCGATGCCGAGGCGGACGAGCTCGTGATGCAGGATCGGGGTGAGGGAGGACACGTAGGTCGCGGTGAGGTGGCTGCCCTGACGGAAGATCAGGACGCGGCCGATGACGATGGGGCAGCGGCCGTTCTCGGTGCCGGGCGGGCAGATCCAGGGGTCCATCTCGAGCAGGGGCGCGTCCAACTGCTCGGCGGCGATGCTCAGGGCGTGGGTCCCGCTGCCCCTGCCGGGCTTGTAGCTGCACTCCGCAAGGTCATCCAGGTTGGCGGCGACGCACTCGTAGGAGGGACGGTCACCCATCTCGGCGGTCGTCGGGGCGGGATTGTCGGCGAGCACGACGACCGTGGTGCCAGCGTCCTGGATGGGACGGATCAGCTCGGCCATCGACCCGCCGAGCGCCTCCCCGCCGGCACGGACCATCGAGGTGACGAGGATGTCCGGTGGGTTCTGCGTGAGATGGGCGGAGAGAGTCTGGTTGTATTCGCGGCACAGCTCATCGCTCTCCTTCGCCGCGAACCCACAGGTCGAGCGGGTCCACACCTTGACCCGCCATCCCTCCTGACGGGCGATCGGGTCTAGCGCCGGCATCCACTGGGCCATCTTGGAGTCGCCGAGGACGGCGAGCTCGATGTCACCGTCGGGGTCGCCGAACCAGCACTCCTCGGGCCCGACCAGCTCGACGGAGTCCTGAGCGACCTGGCAGCCCTCGGCATAGGTCCGCGGCGGGATGTCGCGGGTGGCGACGGCGGGGTCGGGGTAGATCGGGGTGGTGCTCGGAGCCACCGCGTCGACGTCGGACACCCTCTCCAGCTCGGTGGCGGTGCGGCTGTCCGGCCGGACCAGGCCGATTGCGCCAGCGTCCACGATCGGCGCTGGCTCGTCGGCATCGCCGGTGCCCGCGCCGCTCTGCCCGCCGGTCCCCGCGCCGCCCTGCTCGTCTGTTCCCCCAGCATCCTGCCCCTCGGCCTCATCGCCGTTGGTGCCTGCGCCAGCCCCGTCGGTCCCACCAACGTCCTGCCCGTCGGCCGCGTCATCGTGCTCGTGCTCGTCACCGACCTCGCCCACAGCACCCTGCTCCAAGACCTCGCCCCGTCCCGCCGTCGGGTCGAAGCGTGGCGCCGTGGCCATCAGGGTGGCGCCGAGGACAGCGGTGAGCGCCATCGTCCCGGCGCCCACCGCGAGGGTGCGCAGGTGGGAAGCTGTCAGGGCGGGGGCGAAGCGAATCGGGTTCTCCACCAGCTTCAGGCTGAGCCAGGCCAGCAGCACCGAGAACCCTGCCACCAGCAGGCGGCTCACAAGGCCCGCGTCCGGTGCCAGCTCAGCCAACACCCGCAGCGCCGGCCAGTGCCAGAGATAGAGGCCGTAGGACAAGCCACCCAGGAAGCGCATCGGCCCCACCCCGAGCAGCTGTGCCACCGGGTTGACCGGGCGAACGATGCCGGCGGCGATCACGGCGGCCGTGCCGAGGGTGGGCAGCAGCGCCGCGGAGCCCGGCCACGGCGTGCTGGTGGATACCGCCAGCAGGGTGATCGCGATCAGGAGCAAGCCGAGTCCCGCCAACCAGGGCGCGACCGCCCGGTGCACGCGCCCCAGCAGCGGGGTCAGCAGGACGAGGAGACCGCCCACCCCGAGCTGCCAGACGCGGGTGGTGGTCACGAAGTAGGCGTTGCCCGGAGACGAGGCCGTGTGCACCACCGACCAGACGAAGGAGGCCACGACCAGGGTGCCCAGGGTGATCGTCACCAGCGGCACCAGTGGCACCCGCCAGCGGCGCACGGCATACAGGACGAGGAGGATGAGCAGCGGCCACAGGACGTAGAACTGCTCCTCGACCGACAGCGACCAGTAGTGCTGGACCAGCGAGGGAGCAGAGTCCTCGGCGAGATAGTCGACCTCGCGGCCGGCGAAGACCCAGTTCACGACGTAGAAGGTGGCGCCCAGGACGTCGGTGCCGAGTTCGCCGCGGCGACCGGCCGGCAGCAGCCACCAGCCGACCAGCGCGGTGACCGTCAGTACCAGCCCAGCGGCGGGCAACAGGCGCCGGGCACGTCGGGCGTAGAAGCGCAGGAGCGAAACCTGCCCGGACCGCCGCGCCTCCTGCACCAGCTGCCCGGTGATCAGGTAGCCGGAGATCACGAAGAAGACGTCGACACCGGCAAAACCGCCGCTGACCCCGGGGACGCCGGCGTGGTACAGGAGCACCATGAGGACCGCGATCGCGCGCAGTCCTTCGATATCGCCGCGCAGGGCGGCGACGTGCCCCGTGGACACGGTCCTGGTCAGTCGCGACCGTAGAGGTCGCGGCTGTAGAGCTTGGTGCCGAAGGTGGTGGCGTGGTCGTCGCGGCGGTTGGCGATGATGAGGTCGGCGGTGCTGGTGAAGTGGTCCAGGTCGCGGGTGACGCGGGCGCCCTGGAAGGTGTCGGAGTCCAGGGTGGGTTCGTAGATGAGGATCTCGACGCCGCGGGCCTGCAGGCGGGACATCACGCCTTGGATGGAGGAGGCGCGGAAGTTGTCCGAGCCGGCCTTCATGATGAGGCGGTAGATCCCGACGGTGGCGGGGTGGCGATCGAGGATGTCGGCGGCGATGAAGTCCATCCGGGTGGTGTTGGCGTCCACGATCGCGGTGATCAGGGTCTGGGGGACATCGCCGTAGTTGGCCAGCAGCTGGCGGGTGTCCTTGGGCAGGCAGTAGCCGCCGTAGCCGAAGGAGGGGTTGTTGTAGTGCGCGCCGATGCGGGGGTCCAGGCCGACCCCCTCGATGATCTGCTTGGTGTCCAGGCCGCGGGTGGCGGCGTAGGTGTCGAGCTCGTTGAAGTACGCGACCCGCATCGCCAGGTAGGTGTTGGCGAAGAGCTTGATCGCCTCGGCCTCGGTGGGGCCGGTGAGCAGGACCGGGATGTCCTTGTCGTGGGCGCCCTCCAGCAGCAGGTCGGCGATCAGCTGGCCGTGCTCGGTGGTGTCCCCGACGATGATCCGCGAGGGGTGCAGGTTGTCGTAGAGCGCGCGCCCTTCGCGCAGGAACTCCGGGGAGAAGATGATCGTGGCGCCGGGGTGTTGCTCGCGCAGCCGGGCGGTGTAGCCGACCGGGATCGTCGATTTGATCACGATCACGGCCTCGGGGGCGTGGACGAGGACGTCGGCCAGGACGGCCTCGACGCTGGAGGTGTCGAAGAAGTTGGACTCGGTGTCGTAGTCGGTCGGGGTGGCGATGATCACGACCTGGGCGTCGGCATACGCTGCCGCGGCATCGGTGGTCGCGGTCAGGTTCAACCCGTTGTTGGCCAGGAAGTGCGACAGTTCGGGGTCCACGATCGGGGAGGTCCCGGCATTGATCAGCTCGACCTTGGCCGCGTCGATGTCCAGCGCGCGCACCTCGTGGTGCTGGGCCAGGATCACCGCATTGGACAACCCGACATAGCCGGTACCGGCGACGGCGATCTTCATACGACTCCTCGTGCGTGGGCTCGGAAGGATCCAGTATGACGTGTGGCTGGCGTGGTCTGGCCACGGTCGGCGATTAGGCCGGGCCAAGCGTCCTCGGTAGAGTTGTGGGGCTACCCCTGTGGACAAGTTCTGATCCGATCGCTCGATCTGGTGCAGAGTGGATCTCACGCGGGGGAGCAGTGACCCTCCTGTCACGGAGAGACCGTGACCGCAGAGACCGAAGGAGGTGGGTTCACGCATGCGTCAGTACGAGCTGATGATCATCCTCGACCCCGAGACCGACGAGCGTAACCTCCAGACCACCCTGGAGAAGATGCTCGCCGTCGTGCCCAAGGACGGCGGCACCGTCGACGAGATCGACCTCATGGGCCGCCGCCGGCTGGCCTACGAGATCAAGAAGCAGGCTGAGGGGATCTACGCGGTTGTCCAGATGACCGCCGAGCCCGCCACCGCCCAGGAGCTGGACCGCCAGCTCGGTCTGAACGAGACCGTGCTGCGCACCAAGCTGCTGCGCCGCGAGGCCTGAGTAGTTCCGCACGCTGATCACCAGCGCTCAGCACGAGCGCTGATCACCCACCCGAGATCACCACACATCCACGGATCAAGGACGACCTGACATGGCTGGAGAGACCCCGATCACCGTGGTCGGCAACCTGACCGCCGACCCCGAGCTTCGATTCACCCCCAGTGGTGCGGCTGTCGCCAACTTCACGGTGGCGTCCACCCCGCGCAACTTCGACCGACAGGCGAATGAGTTCAAGGACGGCGAGACGCTGTTCATGCGCTGCTCGGTCTGGCGCGAGGCTGCCGAGCACGCGTCGGAGTCCCTGCACCGTGGCGACCGCGTCATCGTGACCGGTCGCCTGGTCTCCCGCTCCTGGCAGACGCCGGAGGGGGAGAACCGCACCGTGATGGAGATGCAGGTCGACGAGGTCGGCCCGTCCCTCCGCTACGCCACCGCGCAGGTCACCAAGGCCCAGCGCGGCGGTGGTCAGGGCGGCCAGGGCGGCGGCAGCTGGGGCAACCAGCCCCAGGGCGGCGGCCAGGGTGGTGGCAGCTGGGGCAACCAGCCCCAGGGTGGCCAGGGTGGCGGTCAGCAGGGTGGCCAGCGTGCCCCCGAGAACGACCCCTGGGCGACCGGCGGCAACCAGGCTGGTGGCAACCAGTCCGGCGGCACCTCCGGCAACCAGGGCGGCGGCCAGGGTGGGAGCTGGGGCGGCGCCCCCTCCTACGACGACCCGCCGTTCTGATCAGGACGCGTTCTGATCAGGACTGGTTCTGATCAACCCGTCACACGACATACAAGAAGAAACAACCCATCCCGAGCATCGCTCGGGCTCTCACGAAAGGGGAGAGCACCACGATGGCCAAGCCCGTTGTGCGCAAGCCCAAGAAGAAGGCGAACCCGCTGAAGTCCGCCAAGATCGAGGCGATCGACTACAAGGACACCGCGCTGCTGCGCAAGTTCATCTCGGACCGCGGCAAGATCCGCGCCCGCCGAGTGACCGGTGTCTCCGTCCAGGAGCAGCGTCGCATCGCGAACGCGGTCAAGAACGCCCGCGAGATGGCGCTCCTGCCCTACTCCAGCTCGGCCCGCTGAGCCGGCGACCGTAGAGCACTTGAGGAGGAGAATTCGATGAAGCTGATTCTGACCCAGCCCGTGTCCGGTCTCGGGACCGCCGGTGACGTCGTCGACGTCAAGGACGGCTACGCCCGCAACTTCCTGCTGCCCCGCAAGGTGGCCACGCCCTGGACCAAGGGCGGCCAGAAGCAGGTCGACGCGATCACCAGCGCCCGCGCCAAGCGTGAGGTGAAGTCCGCCGAGGACGCCGCCGCCGCCAAGGCGAGCCTGGAGTCCGCGAGCGTGAGCGTCACCGCCCGCGCCGGCCAGGGCGGCCGCCTGTTCGGCGCCGTCACCCCGTCCGAGATCGCCGAAGCGATCGTGGCCGCCGGTGGCCCGCAGGTCGACAAGCGCCGGATCGAGGTTCCGACCCCGATCCGCACCGTCGGCGAGCACCCGGTCCACGTGCGTCTGCACGAGGACGTGTCCGCGGATCTGACGATCACCGTGGTGGCTGGCTGATCCCAGCCCCCTGTGCTGGACGACGCGTTCCAGCAGCCCGACAGTGCCCCGACCTGCCCCCGGTGGGTCGGGGCACTGTCACTTCTCGTTTACGATAGGGACACGTCCACTAACTAATCTGAACCTGATCGGTCGACCCTGCGGTCGGCCGATCCCCACGAGCGAGGGAGGCCCCAGCGCGTGATCGCCGCCCTCCTCATGCTGCACCTGGGCGCGGCGATCCTGGCTCCCTTCCTGGTCCGCGCCATCGGGGCGCGGACGTTCTACGTGCTCGCCATCGCTCCCGCGGTCACCGCGGCGTGGGCGGCGACCCGGATCCCGAGCGGGATCGGCAGCGGTTCCGCTGGGACTGTGGCGGATGCTGTCTCGCACACCGAGAGGATCCGCTGGGTCAGTTCGCTCGGGATGGACCTCAGCTTCCGGATCGACACCCTCGCCTGGGTGATGACGTTGATCGTCTCGGCGATCGGTGCGCTGATCCTCGTGTACTGCGCGCACTACTTCGATGACCGGGACCGCAACCTGGGGCTGCTCAGCGGCTCGCTGGTCGGCTTCGCGGGGGCGATGCTCGGCCTGGTCACCACCGATGACCTGCTGGTGCTCTACATCTTCTGGGAGATCACCACGGTCCTGTCCTACCTGCTGGTGGGCTATCTGACCACGAGCGCGGCGAGCACCCGGGCAGCCAAGCAGGCGTTGATCGTGACCACCTTCGGTGGGTTGGCGATGCTGATCGGGATCGTCTTCGTCGGGCACGACGCCGGCACCTACCGGATCAGCGAGATCATCGCCCACCCGCGCGCTGGCACGCTGGTCACCTGGGGCATCGTGCTCCTCCTGGTCGGCGCGATCACCAAGTCCGCGCTGGTCCCCTTCCACTTCTGGCTGCCCGGCGCGATGGCCGCGCCGACCCCGGTCAGCGCCTACCTGCACGCGGCGGCGATGGTCAAGGCGGGCGTCTACCTGGTCGCCCGCTTCGCCCCCGGGTATGCCGATCTGCTGGCCTGGCAGGTCATCGTCCTGGTCCTGGGGTCGGCGACGATGCTGTTGGGTGCTTTCCGCGCGACCAGACAGACCGACCTCAAGTTGATCCTGGCCTATGGCACGGTCAGCCAGCTGGGTTTCCTGACCCTGCTGCTCGGCTATGGCAGCACCGGGGCGACGCTGGCAGGTCTGACGCTGGTCGTGGCGCACTCGCTGTTCAAGGCGGCGCTCTTCCTGACCACCGGCGCGATCGATCACGCGGCCGGCACCCGGGACATCCGGCGGTTGACCGGCGTGCGCCGGCGGGCGCCGCTGCTGGCGCTGGCCGGGACCCTGGCCGCGATGTCGATGGCTGGCCTGCCCGTGCTGCTCGGCTTCGTCGGCAAGGAAGCCGCGGTCGCCGCCCTGGTCTACCCGGTCGACGGCTGGTGGTCGCTGCAGGGGATGGCCGCGATCGCCGCCATCATCGGCTCGGTCATGACGATGGTCTACTCGCTGCGCTACGTGTGGGGTGCCTTCACCGACGGCGCTCAGGGGCCGGCGCCGCAGGTGCGCGACGAGGACGAGGACCAGTGGCACGCGCCCTCCTGGCTGCTCGTCGGCATACCCTTGTTCCTGGCGCTCGGCGGCCTGGTGATGGGCGTGACGTCCACCCGCCTGGAGGCGGTGCTCGAGCGGCACACCGAGACGGTGACCCACGTGGCCGACGGCTATGAGGTGCATCTGGGGCTGTGGCACGGCTTTGGCTTGCCGCTCTATGTCTCCGTCGGGGTGTGGGTGCTCGGTGTGCTCTGGTTCAGCGTGCAGGCGCGCCGGGCGGTGGAGGTGCCGATCCCGATCTCGCCGATCGACGCCGGCCGCACCTACCACCACGTGACCCGGGGGCTGGAGCGCGTCTCGCTGGAGACGACGGGTTTCATGCAGCGGGGCTCGCTGCCCGTGCTGCTCGGCATCATCCTGGCCGTCGTCATCGTGCTGCCTGGCGTGCACCTCATCGCCGGCGGGATGGAGCTGAACTGGCCGGATGAGATCCTCTGGGCGCAGAGCCCGGCGCAGGTCTCCGTCGCCCTGATCACGATCATCGCCGCCATCCTGGCCACCCGGTCCCGGCGTCGACTGCGGGCGGTCTTCCTGGTCGGTGTGACCGGCTACGGCACCGCGATCCTGTTCCTGATGCACGGCTCCCCGGACCTGGCGCTGACCCAGACCCTGGTCGAGACCGTGGCCCTGGTGGTCATGGTGCTGGTGCTGCGTCGGATGTCCGGCCGCTTCCCCGACGACCCCAGCAGGATGACCCGCAAGGTCCGGGCGCTGATCGGTGCCGCGGTCGGCATCGTCTTCGGAGCGATCGCCATGCTGGCGGCCGCTTCCCGCGTGCACGAGCCTGCCGGGATCAACCTGCCCGAGCGCTCGGTGGAGTACGGCGCTGGCTACAACATCGTCAACGTGATCCTGGTCGACGTCCGTGCCTGGGACACCATGGGCGAGCTGTCCGTCGTGCTGGCCTGCGCCACCGGCGTTGCCTCGCTGGTCTTCCTGCGTGATGAGGCCCTCGACCGCGTCCGCAGCGCGCTGCGGACGGCGCGCGACAGCCGGGCCACGCTGCGGACCCGCACCGGCGCCACCTCCTCGGCCCAGGACCCGACCCCTTGGCTGACGATGGGCGCCGAGGTCGAGGACAGCCGCCGGTCAACCATTCTGGAGATCGTCGCTCGCCTGACCTTCCACACCCTGATGCTGTGGTCGATCTACCTGCTGCTGGCCGGTCACAACCTGCCCGGTGGCGGCTTCGCCGCCGGCATTGTCGGCGGGCTGGCGCTGTGCCTGCGCTACCTGGCAGGCCGGGCCTACGAGTTGCGTGCGGCGCTGCCCGTGATGCCCGCGGCCCTGCTCGGCACCGGGCTGTTCATCGCCGCCGGCTCGGCCATCATCCCGATGCTCTTCGGCAGCGCGGCGCTGCGTACGTGGGACACCTACCTGCAGATCCCGCTGCTGGGTGAGATCCACCTGGTGAGCTCGCTCTTCTTCGACCTCGGCGTCTACCTCGTGGTCATCGGCCTGATGCTCGACATCCTGCGCAGCCTGGGCTCCGGTCTGGACCACCAGATCGCCCAGGAGAAGGCCAACGAGCAGAGCTCCGCGCAGGAAGGAGCGAACCGATGACCCCCAACCTGACCCTCGTGATCGTCTCCTCGGTGCTCATCGGCACCGGCGTCTACCTGTTCCTGGCCCGGTCGCTGGTGCGTGCCCTGCTCGGCTTCCTGCTGATGGGCAATGGCATCAACCTGCTGTTCATCATCGCCTCGGGACCTGCTGGCAGTCCGCCGATCGTGGGGATGTTCGATGACCCCATGGCCGACCCGGTGCCGCAGGCGCTGGTGCTGACCGCAATCGTCATCACGCTGGCGATGACCGCCTTCGTGCTCGCCCTGGCGCACCGCTCCTGGCAGCTGGGCCGCCAAGACATCGTCGACGACGACACCGAGTCGGCGAGGATCCACGCCCGTGCCGAGGCTGACGACCTGGGTGATGACAACCGCAGCGCCCGCGAGCAGGCCGCCGAGATTGAGGCCGAGAGCCAGCGCGCCGAGCGCGAGATGAGCGAGCAGGGTCGCGGCGGGGGCGACGGTAGCGGCACCGCCACCGACGCGGCGGCCGAGGACGCGCCCCTGAAGGACACGGACGAAGGCACCGACGCAGACCCGACGGACGCTGAGCTGACCGACGCTGAGCCCACCAGCACAGACCCGACCGACAACGAGCCCACCAGCACAGACCCGGCCGACAAGCAGGACGGAGGGAGCACGCGATGATCACGCCCTTCTCCTGGCTCGTGCCGATGCTGGTCCTCCTCCCGCTGATCGGCGCCGGTCTGACCCTGGCCGCCGCGGGCCGCACCTGGATCCAGCGCGCCGTCAGCCTGAGCGTGCTGGCCGGGATGCTCATCGCCGCGGGCGTGCTGCTCTGGGCCGCCGACACCCACGGACCGCAGGTCATGCACGTGGGTGGGTGGACGCCATACGAGGGCATCGTCCTGGTCGTCGACCGCCTGGCCGCCCTCATGGTCATCGTCTCGACCACGGTCACGATGGCCGTCCTGGCCTACTCGGTCGGACAGGGCGCGAGCAGTTTCGATGAGGAGAGCGACGGGCACGCGCCGCTGCCGGTCTTCCACCCCACGATCCTGGTGCTCGCAGCCGGCGTGACCACGACCTTCATCGCCGGCGACCTGTTCCACATCTACGTGGGCTTCGAGATGTTGCTGGCCGCCAGCTTCGTGCTGCTCACCCTGGGTGGGACGCGCGAGCGGGTGCGGGCCGGCGTGACTTACGTGCTGGTCTCGCTGCTGTCCTCGATGATCTTCCTCGCGGCCATCGCGATGGTCTACGGCGCCACCGGCACCATCAACCTGGCGCTGCTGAGCGAGCGGCTCGGCGAGATCGACCCGAGCACCGCCGTGCTGCTGCACCTGCTGCTGCTCGTCGGCTTCGCCGTCAAGGCCGCGGTCTTCCCGATGTCGGGGTGGCTGCCCGACTCCTACCCCACGGCCCCGGCCCCGGTCACCGCCGTGTTCGCCGGCCTGCTGACCAAGGTCGGGATCTACGCGATCATCCGCACCCAGACCCTGCTCTTCCCCAACTCCAACCTCGAGCAACTGCTGCTGTGGGCCTCGCTGCTCACCATGGTGGTCGGCATCCTGGGGGCGATCGCGCAGGACGACATCAAGCGGATGCTGTCCTTCATCCTGGTCAGCCACATCGGCTACATGCTCTTTGGCGTGGCCCTGGGCAGCACCCACGGGTTGGCCTCGGCGATCTTCTACGTCGTGCACCACATCCTGATCCAGACCACGCTCTTCCTGGTGGTCGGTCTCATCGAGCGCGTCGGCGGATCCTCCGACAGCACCAAGCTCGGTGACCTGGCCCGCATCTCGCCGCTGCTGGCGATCCTGTTCTTCGTCCCGGCGATGAACGCGGCCGGCATCCCGCCGTTCAGCGGCTTCCTCGGCAAGGTCGGCCTGATCCAGGCCGGCACCGCCGATGGCAGCTGGCTGGCGATCGTGGTCGTGGTCGGCTCGGTGGTCACCTCGCTGCTCACGCTCTACGCGATCGC
Source organism: Ornithinimicrobium pulveris (assembly GCF_050261105.1). GTDB lineage: Bacteria > Actinomycetota > Actinomycetes > Actinomycetales > Dermatophilaceae > Ornithinicoccus. The sequence continues at coordinate 3,331,015 of NZ_CP189837.1, read as the reverse complement.
CAAGGTCTGGGGTCGTGCCTTCTGGTCCGAGAACGCCAAGGGCTTGGTCGGCACCGGACCGCTGCGTGGCGGCCACCACAGCGCCCTGGGGATCGGCGTGCTTGTCCCGACGATGTCGCTGGTCGTGGTCGGCGTCGGCATCACCTTGGTCGCAGGTCCGCTCTTCGGGGTGGCCACCCGCGCGGCCGTCGACCTGATGCTGCGCACGCCTTATCTCGAGGCCGTTTTGGGGGTGGGAATGTGAGGCTCATCTCGCGACGGTGGAACATCTCCATCGGGGCCGTGCTGTGGCTCGCCCTGGTCTGGATGATCCTGTGGAGCAGATTCACCCTGCTCACCTTCATCGGTGGCTTGCTCGTCGGCTTCTTCGTGCTGGCGGCCTTCCCGCTGCCGCACGTCCAGGTCCGGCTGCGGCCACGTCCGATAGCGATCGTGGTGCTCGTCAGCCGGTTCCTGTGGGACCTGGTGCGCGCCTCGGTCGAGGTGGCGTGGCTCGCCGTGCGTCCGGGTCGGACGGCGCGTGGCCGGGTGATGGACATGGAGCTGGTCGGTGATGACGCCCTCCTGCAGACCCTGACCGCAGAGCTGGTCGCGCTCGTCCCCGGATCGGTCGTCATCGATCTCGACCCGAGCTCGCGCGTGCTGACCATCCACGCCCTCGACGTGCGCACCCGGCAGGAGGCGGAGAAGGTCCGCCACCGCGTCCGCGCCCAGGAAGCCCGCGTGCTGCGGGCCTTCCACCCCGATGCCGAGGCTCTGCTCGACCCGCGCCGTCGGCGCGAGGCGCAGGAGCGGGCTGCCCGGGAAGGACTGGTGTCCACGATGACCACCGACGAGGTCAAGCAGCTGGGCGCCCACCAGGGCCCGCGGCCGGATGAGGGGGTGCGCTGATGGAACTCCAGACCGTCGAGACGATCTTCGCCTGGGCCGTCGGCAGCCTGATGTCGCTGTCCGCCCTGCTCGTCCTGATCCGGATCACGATCGGCCCGAGCGTGCTCGACCGGGTCGTCGCCACCGACACCCTGGTCTCGATCGTGGTGTGTGCCCTCGGTGCCTATGTCGCGCTCAGCGGCGCGAAGACCACCCTGCCGGTGCTGATCTCGCTGTCCTTCGTGGGCTTCCTGGGCTCCGTCGCCGTCGCGCGCTTCGTCGCCGCTGATCGGGACAGCCCGTTCGTGGCGCCGGCACCGGACCGGCTGGAGGACCAGCCGGACCCGCGGAGCGAGGCGGCGACCGGCGCCAGCACGCCCGGCACCAGCACCCCTGCCACCGGCACGCACGCCACCAGCACCCCCGCCACCGGCACCCCTGCCACCAGCACTGACGGGGAGGCGCGCCGATGACCTTCACCGAGTTCCTCGACCTCGCCGGGCTGATCTTCCTCTTCCTCGGCAGCCTCCTGTGCGTCGCCGCCGCGGTCGGTCTGCTGCGCTTCTCCGACCTGCTTACCCGGATGCACGCGGGCACCAAGCCGCAGGTGCTCGGTGTCCTCCTCGTCCTGGTCGGCGTCGCCCTGCGCATGCGGACCGGGATCGACCTGGGGGCGCTGGCGATCATCGCGGCCTTCCAGCTGCTCACCATCCCCGCCGGCGCGCACATGGTCGGCCGGGCGGGCTTCCGCACCGGCCAGGTGGCGCCCACGGACATCCACCTGGGCCGGCGCGAGGCCCCGCACCCCCGACCCGCGACCGACCCGGGTTCCGAGCCGAGCCGCTGAGCCGGGCTGACTCGCCGGGTCGGGTAAGCCGGGCTCAGGCTCTGCGCACCTCCAGCGTGCCCGGCGCGGTGAGCGTGCGGGCGACCACGCAGTACTTCTCGGTCAACTCCAGCAGGCGGTCGATCACCGAGTCCCCTGCCCGTATGCCGTCACTCGTCCACGCCTCCACGTCCACCACGAGCTCCACTCCGGTGAGCCCGACGGGCGCTTCCGGGTCGACCCCGAGGGTGCCTCGGGCGTCCCAGGTGGCGCGGGCGGTCAGTTCGGCCTTGCGCAGGTCGAGCCCGAGGGAGGTGGCGACGGCGGCCAGGGTGACGCCGCCGCAGGCGACGAGCGCCTGCAGGACGATGTCGGCCGAGCAGGCCAGGTGTCCGTCGCCCCCTGCGGCTGGGTGTAGGCCCGCCACCAGCTCACCGGACCAGGTGGGAACGGTGGCCGTGAGCGCCTGCTGATCGACCACGGCCGTGGCCTCGCTGGCGATCAGCGCCGAGGTCGGGTCCTCCCCGACAGCGGGCCTTGATCGGGCGTTGCCGATCGCGCAAGGACGTGGCAGTGACCCTTGCATCGACCCTCGCATCGCCCCTCGGAGTGACCCTCGGAGTGACCCTCGAGGTGGCGTCCCCGGGTGCGGTCTCGACAACACTGGCGGCTCCCATCAGGCGACCCTCTCGCTGGCGACCTGCGCGTTGGCGACCCTCTCGCTGGCTACCCTCTCGCTGGCGACTTCTGCACCTGGGTGGGAAACGCCATACCCGGAGGCCTCGAGCTCGCGGACCAGCGGGATGACCTCGGTGCCGAAGCGCTCCACCTCCTCGCGGACGTGCAGGAAGCCGAGCAGGAGGAGGTCGGCGCCGACCGCCTTGTAGTCCAGGATGCGGCGGGCGACCTGCTCGGGGGTGCCGATGAGGCCGGTGCGGAAGCCGTCGTTGTACTGGACCAGGTCGCGGAAGTCGGAGTCCGCCCACATCCCCTTCTTGTCGAGGGTCGACTGGCCGGCCTGCTTGACCGCGCGACCGAAGTCGTTGACCTTGGCGACGTCCGCCTTCGCGATGATCTCCTCGACCACCTCGCGGGCCTCGGCCTCGGTGTCGCGGACCACGGCGAACCCGTTGAGCCCGAACCGGATCGCGTCCCGACGTCCGTGCCGCTCGGCCCGGGCTCGCACGTCCTCGACCTGCTCGCGGACGCCGTCGATGGAGTTGCCGTTCATGAAGTAGAGGTCGGACAGGCGCGCGCCCATCTCGCGTGCGGACGTGGAGTTGCCGCCCTGGAAGACCTCCGGGGTGCGGGTCGGGGAGGGGCGGAAGACGACATCGCGGGTGCGGTAGAAGTCGCCGCGGAAGGTGAACGGGTCCTGTGCCCACAGCCCGCGCAGCACCTCGATGAACTCCTCGGCGCGGCGGTAACGCTCCTCGTGGTCCAGCCAGTCCAGGCCGAGCCGGGTGTACTCGTCCTTGAACCAGCCGGAGACGACGTTGAGCGCCAGGCGGTTGTCGTGCAGCTCCTGTGCGGTCGCGGCGAGCTTGGCGAGGATGTGCGGCGGCCACTGGCCGGGGTGGACGGCTGCGATCACGTTGAGACGCTCGGTGTGGCTGAGCAGGCCGAGGGAGAAGGAGACCGATTCGTGCTGGGCGTCGGCGCCGTAGCTGGCGAGATAGCGGACCTGGGTGAGGGCGTAGTCGAAGCCGACGCGCTCGGCGGTCTGCGCGACGTCGATGTTGTAGTCCGGCGTGTGGTTGGTGCGCTGCTCGATGGTCGAGACGACGAGGCCGCCGGAGACATTGGGGACCCAGTAGGCGAAGGAGAGCGGGTGGGCGACTGGGTTGGCGCCGGGGTTGGTGGCGGGGTTGGCGGCTGGGTGCGTGGTAGTCATCGGTCAGGCTCCGATCAGGTGGAGGGGGGCGAAGCGGCCCTGGTGGTGGATGAGCGGGGAGTGGTCGGTGGAGCTGGCGTGCTCGACCCGGGCGAGCGCGAGGAAGGAGTCGCCGGCCTCGACGAGGTCGACGATGCGGGTGGTCAGGTGGAGCGCAGCGCCGGTGACGACCGGCAGGCCGTGGTCCCAGTGCCAGGCGCCCTCGTCGACGAAGCGCTGCCGCCGGTCGGCGGCGAACCGGGTCGCGAGGTGGGCCTGGTGGTCGGCGAGCAGGTGCAGTCCGGCGCGGTGGGTGCGGGCCAGGGTGACCAGGCTGGAGGAGTCCTTGCCGATGTTGAAGGAGACCAGCGGCGGGTCGAGACTCACCGAGACGACGGAGATGGCGGTGAAGCCGACCGGGTCGAGGCCGGGCGCGCGGGCTCCGGTCACGACCCAGGTGCTCGCGGCTGCCCGACGGAAGACGCTGCGTAGGTCGGTGGTGGGGGCGTGCAGGGTGACGGTGGACATAGGGGGCTCCTGAAGAATCTGCGGGTATGACGCAACGCGCGCAGGTGTGCGTACGTGCGTCAGAAGGAGAGGGAAGAGGTGCGGAGAGGGGCGTGACGCGGTGGGGCGGCGGTCAGCGCACGGTGGTTGCGTCGGCGGTGACCGCCGAGGGCATCTCCTGGGACCTGCAGAACATCAGAGTTTCCTCTCCATCGATCCTGGCGTGAGCACCCTGCCCCGGGTGGGGTGGTTGCTGCGGCGTCCTCGAGCCAGATCTCTCGGCCGCTCGTGATGGGGTGTGAGGATCAGAACACAGAAAATTCGGATAAGTCAAGCCGTAGGCCCCTTCTGCCGAAGGGTGTGGTCCGTTGGTTGGTGGCTGGCTGGTCACGCCCAGTGCCGCGGCGCGGCGGGGTGGGTGTGTCAGTGGTGATGCCTAGGGTGCTTCGGGTGAACCTCGGCCCGGACTTCGCTCGCCTGTGGGGGCGCGACGGCGGCAAGCCAGGTCGGCACGGCGGTGGCGCTGGGGGCGCTGCCCTTCATCGCCATCACGGTGCTGGACACCGACGACCTCCAGGTATCGCTGCTGGCTGCGGCCGGGGGCGCGATCAGTGCGCTGCTCGCCCTGCCCATCGGGCCCTGGGTGGAGCATCGACGCAAGCGGCCGGTGATGATCGCGGCCGCTCTGTTTCGCGCGGTGGTCCTGCTCAGTCTGCCGATCGCGCATCTCCTCGGGGTGCTGACGTATGGACATCTCGTCGTCGTCGCTGCCGCCAGCTCGCTGGGGTTGCTGGCCGAGCTGAGCGCGAGTTCTGCGCACCTGAAGGCACTGGTCCCCCGGGAGGGCCGGACCGAGGCAGCCAGTCGGCTGGAGACCACGTCGTGGTTGGCGCTGAGCGCGGGGCCTGCCATCGGCGGGCTGCTCCTGGGAGCCATCGGCGCCACGGTCACCGTGGCGGTCAACGCCGTCGGTTTCCTCGGTGCCGCGGTGGGCCTGCGCAGCATCCGCCAACCCGAGCCGGAGCCTGCGCCACGGGACGCCGGTGGGAGCCCCTTGCGCGAGCTCGGTGTGGGTTGGGCGTTCATCCTGCGCCACCCGACCCTGCGTCCGCTCTTTCTCAACGCGATGGTCTTCGGCGGCATGCTGATGGCGTCCTCGCCGCTCATCTACGTCCTCATGCTGCGTGATCTCGGGCTCGCCCCATGGCAGTACGGTCTGGCCCTCGGCATCCCGTGCGTGGGTGGCATCCTCGGGGCTCTCCTGGCGCCCAGGCTGGAGGGCCTGCACGGCCGGGGCCGCCTGATCCTGACCCTCGGGGCGGCCCGGACGCTCTTTCTCCTCCCGATCGCCTTCGCCCCCGCTGGCTGGGTCGGGCTGGTCGTCATCGTGGCGTGCGACAGCCTGATGTTGCTGATCGCCGGTGCCTTCAACCCGCTCTTCGTGGCCTATCGACTCGACACCGTCCCGGACCACCTGATGTCTCGCGTCTCGGCTGCCTGGTCCATCACCAACAGAGTGGTGCAACCGGCTGCGATGGCGCTCTGGGGCGTCCTGGCGCTCGCGAGCTCGACCCGGATCGCGATAGGCCTGGCCGGAGCGGGGTTGGTGCTGTCGTGCGCCTTCCTGCCCTGGCGCAGGTTGTGGCGGGAGCAGCTCGAGCCTGCGGGGTCCCCTCCCGTGGAGCGGCAGCCGGCGGGGTCCCAGCCCGTTGAGCAGGTGGATCCGGTCACGCAGAGCGCTGGCGGTCCCGACGACGCGGGAGCTCGCTGAAGCCGGCGGCCAGATAGGTCGCCACTGCCCCGACATTGCTGCTGGGTGTGGCCACGTGGGCACTCGACGCACCGAGGCGCTGCAGCTCGCCGGCGCCAGCGAGGGTCATGCTTCGGCCGAAACCGCGCCCGCGCGCATCCGGGTGCACACCCAGCGGCTCGATGATGCCCGGACGTCCAGGTCCTGCGCTCCAGACGCAGATGGCTGCGACCGGTCGGTCCTGTTCGTCGTAACCAACCAGGGCCCGTGCCCCCTCGTATGCCGCACTACTCACCATCGTGCGCCAGCGCTCCAGCGCCTGCGTCGAGAGCGAAGGAGAGGGTGAGTGCACCTGCGATGGCGATGGCGCCGTCGCTGACGTCGGAGAAGCAGATGACGCCTGGAAGGCAGCTGCGGTCACGCAGAGCCAATCGCCTGCCAGGTCCTCCGTTGCGACCTCGATTCGCAGGGCTCCCGACTCACCGATGACGTCCTGCTCGAGTGTCATCTGCAGGGGGGTCCACTCCTCGCCGACCTCCCATCCCAGGTGAGCCAAACTGTGGTGCAGGGCTGCGCCGACGGGGGCTTCGACATACACGGGGCCTGCTGGGAGGACGCCTCGCCCAGGGTCGTGGACGTCGCCGGCGAGGGCTCGAGCCAGTTCGAGATCGGCGAGCAGGTCGGGTGCGCAGGTCATGCGGAGGAGGTCCTCGCCGTCGAGCAAACCGATCGCGACCGTGCGACCGTCGCGGGCCCAGACACGGAGGGCTGCCGCGGTGTCGGCTGGGCCCTTACGTGCGTGCCAGCCGAGGTCGCCCGGGTGGAGTTGGAAGGGAGCGCCGTCACGCTGCCAGCTGCCGAGCGTGGTCACGATGGTCGCGAACTGCTTGGTCGTAGGGGTGGTCAGCGAGACTGGCATGAGGCGCATCATGCCCGGGCGGGTCGCCCCAGGCCAACGCTTTGTCATGGGCCATGCCACCGGGAGCTTCGGGCGTGTGTGGCCCTGGGTGGCCAATTGGGCGGTGTGGTCGATCGTGGCGGCTGAGTCGGGCACACTCATTGACCTCACGCTTCGTCGGGCTCGTCCTCGGACCAGCGCTGCAGGAGCTCATCAGGGGTGGGGTGGTCGGGGCGAGGCCCGGGGCGGACCTGGCCCTCCGGGTTGGTGTGGTTGACGGTGATGGTGCTGTGCGGGTCCCGACCCTGGACGCCCTTCGCGCGCTCGGCGAGGACGGCGTAGGCGAGGTAGTTGGCGCGGTCACGGAGCTCATCGAGGTCGTCGGTGTCCATGGCCAGGGTGTACTGCCGATAGTCGTGCGCCCGCGTAGCCCGCAGCTGGCCGAGCAGGGTGGTGAAGGTGATGTCACGGCGGGTGTTGATCGCTGCCTTGAGGTCGCCGACCGTCTTGAGGGCGTGCGGGACCTTGTCGAGAAGCTGCAGATTCAGCGGGCTGGTCGCTCCACCGGCCCAGCCGTGCGGCGTGACGTGGTCGATGTCGCAGCGGGTCTCTGGATCGCGACTGTTGGGGAAGCGGGAGTAACGGTCGGCGGCTCGCACCTGGCGGCGCATGTCGGTGTCTGGGCGGTAGGTGGGGATCGATCGCTCGAGCAGGCGTCCGTCTGCCCTGTCGGTGAGCAGGCGGTGCATGGTGGTGCCGGGCGTGAGGGCGAGCTCCCGCGCCCAACCGGGGGAGATGAAGGCGGGCTCGTCACCGACGATCTCGGCGACCTTGCCACGCAAGAGGCGCGCGGGGTGGCGCGCGTCCTCGTCGGTCGGCCGGAGCTCCTGAGTGGGCGCGTCCTCGTCGGTGGGCGCGTCCTCGTCGGTGGGACCGCTCCAGGCAGAGTCCTCCCGTGCTTCCGAACCGGAGGCGGAGCTCTCCCCAGGGTCGGGGCCGGGATCGGGGTCATGGTCGGGGTCGAGATCCGGGTCAGGGCCATGGTCGGGGCACAGTCCATCGCCAGGGTCAGGGCCATGGTCGGGGCACAGTCCATCGCCAGGGTCAGGGTCGGTTGATCGGATGGTCCCGGCGCACCCAGGGCACAGTGGCTGCCCGAGACCCAGGACGTCGTGCGGGACGACGACCTGGAGGGCGATGGGGGGCGTGGCCGTGATGACCCGGGCCAGCAGGTCGGCCTGATCGGGAGAGAGGATCGGGTCGAACAGCCCGTGATCTCGTGCCTCGGCATCGGGGTCTGGCGTGGGCTCCGTCGACCCACTGTCCTCAGGATCGCCGCCCGCCTCGCTGTCCGTCGCCGAATCCGAGCTCTGCGGCGGAAGGTCGGGGAGGTCGAGAGCGGGGATGGTGCCATAGCCCAGCATGGTCAGGGCGATGTCGGCCGGCGCGTGCGCCCACGGCCGCTCGTCCTTGCGGGCCTTCAGGGCACGTACTGCGGCATCCACCCGAGCTGCCGGTCCGAGGATCTGGTGCAGCGGTGCGCGGATCGTCATGGTCGCGGTGCCGTCGTCGTTGGCCTGGACACGGAAGTACTTCTTCTTGGCTGCCGCTCGACGTCGGGCGCGCTCCGCCTCGGGGTCCGTCCCCACCGCGGCGGTCGACTCACGCGTCAGGGCGGCCTCGAAGGGCGCCTCACCCCAGGGGTAACCGTGCCAGTCGCCGTCGGGGTCCAGCCGTTCCCTGGCTGCGCTGATCACGTCGGGTCCGAACAGGGCGTAGGCGACGAGCAAGCGCTGCTCCGCCTCCAGTCCCCGGGTGCGCTGCCAGAACGCCACGATCTGCTCCAAGGTGGTCTCGCCGCGGTGCAGCGCGGACAGGATGAGCGTGGTCATCTCCGTCCCGGAGGTCGCGATTTCGATCAGGATGCGGGCGCGGTAGGGAGTGGGGCCCATGGTGGCCGACAACTCATACGCCAAGGCTGTCCGGGCGGCGCTGGTGATCTCGCGCTTGAGGGTCGCGGACAGTTCGACGCCGACCTTGCCCCGAGCCGCCAGGACCTTGTCCCGAGCGATCACGAAGAGGTCCGCGATGGCGACCAGCAGGTCGGCGTGCGCGGAACTGGCCCGCCGCGCCTGTTCCAGCACGCTGCCTAGTACCGCGCCTCCCGCTGCCGGGGCGCGATGGTCTCGGGCGTCCTCCGGATGTGGCTGTGCCATCGCTGCCTCCCCTCGGCAGATCCCCGTTCGCCGACCGAAACTCCCCGCGAGCTTCTCCATGTCGACTACGTCAAACCTAGCACACCTGTACGACAAGCCTGCACATTATCCACAGCGTGTCGTGTGATGTCTCGGGACATGGGTGACATTCCTGCTTGAGACTTCGGTGACGCTTGGTGTGTCAGGACATGGGCGACGGTCGGCGCGTCAGGCCTGCCCGAGCTTCTCGACGAGCACCGCCACGCCACGCTGGGCCGCGCGCTCCGCACCGCGCACGCGCTCCTGCATCGCCTGCGCCGCCGCCAGGGCCTGCTCGGCCAGGCGCACCGCCTCCTCCCGCGCGGCCAGCCCCTCCTCACGCTCGCGTTCAGCCGCATCCCGGTCCTCGTGGAAGCGCTGCACCTCGGCCGCTGCCAGCTCGACCGTCCGATCGACGAGGAAGCGGTAGGACGTGCGCAACTTCTTGCCCGTCGTCTTGCGCTCCAGACCCTCGACCTCCTCGTCCACGCCCTGACGCATAAACGGCAAGGCGTCCGAGACGTATGGCGCTTCTCCCCTTTCGCGCTCCAGTCGCGCGAGCTGGTCGCGGGCTTCCGCAAGGCGCTGCTCGGCCTCACGCACGGCCGCGTCGGCGGCCTCCAGGTGGGGGGCGAAGCGGTTCTCCAGCGTGTAGATCAGCTGCTCGCGCTCCCCAGCGACCAGGCTCTCGGCCGCCAGTTGCCCCGCGCTGTCCGGTCGTCCGTCGCTCATATCGTGCCCAACTCCTGCATGCGCTCAACTCCTGCGTGCTCTCTATCCCCCACCATCTCAGACGGGACGGACAGCGCCCGACCGGTGTCACGGCATACGGGACCTGGTCAGGCCTGCGTGGCCGCCAGCTTCACCGCGAAGGCGAGGAACGCCGCCCCGACCCCGGCCGACAACGCCGCCTTGGTCCGCCGGCGACGGCGGAAGGTCGCCGCGAGATAGGCGCCACCGAAGATCAGCACCGACAGGTAGGTGAAGCTGAACAGCTGCGCCCAGGCGCCGAGGGCGAGGAAAGACAGCGCTGGGTAGGCATAGGTCGGGTCGACGAACTGCACGAAGAAGGAGACGAAGAACAGGATCGCCTTCGGGTTGAGCAGGCTGACCACGAACGCGCGCCGGAACGGCTTCTCCACCGCGCCCCGCGGCGGCGCGGCGTCGACCACCGCCTCGTTCAGGACCTCCTCGACCGCCTCCACACCCTCGGCCGTCTCGGACTGCGCCGCCCGGCGCCGGGTCCGCCACGCCCCGCGCAGCAGCCCGATCGCCAGCCAGGTCAGATAGATCGCACCCGCCCACTTGACCAGGTTGAACAGCATCGGCTCAGCGCGCAGGAGCGAGGCGATACCGCCCGCGGCGAGCGTCATCAGCACGGCGTCACCGGCGAACACACCGCACGCCGCGCGGTAGCCATCGCGCGTCCCCCGACGCGCGGCGACCGACAGGACGTAGACCGAGTTCGGCCCCGGGAGGAGCACGATCAGCAGGAGCCCGAGCAGGTAGGTCGGGAGGTCGATGATGCCGAGCACCAGAGAATTCTGGCAGAACATCAGCCCTGCTCAGGACCACCCGCAAGCGTCTCTTCAGCGGGTGGCGCCGACCACCATCCAGGCATCCCCGCGGGCCCGCCAGAGCAGCCCCGCCGCCCGCACGGCCATGAAGCCGGTGAAGGCGATCCACAACCACACCAGCCCGGTCACGCCGACCAGCCCGGCCGCCCACACGCCCAGCACCATTGGCAGGTAGACGAGCAGGAAGACGGTCTGCGCGAGCGCCAGCCAGCGCGCATCACCGGCGCCGATCAGCACTCCGTCGAGCACGAAGGCGACGCCCGAGATCGGCTGTCCGACGGCGACGACGAGCAGGGCCGCCGCCAGCGCCGCCTGCACCTGCGGGTCGGTCGAGAAGCCGAGCGGGACGACGCGGTGCAGCGCCAGGATCAGCAGCGTCAGGCCGATCCCGAACCACACGCCCCAGCGCACCATCAGCCAGGTCGTCGCGCGCGTGCCCTCGACGTCGCCGGCGCCCAGCGACTTGCCGGTCAACGCCTGCGCCGCGATCGCCAGCGCGTCGAGCGCGAAGGCGAGCGCGCTCCAGACGGTCATCGCGACCTGGTGGGCGGCGAGCTCGGGCTCGCCCAGCCCTGCGGCCACCCAGGTGGTCACGAGCAGCACCGCACGCAGCGCGAGGGTGCGCACGAGCAGGGGTATGCCGTCGACCGCCGAGCGCAGGACACCCGCCGCGGTGAAGCCGAGGGGTGCGTCCAGGCGGCGGGCACCGCGGACCAGGACCCAGACGAGCCCGATCGCCATCCCGGTCTGGGCGATTACCGTGCCCCAGGCGGCGCCGGCGATCCCCCAGTGGACCCCATGGACGAGGACGAGGGACAGGACGGCGTTGGCGGAGAAGCCGGCGACCGCGGCGACGAGGGGGGTCTTGGTGTCCTGCAGTCCGCGGAGGACGCCGGTGGCGGCGAGGACGACGAGCATGGGAGGTATGCCGAGTGTCGAGACCCGCAGGTAGGTCACCGCTTCTGCGGTCGCGTCGGGCGTGGCCCCGAAGAAGGCGACGATCTGGTGCGCCCAGATCGCCACGGCGGCGGCCGCCAGGATGCCCAGGATCATCGCGAGCCAGATCCCGTCGACGCCGGCGGCGAGCGCCCCTTTCTGGTCGCCAGCTCCGAGTCGTCGGGCGACCACCGCAGTGGTGCCGTAGGCGAGGAAGACGAAGATGTTGACCGCGGTGAGCAGGACCGCGCTCGCGACGCCGAGGCCCGCGAGCGAGGAGGTGCCGAGGAAGCCAACGATGGCTGAGTCGGCGAGCAGGAAGAGCGGCTCGGCGACCAGGGCGAGAAAGGCCGGAACGGCCAGCCGCAGGACCTCGCGCCGCAGCCCCGGATCCGGGGTCGGGCGAGGTGGGGGCGGGCTGTCCGAGGTCACGTCGGGAGTGTGCCAGAGCGGTGCGACAGAGTGGAAGGACGAGTTTTCGTCCACAGCCTGTGTGGCGTGTTTCCGCAGGTCAGTGTGGGTCTCGCCAGGAAAGTCATGGACTGTCCACAGGCCTTGTCCACATCCACCCCCAAAGGTGCAGGCGTGTCGTCCACCGTCAGTCCACACGAGATCCACAACGGGTCCACAGGCGCGGTTGGAGAAGGGGTGGGCGGCGACCTACGGTGGCCCGATGGCTCGCGCCCGGGTGGGTCTGTTCCGCAGGTATGTCGGTGGTCGGTGATGGTCTTTGGTGCAGACCTAAACGGACACGTGTTGAGGAGAGGCCTATGTCGCTGAGCGAGCTCGAGCAGGCCTATGGCAACAACGCTCCGGGGGGAGCACCGGAGGAGCGACTGCCGCCGCAGGACGTCGCCGCGGAGCAGAGCGCGATCGGCTCCATGCTGCTGTCCAAGGACGCCATCGGTGAGTGCTCGGAGCTGGTGAAGCCGCAGGACTTCTACCGCCCGGCGCACGAGCGCATCTACGAAGCGGTCGTGGACCTCTTCGGGCGGGGCGAACCCGTCGATGCGATCACCGTCGCGGACGAGCTGACCAAGCGCGGTGAACTGGCCCGGGTGGGGGGCACGGCATACCTGCACCAGTTGATCGCGATGGTGCCGACCGCGGCCAACGCCGCCTACTACGCCGAGATCGTGGCGGAGCGGGCGATCCTGCGACGGCTGGTCGAGGCCGGGACCAGGATCGTGCAGATCGGCTACGGGGGTGGTGACGTCGAGGAGATCGTCAACGAGGCCCAGGCCGAGGTCTTCGCGGTCGCCGACCGGCGGGGTGGGGAGGACTACCACCCGATCGGGGACCTGCTGCAGGCCACCTCGGATGAGATCGAGCACAACGCCTCGTCCACGGGCGAGATGGTGGGCGTGCCGACCGGCTTCACCGACCTGGACGAGCTGACCAACGGGTTGCACCCCGGGCAGATGGTCATCGTGGCGGCGAGGCCGGCTGTGGGTAAATCCACGTTCGCGTTGGACGTGGCGCGTGCGGCGGCGATCAAGCACAAGATGCCCACCGTCGTCTTCAGCCTGGAGATGAGCCGCACCGAGATCACGATGCGTCTGCTGTCGGCGGAGTCGGAGATCCCGCTGCAGAACATGCGTAAGGGCAACATGCGGGACCGGGACTGGACGCGCCTGGCCGAGACCCAGGGCCGGATCCACGACGCGCCGCTGTTCATCGACGATTCGCCCAACATGTCGCTGATGGAGATCCGGGCCAAGTGCCGGCGGCTCAAGCAGCGGCACAACCTCAAGATGGTCATCGTCGACTATCTGCAGCTGATGAGTTCGGGCAAGCGGGTCGAGTCCCGTCAGCAGGAGGTCGCGGAGTTCAGCCGTGCGCTCAAACTGCTCGCCAAGGAGCTCGAGGTCCCGCTGATCGCGCTCTCGCAGCTGAACCGTGGTCCTGAGCAGCGCACCGACAAGAAGCCACAGATGAGCGATCTTCGCGAAAGTGGCTGCCTCACGGCCGACACCCGGGTCCTGCGGGCCGACACAGGGGCCGAGGTCACCCTCGGTGAGCTGCACGCGTCGGGTGCGACCGACGTTCCCATCTGGTCGCTGGACGAGTCCCTACGGTACGTCCGGCGCCATCTGACGCACGTCTTCCCGACCGGCCGGAAGCCGGTCTTCCGACTGACGCTGACGTCGGGTAAGACCGTCACGGCGACCGAGAACCACCCGTTCCTGACCTATGACGGCTGGAAGCAACTCGGCGATCTGCGCACGGGTGACCGGCTGGCAGTCCCGCGACACGTGCCTGCGCCGGAGCGGCACGAGCCCTGGGAAGACGACGATCACCTCGTCCTTCTGGCACACATGCTGGGCGACGGATCGATGCTGCGACGCCAGCCGCTGCGCTACGCCTCGGTTGACGAGGAGAACCTCCGGGCTGTGACCAGCGCCGCGCTCAGCTTCGGCGTGGTCGCGGTGCGCGACGAGTACGAGGCAGCAAGGTGCACCACGTTGCGGCTCCGCGCCCCTTTCCGGCTGGCTCGGGGCCGGCGTCATCCCATCGCGGAGTGGCTTGATGGTCTTGGCGTCTGCGGGCTGCGGAGCCACGAGAAGTTCATCCCCGAGCAGGTCTCCTACGCATCGAAGCGGCAGATCGCGTTGTTCCTCCATCACCTTTGGGCCACAGATGGTTCGGTCACGGTCAACCGCGCCCAGAGCGGTGGCCGGGTGTACTACGCATCGACCTCCCGGCGGTTGGTTGACGACGTCTCTCGTCTGCTGCTCCGTTTCGGGATCTCGTCGAGGATCAAGGCGGTGCCGAAGCAGGGCTACCGCGACGTTTTCACCCTCGACATCTCGGGCGCCGACAGCCAGCGACGCTTCCTGCAGGAGATCGGGGTGTTCGGTGGACGCTCGGCGTCAGCGGCGGCTCTGCTGAAGATCATCCGAGATCGCGAAGCTCAGACCAATGTCGACACCGTGCCGCGAGAGGTCTGGGGAGACGTTCGCAAACTTCTCGCCGAGCAGGGGATGAGCCACCGAGACGTCCAGGCGGCTCTCGGAACGCAGTACTGCGGCTCAGCACTCTTCAAGAACGCTCCGTCTCGAGAACGCCTCGGCCGTATCGCGACCGTGCTCGATAGCGCCGACCTGGAGCTGTTCGCGGTCAATGATGTGTTCTGGGACGCGGTGAAATCGATCGAGCTCGTCGGCATTGAGGACGTCTTCGATGCGACCGTAGTGGGCACGCACAACTTCGTGGCCAACGGAATCGCCGTCCACAACTCCATCGAGCAGGATGCAGACGTCGTGATCCTGCTGCACCGAGAGTCTCTCTACGAACGGGAGTCACCCCGCGAGGGCGAGGCAGACGTGATCGTGGCCAAGCACCGCAACGGTCCCACCGACACGGTGGTGGTGGCCTTCCAGGGTCACTACAGCCGGTTCACGAACATGGCGAGCAACTTCTAGCGGGTTGTCGAGATGCAGCGAAGATGTCACAAGCGAGGTTCGTATGTGTCATAAATTTCTTGTTATCGAAACTCTAAGGAAGCAAACGTAACGTTATTTAACTGAGCGATGGTTGATCTCCGAGCCCTGATCAAGGAGCTGGAGTCTGCGCTCGGCGTGAGATCCCTGGCCCCGTTGGGCCAAGGCGGGGGAGGTCTTGGGCCTAGAGGAACGGTTCCGCGGCACGGCTAAGGGTCCACCCCAGTCGTCTCCTTTGGAACGGTCGCGGTAGTAGTCATCGATCCCAGCCAGCGTCCCAACCGCGTCGGTCAACCCCACTTGGGAAGCGCCGGCACGCGCAGAGTCCTCCCTCGACAGCGTCCTCCTCGACCTCCAGTGGTCGTACCCGCCGGAGCTGTCGCAGTTTGCGCTCCTGATCATCCGCGCTGCGCCTGGCGAGTCGTCCAGCTCGACTGCTGGGATAGTTGGGACGTCGAAGCCGCGCGCCTCGCGCGTCGAGTTCAGTAGGAACGCCCATGTCGGAGGTCCAGGTCACCAAGAACGAGGATGAGCGCCGCTACGAGGCGCACCTCGACGGCGCGCTCGCGGGCTTTGCCGAGTATCAGCTCACCGACGAGCTCATCGTCTTCACGCACACCGAGGTCGACCGCGCCTTCGAGGGCAAGGGGATCGGTGCCTCACTCGCCCGCTTCGCGCTCGATGATATCCGTGCGGAGGGCACCCGGAAGGTCCTGCCGATCTGCCCGTTCATCAAGGCCTGGATCGCCAAGCACCCCGACTACGTCCCATTGGTCTACGGCGTGCGGCCGTCCAGCGCGACCGACTGAGCAATGACGGACTGAGTGACCACCGACTGAGTGGGGACCGACTACGTGGCAGGCGAGCGAATCGCGAGCTCGTTGCCCTCAGGATCGGCCACCACCCACCGACCCGCGGACTCCTCGAGCACCCGCCCACCAGCGGCCACGGCGGCCTCGACCCGCCGCTGGGCAGCCGCCTCACCCACGGTCACCTCGACGTGCATCCGATCCCGCTGCTCGCGCCGGTCCGCATCCGCCGGGTCCAGCGGCTGGAAGACCAGCGGCGGGCCCAGCCAGCGCGGGTCGTAGATGTCGGTCAACCCCTCCCGCTCATCCTCGACGTAGCCCAGAGCGGCCGCCCAGAATCTCCGCACCGACTCGATGTCGGTCGCGTCGAAGAAGAGCTGGACGAAACTCGCCAGTCCGGCATCCGCGGTGGCTCCGAGCCCGCGCGCCGCGGTCTGCAGTCGCGCGGCGAGGTCGACGAAGTCCACGTCCAGCCTGTGCGCGTCGGCATCCCACCGGTCCTTGCCGGTGTCCAGGACGACCACGCCGGGCCGCAGATCGATCAGCAACGGGAAGCCGGCCTCGTCCGCGAACTCCGCCGCCGTGACCGCGAGATCCCGTTGCCGCGCAGGCGACTGCACTCGATAGGCCGCCACCGCGCCGAAGACCACCTGCCAGTCCTCGGTGCCCGAGTTCGCACCCGCCTCGCCCAGCGGATCCCCCGGCACCAGATCCACCTCGTTGCCGTCAGCGTCGCGGTGACACACGCCATACGGGCCGGTCGCCGGACCGAGATCGGTCTGCTCGACCTGCGCAGCAGGCCGGACCACGTCCAGGTGTATGCGGTTTCTCGCCCCACCCAGACCACTCACCTCGCGGATCCGCAGCGGGGGAAGACGGCGCAGCGGGTCCGCCAGGTGGCCGTCCTCGCCCGGCCCCCGGGCCAGGGCGCGCTGCCAGAACGGCTGCACCGCCTCGGGCTGGGCTGTCTCGATCACGACACCAATCTGCTGCGGGACGCTGGGATCAGCGACGAGCCCGAGCTCCTCCGCCGCCTGCGTGATGGCGTCCAGGTGGCTGTCAACGTCGAGGTGGGTTTCAACGTCTAGGTGGGTGTCACCGTCCAGGCGCACCAGCACTCCGGACGCGCGGAGATCGACCGCGGCCGTCGGCGCCAGATCCAGCACGCGCGCGGCCAGCGCGGCCCCTTCCACCAGCGACGACGCACCGAACCACGCCGTGCACACGCCCGCGATCCCCTGCCACCCATGTGTCGACATACCGGGACGCTAGTGCCTCCGCCCCGCCGGTGGCCAGGGTGGCGAAAGCCTGCCAGGGCAGATGGCCGCCACCGGAAAGCCTTGTGACGCACCTCTCAGCGGGCGAGGGTGGAGACATACCGCAGCACCGGCACCGTCGTCGGTGGTGCACCTGGGGAAGGAACCCCGGACCCCTGTCCGGTCACACACAAGTCAGGAACATCATGAAGTCACGCACGACACTGAGCCGCGGCCTGCTCGCCGCCGTCGGCGCCGCCGCGATCGCGCTGCCGACCGCCGTCGCCGCCACCGCGGCCCCCGGCAACGGGAACGGCAACGGCAACAACAGCGCGAGCAACAACAGCGCCAGCAACAACGGCGCTCAGGGCAACAACGGCAACGGCCAGAAGGGTGGCCCGGACGCCGGAGTCCTCGCCGCCCACCTGCTCGACCAGGAGCTCGAGTGGGAGGCCTGCACCTTCGGCAACCCGCGCGTCGACGCCATCCCCGGGCTGGCCTGCGCCGACGTCACTGTCCCGCGCGACTGGCACAACCCGACTGACGGCAACACCATCACCGTCCGCATCTCCAAGACGCAGACTGCGGGCGAGGACCGCCAGGGCATGGCGCTGGTCAACCCCGGTGGCCCGGGCGGATCCGGTCTGATCTGGGGTCCCGGTATGGCGATGCTCTCGCCCGAGCTGGCCGAGCACTACGACTTCTACGGCTTCGACCCCCGTGGCGTGGGCAGGTCCACCCCGCTCACCTGCACCTACATCCCGACTCCGGATGCGAGCTACGACGAGGACCAGCGTGACCGCGTCAACGGCTGCCTGGAGAACGAGCTCACGCAGTTCATCACCACCGAGCAGACCGCCTACGACATGGACTTCATCCGCGCCCTGCACGGCGAGGACAAGCTCTCCTATGTCGGCTTCTCCTACGGCACCTGGCTGGGCAAGTGGTACCAGTCGGTCTTCCCCGAGCACAGCCACCGCTTCCTGCTCGACTCCGCCGTCGACGTGACCCGCAAGAGCCTCCAGGAGACCTGGGACCTGCAGCCGCGCAGCCGCGACCGTCAGTTCCAGGAGATGATGCTGCCCTACGCGGCCCGCAACGCCGACGTCTTCGACATGCCCAGCGATGACCCGATGGAGCTGCGCCGCTACTGGGAGCTCGGTGGTGGCAACCGTGAGTTCCTCGGGCAGCTGATCACCTCGTGGTTCATCCTGCCGGCGATGTACAACACCAATGACTACCCCGAGGCCGTCGACATGGCCGGGATGATCATCAACCAGGGCGTGGCTCGCGAGGCCGCGGGCCAGGCCGCCGACGAGGACCTGTCGCTGCAGGAGACCCGCGAGGCGTTGATCAACATCGTCAACGAGGTCGCCGACGCCGGCCGCCTCGACGCCACCCAGATCGACCGCCTGCGCGCCATGGAGGCCAACGCCCTGGAGGAGATCGACCACCTGATCGAGACCGAGGCGGCTGCCGAGGCGGGCACCCCGGTGTCCTACAACTACGTCTTCGAGGCGATCCGCTGC
The DNA here is from genome assembly GCF_050261105.1 of Ornithinimicrobium pulveris. Taxonomy (GTDB): domain Bacteria; phylum Actinomycetota; class Actinomycetes; order Actinomycetales; family Dermatophilaceae; genus Ornithinicoccus. Next base: position 3,312,507 of record NZ_CP189837.1, on the reverse strand, counting down.
CAGGACGGCCCGTGGAACTCCTCGGACGGCTTCTGGAACGCCTGGCTGGGCGACCTGGACCGCAAGGCCCCCTGGATCGCCCCCTTCATGAGCGCTCCGGCCTGCAAGCACTGGCCGGCCGTCACCGAGATGCCGAAGGCCACCGGCAACTCCTACCCGGGCGCCATCGTCATCCAGTCCGAGATGGACGCCGCCACCCCGTGGGAGGGCGGTGAGCGCTCCGCCCACCAGCTCGCCCGCACCTCGCTGATCGCGGTCGACAACGAGGGCAGCCACGGCCTCTACCCCTACGGGACCAGCTGCGTGGACGACGCTGTCAACGCCTACTTCATCGACGGCACCATGCCCCCGGAGCGCACGGTCTGCGGCGCGCTCCCGCTCCCGCTGGAGACCGAGACCTTCGAGGTCGGCGCGGACCTGGGCGCGCCGGGCAACAACAACCTGAAGATGCGCACGGACAAGGTCAAGGAGGCGAACGACCTGCTCAAGGGCCTGCTCGCCGACAGCCAGCCCAGCAACTGAAGGACGCGCGGCTGACCGACCCAGGTCAGTGACGCCATACGGGAGCCCCCGGCCAAGCACGACTGGCCGGGGGCTCCTGTGCGTCCCCTCAGAGCAACCCGCGCCGCGCCGCCTGCAGCCCGAGCTGAAAGCGCGACCGACTCGCGAGCACGTCCTGCAGCCTCGAGATCCGCCGAGCCACGGTCCGCTCGCTGATCCCCAGCTCGCGCGCGATCGCCTCGTCCGTCAGCCCGGTCGCCATGCCGCGCAGGATCATCCGCTCCTGCTCGGTCGGGTCATCGCTCGCCCGGGTCGGCTCGACCGGGATCGCCAACCCCCACAACGTCTCGAAGAAGCCGACCAGGGTGTCCAGCAGCACGCCCGGCTGCACCAGGTAGCCCTCGATCAGGGTGGTCGACGTGATCCGCACGACCAGGGCAGCGGACTCGTCGGCGATGACGATCTTCATCGGCACATCCGGCAGCACCCGCGACTCCTCCCCGGCGCGGACCGCGGCATACACCTCCTCGCGGGTCTCCTCGTGCTCGACCACGGCGGCGGCGTAGATCACCTGGTACTGCACGCCCGCCGCCATCGCCCGCAGCTGGGCGGGGCCGGGGCTGGAGCCTCGGGTGGCGACATACGGGCCGCGGTCGAGGGCGCGGAGGCGCTCGCGGGCGCTCAGCTGCAGGTTGAAGAAGGCCTCGCGCAGTGCCTCTCTCGAGCGCAGGATCTGGGGCGGCGCCTCGTCGCTGCCGGAGGTCCGCCGGTGCAGCTGCTCGAGCTGCGGACCGAGCTCCCGCAGGAGCCGGGACTGTGCGTCCAGGCGCTGGGCACGGAGGGTGAGGACCGCCTCCGGGGCGAGCAGAATCGCCTCGCCGTCGGAGGTCCGGTCGGCAAGCCCCTCACCCGTGAGCAGCACCCGATCCTGCTCGTCCAGGACGCAGCACCCCTGCTCCAGGCCCCGCAGGTATGCCGCAGCCACCTCCTCCGACAGGCCCACCTGGGCGAGCTGGTGAAGCAGGGCGGGATCAGGCATGAGGGAGACCTTACGTCGCACGTCGGGACGGCTCGTCCACAGGTCCGGCTGCTATCCCTAGGGGTGTGCTCGCCGACCTCCTGGACCGACTCACCACCACCCAGCCGCCGCTGGAGTGGCAGGTCGCGCTGGTCCTGGGCGTCATGGCGCTGGTGCTGTCGTGGAGTGTCCGCGGCCACCGGCTCACCCGCCACCTGATCACCCTGGTGCACGAGGCCGGCCATGCGCTGGTCGCCGTGCTCGTCGGCCGTCGGCTCAGCGCGATCCGCCTGCACTCCGACACCTCCGGCCTCACCGTCTCCCGCGGCCGCCCGTCCGGGCCGGGGATGGTCGCGATGCTCGCGATCGGCTACCCGGCGCCGGCGCTGGTGGGTCTGCTCGGTGCCGTCGTGCTCGGTCTCGGGTATGCCGCAGCTCTCCTCTGGGGGCTGGTGCTGCTCTGCGCACTGATGCTGCTGCTGGTCCGCAATCTTTATGGACTGTGGGTGCTGCTCGTCACCGGGGTGGGGCTGGGGGCGCTGTCCTGGGTGGGGACACCTGCGATCTTGAGTGGAACGGCATACCTCGTCGTGTGGGTGCTGCTCCTGGGTGCGCCGCGGGCGGTGGCCGAGCTGCAGCGTGAGCGGCGTCGGCGGCGGGACCGGACCAGTGATGCCGACCAGCTGGCGCGGCTGACCGGGATCCCGGCGCTGACCTGGGTGGTGGTCTTCTGGGTGGTGTGCGCCGCTGCCCTAGTGGTCGGCGGGCTGCTCACGCTCGGGATCACCGTGATCGACTGGTGGCCATGGTGACCAGGCGGATCGCGATCGTCGGGGGCGGGATCGGTGGGCTGACGCTCGCGGCGGCTCTGGCTCAGGCGAGCGGGCGGGGCGATGGGGCGGGCCGGTTCGAGGTGGTGGTGCACGAGGCGCAGCCTGAGCGGGCCTCGCTCGGCTCACCCCTGGGCCTGTGGCCGGACGCGCTGCGGGCGCTGGAGCGGATCGGCGCTCGCGGGGCGGTCGAGGCGGCCGGCTTCCGGCCGGGTGGGGGTGCACTGCGGGATCTCCCCGGTCGAGCGCGGGTGTCCGCGGGCGGGGTGGACCTGCTCATGGTCCCGAGGCCGGCGCTGCTGGCGGCGCTGACGTCGGCGCTGACGTATGCCGTGCGTGACGCCATGCCGGGCGGCGTCAGGATGCTCCACGAGGAGGTGCTCGCACCCGATCGCCTCGATGCCGACCTCGTGATCGGGGCTGACGGGGTGCGCTCGCGGGTCCGCGGGCTGGTCCATCCGGCGGCGGCGCAGCGACGGGAGACCCCGTATGTCGCCCTGCGCGGCAGCTGCGGGACCGTGCCGGAGGAGGCGGTCGGGGAGTACTGGGGGCCGGGCGTGCTCTTCGGCCTGGTGCCCGTCGGCCAGGAGCGTGGCTACTGGTTCACCAGCCATCGCAGCGATCTTCGCCCCGAGCCGTTGGACGTCGCGGCCGTGCTGGCGCAGGCGCGCGAACGGTTCCGCGGAGCAGCGCCGATCATCGGGCAGGTGTTGCGCGACGCGGGTGTAGGCACCGCCACCACGGCGACCCGGATCTGGGTGACGCCGCCGATGCCGCGCTATGTGCGTGGTCGCTATGCCGTCATCGGCGACGCCGCCCACGCGATGACGCCCAACCTGGGTCGTGGAGCCTGCGCGGCCATCGTGGATGCGGTGACGCTGGCGGACGCGATCCGCGCCGGTCGGCCTCGCGCCTGGCAGATGCGCCGCCTCCCGATCACCCAGACGGAACGGGTGGCGTCGTCGGTGCTGATGCGGGTCGCGCTGCGTGAGCGGTGGGGCGGTGCTGGCCAGCGCCCTCGAGCAGGCGGCTGATCTCGGCGGCGACGAGTTCGGGCTCGGTGAGCGGTATGACGTGTCGCGAGTCTTTCGCCTCGACCAGGCGGCCCTGGGGGTAGCGCTCGGCGGTCTGCCGATGGGCCTGGACCAGGGTGCTGCGTCCCAGGTCTGGTCGGGCTGGTCGGGTGCCGGTGATCACGGTGACGGGCAGGTCGCCCAGGTCGTCGGGCTCCTCGATCAGCGAGCGCAGCCCGGGCCGGATCTGCCGGTTCTCCTCCAGCATCGTCCGGCCGGCCGCACCGGTCGTGGAGCCCTCGATCAGGGCGTCGCGCACGGCTGGGTCGAGCTGACGACGCATCGCGAGCCGGACGCCGTGCCGGAGCAATCCAGTCCGGACCAACAGCGGGATCGTCAACTCCTGCAGCCGGTCCGAGAGGGCGCTGACCTTGGAGAAGTAGAGGTCCGCGGCCTGCTCGTCCGCCTCGTCGACCAGGATGACGCCGGCGAGGGTGGGGGCCTGATCCGTCGGGGCCCTGAGCGTGGAGCCCTTCAGCAGGTGCTCCGCGGCACGGCGGACGATCGGCCCGCCCCAGCTGTGCCCGACGAGCACGAGCCGGTCGACCCCCTGCGACACCTCAGCCTCGACGACCGCGAGCAGGTCCTGGCTCAACCTCGACAAGGTCCGCGGCTCGGGGTCCGGGGTGCTCTCCCCGTAGCCGGCCCGCGCGTAGGTCACCGCGCGGATCCCGGGATGGCCGGCCAGCTCGGCCATCACCGCACCCCAGTAGAGCCCGCTGAACCCCAGACCAGCCTCCAGCACGACGAGATTGGCCCCCTCGCCCCGGCGCCAGACCTGGAGGTTCCGTCCGTCGGGGGTGTGGACCACGTCCTGGGTCAGTTCGGTCTCGGTCTCTGGCACGTCCGGCAGGCTACCCGCGGGTGACAGGGTGGTCGCATGCCCATCGACCTCATCCGCTCGGCCGCCCTCACGGCCTGAGGGAGGGCCGGAACCGGCATCCATCGGCTAGGGCCGGGCGTTCACACATGCACAACGAAGAGGGAATCACCTCTGACCAGGGGTTTTGCCCCCGAGGGCCCCGTTGTGCACGTCTGAAATTCTGGGTCAGCGGCGCAGACCGCGCAGCGTCACTCCCCGCGCAGCCCGATCGGGTTGCCGTCGGCGTCCAGCAGCACGGCGACGCGCACACCCGGCGCTACCTGGCGGGGCTCATCCCGCACGGTCGCGCCGGCGGCGACGAGCGCCTCGACCGAGGCGTCCAGGTCGTCGACGTCGACATTGGCGACGGGCGCTCCGGTCTCGCCGCCCGGGGCGAGGGCGACCTCGAAGCCGTCCACGTTGTAGCCGACGTAGTAGGGCGTGTCGGTGTGCGGCTCGCCCAGCACCGCGGCATACACCTGCTTGGCGGCGTCGAGGTCGGAGACAGGGATGACGAGACTGCGGATGGCGGAAGTCATGCGCGCACCTTAACGCCGCCGCCGCACCCGGGTCTCGTCCCAGACCGGCTCGGCCGCCTCGTAGACCTCGCCGTCCGCGCCGAAGACCAGGAAGCGGTCGAAACCGCGCGCGAACCATCGGTCGTGGGTCACGGCGAGCACCGTCCCCTCGAAGGCGCGCAGCCCCTCCTCGAGCGCTTCGGCCGAGTCCAGGTCGAGGTTGTCTGTCGGTTCGTCGAGCAGCAGCAGGGTGGCGCCGGACAGCTCGAGCATGAGGATCTGGAAGCGCGCCTGCTGGCCGCCGGACAGGCTGTCGAAGGTCTGCTCCGCCTGCCGGGCGAGCTCGTAGCGGTCCAGCACCCGCGCCGCCTCGTCGCGCGTCCGGCCGCGGCGGTGGTCATCGCCGCGGTGCAGGATCTCCAGCAGGGTGCGGCCGGCGTAGCCGTGGCCGTCGTGGGTCTGTGCGAACCAGCCCGGGCGCACCCGGGAGCCCAACCGCGCCCGTCCCGTATGCCGCACCTCCGGCGGGTGCACCTCGCCGACTGGGCGCTGCTCGGGTTCGGGATCTGAGCCACCGGCCGCGAGCAGGCGCAGGAAGTGCGACTTGCCCGAGCCGTTGGACCCGAGCACGGCGACTCGCTCGCCGAACCAGACCTCGAGGTCGAAGGGGCGCATCAGGGCATCAGCCCCCGACCCATCTCCCGCGTCGCCACCCGGGGCGAGCAGCTCGACCTGCTCGCAGATCACGGCTCGCTTGGCGGTCCGACCGCCGGTCAGGCGCATCGTCACGTTCTGCTCCCGGGCGACCTTCTCCGGCGGCCCGGCCTCCTCGAACCTCCGCAGCCGGGTCTGGGCCGCCTGGTAGCGAGCCGCCATGTCGGAGTTGTAGGCCGCCTTGTTCTTGTACATCAGCATCAGCGCACGCAGCTTGGCGTGCTCGTCGTCCCAGCGCTTGAGCGCCTCCTCCAGGCGGGCGTTGCGCTCCTCGCGCGCCTGGTGCCAGGTCGCGAAGCTGCCCGGGTGGGTCCAGGCACTCGCGCCGGCGGCGCCGGGCTCCAGGGTGACCACCCGGGTGGCGGCGGTGGCGAGCAGCTCGCGGTCGTGGCTGACGAGCAGCACGGTTTTGGCGGTGGCGCGCAACTGCTCCTCCAACCACCGCTTGCCGGGCACGTCGAGGTAGTTGTCCGGCTCATCCAGCAGCAGCACCTCGTCGGGTCCGCGCAGCAGCGCCTCCAGCACCACCCGCTTCTGCTCCCCGCCGGAGAGAGTGGTGACGCGTCGCCACTGAGCCTGCTCAAACGGCATACCGAGGGCAGCCGTGGTGACCTCGTCCCACCGGGTCTCCTGCTCGTAGCCGCCCACATCGCCCCAGTCGGCCAGCGCCTGCGCGTAGTCCATCTGGGCCGGCTCGTCGTCGACCTCCATGATCGCCAGCTCCGCGGCGTCCAGGGCGCGGGCGGCGGTCGCGATCCGCTCCGGCGCGACCGAGATCAGCAGGTCGCGGACCGTCGAGTCGTCGCGCACCGACCCGATGAACTGGCGCATCACGCCCAGGCCGCCCGAGCGGCTGATCGAGCCGCCGTGCGGGTCGAGGTCGCCGGCGATGATCCGCAGCAGGGTGGTCTTGCCGGTCCCGTTGGGACCGATCAGGGCGACCACCGCGCCCTCGCCGACCCGGAAACTCACCTCGTCGAGCAGCGGCCGGCCGTCCGGCAGGACGAAGGAGATGGCGTTGAGGTCGACGTGTCCCACGGGGCAGGAGTCTGCCAAGTCCCGGTATGCCGTGACCAACCGTTATCCCCCTTCTCGCCCCGCCCTTCGTCCCCTCGGTCCTGCGGGGCCGGTCGTCGCGCTGCTCGCCCTGCGCGACACCTGATCAACGTCGTTCGATGTCGGGTCGGACATAGACTCCTGTCATGGCTGCCACCCCGCAGGAACGGCTACGGATCGCGCTGGAGCTGGCGGAGACGGGCGAGCAGATGGTGCGCCAGCGGCTCCGGCGAGAGCAGCCGCACCTGAGCGAGGATGAACTGGAGAAGGCCGTGGTGACGTGGCGGTTGCACCGCCCACGGGCTCCGCACGGCGACCACCCTGGGCCGAGGTCGAACCGCGACCTGGGACGCTGATGCCCATGTCAGGTGCCGTGGTGGGGTCGTTGCACCAGCTGGCCCAGGATCTTGAGCGCATCGGTGTCGCCTGGGCCCTCATCGGGGGGTTCGCCGTGTCGGCACGTGCCGAGCCGCGCTTCACTCGGGATGTCGACGTCTGCGTGTTGGTTGACGATGACCAGGGCGCGGAGGCCACGGTCCTCGCTCTGCGCCAGAGGGGTTATGACATCGGGTCCGTGGTTGAGCACGGCTATCTCGAGCGACTGGCGACCGCCAGGATGGTCTCACCCATCGGTGGGGGCGCGATCGTGGACCTGCTCTTCGCCTCGTCGGGGCTGGAACCTGAGATCGTTGGCTCGGCCGAGCACCTAGAGATCCTGCCGGGGCTGATCGCGCCAGTAGCCCGGGTGCCTCACCTGGTCGTGCTCAAGTTGTTGGCACGGGAGGACGACCGGCCCCAGGACCAGATCGACCTCGACGCCCTCCGCGACATCCTCACGCACGCCGATGCCGCGGACGTGATGAGCCTGGCCTCCGTTGTCGTCGAGCGTGGCTATCACCGCGAGCGTGACCTCGTGGCGCTGGCTGAGGCCTACCTTGCCGAGGGCCCTCTATCCGGGAGCTGACCGGGGATCCAGTGGCCCGTCGGATCTCTCCGCGCCTGGTCAGTCACCCTGCGGCGCGTACTGCTCGGCGTAGCGGTCGGCGTGCTCGAGCACGGTGTCGGCATACCGGCCGGACTGGTTGTAGCGCAGGATCGCTGAGCGCAGGGTGGCCCGGTCGGACAGATCGATGGCGCTGAACCCGCAGAGGTGCACCGCCGCGGCGAGGGTCGCGTCGTGCACGTTGTGCGGATCGGCCACACCGTCGCCATTGCCGTCCCGGCCGTAGAGCTCCCAGCTCGTCGGGATGAACTGCATCGGCCCCACCGCCCGGTCGTACTCCGTGTCGCCGTCCCACCGTCCGTCATCGGTGTCGTGGATCGGCGTGACATTGCCACCCGCCCCCGAGCCGTCGAGCCGCGGACCGAGGATGCGCGGGTTGGTGTTGCCGAAGGCGTCGATCGCGCTGCCACGTGCGTGGTGCGACTCGACCCGGCCGATGCCGGCGAGCACCTCCCAGGTCAGCCCCTCGCACCCCGGCGCGTGCTCGGGCAGCTGCTCGATCGCGCCCTGGTAGGCGTCGATCATCTGCTCCCGGATCTCCTCCCCACCACCGGTGCCGCGCACGAGGGCGAGGACCAGCGCGATGACCACGGCCACCACGAGCGCACCGACGAGTGGTCCGGAGGAGCGACGTCGAGGCACGCGGGAACGATACCCACCCAGCCTGGTGGTCAGCCGCGAGCCTCCGGGTGGACGACGAGGGCGAGTGATGCTGGGCTGGTTTGACCATGGGCTACCGGATCCTGGCCGACGTCGCGATGGTGACGCACCTGCTCTTCCTGGTGTACGTCGTCATCGGCGGCTACCTGGCCTGGCGCTGGCGCTGGACGATCTGGCTGCACCTCATCGCCGCGAGCTGGGGCTTCTCGACGATCATCTTCGGCGTGACCTGCCCACTGACCTACGTCGAGAACTGGGCGCGGGAGTCCGCCGGCCAGCAGGGCCTGCCGGCCGAGGGCTTCATCGACCACTACCTGACCGGGGTGGTCTATCCGCAGGACGCGCTCTGGCCGGTCCGCATCGCCGCGGCGCTCGCCGTCCTCATCTCCTGGGTCGGTTATCTGCTGCGGCGTTCGTGAAAACGCAGCCACAACCGGTGGCCGACGGCGACGGCGAGCGCCCACGCCGCGCCGAGCACCCAGCCGGCCATCACATCGGTCAACCAGTGCTGGCCGAGGTAGACCCGGCTCAGCCCGACCGTCAGCGCGAAGGTCAGGCAGGCCAGGATCGCGACCACCCGCACGGTGGTCCCGCGCGCGGAGATCAGGACCAGGTATGCCGCGACCACAGCCAGCACGGTCGCGTTCAGCGTGTGCCCGCTCGGGAAGGCGGGGGAGGTCTCGAAGGGAGGTAGGGCGAGCTCCTGGGGTGGCCGGACCCGGCCCACAGCGGTCTTGCCCACGATGGTCAGGGCCAACGCCCCCGCCAGCGCCGTGGCCATCAAGGTCGCGGGAGTCCAGTCGCGACGCCGCCAGCTCGCCACCCCGACCACGAGCAGGGCGAGCAGGGGCAGACCGACCCGGCCCGCGGCATACGTGAGGGCGACGGCGACCCCCGTGAGCCAGCCGGTCCGCGAGCGCTTGACGAGGTCGAGGACGGGGTGGTCGAGGAAGGCGACGCCGTCACCCTCGGTGACCGCCTCGTAGATCTCGTGCCCCGACCAGGTCAGGGTGGCGACGACGGCGAGCAGCGCCACCACCGTGAGCAGGAAGATCAGGTCGGCGCGCCGCCGAGGCTCGCTCAGCGGGGCGCGCAGGAGCGCGGGGAGCTTCACCCCCGCTGACCGGCGATGTTGACCATCCAGGACACCCCGAACCGGTCGACGAGCATCCCGAAGGTGTCGCCCCACATCTGCGGCTCGAGCGCCATCACGATCTGGCCACCCTCGGCGAGCCCGTCCCAGTAGCCCCGCAGCTCACCCTCGTCGTCCCCGCTCAGCGAGATCGAGATCCCGTCGTTGAGGGGAGTCGCCGGCATCCCGGGCGGGGTGTCCGAGGCCATCAGCGTGTAGCCCGCGGGGGTCTCCAGCTGCGCGTGCATGACGCCATCGGCGCCCTCGCCCTCGATCGCGCCGGCCTCCCCGAAGGTGCTGATGGTCAGCTCGCCGCCGAAGATGTCGCGGTAGCGCTCCATCGCTGCTCGCGCCTGGCCGTCGGGGACGCTGAGATAGGGGTTGAGTCGGGATGCCATGGCTGCTCCTCGCTGTGGATGTGGCGCTGTGGATGTGGTGCTGTGGGTGTGCGTGCTGCACGTGCTCGCGCAATCTACTCCCGACCACCGACAGCAGCCTGGGATTCGCGAACTACGCTCGCAGAGTGCCGAACCCACCTGTCACCCTGGCCCTGCCCGAACGGATCGGCCGCTGGGCGCGCCGCCGCGGCCCGGTCTTCAGCATCGGGGTGCCGCCGGTGCGCAACACCTTCCTGATCGGACCCGAGGCGAACAGGTTCGTCTTCGCCAACGACACGCTGTTCCGGGCGCGCGAGGCCTTCCGGGCGCTGATCCCGGTCGACGGCGAGACCGCGCTGATCGTCACCGACGGTCCCGACCACGCCCGACGGCGCTCGCTGGTCCGGCCCGCGCTGCACGCCAAGCAGGTCGACGGCTATGTGCGGATCATGGCGCAGGCTGCCGACGAGGCGCTCGCGACGGTGCCGGGTGAGGAGGTCTTCGATGCCTACGCGCTCTTCCGGGCTGCGATCCGCCGCTCGACCACGCTGTCGCTGTTCGGTGAGCGCTTCGCCTCCCGCGCGACCGGTTTCGGGGACGACCTCCAGCCCGTGCTTGACATGGTGGACACCTGGCCGCAGGCCGTCGACCTGCACGAACGCCTGCGCACGCCACGCTGGCGGCGGGCGATGGCCTCCCGCGCCCGGGTCGACGAGGTGGTCCTGGAGGAGATCGCCCGGAGCCGGGAGGTGGGGCCCGACGCGGACGCCGGGGTGCTGTCCACGCTCGTGCATGGGCGCGACGAGTCCGGCTCCGGCCTGAGCGACCTCGAGATCCGCGACCAGGTGGTCTCGCTAATCGCGGCGGGGTATGAGACGACGAGCGGGGCGATGGGCTGGCTGATCTATGCGCTCGGCTCAGACCGCGCTCTGCAGGAGCGGGTGCGTGAGGAGGTGCTCCCGGTCACCGGTGGCGAGCGGCCGAGCGCGGAGCAGCTGCGCGACCTGCCGCTCCTGTCGGCCTGCGTGACAGAGACGCTGCGCCTCTATCCGCCGGCCACCATCTCCGCCCGGTATGTCGCAGCAGGCTTCGAGTTCGCCGGCACCCAGGTGCCGGCCGGGTCGATGGTCATCTACAGCCCGTATCTCACGCACCGCGACCCCGAGGTGTATGCCGATCCCCTCACCTTCTCCCCGGAGCGGTGGCTGGACGGGCAGCGGCGGCCGCCGCACGAGTACCTGCCCTTCGGCGGCGGTGCCCACCGCTGCATCGGGTCCACGATGGCGACCACCGAGCTGGTCGTGATGGCCGCGCGCCTGCTGTCGCGCGGACGGATCGAGCTGGCGCCGCAGCGGGTGCGGGCGACCAGCTTCGCGGCGATGCGGCCGCGGAGTGGCATGCGGATCGCGCTGCGCGACACCTCGACGAACGCGTGACTGGTCATGGTCTGAGCGCCGCCACCTCTGTGGTGGCACAGTGGTGGTCATGTCCCAGACCCAGCTCTTCGCCTGCCTGCGCTACCGCGATGCCGATGCCGCGCTGACCTTTCTCGGAGCGCTCGGCTTCGAGGAGCGACTCGTCATCCGGGACGAGGCGGATCCGCGGGTCATCCATCACGCCCAGCTGCGCTGGCGGGAGACCGGCGGGGTGATGCTCGGCTCGGTCCGCGAGGACGATCTCGACGCTGACCGCGGCTTCACGGTCCATGCTGGGACGGCCACCACCAACCTGGTCGTCGCCTCCGACGACGAGGTCGACCAGGTCCTGGAGCGGGCGGTGGCAGCGGGCGCGAGCGTCGTCCAGGAGCCATCGAGCCCGCCGCATGGCGGCCGCGCCGCGATGGTGCGCGATGCCGAGGGCAATCTGTGGAATATCGACTCCTACGCGGGGGAGTGAGCCTGCCCAGGTCGTGACGCGTCCGATCGGATCGACCTCACCCGGGGCGGCCGTACTCCGCCCGGATCAGCGCGACCAGCTCATCGACGAACCACGGCGGGTCCTCGCGCCACCAGACCAACCACACCGGCAGCCGGGGCGCGTCACGGACCGGGCGGAAGACGATCCCGACCCGCGAGTACTGCGCCGACGTCGCCCGCGAGGACAGCCCCAGCGCCTGACCTGCGGCGATCACGGTCAGCCACTCGTCCGTGCCGTGCACCTCGCGGTAGGCGGCGGGCGCCTGCTGCGGTGTCCACAGCTCGGCGGTCGTGGTGCCGGTCTGGATGTCCAGGGCGAGCGTCTCGCCGACGAAGTCGGCCATCCGCAGGCCGCGCCTGCGCGCGAGCGGGTGCTGCGCCGGTAGCGCCGCGACCCGGTCCTCGTGGCCGAGGAGGGCGCTGCCGATCCCCGCGGTCCGGGGTTCGCGCCGCACCACGCCCACATCGGCCAGCCCTTCGGTCAGGCCGGCCAGGCGGGAGGTGGAGTTGACGAAGATCAGCTCGGTCCCGGGGTGCCTGCGCGCCCACTCGCGCTGGACCGTCGCCGTGTGCGCCCCCAACGCGGCCCAGGCATAACCCACCCGGATCTCGCGGTCCTCGTCCGCGGCCACCCGTCGCAGCGCCTCGACCTCCTCGCGGATCGCCCGCGCGTGCCGCAGCACCGCGCGTCCGGTCGTGGTCAGCGTCACCACCCGACCGCCGCGCTGGAGCAGTCGCACGCCGAGCTCCCGCTCGAGCGCGCCGATGTGCCGTGAGACCGAGGCCTGGGTGGTCCCGAGCCGGATCGCGGCGTCGGTGAAGGTCCCTTCCTCCACCACGGCGAGGAAGGAGCGCAGGTCACGGAACGAGAGGCCGGTGGGTTGCGGCATACAGAAAGTGTATGCGGACGCTCACCTGTGCATTTCTCGTATCCCGACCGTGCCCACAGACTCGTCCGCATGTCGATCAGCCAGGACAGCGCGCCGCTCGCCGGGACGTCGGTCTCCGCCACCGGCCTGGGCCCAGCGGCCCCGGCTCCCGGCAGCCGCTCCAGCAACCCCACGATCAGCGCGCCAGGCACCTCCGGTGCCCGCACGAGTCCGCGTGATGTCCTGCTCATGCTCACGGCGGCGACCTCGACCCAGGCCGGTGCCGCCTGGGGCAGCCACGCCTTCTCGGCGATCGGTCCCGCCGGTGTGGTCGCGATCCGGCAACTGGTCGGCGCGGCGGTGCTGCTGCCGATCGCGCGCCCGAAGGTACGCAGCCTGACCTGGGCCCAGTGGCGGCCGGTGCTGCTGCTGGCGGCGATGTTCGCGGGCATGAACCTCGGCCTCTACCTGGCCGTCGAGCGGATCGGGCTGGGGCTCGCGGTGACCCTGGAGTTCCTCGGCCCGCTCGCGGTGGCCATCCTCGGCTCACGCCGACCCCGGGACGTGCTCGCCGCGGTCGCGGCGGCCGGCGGGGTCTACCTGCTGGTGCTCCCCGGGCCGAGCAGTGATCTGATCGGCATCGCCTGCGGGCTAGCGGCGGCGGCCTGCTGGGCGGGCTACATCCTGACCAACCGGGCCGTGGGCGCGGTGCTCCCCGGGGTGCAGGGCGCGGCGCTGGCGACTGCCGTCTCAGCGACGGCCTACCTGCCGGTGCTGGTCTGGCTCGGGCTATCTGGCCGGATCACCCTGGCCGCGGTCGGATTCGCGCTGGTTGCGGGAGTGCTGTCCACGGCGGTGCCCTATGCGCTGGACCTGCTCGTCCTGCGCCGGGTGCCGGCGAACGTCTTCGGCATCGCGATGAGCGCGCACCCCGTCGTCGCCGCGCTGGTCGGGATGGTGCTGCTCGGCCAGCTCCTCGAGCCGCACGAGTGGGCCGGTCTGCTGGTGATCGTGTCGGCGAACGCGGCCGTGCTTGTCGGAGCGGGGCGCCGGTAGAAGGTCGATCAGCGGGTGGGCTCCGGGCCGACGTAGCGGGCGGCAGGGCGGAAGATCTTGGTGTCCTGCGCCTGTTCCAGGATGTGCGCGCCCCAGCCGACGACCCGGGCGGTCGCGAAGGTGGGGGTGAACATCTCGCGTGGGATCCCGCAGAGTTCCATCACCACGCCCGCGTAGTACTCGACGTTGGTATGCAACTCACGCCCCGGTTTGAGCTCGGCCAGGGCCGCGATGACCTCCTGCTCCACGGTGACGGCCAGGTCGACCAGGGGTCCGCCCATCTCCAGCGCGACCGCGCGCAGCATCGCCGCGCGCGGGTCGAGGACGGTGTAGACGGCATGTCCGAAGCCCATGATCCGCTCGCCGGCGCCCACCTTCTCGCGCACCCATGCCCGCGCGCGGTCGGGGCTGCCGATCTCGTCGAGGGAGTCCAGCGCGCGATCCGGCGCACCGCCGTGCAGGGGGCCGCCGAAGGTCCCGATCGCGGCGCACATCGCGGAGGCGACGTCGGCGCCCGAGGAGGTCACCACGCGGGCGGCGAAGGTGCTCGCGCTGAACCCGTGGTCGATGGTCGAGGTCAGGTATGCCGTGATCGCTCGCCGATGCTGGTCGGTTGGCTCCTGCCCGGTGAGCATCCACAGCCAGCTGCCGGCCGCGCCCAGCTCAGGGCGCGCGGGCAGCGGAGCCTCGCCGTTGCGCAGGCGGAAGAGCGCGGACTGGATGACCGGGACCGCCCCGACCATCCGCAGGACGTCGGCGCGCACGCGGTCGGGGGAAGCGCCATACGTGGGGGCGAAGTGCTCGAGCGCACCCAGGTGCGAGACGGCGGTGCGCAACCGGGCGAGTGAGCCTCGGTCGGGGCCGGAGCGGGCGATGTCGAGCAGGACCTCGAGCAGTCCGTGCGGGAGGACCGCGGCCTCGGCGAGTTTCGCCTGCAGGGCGGCGGACTGCTCGGCGGTGGGCAGGCTGCCTTCGAGCATGAGGTGGCAGACGTCCTCGAAGGATCGGGTCTGTGCCAACTCGACGGCGGAGTGCTCGCGGAAGTGGTAGAAGCCCTCGCTCCCGCGCACGTCCCCGGTTGTGGTGTCGGCGACCACGACGCCCTTGAGTCCAGGCGGGGCGATGAGTGGCTGGGTCTGGTCCATGCCGCGAGCGTGACCTAGGATTGATCACTGTGTCAACGTTGACGGAGTCAACCCAAAGGCCCCGTGGGACGGGCGAACTGGCTACCGCCCAGGTAGCGGAGTACCTCGGGGTGAAGGTGCAGACGGTCTATGCCTATGTCAGTCGGGGCGTGCTGACGCCCGTGCGACGCGACCCGGAGCTCGGCAGCCTGTTCGCCCTCGAGGACGTGCGCGCCGTGGGGGAGCGGGGGCGCTCGAGCCGCCGCGGTCGGGCCGCCAGCGATGACGTGCGAACCCAGATCACCGAGGTCACGGCGGGTGGGTTGTCCTACCGGGGGTATGCCGTGAGCCAGCTGGTCCGGACCCGCTCGGTCGAGGAAGTGCGCCGGCTCCTGGTGGGTGGGCGTGGCGATGAGCCTGGAAGGAGCACCTCACGGGGGCTCGATCCCCAGCGCGAGTGGCCAGGTGCGGACGAGCGGGCGGCGCTGGCGGCGGTGATCGACGCCCTGCCGCCTGGGTCCAGCACCTTGGACCGGTTCAAGCATGCCGTGCTGGTCGCGGGGGCGACCGACGTCGGCCGGCAGGATCGCTCGGCGGCTGCCTTCGCCAGAGCGGGGGAGCGGGCGGTGCGCTTCATGACGCTCGCGCTGTCCCCTGGAGGGGTGCCCGCCGAGCGGTCCAAGGGGAACGACGGCTCGTTGGCGGCGGCGCTCGCCGACGCGGTCGGCGGCTGTCCCGTGGAGGTGGTTGAGGCAGTGCTCGTCCTGCTCGCGGATCACGATCTGGCGGTCTCGACCACCGCGGTGCGGGTCGCCGTGTCTTCCGGGGCCGACCCCTACGGTGCGTTGCTCGCCGGCCTGGCTGCGGCGGACAGTCCGCACCACATGGCGGCCCCTTCGCGCGCGCTCGACTGGCTGGAAGCTGCGCTGCGGGACCCCCGAGCGGCGATCGACACCGCGCTCGCGGGCGGGAAGCCAGTGGGCTTCGGGCATGTCGTCTACACCGAGCAGGACCCGCGGGCCCAGGTGCTGCTCGAGTTGCTTGAGCCCTTCGCCGATGCCGAGGCGCTGGTGGCGCTCCGCCTGGTGGAGCGGGAGCTGGTGGACCGGCGCGGCTGGGTGCTCACCGTTGACACGTCGCTCGCGCTGCTGATGCAGACCTTCGGTCTGCCCCGGGATGCCGGCACGGCGCTGTTCGCCTGCGCCCGCACCGCTGGGTGGACAGCGCACGCGATCGAGGAGCTGGCCGAGCCAGGCATGCGCTTTCGGTTGAAGGGTGTCTACACGGCCCCGCGCTAGATCGGGAGTTCAGTCTGGCCGCGTCTCGATCTGCGGGCAGCGGAGTGTCGACTTCCAGCGCCGACCCTCTTGGTATACCTCTCAACTACCCCACTGGCAACATTTGCCTCACCGCTGAATGCAGTCACAGTTCCCGTACGACACGACCCAAGGACGCGTCCATGCCCCAGCACCGCCGCTCGGCCTTCCTCATCTCGCTGGTCCTCGTGATCTCTCTGCTTGGGTTGCCGACCCAGGCGGCTGTCGATGAGGGGGAGAGCAGCGCCAGTGAGAGCTACGCCAGCGAGAACCACGTCGCTGTCGCGGTGGCCCCCGTCCTGGTCGACACTCCGCGGCTGTCGGGCAGCAACCGGTACGGCACTGCGGTGGCCACGTCGCGGCATCTGTACCCGGATGGCACCCGCACGGTGTTCGTGGCGAGCGGCACGACCTTTCCCGATGCGCTGACCGGGGGATCATTGGCCCACCGACTCGGCGGCCCGATCCTGTTGGTTCGTCCGGACAGCATCCCGCCGGCCGTTGCTGACGAGCTGCGTCGACTGCGCCCCACCACGATCTACGTCCTGGGTGGCACTGGTGCGGTGAACGAGCCGGCTGTGCGGGAATTGCGAGGGCTGGCACCGACCGTGGCCCGCATCTCCGGAGATGATCGCTACGCCACTGCGGTGCAGATCGCCCGCCTGGGCTGGGAGTCCTCTGGCACGGTGTACCTCGCGGCCGGCGGCTCCTTCCCGGACGCGCTGGCCGGTGGTGCCGCTGCGGCATACCAGGGGGTGCCGGTGCTGCTCTCCAGGCCGGCCGGTCTGTCGTCCGCGACCGTCGCCGAACTGCGCCGCCTCGGTCCCTCGCAGGTCGCGGTCCTGGGCGGCACCGGCGTGCTCTCCGACGCGGTGGTCCAGCAGGTGCGCGCAGAGCTGCCGTCGGCCCACGTGGTGCGCCACTCGGGCAGCGACCGGTACGCGACCTCGGCCGCGGTGGCCCGCGCGGTGTGGGGGCAGGGATCGGCCACCGCGCTCTACGCCACCGGCGCTGATTTCCCTGACGCCCTTTCCGGTATTCCGGCGGCCGCCCGACACCAGGCTCCGCTGATGCTTGTCCGGCAGAACTGCACGCCGTCCACCACCGCCGAGGCCGCTGCTGCGCTGCGGGTGCGGACCGCCCGACTGCTGGGCGGGACCGGCGTCCTGTCGGCCGGGAGTCCTTACCAGGTGTGCGGTACCCCGCGGACAGTCGTCTCGGCACTGCTGGACGACATCCCGGTCAAGGGCCGTGCGCCGCGCACCGGCTACGACCGGGCCCTGTTCGGACCTGCCTGGACGGACAACCACGATGCTCCCGGCGGTCGGAACGGGTGCGACACCCGCAACGATGTGCTGCGCCGGGATCTCACCTCCACGCGGCTCGCGCCGAATGGCTGCCGGGTCGAGTACGGCTGGCTGAACGAGCCCTACCTCGGCGAGCAGCGGGAGTTCATCCTCGGCGTCACCAGTACTGCCATCCACATCGATCACCTCGTCTCGCTCTCCGACGCCTGGCAGAAGGGTGCTCAGCAGTGGACCCCAGCCACGCGGGTGAACTTCGCCAACGACCCGCTCAACCTGTGGGCTGTCGATGGGGGACAGAACAACTCCAAGGGCGACGGTGACGCGGCGACGTGGCTGCCCCCGAACCGAGCCGCACGCTGCGACCTGGTGTCGGCCCAGACCGGTGTGAAGCACACGTACGGACTGTGGGTCACCCAGGCCGAGCAGGACGCGATCCGGCGGGTGGTGACCGAGTCCTGCCCCGGGAAGGTGCTGCCCACCCGGCACGACGTGCCGCCGCTGGGGTAGTAGCCCAGCCCGGCTTGGTTAACCTGACGTGATGGGACGCCGCACCATCGCCACCCTGTCCGCCGCTCTTCTGCTTGCCGCCTGCTCGGGCGATGACGGAGGTGAGGGCCCTGCGGGGGGCAGCACGGTGTCGCCGGAGCCGGCGGTGGAGGAGGAAGGCTCGCCGACCGACGACGGCGCTGAGGAGACCTCCAGCGCCGACGAGGTCGAGGGCAGCGAGGGCGGCGCTGCGCCCGAGGACGGCGCGGACGATGCGGACGGTGTCGGCGACAGCGAGGCGCAGGATCCCGTCCAGGCCTTCACCATCACCGAGCACGGCAGCTTCGACGAGGGCTGGGCGATGGACTTCCTGCCCGGCACCGACCACCTCCTGATCGCCGAGCGCGTGGGCGCTCTCCAGCTGCGCGACCAGGACTCCGGCGAGGTCACCGAGGTGACCGGCACTCCCGAGGTTCACCACGCCGGCCAGGCCGGGCTGCACGACGTGATCGCCGGGCCCACCTTCGAGGACGACGGCACGATCTACCTGAGCTGGGTGCGCAGCACGGACCAGGGTGTCCAGGGCGTGGTCGGCCGCGGCACGCTCGACGTCGACGATGCCTCTCTCTCCGACATCGAGGTGCTCTGGGAGCAGACCCCGCAGTCCGGCAACGGGCACTTCTCGCTGCGGATGCTGGTCCACGATGACCACCTCTTCGTCACCTCCGGGGACCGCCAGGAGCTGGACCCCGCGCAGGGCCTGGACACCAATCTCGGCAAGGTCGTTCGCCTGACTCTCGACGGCGAGCCGGCGCCCGACAACCCGTGGGCCGACGAGGGTGGGGTGGCCGAAGAGTTCTGGACCCTCGGGCACCGCAACCCGCTCGGCATCGCCGAGGACTCCACCGGCCAGCTCTGGGTCTCCGAGATGGGCCCGCAAGGCGGCGACGAGCTCAACCTGCTCGAGCCGGGGGAGAACTACGGCTGGCCCGAGGCGTCGATGGGCGTGCACTACGGCGGTGGAGACATCCCGGGCCACCAGGAGGGTGACGGCTACCGTGCCCCGGCGGCCTACTGGGTCCCCGCGATCTCCCCCGGCAACCTGCTGATCTACTCCGGGGACCTGTTCACCGGCTGGCAGGACAGCGCCCTGCTCGGCGGGCTCTCCGGCCAGACCCTGGTCCGCGTCGACCTCGACGGACAGGACGCCGAGGTCGCTGACCAGTGGGACATGGGCTCGCGCATCCGCGCGGTCGACGAGGCCCCCGACGGGTCCATCTGGATCCTCGAGGACGGCGCCGGCGGCCGCCTGCTCGAGCTGCGCCCGGACAATTAGTCCCGGCAACTCACCCCGCCAGCTGACCAGGGAACCCACGAGACCCTCCGGACCCAATAACCTCTCGTCATGGTGAACGCCGCTTTCGTCGCCCCGTTCCTTCTCCCTGCCACGACCCGGTTCGTGCTCGCCGCCGCTCGCGTGCCCGGCGTTCGGCTCGGCGTGATCACGGCCAGCCCGGCCGATCACCTGCCGGCCGTGCTGCGGGAGCAGGGGGTCGCGCACTGGCAGGTCAAGGATCCCCTCGATCCGCAGCAGCTGACCGACGGCGTCCGTGGGCTGTCCCACACGATGGGCGGCGTCGACCGGCTGATCGGCATCCTCGAGCAGCTCCAGGTCCCGCTCGCCCAGGTCCGGGACGCCCTCGACATCCCCGGCATGCGCGAGGACGCGGCCCGCAACGTGCGCGACAAGTCTCGGATGAAGACGGTGCTGCGCGAGGCTGGCCTGCCCTGCGCCCGCCACCAGCTCGTCCACCACACCGACCAGGCCCGCGCTTTCGTCGACCAGGTCGGGCTGCCCCTCGTGGCCAAGCCGCCGGACGGTGCTGGCGCCAAGGCCACCTTCCGGCTGGATACCGAACAGGACTTCGAGTCCTGGCTGCAGGTCGCCCAGCGGGATCCGGGTGAGCCCTGGTTGCTGGAGGAGTTCCTCACCGGTCGCGAGCACACCTTCGATGCAGTGACCCTGGGCGGCGAAACGCTGTGGGCCTCGATCTCGGACTACCACCCGACCCCGCTCGAGGTGCTCCGCCACCCGTGGATGCAGTGGTCGGTGCTGCTCCCGCAGGACATCTCCGGTCCCGAGTACGACCAGATCCGCACCGTTGGCCCTGCCGCGCTCAGCGCTCTAGGGGTCGAGAACGCGCTCTCCCACATGGAGTGGTTCGCCCGTCCCGACGGCTCGGTCGCGATCTCCGAGGTGGGCGCACGTCCGCCGGGTGCGCAGATCGCGGCGATGATCGGGCACGCGCACGGGTTCGACTTCTTCGACGTCTACTCCCGACTCGTCCTGCTCGACGAGTTCGAGCTGCGCGAGCGCACCCACGCCGTGGGCACGGCATACCTCCGGGGCATGGGGCGGGGACGGGTCCGGCACGTCAGCGGGGTCGAGGAGGTCAACCGCGACATCGGTCACCTCGTCGTCGACGCGCGCCTGCCGCAGGCTGGCCAGCCGGCCTCCAGCGGCTACGAGGGCGAGGGCTATGTCACGGTCAAGCACGAGGACACCGCGGTCGTCGCGGCCGCGCTCGACCGGATCGTCTCCGGGCTGCGGGTCGAGCTGATCGAGACGGACTGATCGAGACGGACTGAGGAGAACCGCCCCATGAACGTGCTGATGATCTCGCCCGGTTTCCCCCTGGAGCAGGCCTACTTCACCCGGGCGCTCGCGGCGACCGGCGTCCGGGTGATCGGGGTCGGTGACCAACCCGTCGGAGCGCTGCCCCGGGAGGCGCACGACTCCTTGGCCCACTACATACAGGCCCCTCTGGCCAACACTGAGGAGGTGCTGCGTCGGCTGGACGAGCTGGCCCAGTTCGCCAGTTTCGACCGGGTGGAGTGTTTGTGGGAGCCGTATGTCGAACTGGCCGCGCAGATCCGCGAGCATTACGACCTGCCCGGCCTCACCGTGGACCAGGCCGTCCTCTTCCGGGACAAGGAGAAGATGAAGAAGGTCCTGGACGAGGCCGGGATCCGCACGCCTCGGCACGCGGCCGCGGATAGTGTCGCCGAGGTCTGGGACGCGGCAGACTGGATCGGCTTCCCGCTCATCGTCAAGCCGATCGCTGGCGCCGGGTCCGCGGACACCTACCGCGTCGACTCGCCCGAGCAGCTGTCCGAGGTGCAGCAGATGATCCGGCATGTGCGCCGCGTCAGCGTGGAGGAGTTCATCGACGGCGAGGAGTTCACGCACGACACGATCTGCGCCCGCGGCGAGGTGCTCTTCGAGAACATGAGTTGGTATCTGCCCCGCCCGCTCGAGGGCCGTAGCCACGAGTGGATCAGCCCGATGACGATCGCGCTGCGCGACATCGAGGACCCCAAGTTGGCGCAGGGCCGCCAGCTCGGGCTGGATGTGCTCAGGGCGCTCGGCTTCGACGAGGGATTCACCCATCTGGAGTGGTACCGCAAGTCCGACGGCGAGGTCGTCTTCGGCGAGATCGGCGCCCGGCCGCCCGGAGCGCGCTCCGTCGACGTGATGAACTACGCGCTCGATGACGACCTGTTCCGGTTCTGGGCGGACGCGATCGTGCATGGGCCCGCGGGTGTGCGGCCGGTGCAGCGGCGTTACAACGCGGTGAGCATCTTCAAGCGGGCGCAGGGGCGCGGGCGGATCACGCGGGTCGAGGGGCTGGAGGAGCTCGTCGAGAAGCACCGTCAGCAGATCTGCGTCGTGGACCTGCTCCCGGTCGGCGCTCGTCGCCGGGACTGGCGCGCCACGCTGCTCTCGGACGGCGTGATCATCGTGCGCCACCCCGAGTTGGACGGGATGTTGGAGGTCGCGGACGACTTCGTCCAGGACCTGCGTCTCTACGCCGAGTGAGGTTTGCGCCAAGGCCCCGTATGCCGTGTGGCCGCCTCGGGCACTCCCGTCAGGGGCGGCGGGCGGTGGCGAGGAAGACGGTATAGGGCTGATCGTCTCGCTCGATGGCGTGGCAGTCCTCGATGACGACCTGGTCGAGGCCGGCCTCGCGCAGCGCCGTGGCGACGTCCTCGCGGACGAAGCCGTGGTGGCCGTCGAAGTCGTGCAGGTGGGCGTGGAAACTGCCGTCCTCCGCGTCGAGGTCGGCGATGGCGAGGTGGCCGCCGGGGAGGAGGAGTTCGGTGAGGTTGCCGAGCGCGGTGGCGAGGTCGGGCACATGGTGGAGCACCATGGAGGCGACGACCAGGTCGAAGCGCTCGTCCGGGAGGGGTGTGGCAGCGTCCGAGAGATCCAGGTCCCAGACCTGCGAACCCTCGGGAAGGGAGCCGGCGACGATCTTCTCCTCGATGACCTTCCGCATACCGGACGAACTGTCGACCAGGACGATGGGCGCGACGGGGGCGAGGTAGCCGACCAGAGCTTGGGTGACCAACCCGGTGCCGGCGCCGTACTCGAGCAGCCTGCCACCAGCGGCCTCTGGCACGCGCCGGGCGATGTCGGCGGCGACCTGACCGGCGCTGCGAACCTTGCCAGGATCCTCGTCCCAGGTGGCGGAGGTGGAATCGAAGTGGTCATCGTGGGCAGCCATGGGTCCAGGGTGCCAGCGGTGGGCGAGCGCCGTTGGGGTGAGGTGGCCGGATGCACTAGATTCGCCGAACGTGAGTGCCCAGGCCCCCAACGCAGTCATCCTCATCCGCGCGCTGCGGTTCACGCCCAACCCGGCGACCGCGGCGGACAATGCTTTCCAGTCCGACGCCCCGGAGGGTCAGTCGGGCGATGCGACCTCGGCGCGGGCGCTCGCGGAGATGGACGCGTTGGCCGCCGCGCTGCGCGAGGCCGGTGTCACGGTGCACGTCTTCGAGGATGAGGACCATACCCGGCCGGACAGCGTCTTCCCCAACAACTGGTTGTCCACCCATGCCGGTGGCTATGTCGCGGTCTACCCGATGTATGCCTCGAACCGGCGCCACGAGCGGCGTTCCGACGTGCTCGAGCTGCTCAAGTCGCGCTATCGCGTGCAGACGATCGTGGACTACTCGGGGCTGGAGGCGGACGGCATCTTCCTCGAGGGCACCGGGGCGATGGTGCTCGACCACGTGTCGCGGGTGGCCTACGCCGCTCGTTCGCACCGGATGGACGCCCACGTCCTGGAGCGCTTCTGCACCGACTTCAGCTACGAGCCGATGGCCTTTGACGCGGTCGATTCCGATGGTGTGCCGGCCTATCACACCAACGTGATCGCCTGTGTCGGAACGGAGATCGCCCTCTTTGCCCTGGAGATGATCCGTGACGAGCAGCGTCGGGAGCAGGTGCGTGAGCGGCTCACCGTGAACGGCCGCACGCTGATCGAGATCACTGAGGACCAGGTGCGGGAGTTCGCCGGGAATGCGGTCGAGCTGCATGGGCGCACGCCGGAGGGCCGTAAGCGCTCCATCCTGGCCATGTCGGCCCGTGCTCGGCGCTCGCTGACCGATGAGCAGGTCGCGCTGATCGAGGAATCCTGCGAGATCGTCGCGGTCGACATCCCCACGATCGAGCTCGCGGGTGGGTCCGTGCGCTGCATGATCGCCGGGATCCACCTGGATCGGCGCCCGTCGGCGGAGCCTGAGCTGACCCCGGCCGTGGAGGGGATCGACGAGGACCCGCACACGGTCGATGGGCGGGACGTCGCCGACGAGTCCTGAGGGGCCCCGCGTCGCTGGTGCGTGGGTGCCCTCGCCTGGCGCGCGGGGTGCCCTCGCCTGGCGCGCGGGGTGTCCTCGCCTGGCGCGCGGGGTGTCCTCGCCTGGCGCGCGGGGTGTCCTCGCCGAGCCGCTGAGCGTCCCTTCCTCGTCGCTGCGCGGTGTTGTGACGAGACGCGAGGTGTGTCGGCGGCGCCGAATACCGTCTCTGGGCATGGCGCGAGCCACCCCTGCCTCCGCCGCCTCGCGCTCAGGCCTGTGGCTCGCGCCCAGATCACCCAGCGATAGGCCTCACAGCAACGCCACGGGACCGCCGACGCGCGGGTTGCCTGTACGACACGCGGTTGTGGACAGGTGTTTTGCAGTGACGTACATGTGTGCTATTCTGTAGTCAGATGATCGAGAACATGGGGCTTCTCGGGACCGGGAACGCACGCTTCGAGGGGAATCGAGGGGAGGTAGTGATGAAGCAGCAGGATGGCGAGCATCAGGGCCAGGACGTCCCGGCCGGCGGCACTGATCACGGGCCCGCGCGAGCGGGCGGGACGTCAGAGTCAGGGGTGTCAGCGTCGGGGGTGTCGCCGGTGATCGTGGGGGTGGGGCAAGCGCACCGGGCGGTGCGGGAGGCTGAAGCGCGCCTGTTGTCCTGCATCGGTCAGGCCTATGAGCAGACCCGGGCACGGGTGATAGCCAGACGGGACAAGGTCGGTGTGGAACTGTCCGCCACCGCCGCTGACCAGCTGCACCGGGAGACCCGGGCCTGCCTGGTCCTAGAGCTGGAGACCGCGTTAGGAGTACGGGAGCACGACGCCCGCACCCTGGTCTCGATCGCGACCCACGGCCACCAGCTGCAGGACATCCTCACCGCCACCATCACAGCCGCGGAGACCACGCTGGCCCAGGCCTGCCGGTTCTGGGTCACCACCGCCGGGCTGAGCAGCGAGCAGCAGGTCCTGATCGCACTCGTGATGTACGGGCCCGACCCAGCTGTGGCCGCGACCGAACGGCTGGACCACCACGGACAGTTCCACCACCAGCCCTGGGCGCACGCCGAGCACGAAGCCGCCCTGGCCCGAGAAGTGATGGCCGCCAAAGGCACCGACCCGGCCAGCGAACGCGCCCGCCGGATGCAGGCCTACAACGACCGCTACACCCGGGTACGGATCAACGACGATGGCACCGCGACCCTGACGATCCGCGGACCCGCACCCACCGTGATCGCCGCCGGCCAGCGCCTGGACGCCGCGGCCACCACCCTCAAAGTCGACGGTGATGAACGCACCCGACCCCAAGGCAGCACCGACCTGGCCCTCACGATCCTGACCTACGCCACCATCACCCCCCTGACCCACATCAACCCCGCCCAGACGCAGCCCGGCGAGGCACAGCCCGGCGAGGCACAACCCGGTAAGGCAGAGCCAGATGGGGCACAGCCCGGCGCGGATGAGCCCGATGGGGCAGAGGCCGCCGGCGGCGGCGACGCGGCCGGGACGGGACGAGGCGATGCGGCCGGGACGGGACGAGGCGATGCGGCCGGGACGGGACGAGGCGATGGGGAGGACGCGGGCTCCAGCTCGGATGAGCCAGATGGTCTGTTCGATCCGGTGATCGCCCCGGAGAAGGCGGATCTGCTCGCGCGGATCATCAACGCCGTCCCACCCATCGCATTGCAGGTCATCGTCCCGCACGACGTCCTCGGCCTCGGCCAGCCGATCTGCCCGACCTGCGCCACCACTATCCACCCGTCCCCACCCGCAACACCAGATCCAACCCCAGGGGCAGCACCACCAGGGACGCCACCGCCAGGGACGGCACCGCCGGCGTCGTCGCCGGGAGCGGCGTCGCCGGGAGTGGCGCCAGGGAAAGCGCCGCCGGGGACCGCACCCCCGGGGACAGCACCGCCGACAGGGACGGCGCCGCCGGGGGCGGGGGAGACATCAGCTGGGGAGTCTGATGACACAGGGGAAGCACGGGGACCAGGGGGAGCCGAGCCATCCGGGCCGGAGAGTTCACGGTCAGAGGGTTCGCGGCCGGATCGGCCGGTCGGGGTCCCGGGGTGGGATGTCTCGATCCGAGGCAAAGTCGCTGAGATCGTGGGGGATCACCCTGCCTTCATCAGCCCCGGCCACGCCCGAGAGCTCGCGCTGATCCCAGGCAGCACCCTGCACCGGCTGGCGACCGACCCGCTGGACGGGCGCCTGAAAGAACGCACCATCACCACCTACCGGCCAGATACCGAGATGCGCAGGCAGATCAGAGCCGCCGACCGGTACTCCCGCTACCCCGGCAAACGCACCCCCTCCACCCGGTGCGAGATCGACCACGTCACCCCCTACGGATGGGCCGACGGCCCCACCGCCGAGACCAACCTGCAACTGCTCAACCTGCCACCCCACCACCGCAAGACCGCCGGCATGCTGCACGCCGCGATCAACACCAACCGCGACATCACCTTCACCACCCTGCTCGGACAAATCCGCACCACCCGCGTCCACGACTACCGGCAATACACCCACACCATCTCCCGCGACGAAGGACTAGACGCCCGAGACCGCGCCGCCCAACTCGCCTACGCCTACTACGCCCACCACTCCGTCCAACACGACCGACCCGACCCCACCAGCATCATCCAGATCTCCCACACCGACCCCAACGGCCGCACCCGACCCGGACCCACACCCCACACCCCCACCCCCGACCAACTCCTCACCGACTGGAACACCGACAGCGGCTCAGAAGAGCCGCTGGGTGACGAGTCGTTGTAGTCCGCAGAGTCCCCATGCCGACCACCGCACGCCCGCAGTGCGTCAGGTCCGCCGGAGGGCGACCCTGGCGTCGCCTTGGGGGAGCTTGTCGGGATTGCGCACCATGTAGAGCTCCTGCACGAGCCCGTCGCGCAGCAGGACGGTCGCCGCAGCCAGGCGTTCTCCATGGACGAGGACATCCATCCCAGGTTCCCCGTTGATCACGGTGGGAGCGATCACGACTCCAGGGATGCTGACGCCGGAGAGGAAGCGCAGCACCTTCTCGGCGCCGACGATGGGGCGCAGTGCGGCCTTCACCTTCCCGCCGCCATCAGTGAGGAGAACGACGTCCGGAGCGAGAACATCCATCAACGACTGGAGGTCGCCGGTGTTCACGGCTGACCGGAACCGCTCCACCACGGCGCGATGTGCAGTGTTCTTCATGAGCAGAGAGGCCTAGGTGTCGGCCAGCTTAGTGATATCCCGTTGCTCGCGCACGCGCCTCCTCGCCCGGTGGGCGATCTGACGCGCAGCAGCCGGGGTCCGATCAAGTGCCTCGGCAATCTCCGCGTACGGAAAGTCGAAGACCTCACGCAGCACGAACACCGCGCGCTCCACCGGACCCAAGGTCTCCAGCACGAGGAGCATGGCAGTGGAGACGCTCTCGGCAAGGGTTACGTCCTCGGCCAGGTCTGGGGCCGTCAGCAGCGGCTCAGGCAGCCAAGGACCGACATAATCTTCGCGACGGCGGGCCAGCGTTCGGAGCCGGTTCAGGCCGAGTCGGGTCGTCGTCCGCACCAGATAGGCACGAGGGGTGTTGATCGCCTCATGGTCAACCTCCGACCACCGCAACCACGTCTCCTGCAGCACGTCCTCGGCATCGGTTGCCGAGCCCAGGAGCTCGTAAGCCACCGTGAAGAGCAGATCCCGATGCGCCACGAACTCGGCGAGGCCGGAGGAGTCGCCTACATGCGGCATACGGACATCATCCCGGGCGGGATGCCCTCGCGTCATGCTCGGGCAGAGGCGCCGGTTGCCTGGGCCAGCGGGACGGGGCACGCGTCGCTGTAACCCTGGCTGGTCAGTCCCATCGCCGCATTGACCCGGGACCGCTGGTTCTCCAGAGCCACCATCAGGGTCAGCTCGACGAAGGCCCGGTGGCCGAGGGCCGAGCTGAGCCGGGCGACCTGCTCATCGCTGGTGGTGGGCGGCGTCGCCGTCATCGCCTCGGCGTAGGCCATCACCTGCCGCTCCAGCTCGGTGAAGGCCTCGGACTCCCGCCACCGCGGAACCTGGCTGATCCGTTGGGTGTCCAGGCCCTCCGCGTGGGCCGCGTAGTAGGCGAAGTCCACACACCAAGAGCAGCCGATCTGACCAGCTGACGCCATCACCGCTAGCGACTTCAGGGTCGGGTCGAGCGAGCGCCAGCGCGCCACCCGGAGCTCGAACAGGAAGAGGTCGACCGCGGCCCGACGATGGTGCCAGAGCACGCGGGCACTGTCGGGAACCTGGCCGAAGGTGCGTCGCGCCAAGGGCATCAGCACCCGAGCCAGCAGGTCGTCGGACGGATGGGCAGGGATGTGGGGGAGAAGCGCCATACCACTGGGACACCGGCGGAGCCGGATGTGTGACACCTCCGTCCAGCGGACACAAGTTTGGCCATCTGGCCAAACTCGTGCCACACTGGATGAAGCAAGCACTTCTCCCTCGCCCGATCCCGGGCTGTCCGAAAGACGTAGGTACCCCTGTGTCCGCCCTCCGCCGCTGGTCCGCACTCGCCGTGCTGATCCTGCCGGTCCTGCTGATCTCCATCGACATGAGCGTGCTCGGCATCGCCGTCCCCGCGCTCTCGGCCGATCTTGAACCGACCTCCAGCCAGCTGCTGTGGATCATCGATCTCTACAGCTTCCTGCTCGCCGGCCTGCTGATCCTGATGGGCAGCCTCGGCGACCGCTACGGCCGCCGACTGCTGCTGCTGATCGGCGCTCCCGCGTTTGGCTTGGCCTCGGTGATGGCGGCCTTCTCCACCAGCCCGGAGATGCTGATCGCCGCCCGTGCCCTGCTCGGCCTCGGTGGCGCGACCCTGATGCCGTCGACCCTCGGACTGCTCCGCACCATCTTCCCCGACCGCAAGGAGCGCCGTGCCGCGATCGCGGTCTGGGCCGCCGCCTTCTCCGGTGGCGCCGCCCTCGGACCCGTCGTCGGCGGGCTTCTGCTCGAGCACTTCTGGTGGGGCTCGGTCTTCCTGGTCAACGCCCCCATCATGGTGATCTTCCTGATCCTCGCGATCATCCTGCTGCCCGAGGCGAAGGACCCGAACCCGGGCCCGTTCGACCTTCCCTCGGCGCTGCTGTCGATCGCCGGCATGCTGCCGGTCGTCTACGCCTTCAAGACTCTGGCCAAGGACCCCAGCCTGGGTGTCTCCGCACTGCTTCCGCTCGCTGGCCTGGTCGCCGGGCTCACGCTGCTCGTGCTCTTCGTCCGGCGCCAGCGCCGCCTGGAGCACCCGATGATCGATGTCGGCCTGTTCACCCGCCCCGGCTTCTCGGCCGCCGTCCTGATCAACGTGATCGCCGTCTTCACCCTGCTCGGCGTGATGTTCTTCTTCCCGCAGTACCTCATGCTCGTCCAGGGCATGGGCTCGGCGCAGGCCGGCCTCTGGTTGCTGCCGCTCGCGCTGGCGACCATCGTGGGTTCGCTCACCTCGCCCTTCGTGGCCAAGGTCGTCTCCGTGCGGGGTGTCATCCTCT
This sequence comes from Ornithinimicrobium pulveris, assembly GCF_050261105.1. Lineage (GTDB taxonomy): Bacteria > Actinomycetota > Actinomycetes > Actinomycetales > Dermatophilaceae > Ornithinicoccus. Next base: position 3,283,534 of record NZ_CP189837.1, on the reverse strand, counting down.
CCGGCCTGGTGCTGCTCACCGCAGGTTTTGTCACCGCCACCCGCCTCGACGACGCCGAGACGTTGACCACCTTCGTGCTCACGTCGTTGCTCATCGGTCTCGGGGTCGGCCTGGCGGAGACGCTCACCAATGACGTCATCCTCACCACCGCCCCGCCGTCGCGGGCCGGGGCTGCGTCCGCGATCTCAGAGACGGGCTACGAGTTCGGTGGTGCCATGGGCACCGCGGTCCTCGGCACCGTGGGAATGGCCGTGTATGCCCGTAGCCTGGGTGCCGCGGACGACCTCGCCGGGGATCTCACGGCGAGTCAGTTGGACGGGGCGCGCCAGACGCTCGGAGCCGCGCACGAACTGGCAGACCGGCTCCCGACCGAGGTCGGGACTGTCCTTCGCGACGCAGCCTCCGACGCCTTCGTCACCGGCATGGACACCGTCGCCTGGGTGAGCAGTGTGGTCATCCTCAGCACCCTGGTCATCGCCTGGCGTGGCCTGCGCACCCAGGCGCAGGACGGCGCTGAGGTCGAGTCCACCCCCTCACCGGTGCGTGCCGTCGAAGAGGATCGGATCGAACGCGATCGGGCCGGGGTGTCCCGATGACCCCTCCTCGGGCGCGGCGGCCGCAAGTGCCGATGGAGCAGCGTCGGGCCGAGCTGACCGAGGTGGCCCTCCGCGTCATGGCGCGTGAGGGCGCCTGGGCGCTCACCACCCGCGCTCTGGCCAAGGAGGCCGACGTTCCGCACGGATCGGTGCACTACGCCTTTTCCTCCAAGGCCGAGATCGTGCGGTCCGTCATCACGGCCGACACCGACAGCGCCGTGCAGATCTTTGGTGGGGTCGATGTCGACGGTGCCAGCCCCGGCGAGACCCTCGGGCGGGCGTTCACGGCATACCTGGATCGGTTGATCGCCGACCCACAGACCGAGCTGGTGCTGCAGGAACTGACCCTGATGGCAGTGCGCGACCCCGAGCTGGCCGCGCTCATGGCTGAGTCCTCGATCGGCTACGGCGCGAGCCTAGGGAAGCTTCTCGCGACCCTGGCTGAGCAGACCGGACGCACCTGGGATGCTCCGCTGCCGGTCATCGTCGAGCAACTGCTCGGCCTGCTGTTCGGGACCACGCAGGCCTGGCTGCTGCATCGCGACGATGAGCGTCTGCGCTGCGCGTTGGCCGATGCTGCTCGGCTCTACGGCGCCCGCTTGGAGCAGGTGGCGGAGTAGCAGCTATCCGTGCAGTTCCCGGTGCAGCCGCTGCATACGACTGTCCAGCTCAGCAGCGGTTCGCGCGGCGTCGGTGAGTTCCTCGAGCAGTTCGGGGGGCACATCGCTGGCGTACTTGTAGTGAATCTTGTGCTCCAGGCTCGCCCAAAAATCCATCGCGATGGTCCGGAACTGGATCTCCACCGGCACATCGACCCGACCGGTCGACATGTAGACCGGGACCTCGACCACGGCGTGCAGGCTCTGGTAGCCATTCGGCTTGGGCTCGGCGATGTAGTCCTTACGGCACCGGACCGTGATGTCGTCCTGCGCGGTGAGCAGCTCGACGAGCCGATAGACATCGGAGATGAAGGCGCAGGTGACCCGCACCCCGGCGATGTCGGTGATCTGCTCGCGCATGTCCTCGAAGTTCGGGGGGACGCCACGTCGTGCGACCTTGGCGAGCAGGCTGTCTGGCGACTTCACCCGGCTGGTGACGTGCTCGATCGGGTTGTAGTCGTGAATCTCGCGGAACTCATCACGCAGGATCTCGATCTTGGTCTCCACCTCACGCAGCCCGAACTCGTACTCGAGCAGGAAGCGCTGGAAGCCGACGCGGATCGTGCGCAGCTGCTCCGCGTCGAGCGTCAGACCGTCGGTGGTGGACAGCACCAGTCCCTGAGCGGGATCCTCCCGCCGCATCGCCACGCGCAACGCTTCGCGAAGGAGTGGGTCGGCGCTGGTCATGTCTCCACCTTCTCGCACGCACCTGGGAGTTGCCTCCGCAAGCTCCGTCAGATCCAGCCCGCACGTGGGGCGGGACGGCCAGGTCTGTCAGCGCCGTCCTGTATGACGTGTACATGGCAGAGCAGACCACCTTCCCTCCGTTCGAGGTCACCGAGGAGGCGATCCAGGCGCTGGTGGACCTGGGCGGGGCTGTTCGCCTGGACATCGAGCCGGGCGGGTGCTGCGGCACCACCTACACCTACGCCCTCGCCGATCCCAACGTCGATCCCAACGTCGATCCCAACGCCGAACCGGCCGACGGGGAGCACCGCTACGGCTGTCCCGGCGCCTGGCTCCTGGTGACCCAGCGGGCCGCCGCGGTGCTGACCGGGGCTCGCCTCGACTATGGCGCGAAGCTGAAGCCGCCGCGCTTCCGGGTGACCCGCAATCCCAACACCCCCGAGGTCTGCGCGTGCCGGCGCTCCTTCGGGCAGCCCTGGCCAGGCCCAAATCAGCCGACCTGCCGCTCCTACGAGCCGATGCCCTGGGACACCGAGTACGAGCCACCTGGGCCCTGGCGGCGACGCACGGCATTCGACGAGCGCAGGGACGAACAGCAGGGGAAGGGATGAGCGCCCGCAGCGTGCTCATCGATCTCGCCCCACTCCGCCAGAGCCAGCCCTACCGCCGCTTCTGGGTGGGCGGACTGCTCGCCGGCCTCGGCGCGCAGATCGCGGTCGTCGCCGTCCTCTTCCAGGTCTGGGAGCAGACCCGCAACCCGTACTGGGTCGGGGCGATCGGCCTCGTCCAAGCCGTCCCGATGATCGTGATGGGCCTGATCGGTGGGCCTGTTGCCGACGTCCTCGACCGGCGCACCGTGGCGCTCTGGTCCACTGCGGGGCAGACGGTCGCGGCACTCACGCTCGCCGCCCAACTGGTGGTCGGCCTCTACCCGCTCCCGATCTTGCTGACCGTCCTCGCCGGCCAGACCGCGTGCGCCGCGCTCGGCGCCCCAGCACGACGGACCTTCACCGTCCGGCTGCTGCCTCGCCACCTCGTGGCGGGCGGAATCGCGCTGCACATGATCAGCTTCCAGGCCGCGATGCTGGTCGGCCCCGCCCTCGGGGGCCTGCTGATCGGCGCCACCTCGGTCGCCGTCTGCTACCTGATCAACGCCCTCGCCCTGCTGATCAGCTGCTGGTCGGTCTGGGTGCTGCCCGCCATGCCGCCGGAGCGGGGGCCGGCCACCACGCCGGGCACGGCAGACACCTCCCGTCGTCGTCCCCTGACCAGGGGGTGGCGACGCGTGTGGCGACGCACCCGCACCGCCCTGAGCCTGCTCGGCGAGGGCGTGACCCAGGTGACGCGCAACCCGGTGCTGCGCGGATCGTTCCTGCTCGACCTGGCCGCAACCCTGCTCGCCTTCCCGATCGCGCTCTTCCCGATGGTCAACCAGGAGCTCTTCGGCGGCGACCCACGCACGCTCGGCCTGTTCATGACCGCGGTCGCCGTCGGCGGGGTGAGCGCCGGACTCGCCTCCGGGCTGGTCACCCGGGCCCGCCATCTCGGTCGCGTCCAGCTGCTCGCCGTGGGTATCTGGGGGATCGCGCTCCTGGGCTTCGGGCTGGCGGCGCTTGCCGGCATCGCCTGGGGAGCTCTGCTCGCCCTCGTCGTCGCCGGCGCCGCCGACACGGCCTCGGTGACCTCCCGAGCGGCCATGGTGCAGCTGGCCACACCGGACCGCACCCTGGGCCGGGTCACCGCGGTCGAGCATGTGATCGGGGTCGCAGGACCTGACATCGGCAATGCGCGCGCCGGGTTCGTCGCCGGCCTCACCACCCCGGCCTGGTCCGCCCTCCTCGGCGCGGGCGCCTGCCTGGTGATCTCGGGATGGGTGGCCCTCACCCATCGCCCGATCGCGGACTTCGTCGTCGACGAGCCCTGAATCTCTCCGGGGCCGCGAAGGTCAGCGCCAGCCGAGCGCGGGATCCGCCGCGACGGCGAGGACCTGCTCAACCACGTGGGCGCAGTAGTCGACGCCCAGCTGGTTCGGGACGGTCAGCAGCAGCGTGTCGGCCGCCGCGATCGCCTCGTCCGCAGCCAGCTGACGCACCAGCTCGTCGGGCTCGGCGGCATAGGTCTTGCCGAAGGTCGCCCGCCCGCCGTCCAGCATCCCGACCTGGTCGGTGCTGCGCCGCTCCAGCCCGAAGTAGGCGTGATCCTGGGCGCTGACCAGCGGGAAGATGCTGCGCGACACCGAGGTGCGCGGCTCCCGTTCGTGGCCGGCCTCCCGCCAGGCCTCGTGGAAGAGCCGGATCTGCTCGGCCTGCAGCTGGTGGAAGGGCATCCCCGCGTCCTCGCTGATCAGCGTCGAGGACATCAGGTTCATCCCCTGCCGCGCCGTCCACTCGGCGGTCGCTCGCGTGCCCGAGCCCCACCAGATGCGCTCGCGCAGGCCCTCGGAGTGCGGCTCGACGCGCAGCAGCCCGGGCGGGTTGGGAAACATCGGTCGGGGGTTGGGCTCGGCGAAGCCCTCCCCGCTGAGCACCTCCAGGAACCGGTCCGTATGCCGCCGCGCCATGTCCGCGTCCGACTCACCCTCGGCGGGGTGGTGGTCGAAGTAGCGGTAGCCCTCGATGACCTGCTCGGGGCTGCCCCGGCTGATCCCCAGTTGCAGTCGGCCGCCAGAGATCAGGTCGGCGGCGCCGGCGTCCTCGGCCATGTAGAGCGGGTTCTCGTAGCGCATGTCGATGACACCGGTGCCGATCTCAATGCGGCTGGTCCGGGCACCCACCGCCGCGAGCAGCGGGAACGGCGAGGCGAGCTGCCGGGCGAAGTGATGCACCCGGAAGTAGGCGCCATCTCCGCCGCACTCCTCGACGGCCTCGGCCAGCTCGATCGACTGCAGCAGCACGTCGGAGGCCGACTGTGTCGCGGACTGCGGGTGCGGGGTCCAGTGCCCGAAGGACAGAAAGCCGATGCGCTTCATGTGCTGGGCAACGGCAGCGCGCCCTCTGCTGTTCCATACCCGCGCTGTTCCATACCCGTGCTGTTTCCAAAACTGCGGCAGGATCGGCGTATGTCCACCAGCACCTTCCCCGACCCCGCCCGCTACGACGCCATGACCTACCGCCGCGTGGGTCGCTCCGGCCTCGTCCTGCCTGCCGTCAGCCTGGGCCTGTGGCACAACTTCGGCCACGACGTTCCCCTCGAGCGCCAGCAGGCGATCCTGCGGACGGCCTTCGACAAGGGCATCACCCACATCGATCTGGCCAACAACTACGGCCCGCCTCCCGGGGCGGCCGAAGAGATGTTCGGGGACCTGCTGCGCCGGGACTTCCGGGGGCTGCGCGATGAGCTGGTGATCTCCAGCAAGGCCGGCTGGGTCATGTGGCCCGGGCCGTATGGCGGCGTGGGCGGCTCCCGCAAGTACCTCGTCTCCAGCGCCGACCAGACCCTCAAGCGGCTCGGCGTCGACTACCTCGACATCTTCTACCACCACCGCCCGGACCCCGACACTCCGCTCGAGGAGACGATGGGCGCACTGGATCACATCGTGCGCAGCGGCCGCGCGCTCTACGCCGGCATCTCCTCCTACTCCCCGCAGAGCACCCGCCGCGCCGCCGAGATCCTGCAGGACCTGGGCACGCCGCTGCTCATCCACCAGCCGTCCTACTCGATGCTCAACCGGTGGGTCGAGGACGAAGGCCTGTTGCCGGTGCTCGACGAGCTGGGCGTCGGCTGCATCGCCTTCTCGCCCCTCGCCCAGGGGATGTTGACCGACCGCTATCTGGACGGCATACCGGAGGGGTCGCGGCTCACCCAGGGCAAGTCGCTGCAGGAGGGGATGCTCACCCAGGACGCGCTTACCCACCTCCGCGCGCTGAACGAGATCGCGCAGGAGCGCGGACAGACGCTCGCTCAGATGGCGCTCGCCTGGACCCTCCGTATGCCGCAGGTCACCTCGGTCCTGGTCGGTGCCTCCCGCCCCGAGCAGCTGGAGGCCAACCTCGGCGCGCTGGACAACCTTGACTTCTCCGACGATGAGCTGAGCGCGATCGACCAGCACGCGGTCGACTCCGGGATCGACATCTGGCGCGACGCGCGCAAGAGCGACGGCCGGGACTGAGATGGCCAGACCCCTAGCCGCCTTCTTCCGCGATATGGAATGATTCATCCACACCACGGAAAGTCAGGAGAGTGTGATGTCGTCCTCCGATCTCACCGACCAGCTCACCACCGAGCTCGACGAGATGCTGCGCAGCGCCGATGAGGAGCTCGTCGACCGTTTCCCCGGGGACGCGGCCGCGCGCCAGCCGGTGCACACCGTCTACGTCCCGGCGGATGCCTTCAGCGACGAGCTCATCACCCAGTGGGGCGCCGCAGCCCGCGAGGCGCTGACCGAGCACGAGGCGCTCCTCGCCGGCCTGCTCGGCGAGGGCGGGCGCGACGTGCTGCCGCTCGTGGCGGACAAGCTTGAGCGCGAGCCGATCGAAGATCTGCGCATCGACTTCGAGGATGGTTACGGCAACCGCGGCGATGACCAGGAGGACGCCGACGTGGTGGCCGCCGCTGCCGCCCTGGCCCGGCTCCAGCAGTCGGGCCCCGGCAAGGCCCCGCCCTTCACCGGCATCCGGTTCAAGTCCTTCGAGGGTCCCACCCGGGCCCGCGGCGTGCGCACCCTCGTCGGCTTCGTCTCGGCGCTGCTTGAGGCGGGCGGCACGCTCGACGGCTTCGTGGTGACCTTCCCCAAGGTGACCAGCGTCGACCAGGTCGAGGCGATGGTGCGGGCTGCCGAGCGGATCGAGCAGGCCCACGGCCTGGACGCCGGATCGCTGCGCTTCGAGATCCAGGTAGAGACCCCCCAGTCCATCCTGGGGCCGGACGGCAGCGCGCTCGTCGCCCCGATGATCCACGCCGGCCAGGGGCGCGTCACCGCGCTGCACTACGGCACCTATGACTACTCGGCCTTCTGCGGCATACCGGCGCCCTATCAGTCGATGGAGCACCCGGTCGCCGACCAGGCCAAGCTGGTGATGCAGGCCGCCGCCGCCGGCACCGGCGTGCGCCTCTCGGACGGCTCGACCAACATCTTGCCGCTCGGCAGCGAGCATGAGGTCACCGCCGGCTACGCCCTGCACCTGCGCCTAGTCCGGCGCTCTCTGGAGCGCGGCTACTACCAGGGCTGGGACCTGCACCCCTCCCAGCTGCCCAGCCGGTTCGCGGCGACGTACGCCTTCTACCGGGAGAACTTCCCGGCCGCAGCCCAGCGGCTGCGCAACTACCTCGGCCAGGCTGGCGGCAATGTGATGGACGAGCCGGCGACGGCCCGCACCCTCGCCGACCTGGTCGTGCGCGGCCTGGACTGCGGCGCGCTGCGACCCGAGGAGGTGCAGGAGGCCACCGGCGTCCGGGTGGATGAGCTGATGGCCCTGGCGCGGCCTCGACGTGGATGAACAGCGAGCAGGTGCGGCTCGGCCCCGAGATGTGACGTAGATCACCTAGACGCCCGCGACGGCTTTCGCTAATGTTCCGTATTACGGGAATCTTCTTCCACATCGCGGAAACATCGAGACTCGGCAGTGGCGCCCTTGTCCGCGGGAGGCGTAGGCCGATGCAGAAGGAGTGTGACCAGCATGGGCATCGTGCTCGGCAAGAACCAGTACGGCAAGGCGGAGAACCGTGTCGTCCGCATCGTGCGCGACACCGACCGTCATGAGATCCGGGATCTGAACGTCTCCACCTCGCTTCGCGGTGATTTCACCGCCGCCCACTTCGAGGGCGACCAGGCGGACGTTCTGCCCACCGACACCCAGAAGAACACCGCATTCGCCTTCGCCAAGGAGGTCGGCATCTCCTCGCCCGAGGAGTATGCCGTCGCCCTCGGCACCCACTTCCTCACGGCTGCGCCGCAGGCGACCGGTGCGCAGATCCGGGTGGAGGAGTACGCCTGGGACCGCATTCAGGTCAACGGTGAGGGCCACGACCACGGCTTCGTGCGCCGTGGCACCGAGACGCGCACCGCTGTGGTGACCGTCGACGGCCGTGACGAGGACCAGAATGTCTGGGTCGTCTCCGGCTTCTGTGACCTCGTGGTGCTGAAGTCGACCGGCTCGGAGTTCCGGGGCTTCCTGAAGGACAAGTACACGACCCTGCCCGAGACCACGGACCGGATCATGGCCACCTCGCTGACCGTGCGCTGGCGCTGGGGCAGCACCGAGGGCGTGAACTTCGACGAGGTCTACGAGTCGGTCAAGGCGTTGTGCCTGGCCGCCTTCGCGACCACCTACAGCCGCGCCCTGCAGGAGACGCTCTACGCGATGGGCCGCGACGTCCTCGAGGCGCACCCGGAGATCGCCGAGATCAAGTTCTCCGCGCCGAACAAGCACCACTTCGACTACGACCTGGGTCGCTTCGGCATCGAGAACAACAACGAGGTCTTCATCGCCGCCGACCGCCCCTACGGTCTGATCGAGGCGACGATCGCCCGCGACGACGACGAGACCGACGCCGGCGAGGCGTGGACGGCCGTCCCGTCGTTCATCTGAGGACTCGCGTAGGAGGCGACGGCACGTGAGCGATGCACAGCACTTCAACGACCAGCCCGAGCAGGACGCCCGGGAGCTCCTCACCGGATGCCTCGACGTCCCCCGCTGGGTCGAGGAGGTGCTGGCCGGTCGCCCGTATGCCGATCGTGCCACGCTCTTCGAGGTGGCCGACCTGGCCGCCCGAACGCTGAGCCGGGAGGAGCTGGACGCCGCACTGGCGGGCCACCCCCGGATCGGCGAGCGGGCGGCCGCCGGCCACAATGTCGCAGCCTCCAAGCGGGAGCAGGCTGGCGTGGACGTCTCGCAGACAGACACGGTGGCCCGCCTCGCCCAGGGCAATGCTGCCTATGAGCAGCGCTTCGACCGGGTCTTCCTCATCCGCGCGGCCGGGCGGTCCGCGGAGGAGATCCTCGCCGAGCTCCAGCGGCGGCTGACCAACGACGATGAGGCCGAACGGGCCGAAGTCGTCGACAACCTGCGGGAGATCGCTCTCCTGCGACTCGACCAGGCAGTGTGATTTCGATGGCTTCCCTGTCCACCCACATCCTCGACACCTCTCTAGGCCGTCCCGCCGAAGGCGTCTCCATCTCGCTGGCCACGATCGAGGGTCAGGAGCTCGGCGGTGGCACGACCGACGCCGACGGCCGGATCGGTCAGATCGGCCCGGCCGAGCTCGAGCCCGGTGACTACGTGCTGACCTTCGCCACCGGTGACTACTACCGGGCCTCCGGTCAGGAGGGCTTCTACCCCACGGCCTCGATCGCTTTCACGGTCGCGGCGGGGGAGAAGCACTACCACGTGCCCCTGCTCCTCAACCCCTGGGGCTACAGCACCTATCGCGGCAGCTGACCGCCCTTCTCGCTGCCGTGTGACCGCGGACCCGGACGCGGGCGTCAGGACATCTTGACGCCCCGTCCGGATTCCGCCTACACTCTCACTCAATGGAAAAAACTTTCCACGATACGAAAAACGACCTGATCCACCAGAGCACCCGAAGCGAGTGATCATGACGGACACGACCACCCACAGCCTTCGCTACCTGGCCAACTGCTCGATGCTGTTCACCGAGCTGCCGCTCCTGGAGCGCCCCGCCGCCGCGCGCGACGCCGGCTTCACCGCCATCGAGTTCTGGTGGCCCTGGCCGGACAACCCGACCCCCTCGCAGGAGGAGATCGATGAATTCGTCACCGCCGTGCAGGACGCCGGCGTGCAGCTGGTCGGCCTCAACTTCTTCGCCGGTGAGCTGACCGGCCCCACCGACGCTGGCGCCCTGTCCATCCCGGAGCGCAGCCAGCAGTTCCGCGACAACATTCCGGTCGCGGTCGCCATCGGCGAGCGGCTCGGAGTCCAGGCCTTCAACGCCCTCTATGGCGTCCGGGTCGAGGACGCCACCCCCGAGGAGCAGGACGAGCTCGCGCTGGAGAACCTGGGCCTGGCGGCCGAGGCGGCTGACAGCATCGGTGCCGCCGTCCTGGTCGAGCCCGTCAGCGGCTCCAAGCCCTACCCGCTGCGCACGGCCGCCGACGCGACCGCGGTCGTGGAGACGCTGCGTGAGCAGGGTCACCACAACGTGAGCTTCCTCAACGACCTGTTCCACCTCGCCAACAACGGCGACGACCCGGCCGCTGCAGTCGAGGCGCACACCGACATCACCGGCCACGTGCAGATCGCCGACCACCCCGGTCGGGGTGAGCCCGGCACCGGTGAGCTCGACCTCGGCGGGCTGCTCGCCGCGCTCGAGCAGCAGGGCTACAACGGCTATGTCGGCCTGGAGTACACGCCGACGACGACCACCCAGGAGAGCCTCGCCTGGCTTCCGGAGGACCGCCGCGGCTGACGCCCGCCCGCGCTCCCCACCCCCGACATCGACGCGGCAGCACGCCGCACCCCGCAGACCCAAGGAGAAAGACCATGGCACGCATCGCCTTCATCGGCCTCGGCATCATGGGCAGCCCGATGGCCGTCCACCTGCAGAACGCCGGCCACCAGGTGACCGGCTTCAACCCCAGCCCGGAGCGGGCCCAGCCGCTCGTGGACGCTGGCGGCGCCCGCGCCGAGAGCACCGCCGAGGCCGTCAAGGACGCCGAGATCATCGCGATCATGGTGCCGGACAGCCCGGACGTGCGCGACGTGCTCGAGAACGGCGTCTTCGGCAACGCTCCCCAGGGCGCGCTCATCATCGACTTCTCCAGCATCCGCCCGGACGTCACCGCTGAGCTCGCGGCCGCCGCGCAGGCGCAGGGCTACCGCATCCTGGACGCCCCGGTCTCTGGCGGTGAGGCCGGCGCGGTCAACGCCGTGCTCTCGATCATGGTCGGCGGCGACGCCGCCGACTTCGCGGCCGCCAAGGACGTCTTCGACGCGGTGGGGCGCACCATCATCCACGTCGGCCCCAACGGCGCCGGCCAGACGGTCAAGGCCGCCAACCAGCTGATCGTGGCCACTCACATCCAGGCGGTCGCCGAGGCGCTGATCTTCCTGGAGGCCTACGGCGTCGACACCGAGGCGGCGATGAACGTCCTCGGCGGCGGCCTGGCCGGCTCGGCAGTGCTGGAGCAGAAGAAGAACAACATGCTCACCCGCAGCTTCCAGCCCGGCTTCCGCATCGACCTGCACCACAAGGACATGGGCATCGTCTCCTCCGCCTCCCGCGAGGCCGGCGTGGTGCTGCCCGTCGCCTCCCTGATGGCCGAGCTGATGTCCTCGGCCCGCGCCAACGGCGACGGCGGCCTGGACCACTCGGCGCTGCTGCGCGGCGTCGAGCGGCTGAGCGGGAAGGGCGAGTGACATGGCGCTGATGACCGCGGCCGAGGCCGCCGTTGAGATCCTCAAGAAGGAAGGCATCACCAATGTCTTCGGGCTTCCTGGAGCAGCGATCAACCCCTTCTACAAGGCGATGCAGACCCGCGGCGGGCTGCACCACACCCTCGCCCGCCACGTCGAGGGCGCCTCCCACATGGCCGAGGGCTGGACCCGGGCGCAGGCCGGCAATATCGGCGTCTGCATCGGCACCAGCGGCCCCGCCGGCACCGACATGATCACCGGCCTCTACTCCGCCAGCGCGGACTCGATCCCGATCCTGTGCATCACCGGCCAGGCGCCGGTGGCCAAGCTGCACAAGGAGGACTTCCAGGCCGTCGACATCGCCTCGATCGCCAAGCCGCTGACCAAGATGGCGGTCACCGTCCTGGAGCCGGCCCAGGTGCCCGGCACCTTTCAGCAGGCCTTCCACCTGATGCGCTCGGGGCGGCCCGGCCCGGTCCTCATCGACCTGCCGATCGATGTCCAGATGACCCAGATCGAGTTCGACATCGACACCTACGAGCCGCTGCCGGTCTACAAGCCGGCCGCGACCCGCAAGCAGATCGACAAGGCCCTGGACATGCTGGTGGAGGCCGAGCGGCCGCTGCTCGTGGCCGGTGGCGGCATCATCAACGCCGACGCCGCCGACCTGCTCCAGGAGTTCGCCGAGCTGACCGGTGTCCCCGTCGTCCCCACCCTGATGGGGTGGGGCACGATCCCCGACGACCACCCGCTCAACGCCGGCATGGTGGGCCTGCAGACCAGCCACCGCTACGGCAACGAGACGATGCTCGCCGCGGACTTCGTGCTCGGCATCGGCAACCGCTGGGCCAATCGGCACACCGGTGACCTGGAGACCTACACGCAGGGCCGCACCTTCGTGCACGTCGACATCGAGCCGACCCAGATCGGCCGGGTCTTCGCCCCCGACTACGGCATCGTCTCCGACGCCAAGGCCGCCCTCGAGCTCTTCGTCGAGGCCGCCCGCGAGCGGAGCGAGGCCGGCTCCCTGCCGGATCGCTTGGAGTGGGCCGAGTCCGCCCAGGAGCGCAAGCGGCACCTGTGGCGCAAGACCAACTTCAGCGACACCCCGATCAAGCCGCAGCGCGTCTACCAGGAGATGAACCGCGCCTTCGACCGCGACGTGCGCTACGTCTCCACGATCGGCCTCTCGCAGATCCAGGCCGCTCAGCTGCTGCACGTCTACGGCTCCCGCCACTGGATCAACGCCGGCCAGGCCGGCCCCCTGGGCTGGACCGTCCCGGCCGCGCTCGGTGTCGCCACCGCGCTGCCGGGCGAGAACGTGGTCGCGATCTCAGGTGACTACGACTTTCAGTTCATGATCGAGGAGCTGGCGGTCGGTGCGCAGTTCAACATCGGCTACATCCACGTCCTGGTCAACAACGCCTACCTCGGCCTGATCCGCCAGGCCCAGCGTGCCTTCGACATGGATTACCACGTCCAGCTCTCCTTCGAGAATGTCAACAGCGAGGGCGACCACCCCGGTGGCTACGGCGTGGACCACGTCAAGGTGGCCGAGGGCCTGGGCTGCAAGGCGATCCGGGTCACCGACCCCGACGAGCTGGCCCCGGCGCTGGAGAAGGCGCAGGCGCTGCGCGACGAGTTCCGCGTGCCGGTCATCGTCGAGGTCATCCTGGAGCGGGTCACCAACGTCTCCATGGGTGTCTCGATCGCCAATGTCACCGAGTTCGAGGAGCTCGCCAACGGCGGCGAGGACGCCCCCACCGCGCTGTTCGCCAACCTGGACTGAGAGGCTGGGGCATGACCCGGATCCTCCTCGCCCCGGACAAGTTCAAGGGAACGCTCACCGCTGCGCAGGTCGCCGGCCACCTGGCCGAGGGCATCGCGCAGGTGCGTCCGGACATCGAGGTCAGCATCGTGCCGGTCGCGGACGGCGGCGACGGCCTGCTCGTCGCCGCCGCCTCGGTCGGTTTCGAGCGGGTCGAGCTCACCGCGGCCGGCCCCCTCGGGGAGCCGGTGGAGACCGCCTACGTCACCCGGGACGAGGGCCGCGAGGCCGTCGTGGAGATGGCTGAGATCTGCGGTCTGGCGCTGCTGCCCCGCGACGACCTGGCCCCGATGACCGCGACCAGCCTCGGGCTGGGTCAGGCCATCGCGCACGCGCTCGACCATGGGGCGCAGAAGGTGCTCGTCGGGATCGGCGGGAGCGCCTCGACCGACGGCGGGTCCGGTATGGCGCAGGCCCTGGGCGTCCGTCTGCTCGACGGCGACGGTGAGCAGGTCGGGCTCGGCGGTGCCGGGCTGGGGGACCTCAGGTCGGTGGATCGCTCCGGTGCCCACCCGGGCCTGGAGCAGGCCCGGATCACCTTCGCCTGCGATGTCGACAACCCGCTCACCGGTCGCCATGGCGCCGCGGCGGTCTACGGACCGCAGAAGGGTGCCAGCGAGGAGCAGGTCGAGGAGTTGGACGGCTACCTGGCCGGCCTGGCCGACGTGGTCTCCGAGGCCGCCGGTGAGGACGTCCGCGAAACCTCCGGCGCCGGCGCCGCGGGCGGGGTCGGCTACGCCGCGCTCGCCCTGCTCGGCGCCGAGCTGCGCCCCGGTGCCGAGGTGGTGCTCGAGCTGACCGGCTTCCACGACGCCCTGCCGGGGGCTGACCTGGTCATCACCGGCGAAGGCTCGCTGGACGAGCAGACCCTCCACGGCAAGGCCCCGGCCGCCGTGGCCGATGCCGCCCGCGAGGCCGGCATCCCGGTCGTGGCAGTCGCTGGGCGCCTCCAGCTCGACGAGGAGAGGCTGTCCGCGGCCGGGTTCGAGACGGCCTACGCCATCGCCGACCTGGCCACCGAGCCCGAGGAATCGTTCACCCGACCCGGTCCGCTGCTGCAGGACGTCGGACGGCGCATCGCCGCCGCGCTCCCGCAGCCCGCCGGTCCCGATCCCGACGCCCAAGAATGAGCAAGCACGTGAGCGAGGAAGCCCATGAGTGAGTCGACACCCCACACCACGACGCCACCCAGCCCGCTTGACCTCCTGGTCCGCGCCCGCCGAGCCATCCTCGGCGGCGACCCCGACGCGGCCGAGCAGGCCGTGCTCGTCGGCGTCAAGGACGGCACGGTCGTCCTCGTCCGCCCCTGGGACCCGGCCCGCCCCGACACGGGCGACCCGGCCAGCGACCACGAGGGCGACGCCACCGAGGTCATCGAGCTCGCCGAGGACGAGGTCCTGCTCCCCGGCCTGGTGGACACCCACGTGCACGTCAACGAGCCCGGCCGCACCGAGTGGGAGGGCTTCGCCTCCGCCACCCGGGCCGCGGCTGCTGGCGGCGTGACCACGATCATCGACATGCCGCTCAACTCCATCCCCTCGACGGTCACCGTCGAGGCGCTGCGCGAGAAGCAGGACGTCGCCCGCGATCAGGTCGTCGTCGACGTCGGCTTCTGGGGCGGCGCGGTCCCGGACCACCTCGGCGATATCGAGGCGATGCACGAGGCCGGCGTCTTCGGCTTCAAGTGCTTCCTGGCCGACTCCGGCGTCCAGGAGTTCCCGCACCTGGACGGGCCCACCTTCGCCCGCGCGATGGAGGAGACCGCCCGGGTCGGGGCGCTGATGATCGTGCACGCCGAGGACGCTGACTCGCTCGCCGGGTGCACGCCCGCCAGCGGCAACCACTACAGCGACTTCCTGGCCTCCCGCTCCAGCGAGGCCGAGGGCAAGGCGGTCCAGCGGGTGATCGATGAGGCCCGCCGCACCGGCGGCCGGGCGCACGTGCTGCACCTGTCGGCCGCCGACGCGGTGCCGCTGCTGGCGCAGGCGCGCGAGGAGGGCATCGACATCAGCGTCGAGACCTGCCCGCACTACGCCACCCTGGCCGCCGAGGACATCCCTGACGGCGCCACCCAGTTCAAGTGCTGCCCCCCGATCCGGGAGAAGGGCAACCAGGACCGGCTCTGGACCGCGCTGGAGGACGGGGTGATCGACATGATCGTCTCCGACCACTCGCCGTCCACCGCTGACCTCAAGTGCTTCGACTCCGGCGACTTCGGGGTGGCCTGGGGTGGCATCTCCTCGGTCCAGGTCGGGCTGCCCGCCGTCTGGAACGAGGCCAAGGTCCGCGAGGTGCCCCTCGCGCACGTCGTGCAGTGGATGGCCACCGCCCCCGCCGAGCGGGTCGGGCTGACCAGCAAGGGCCGGATCGCCGAAGGCATGGACGCCGACCTGGTCATCTTCGCCCCCGACGAGGAGTGGGACGTCGACATCACCCGCCTGTTCCACAAGAACCAGGTGTCCGCCTACGCCGACCGCCACCTGGCCGGTGCCGTCCGCCGGACCTTGCTCCGCGGCATACCCGTGACCGATGACAGCGCGCCCGCGGGGCGCCTGCTGCAGAGAGGACAGGCATGACCAACGTCTACGCCACCCCGCCCGGCGGCCTGCCGCCGCAGACCCAGCTGACCACCAACCGGGCGGTTTTCACGCAGGCCTACGCGGTGCTCCCGCACGGCACGATGACCGACATCGTCACCAGCCTGCTCCCGTTCTGGGAGGACACCCGGCTGTGGGTGATCGCCCGCCCCCTGTCCGGCTTCGCCGAGACCTTCTCCCAGTATGTCGTGGAGGTCGCCCCGGGCGGCGGCTCGGACAAGCCTGAGCTGAACCCCGACGCCGAGGGCGTGATCTTCGTGGTCGGGGGCGCGCTGACCCTGACCCTGGAGGGCACCGAGCACCCGATGCCGACGGGGGGCTATGCCTACCTGCCGCCGGGCGCGAACTGGCAGCTGCGCAACACCGGCGAGGAGACCGCGACCTTCCACTGGGTCCGCAAGGCCTACGAGTATGTCGAGGGCCTGGACGTGCCCGAGGCCTT
This sequence comes from Ornithinimicrobium pulveris, assembly GCF_050261105.1. GTDB lineage: Bacteria > Actinomycetota > Actinomycetes > Actinomycetales > Dermatophilaceae > Ornithinicoccus. Next base: position 3,267,414 of record NZ_CP189837.1, on the reverse strand, counting down.
CGTCACCCACGAGGACGAGGTCGAGAAGGGCGCGATGCCGGACACCGATGGCGTGTGGCGCACCCAGCGCTTCGCCGACCCGGCCGACGTGCGGCACGACATGCACGTCAACATCGTGACCTTCGAGCCCGGTGGGGCGATCACCTTCCCCGAGACGCACGTCATGGAGCACGGGCTCTACGTGCTCGAGGGCAAGGCGGTCTACCTGCTCAATGAGGACTGGGTCGAGGTGGAGGCCGGTGACTTCATGTGGCTGCGCGCCTTCTGCCCGCAGGCCTGCTACGCCGGTGGGCCGGGCCGGTTCCGCTATCTGCTGTACAAGGACGTGAACCGGCACGCGAAGTTGCCGTACTGACTCAGATTTCTGAGATGCGGAAAATATTTTCCGAAAACCCCTTCCCAGAAGGGCCGCTCAGGAGTAGGGTGGCTCGCACAACCCGCACCACCGCGGCCGTCGTTCTGCATGGACAACCGGCGGCCGACGGATAACCGCAACCATGCACCGGCCGAGCCAGGGTGTTCGACCGGAGGAGCCCCGCTTCTGCGGTAGGAGAGTGGCATGACGACGACGTCACAACCCGCACCGGCTCAGCCTGCGGCGAGCACGGCCCAGGTGACCGTGAACGGTAGGTCGGCCTCGCTGGCAGATGCGACGCCGCACACGACCGTCTTGGACTGGCTGCGCGATCACGGCCTCACGGGCAGCAAGGAAGGCTGCGCGGAGGGGGAGTGCGGCGCCTGCTCGATCATGGTGGCGCGTCCCGGCACCGGTGAGAACCCGACCGAGTGGATCAGCGTCAACGCCTGCCTGATCCCGGTCGCGGCGCTGGACGGCCAGGAGGTCGTCACCGCCGAAGGGCTCGGCACCGTCGATGAGCTGCACCCGGTGCAGCAGGAGATGGCCGACCGCGGCGGCTCGCAGTGCGGCTACTGCACCCCGGGCTTCATCTGCTCGATGGCCGCTGAGTACTACCGCCCCGGACGGTGCCCGAAGCGCGACCTCATCGAGGGCCGGGACGGCGACTCCGGCGGCAGCGGGCAGGTTGCCGCAGACCACGACCCGAACCACCCTGAAGGTGAGAACGACCACGAGCACGGGCCGAACGGCTTCGACCTGCACTCGCTGTCCGGCAACCTGTGCCGCTGCACCGGCTACCGTCCGATCCGCGACGCGGCCTACGCCCTGGGCGCTCCCGAGGAGGGCGACCCGTTCGTCGCCCGGCAGCGGCAACCGGCGCCCGCGCCCGTCGCCACCCGCCTGGCTGCGGACAACGCCGAGTTCATCCGGCCCGCGGACCTGGCCGAGTGCGTCCAGATCCTCGCCGAGCGGCCCGAGGCCATGCTCCTGGCTGGCTCCACCGATGTCGGCGTCGAGCTCACCATCCGGGGCTCCCGACCGCCCCTGCTCGTCGCCGTCGACCGGCTCGCCGAGCTGCGCACCCTGGAGGAGACCGACGAGGAGTTCCGGATCGGCGCAGCCCTGACCCTCAGTGAGGTCGAGCGCGGCCTGGCTGGCCGGGTGCCGCTGCTCTCCGAGCTCTTCCCGCAGTTCGCCTCCCGGCTGATCCGCAATGGTGGCACCTTCGGCGGCAACCTCGGCACCGCCTCCCCGATCGGTGACTCCCCGCCCGTGCTGCTCGCGCTGGAGGCCGAGCTGGTGCTGGCCGGCCCTGAGGGTGACCGCACCGTCGCGCTGGCCGACTACTTCACCGGCTACCGCCAGACGGTCAAGGTGCAGGGTGAGTTGATCCGCGAGATCCGGATCCCGAAGCCGCTGTCAACCACCATCGCCTTCCACAAGATCGCCAAGCGCCGCTTCGACGACATCTCCAGCGTCGCCGTCGGGTTCGCGCTCGACGTCATCGACGGCACCGTCACCAAGGCCCGCATCGGCCTCGGTGGCGTGGCCGCCACCCCCATCCGGGCGCTGGCCACCGAGGCCGAGCTCGAGGGCCAGCCCTGGACGGAGGAGACCGCCACCGCGGCGGCCGCCATCCTGCGGACCGAGGGCACCCCGCTGTCCGACCACCGGGCCAGCAACACCTACCGCAGCGCCATGCTCGAGCAGTCCCTGCTCAAGCTGCACGCGCAGACCAGTGAGGGAGAGGTCTGATGAGTTTCCTGTCACAGCGCCCCGAGTCCAGCGACCCCGTCGTCGGCCGCACCCTGCGGCACGAGGCCGCCGCCCTGCACGTCACCGGCAAGGCGCTCTACACCGACGACTTCCACCCGCGCACCAAGGACGTGCTGCACGCCTGGCCGGTCCAGGCCCCGCACGCCCACGCCACCATCACCGGGCTGCGCGTCGAGCCCGCGTATGACGTGCCCGGAGTGGTCCGCGTGCTCACCGCCGAGGATGTCCCCGGGATCAACGACGCCGGCATCAAGCACGACGAGCCGCTCTTCCCCTCCGAGGTCCGCTTCTACGGCCACGCGGTCTGCTGGGTGCTCGGTGAGACCCTCGAGGCCGCCCGCCGGGGCGCCGCCGCGATCGAGGTCGACTACGAGCCGCTGCCCTCGCTGATCACCGTGCCCGAGGCGATCGCCGCCGAGAGCTACCAGGGCGCCCAGCCCACCGTGCAGCGCGGCGACGTCGAGGCGGGCCTGGCCCGCTCGACCCAGGTCTTCAACGGCGAGTTCGAGTTCTCCGGCCAGGAGCACTTCTACCTCGAGACCCACGCGGCCCTCGCGCACGTCGAGGACGACGGCCAGATCTTCATCCAGAGCAGCACCCAGCACCCCAGCGAGACCCAGGAGATCGTGGCCCACGTGCTCGGGCTGCACAACCACGAGGTCACCGTGCAGTGCCTGCGGATGGGCGGTGGCTTCGGTGGCAAAGAGATGCAGCCGCACGGCTTCGCCGCCATCGCCGCCCTCGGCTCCACGCTCACCGGTCGCCCGGTCCGGTTGCGGCTGACCCGCACCCAGGACCTCACGATGTCGGGTAAGCGGCACGGCTTCCACGCCACCTGGCGGGTCGGTTTCGACGACGCTGGCAAGCTGCAGGCGCTGGAGGCCACGCTGACCTCCGACGGTGGCTGGAGCCTGGACCTGTCCGAGCCGGTCCTGGCCCGCGCCCTGTGCCACATCGACAACAACTACTGGATCCCGGACATCCGGGTCACCGGCCGGATCTCCAAGACCAACAAGACCTCCCAGACCGCCTTCCGCGGCTTCGGCGGGCCTCAGGGCATGCTGGTGATCGAAGACATCCTCGGCCGCTGCGCACCGCTGCTCGGCCTGTCCCCCGAGGAGCTGCGCACGCGCAACTTCTACGAGAACGGCCAGGAAACGCCATACGGGCAGAAGGTCACCCAGGCCGAGCGCGTGCACCAGGCCTGGGATGCCGTCACCACCTCCGGCGACCTGGAGCGGCGGCGCGCGGAGATCGCCGAGTTCAACGCCAGCCACCGGCACGTCAAGCGCGCGATCGGGATGACCCCGGTGAAGTTCGGCGTCTCCTTCAACCTGACCGCCTTCAACCAGGCCGGCGCCCTCGTGCACGTCTACAAGGACGGCTCGGTCCTGATCAACCACGGCGGCACCGAGATGGGCCAGGGCCTGCACACCAAGATGCTGCAGGTCGCGGCGACCTCCCTCGGGCTGCCGCTGGAGAAGATCCGGCTCGCGCCGACCCGCACCGACAAGGTGCCCAACACCTCGGCCACCGCGGCCTCGACCGGCGCCGACCTCAACGGCGGGGCGGTCAAGGCCGCCTGCGAGCAGATCCTGGACCGGCTGCGCCCGGTCGCGGCGATGAAGCTCAACGTCCCGGCCGCCGACATCCGCTTCGACGACGGGACCGTCCTCGGGCTCGGCACCGACAGGACGATGCCGTGGGAGGAGCTGGTGCACACCGCCTACTTCGCCCGCGTGCAGCTCTTCGCCGCCGGCTACTACCGCACCGAGGGCCTGCACTGGAACTCTCAGGTCATGCAGGGCAGCCCGTTCAAGTACTTCGCCCACGGCGTCGCCGCGGTCGAGGTCGAGGTGGACGGCTTCACCGGCGCCTACGTCACCCGGCGGGTAGACATCGTCCACGATGTCGGTGACAGCCTCTCCCCACTCGTCGACATCGGCCAGGTCGAGGGCGGTTTCGTGCAGGGCGCTGGCTGGCTGACCCTGGAGGACCTGCGCTGGGACACCAGCGACGGCGAGCACCGTGGCCGCTTCCTCACCCAGTCCGCCAGCACCTACAAGCTGCCGAGCTTCTCGGAGATGCCGCAGGAGTTCAACGTGGCACTGCTGGAGCGGGCGCACGAGGAAGGTGCGGTCTACGGCTCCAAAGCCGTCGGCGAGCCCCCGCTGATGCTGGCCTTCGCGGCCCGTGAGGCGCTGCGCCAGGCGTGCGCCGCCTTCGGTCCCGAGGGCACCAGCGTGGACCTGGCCAGCCCGGCCACCCCCGAGGCAGTTTTCTGGGCGCTGAGCGAGGCCCGCGCCGGGCACGACACCGATGGTGACGTGGATGCCGGAGCCGGCCCCAAGCCCCCGGAGGCTGACCCCGACGCACCCGAGCGCCGACCCGAGTCGGAGGAAGCCCTCCGCGAGCTCTCGGACGCCTGAGCCATGCGGTGGCTCACAGCGGTTGAGCTGCTGCGCACCCGACGCGAACCTGGCGTCCTGGTCACCGTGACCAACGTCCGGGGCCATGCGCCCCGCCGCGCGGGGGCCAAGATGGTCGTCGGTGCGCAGCAGACCTGGGACTCGGTCGGCGGCGGGAATCTGGAGGCCGTGGCGATCGAACGCGCCCGGATGATTCTTATCGAAGGCGTGCAGGAGCCGGAGACGGTGACCTCCGAGTTGTCGGACAAGGCGCGCTACCAGCACGGGGTCCAGTGCTGCGGAGGAGTGGTGACGATGGTCCTCGAACCCTTGCCGATCGCACCCGCGGTCGCGATCTTCGGGATGGGTCACGTCGGCCACGAGCTGGCGCGGATCCTGGCCCGGCACGACCTGGACCTGCACCTCGTGGACAGCCGTCCCGAGCAGCTCGCCGAGGAACTGCTGGCCCCGTATGCCGACGCCGACGCCCGCATCACCACCCACCCCGTCCCGGTGCTGCCGGAGATGGTGCTGGGGGAGTTGCCGCCCGGCACCCACGTGCTGATCATGACGCACGACCACGCCGAGGATGTCGCCATCCTCGACGCCGCGCTGCGGGTCGCCCCTGACCGGTTCGGCTCGATCGGGCTGATCGGGTCCAGCGCCAAGTGGACCCGCTTCCGCGCCCGCCTGCTCGGCGAGGGCGGCTTCACCGAGGCCGATCTCGAGCGCGTCACCACCCCTATCGGGCTGCCGCAGATCACCGGCAAGGAGCCGGCTGTCATCGCGGTCGCCGTCGCCGCCGACCTGCTCATCCGGCTCGCCCCGCCCGCGACTCCCGTTCCCGCTGACGATCGCGTCAGCCCCACCACTGAGGTGACCCCATGACGATCTACCGAGGCACCTTCCTCGACACCCCCGACGACCCCTTCGCGGGCGGCAGCCTGCGCTCGGAGAGCGACGGCGCGCTCGCCGTCGACCAGGCCGGCACCATCGTGCGGCGTGGCAGCTATCCGAGTGTGCGATCGGCATACCCGGACGACGAGGTGGTCGACCTCACCGGCGGGCTGGTGCTACCCGGCTTCGTCGACACCCACGTGCACTTCCCGCAGGTGCGGGTGATCGGTGCCCTCGGTATGCCGTTGCTCGACTGGCTCGACCAGTGCGCGCTGCCCGAGGAGGCCAAGCTGGCCGACACCGGGTATGCCGAAGGTGTCGCCCGCGACTTCGTGTCCGGGCTGACCTCGGCCGGGACCACGACCGCGCTCGTCTTCGGCTCGCACTTCGCCGGCGCGGTGGACGCCCTGTTCACCGAGGCCGACCGGGTCGGGCTGCGCTGCACCAGCGGCCTCGTGGTCAGCGACCGGATCCTGCGTGAGGATCTGTTCACCTCCCCCGAGCGTGCCCACGACGAGGGGCTCGCCCTGGCGAACAGGTGGCACAACGTCCGCCACAACCGGTATGCCGTGATCCCCCGCTTCTCGCTCTCCTGCACCCCCGAGCTGCTCGCCTCGTGCGCCTCGCTGCAGGAGCAGTTCCCGGACCTGTGGTTCACCTCCCATATCAACGAGAACGTCGTCGAGATCGACACCGTCAAGAAGCTCTTCGACGATGCCGAGCACTACCTGCACACCTACTCCGAGGCCGGGCTGGTGGGGCGGCGCAGCATCTTCGCGCACAACGTCCACCCCACCCACGACGAGCTCGTCGACCTCGCGGCGGCCGACGCCTCTGTCGCGCACTGCCCGACGAGCAACTCGGCGCTGGGCAGCGGGCTGTTCCCGCTGCGCACCCACGTCGAGCACGGCGTCCGGGTGGCGCTGGGCTCCGATGTCGGGGCAGGCACCGGCTTCTCGCTGTTCAAGGAGGGCCTGCAGGCCTACTTCATGCAGCAGCTGCTCGGGGATGAGGGGCTCTCGCTCACCGCGGCGCACCTGCTGCATCTGGCGACCGCCGCCGGAGCCGACGCGCTGGGGCTGGCCGACACCGTCGGCCAGTTCTCCGAGGGTCACGAGTTCGACGCGCTCTGGCTGCGACCGGCCGAGGGCACCACCTTGGACGTGGCGCTGCGGCACGCGCACTCCACCGAGGACGCGCTCGCCAAGGCCTTCGCGCTCGGCACGCCGGCCGACGTGGCCCAGACCTGGGTGGCGGGCGCGCAGATCGGCTGACCGGCAGGTACTCTTTCCAACAAGCGGAAATTCCATTTCGTTTTATGTGAAAGAGGCATGACATGGCAGCGACGACGACGGGCCGACCGGCCGCAGCAGGCAAGGGCGGCGGCGTGCAGTCCCTGGAGCGTGCCTTCAGCATCCTGGAGACGATCGCGGACGCAGGGGGCGTGATCTCGCTGTCCCAGCTAGCCGACCGCGCCGATCTGCCGCTGGCCACCATCCACCGGTTGGTGCGCAGCCTGGTCGACATGGGCTATGTCCGGCAGGAGCAGAGCCGGCAGTACTCCCTGGGTCCCCGCCTGATGCGGCTCGCGGCCGAGTCCACCAAGCGGATCGGCGTCTGGGCCAAGCCGCTGCTCGCCGAGGCCGTCGAGGAGCTCGGCGAGTCGGTGAACCTGGCGATCCTGGAGGCCGACGAGATCGTCTATGTCGCCCAGGCGCAGCCGTCGAACAACTTCATGCGGATGTTCACCGAGGTCGGTCGCCGCACGCTGCCGCACAGCACCGCGGTGGGCAAGGCGATCCTCGCCGACGTGCCGGCCGAGGAGGTCGTCGCCCTCCTGACCCGGACCGGTATGCCGAAGCGGACCGAGTTCACGCTGACCACCCCCGAGGAGTTCCTCGACGTGCTCGAGCTCACCCGGCAGCGGGGCTATGCGACCGATGAGGGGGAGCAGGAGATCGGCGTGCGTTGCGTCGCCGTCCCGGTTCTCGGGGCGCCGCGGCCGATGGCGATGTCGATGTCCGGCCCCACGACCCGGATGACCGACGAGACCGTCGAGCGTGGCGCCGAGGTACTCCGCGCCACCGCCGCCCGGCTCGCGACCGAGCTGGACGCCGTCTCGGCGTAGTCGGCCTGGGCGCCAGCCGTTACGCGAAGGCGCTCATTCCCGTGACCTGGCGCCCGACAAGCAGCGACTGGACGGTGTCGGTGCCCTCGTAGGTGTAGGTCGCCTCGATGTCGGCGAAGTGCCGCGCGACGTGGTGGTCCAGCAGGATCCCGTTGCCGCCGAGCAGGTCGCGCGCCGTGGCGCAGACCTCGCGGGCTGCTCGTCCGCAGTGCAACTTGGCCATCGCGGCGTGCTCGATCGTGCAGCGGCCTTCGGCCTCCAGCTGGGACATCCGGGCACACAGCAACTGCATCGCGGTGATCTGGGTGACCATCGTGGCCAGCTTGTCCTGGATCAGCTGGTTGCGTGCGAGCGGGCGGCCGAACTGCTCGCGGTGCAGGGTGTAGGTCAGGGCGCCCTCATAGGCCGCGACGGCGTGGCCAACCGCTTCCCAGGCCACGGTCTGCCGGGACTTGCGGAGCACCTCGTTGGTGTCGGCGAAGGTGCGCGCCTTCGCCAGCCGCGAGTCGCCCGGGATCCGCACCCCGTCCATCGTGATGTGCGCCTGGATGACCCCCCGGTTGGCGATCTTGCCGGTGATCGGACGAGCGTTCCACCCCTCGCGCTCGCGCGGGTCCTCGACCACGAAGCCGCCGACGTCACCGTCCTCGTCCCGGGCCCACACCACCACCAGATCGGCCACCGTCCCGTGCCCGATCCACCGCTTGGCGCCATCCAGCACCCAGTCGTCGCCGTCGCGGCGGGCGGTGGTCTCCAGGCTCACCACGTCCGACCCATGGTTCGGCTCGGTCAGGGCGACGGCACCGAGTTGCTCGACCTGCGCCATACGGGGCAACCAGCGGTCCTGTTGCTCCGCGGAGCCGAGCAGGTGCACGGACGTCATCGCCAGCCCGGAATGGACTGCGTTGCAGGTGGCCAGCGAGCCGTCCGCGCGCGCCAGCTCGAGGGCGATCAGGCCTTCGGCGAGCGGGGAGACGCCCGCGCAGCCCCAGCCCTGGATCGAGGCGCCGGCCACCCCGAGAGCGCGATAGACCTCGAGCATCCGGGTGTCGAAGTCGCCGGCCTCCCAGTACTCGGCCGCGAGCGGGATCACGCGCTCGCCGACGGTGCGGCGCACGCGGTCGCGCAGCGCTCGCTCCTGCTCGGTGAGCAGGTCGTCCAGGTGCATGAAATCGGTCCCGAGCGCCGTCCCGAGGTCGGGGTGGGGCGCGCCGTCCGGCGTGTTCGCACTAACTCCCATCCACCCATCATGCCCGGGCGTAGCATCCGGGTCATGGCCAAGACCTACACCGTGGAGCGCAGCATCTCGATCGACGCGGACCCCGCGGACGTCTACGCCCAGATCGCCGACCTGCGCAACTGGGTGACCTGGTCGCCGTGGGAGGGGCTGGACCCGGAGCTGGAGCGAACCTACACCGGCGCAGAGTCGGGGACGGGAGCGTCCTACGCGTGGTCGGGCAACAAGAAGGCCGGTGCCGGATCGATGACGATCATCGAGGCTACTGAGCCCTCGGACGTGCGGATCGACCTCGAGTTCGAGAAGCCCTTCCCGGCCCGCAATGACACCCGCTTCCGGATCGAGCCCGACGGTCTGGGGTCGACCGTGACCTGGACGATGAAGGGGGCGCTCAACCCGATCATGCGGGTGGTTCAGGTGGTCTATCCGATGGACAAGATGATCGGCCCGGACTTCGAGAAGGGGCTGGCCCAGCTCAAGGCGCACCTCGAGCCGGGCCAGCAGTGAACTGATCAGGTGAACTGATCCGGTGAACTGATCGGGTGGGCTGATGCCTCAGCTGCGCGAGGGGCGGATCGGGATTCGGCGCAGCACCCACCACGCCGCCGCCGCGGTGGCGGTGATCGTGATGAGCAGCAGAGCCACGCCGAGCGGCGTCCCCTGCAGGGCGTCGACCACCATGCGTCCGTCGGCGGGCACCGAGGTGATGGCGCGCGGGCCCTGCGTGGTCAACGCGGCCACTGTGATGGGCAGGGCCACCGTGACGGGCAGAAGCAGGGTGGCCCAACCGTGCCAGCGCAGGTAGGTCGCGCCGACGAGCAGGCCGGCGAGCGTGAACATCACGACGGAGACCGTCATGCCCCACAGGTGCGGCCAGATCCCGATCGACAGCACCCGCTGCCCGACGCCGTCTCCGCTGGGGGTCCAGCCGAGGGAGTCGTAGATCCGGTCCTCGAGCATCAACATACCGGTGAAGACCGGGCCGAGGACCACGCCGATCACGACGGCGGAGGTCACCCCGGCGAGGGTGAAGGCGCGGCGGGTGCCGCCTGCGGCCACGACCGTGCGCAGGTAGGTGACCACCAGCACGATCGCCACGCCGAAGGGGAACCACAGCGCGATCGACTGGGCGATCCGCACGACAGAGATGGACGGCTCCACGTACCGGGAGACGACGGCGAGTCCGACCGCCATCACCACCAGCGCGGTGCCGACGAACCAGGCGGCCACGGTGAGCTGGCCGCCCAGGTGCAGCATCAGCAGGCGCTGCCAGAGGGGGCGGCCCGCGGGACGGATATCGGCGGTGGGGGTGTGCTGGGTGCTGGCAGTGGTCGTCATCGCAGCGGCTCCTTCTCGTGCGTGCGCTCGCTGGTGAGGTGGATGAAGAGGTCCTGGAGGGGCACCGGGCCGATCTCGAGGCCGAGATCGTGGGCGTCGGTGGCCCAGGTGTCGCCGGTCTCGCCATAGACGGTTGCCTGGCGGGTCGGCCCGAGATCCTTGACCCCGATGACTTCCAACCCGGCGGTCGCGGTGGTGACGAGGTCCGCCCGGCCGGTGATCGTCATACCTCGGGCTCGGATGTCGTCCGCCTCGGCGGACAGCAGCACCTGGCCGTGGTCCAGGATGGTGACGGTCTCCAGCAGGTGCTCGATCTCGTGGATCAGGTGGCTGGAGAGGATGACGGTGCCGTGATGCTCGGCGAACTGCTCGAGGAGCAGCTCGTAGAAGAGCTCGCGGGACGGGGCGTCCATGCCCAGGTGCACCTCGTCGAACATGGTGAGCGGGGCGCGGGAGGCCAGGCCGATCGCGACGGCGACGGCGGAGCGCTGGCCGCGGGAGAGGCCCTCCGGCTTGCTGCGCGTGGACACCTCGTAGCGGTCCAGGATTTGCTCGGCGAGGGAGCGGTCGAAGGTGGGGCGGACGCTGTCGTGGAGGTCGAGGGTGGCGGCCACCTTCTCGTCGGAGATGACGTCGCCGGCCTCGCGGACCAGGCAGATCCGGCTCATCAGCGACTCGCGCTCGAACGGGTCCTGCCCGTCCACCTCGACCCGGCCGGAGGTGGCCGGCAGCATCGAGGCGAGGGTGGACAGCAGGGTGGTCTTGCCCGCGCCATTGCGGCCGAGCAGGCCGTGGATGCGCCCGGCGCCCAGGTCGAGGGTGACGGCGTCGAGGGCGGTGGTGTCCCGGAAGCGGACGGTCAGGTCCTGGGTGGCGACGGTCAGGCCGGTCATGGCTGCTCCTCCTGCTGCGTGTGTGGCTGGGTGTCCCTCAGGTATGCCGTGAGCTCGGCGGCGGTGATCCCCAGCACCTGCGCCTCGCGCAGGACGGGGGCGAGGCGTTCGGTGAAGAAGGCGTCGCGGCGGCGGGCGCGGAGGCGGTCGGGGGCGCCGGGGGCGACGAACATCCCGACCCCGCGCTGCTTGACGAGCACGTCCTCGCTGACGAGCTCGGTGAAGGCCTTGGCGGCCGTGGCGGGGTTGATCTTGTAGGTGGTGGCGTATTGCGTGGTCGACATGACCTGGTCCCCTTCCTGCAGCGCACCGGAGAGGATCTGGCCCCGGATCGCCTCGGCGATCTGGAGGTAGATCGGGTCGCGTCCCTCGAACATCCGGTCCGCCTCTCTCGCGTCGACGATCGTTGTTCAGTGGTTCATGACGTTCACTGGTTCATCACGTTCAGTGGTTCATTACATGACTAATGAACCATAGAGGTGGCGATGCTGTCAACAGGTGGTCATTCGCGAAGGAGTACTGGCTGAAAGGTCAGGCCCGGCTGCGCAGCCAGAGGGGGAGCACCCACCAGGTGAGGCCGAAGAGCAGCGCGGTGGTGCCGGCGGCGATCAGGCCCGCGGGTCGGCCGAGGACGACGGTGAAGACCAGACAGAGCACCGCGGCCATCGTCAGGCCGAGGGTCATCAGCCCAGCGCGGGCGAAGGTGTGTGAGATGGCGACCAGCTCGGCCTTGCGGTGCCTTCGGAAGAGCACGCGGTGCACGCTCACCGGTGCGACCAGCAGGATCGTGGTGAGGAAAGCCAGCCCGACGCAGGTCAGGAAGAGCCCGACGGTGTAGTCGTCGAGGTCGCTGAAGCGGGCCTGGAAGGGGAGGGTCAGCAGGAAGGCGGCCAGGATCTGGGTTCCGGTCTGGACGACGCGCAGCTCTTGCAGGAGTTCGACGAAGTTGCGGTCCATCCGCTCGTCGACCGACTCGTCGCGGGTGTCCTCGCCCTCGATCCGGTCCATGTCCGGCAACGCTAACCCAACGCCCACCTCCTGGCGTTCTGTCCACACCCCCGCCGTTGACCACGGTGCGTGAGCGTGGCCTGTGGATGACGGTAGGCCCCTGTCGGTGGCGACTCCTAACGTCGAGGAACGAACGCGCACACCGGGTGCGCGACGAAGGAGGGGAACCATGACAGTGACACCCGCGATGCAGGCCTTCTGGGACCAGGAGCGACGCTCGATCATCGACCACATCCGGCGGTTCGGCGTGCACCTCACCTATGTCTCCGACGAGGTCGGGCAGGACTGCGCGGCGTGCGCCTTCTGCCGGACGACGAACCCGGCGGGGGAGGAGTCGGTGCCCGACAGGGAGCCGACTGGGCCCGCGTTCTGCTACACGACCGGGCTGTATGGGGTGGGTCATCCCGAGCTGCTGGTCTTTGATCTCGGCCAGGCCGAGGCGCTGGTGGTGCTCAACAGCCTGACCCGTCAGGTCATCGAGGGGGGAAAGGATCTGGTGCACGGGCAGCAGCTCCAGGTTGGATCGAGGCAGCTCTTTGTGGAGGAGGTGCCGAATCCCGGAGACATCGTCTTTGACGCCAACGGCTTCTACGAGCGACCGCCGGAGGTCTCTGTGCCCGTGCTCCAGTTGACCTGGGCCGACGCCGAGGACCGCTTCCCCTGGGATGAAGGCCATCAGCCCGGCCGCTGGCCCCAGCCGCGACCCGGTGACTTCTCGGCCTGACGGTGTAGGCCAGCGACGACAGGCTGCGTCTGCCACCCTGGGGCCATGAGTGAGCAGCCGGAGAGCCTGCGGGATCAGACCTTCCTGCGCCGCGACCTGAGCGGCTCGCGGTTCGTCGGGTGTGACCTGTCCGGGGTGGTCGTGCGAGGCGGAGCGATCGGCGGGATGGAGTTGGATTCGCCGTGGTTGATCGAGAGCGGGGAGGGGCTGGTGGTCAATGGGGTCGACGTGGCGCCGTACGTGGATGAGGTGCTCAACCGGCGCTTCCCCGGTCGCGTGCTGCGGACCGACACCGACCCTGAGGGGCTTCGGCACGCCTGGGCGGCTCTCGAGCAGGCCTGGGCCGCGACGACCGAGCGCGCCCAGGCGCTGCCGGCCGGCACCGTCACTGAGTCGGTCGACGGCGAGTGGTCCTACCTGCAGACGATGCGGCACCTGATCATGGCGACCGACACCTGGCTCGGGCGCGCGGTGCTGGAGCGGGAGCAGCCCTACGACCCGCTCGGGCTGCCGCACGATGACGGGGGGGAGGGCTCAGCCGCCTACGACCACGGGATGTTCGTGACGCAGGAGCCGACTCTGGCCGAGGTGCTGCGGGTCCGCGGTGAGCGGCAGGCCATGGTCCGGGACTTCCTCGCGGACGCGGACGCCGCGCTGCTGGCGGAGGCCAGGAAGAACCCGCACGCCCCGCAGCACGAGGAGACGGTCCTCTCCTGCGTGCAGACGATCCTGGAGGAGGAGTGGGAGCACCACCGCTACGCCGTCCGCGACCTGGATGCGCTCGCCGCCCGGGGGTAGCGGCATACGGGATCGTGGGATGAGGTCAGGGCGAGCCCGTCAGTCCTCGGTGAGCAGATCCCGGACCGCCTTCTCGACCGCGCTCTGCCGCTTGCGGGCGCTCTTGCCGGGCTTCGCGCCCGGGACGTCGATGGTCTCCCCGTCCTCGTAGGCCTCGATCACCCGCGGGTCGATGTAGGAGTTCTTGGCGATCGTCGGGGTGTTGCCGAGCGAGTCCGACACCTCCTCGACCGCCTCCTTCACCGCTCGTCGGCGCGAGGCCTTGGTGTCACCCGGCTCCGGCGAGGCCGCGAGCGAGACCGCGGCGTGGACGGTCGCGTGCCAGGTGCGGAAGTCTTTGGCGGTCAGTTCGTGCTCGAAGATCTCCGCCAGATAGGCGTTGACGTGGTCGGAGTCCAACACGTGCCAGTCGCCGTCGTCATCGGTGTAGGCCAGCAGCCGCGCGGTCCCGTCCCGACGCCCGCGCATCACCTGCAGCGCGGCGGTGACGTCGTCGTCGGAGATGGTCAGGTCCTGCTCGATCCCGCTCTTGCCGAGGAAGGTGAACCGCAGGCCCTCGGCCACCTTCTTCACGTGCGATCGCTCCAGGGTGGTCAGTCCGAAGCTGCCGTTGGTGTCGGTGTAGACGTCGTTGCCGATCCGGAAGTAGCCCAGGTCCAGCATCCGGACAGCGGTCGCGCACGCCCGGTGCAGCGGCATACCGGGGGCGTCGTCGTGCAGGTCTCGGGTCACCCGGCGCCGCGCCTGCGGCAACCGCTCGGCGGCCGCGACGATCCGCTCGAACTTCTCCATGTCCCGCTTGGTCCGCCAGTCGGGGTGGTAGAGATACTGCCTGCGCCCCGCGTCATCGGTCCCGACCGCCTGGATGTGGCCGTTGGCGACCGGGCAGATCCACACGTCCTCCCAGGCCGGAGGGATCGCCAGGCTCTTGATCCGCTCGACGTCCTCGGCGCCCAGCTTCTCGCCCGCGTGGTCCCGATAGCTGAACCCCTTGCCGGCACGTCGGCGGGTCCACCCCTTGCTTCCCGGGGTCACCGTGCGCAACCTGACCATGTCCGTATGGTGCCGCTCACCGCCCGCCTCGGCACGTTCAGTCGGCCGCGGAACGGCTCTCGGTGGGCGCAGGCGCAGCGGCGTCGCTCGTCCCAGACCGCTGCGCGAGCCCCGCGCCCGTCTCCACCAGCGCCTCGACCACGGTCCGCACCGCCTGCCGCGCCGCCCGGTCGGTCCGCGAGAGGGCGGTGATCGAGCGCCGTGCGCGGACGCCCTCCAGGGGGACCAGCCGCATCCCCTCCACGGCCGGGGTGGTGAAGCGGGGGAGCAGCGCCAGGTCGGTTCCGGTCGGCACGAGCGACTCGATCAACCGGTTGTCCCGCAGCCGGACCCGCCGCTCGAGCGGCTCGCCGAGCTCGGCCTCCACCGCGACGAGGATGCTGTCGAAGGGATAGCCGGTCGGCACCCCGATCCAGCGCGTCCCGGCGAGATCACGCGGCCGCAGCGCCGACCTGCCGACCAACGGGTGGGTGGCGGGGACGGCGACGTCGATGGGCTCGCGCACCAGCACCCGCGTCGCGAGCCCCTCCGCCCCGGCGGGCACGTCACCGGTGAGACTGTGCGCGATGACCACGTCGACGTCGAGGGTCCGGGTCGCGTAGTCCGCCTCCGCCAGGTCGAAGTCGTCCAGCACCAGTTCGATCCCGGGCGTCCGCTCCCGCAGCAGCCGGACCGTCCCCGGCAGCAGCGCCGCCCCGGCGCTGGGAAGCGTGCCGATGCTCACCCGCCCCCGCGGCTCTCCGCGCGCCGCGTCCAGCCGGGCCCGCACCCGCGCGATGACCTCGGTGACCTCCTCGGCGCTCTCTGCGAGCAGCTGACCCTCGGCGGTGAGCCGCAGCCCCCGCCCCACCGGCTCGACCAGCGCGAGCCCGAGCTCGCGCTCGGCTGTCCGCAGCTGCTGGGAGACCGCCGACGGCGTCCGGAAGGTCGCCTCGGCCACCGCGGCGAGCGTCCCGCGCACCGCAAGCTCGCGCAGCAGCTCAAGGTGACGCACGTCCATGAAGCCAGCCTAATGACACACCCGAGAAAACATCGCTAGACCTGCACCGACCCTCGGCCGCAGACTGACGGACGTGCCCACCCGCCACGTCCTGCTCGCCGTCCTCGTGGCGGTGCTCTGGGGGCTGAACTTCCTGGCCATCCACGCCTCGCTGCAGCACTTCCCGCCGATCTTCCTCGTCGCCCTGCGGTTCGCGCTGCTGGCCGTCCCGACGATCCTGCTCGTGCCCCGACCCCAGGCGCCGCTGCGCTGGCTGGTCGGCTACGGGCTGGGCTTCGGGACGCTGCAGTTCTTCGGGCTCTACCTCGGCATGGCTGCGGGCTTCCCCGCCGGGCTGGCCTCGCTCGTGCTCCAGGCCTCGGCGCCGTTCACCGTCGTCCTCGGCGTGCTGCTGCTGCGCGAGCGGCTCAGCCCGCGCGGCGCGCTCGGCGTGCTCGTCGCCGTAGCGGGCCTGGCCGTCGTCGGCGTCACCCGCGCCGAGGCGACCTCGTGGCTGCCTTTCCTGCTGGTCGTCCTCGGTGCCCTCGGCTGGGCGCTCGGGAACCTCGCCAGCCGGCTCGCCGCCCCGCCGAAGCCGCTGCACCTCACGCTGTGGATGTCGGTGGTCCCGCCGCTGCCGATGCTCGCCCTCTCGCTGGCTCTCGAGGGTCCGGGCGAGGTATGGCGTGCCCTCGCCGCCTCCGGCTCAGCCGCCGCGGTCCCGGCCTGGGTGGGGCTGGCCTACACGGTCCTGCTCGGCACCGTCGTCGGCTCGGGGATCTGGGTCTGGCTCATGAAGCAGCACCCCGCCGGCGTCGTCGCGCCGTTCTCGATGCTCGTGCCGGTCGTCGGCGTGCTTGCGGCGTGGTGGGTGCTGGGGGAGCGCCCCGCGCTGCTCGAGCTGGCCGGCGGCGTGCTCGTCGTCGGGGGCGTCCTGCTCGCCGCCCGGGCCGCCCGCCCGGTGCCGCCCGCGCACGACCAGCTCACCGCCAGTCCCGCCCCCGAGGTCGTAAGTCCCGCCCGGTCCCCACGGGCGTGACAACCCGTCCTACGACGCGCCCGAGCAAGACCGGCTGGATCGCGCCCGGGCATCATTCAGCCGGTGCGGACCGGTGAGTAGCCCGGACGATCTCACCCCAACGTTTGGTGATGCCACCAATAAGGGTGCATGATGTTCACCATGGACTCCCGGGGTCGCCCGCTGACGCGGCGCTACGAGCTTGACCTCCTGCGCACCAGCAGCATGCTGATGCGCGGTTGTTGCTGACCCCACCCCCTTCTTCGCGAGGGCCTTCCGCTCATCGGCGGGATGGCATACCTCCCCCTGTCCTCCCCTAGCAAAGGTTGCGTCTCATGACGATCCCTGCCTCCACGCCCGTCCGCGCCGCAGTGCGGCCCTCCCGCTCCGGCAAGCCGCAGGGCCAGTGGGCTGTCGATGGCCGCGAGCCACTGAACGCCAACGAGGTCTTCAAGGCTGCCGACAACGGGCTCAACGTCCGCGAGCGGATCGAGCAGGTCTACGCCAAGGACGGCTTCGACTCCATCCCCACCGACGACCTGCACGGCCGGTTCCGGTGGTGGGGCCTCTACACCCAGCGCAAGCCTGGGATCGACGGCGGCCGCACCGCCCAGCTCGAGCCGCACGAGCTCGAGGACCGCTACTTCATGCTCCGGGTCCGCATCGACGGCGGGGCCCTGACCACCAAGCAGCTGCGCGTCGTCGGCGAGCTGTCGACCGAGCTCGCCCGCGACACCGCCGACATCACCGACCGGCAGAACGTGCAGTACCACTGGGTCCGCGTCGAGGACGTGCCCGAGATCTGGCGCCGGCTGGAAGCCGTCGGGTTGTCCACGACTGAGGCCTGCGGCGACACCCCGCGCGTCATCCTCGGCTCGCCGGTCGCCGGTATCGCCGCCGACGAGATCCTCGACCCGACGCCGGTCATCGAGGAGATCCAGCGCCGCTTCATCGGCGACCCCGAGCTGGCCAACCTGCCGCGCAAGTTCAAGTCCGCGATCACCGGGCACCCCTCGCTCGACGTCGTGCACGAGATCAATGACATCTCGCTCGTCGGCGTCCGCCACCCCGAGCACGGTCCGGGATATGACGTGTGGGTGGGGGGAGGTCTGTCGACCGCGCCCCGGCTGGCCGAGCGGCTGGGGGTCTTCGTCCGCGAGGAGGAGGCCGCCGAGGTCTGGCACGGGGTCGTGCAGATCTTCCGCGACTACGGCTTCCGGCGGCTGCGCAACAAGGCACGGCTGAAGTTCCTGCTCGCTGAGTGGGGGCCGGAGCGCTTTCGCGAGGTGCTGGAGACCGAGTATCTGCACCGCGCCCTGCCGGACGGTCCGGCGCCAGCGCCGTCGAGCGCACCGGGTGACCACGTCGGGGTGCACGAGCAGAAGGACGGGCTCCGGTATGTCGGCCTGGCGCCGACCGTAGGCCGCGTGAGCGGGACGGTGCTCACCGCGCTCGCCGACCTGGTCGAGTCGGTCGGGTCGGCGCGGGTGCGCCTCACCCCGCACCAGAAGCTGCTCGTGCTGGACGTGCCGGCCGACCGGGTCGAGGAGCTGCTCGCCGGAGCCGAGGGGCTCGGGCTCACCGCGACGCCCTCGGTCTTCCGCCGCTCGACGATCGCCTGCACCGGCATCGAGTTCTGCAAGCTCGCGATCGTCGACACCAAGGCCACCGCGGCCGCCGCGATCGGCGAGCTGGAGCGGCGGCTGGCCGATATCGAGCCGCTGCTGGAGCACCCGATCTCGCTGCACGTCAACGGCTGCCCCAACTCCTGCGCCCGCATCCAGACCGCCGACATCGGCCTCAAGGGTCAGATCATCACCACCGACGACGGCGAGCAGGTGCCCGGCTTCCAGGTCCACCTCGGCGGCGGGCTCGCCTCCGTGGGCCAGGACGAGGCTGGCCTCGGGCGCACGGTCCGCGGCCTCAAGGTGGCGGCGACCGAGCTGCCCGACTACGTCGAGCGGGTCGTCCGCAGGTATGCCGCTGCCCGCACCTCCGGCGAGACCTTCGCCTCCTGGGCCCACCGCGCCGACGACGAGGAGCTGTCATGAGCACCACCCCCGACCTCGCCCGGGTCAGGACCCGGTCGGAGGAGGAGCTGCGGCGGATCGCCGAGGAGGGCTCCCGGCGCGCCGCGGAGCTGGAGGCCCGGGGCGACCTGACCCCCGCGCTGCTGGCGGACGCCGTGCTCGCCTGGGCCGCTGAGGAGTTCGGCAGCTCGCTGGCCGTGGCCTGCTCGATGGCCGACGCAGTGCTGCCGCACGTCGTCGCCGAGCACCTGCCAGGCGTGGACGTGCTCTTCCTCGACACCGGCTACCACTTCCCCGAGACGCTGGCGACCCGCGACCGGGTGGCGGACCTGCTGGACGTCACCGTCGTCGACGTCCTGCCCGAGCAGACGGTCGCCCAGCAGGACGCGGAGCACGGCCCCCGGTTGCACGACCGCGACCCGGCCCGCTGCTGCGCGTTGCGCAAGGTGGAGCCGCTCCGGCGCACGCTCGCGGGCTACGACGCCTGGGTCACCGGCGTGCGCCGGGAGGAGGGCCCGACCAGGGCTGACACCCCGTTGGTCACCTTCGACGAGGCTTTCGGACTGGTCAAGATCAACCCGCTCGCGGCCTGGTCCTTCGAGGAGCTGCTCAGCTACTCCGAGCGCGAGCTGCTGCCCGCCAACCCACTTCTCGCGCAGGGCTATCCCTCGATCGGCTGCGCCCCGTGCACCCGGCCCGTCGCGCCCGGCGAGGACCCCCGCGCCGGGCGCTGGGCCGGCTTCGCCAAGACCGAGTGCGGCCTGCACCCCGGCAGTGCCAGCTCCAGCCCCACCCCGACCACCCAGCCCACCCCGACCACCCAGCCCACCGAGGAGGCGCGATGACCAGCCTGGCCCAGCCCGCGGCATACCGGGACCGAGACATCGATCGTGACGGTTCTGGCCAGCACGACCTGCTCGACACCCTGGAATCGGAGGCCATCCACATCATCCGTGAGGTGGTCGCCGAGCTCGAGCGGCCGGCGCTGCTCTTCTCCGGCGGCAAGGACTCGGTCGTCATGCTGCACCTCGCGGCCAAGGCGCTGTGGCCGGCGCGGATCCCCTTCCCCGTGCTCCACGTCGACACCGGCCACAACTTCCCCGAGGTGCTCGCCTACCGCGACGCCACGGTCAAGCGGCTCGGCGTCCAGCTGCACGTCGCGAGCGTCCAGGACTACCTCGACGACGGCCGGCTCAAGGAGCGCGCCGACGGCACCCGCAACCCGCTCCAGACGATTCCGCTGCTGGATGCGATCGAGGACGCGCGCTACGACGGCGTCTTCGGCGGGGGCCGGCGCGACGAGGACAAGGCCCGCGCCAAGGAGCGCGTGGTCAGCCTGCGCGACGCCTTCGGCCAGTGGGACCCCAAGAACCAGCGCCCCGAGCTGTGGCGGCTCTACAACACCCGTCACCGCCCCGGTGAGCACCTGCGTGTCTTCCCACTCTCGAACTGGACCGAGCTCGACATCTGGCGCTACATCGCGCGCGAGGGGATCGAGCTCCCGGCGCTCTACTACGCCCACGAGCGCGAGGTCTTCGAGCGTGACGGGATGCTGCTCACGCCCGGCCCGTGGACCCAGCCGCGCAGCGGCGAGCAGGTGAGCACCCGCTCGGTCCGCTACCGCACGGTCGGCGACATGTCCTGCACTGGCGCCGTCGAGTCGGTTGCCACCGACGTCGAGGCCGTCATCGCCGAAGTCGCCGCGACCACGATCACCGAGCGCGGCGCGACCCGCGCCGACGACCGGCTCTCCGAGGCCGCCATGGAGGACCGCAAGAAGGAGGGCTACTTCTGATGGACACGCTCACGACCACCCCCTCGCTCCTGCGCCTGGCCACCGCCGGCTCGGTCGACGACGGCAAGTCCACGCTGGTCGGTCGACTGCTGCACGACACCAAGTCGGTGCTCGCCGACCAGCTCGCCGCCGTCGAGGCGGTCAGCCGCCGTCGCGGCTGGACCGGTGAGCTCGCCGACCTGGCGCTGCTCACCGACGGCCTGCGCGCCGAGCGGGAGCAGGGCATCACGATCGACGTCGCCTACCGCTACTTCGCGACCCCGCGGCGCTCCTTCGTGCTGGCCGACTGCCCCGGGCACGTGCAGTACACCCGCAACACCGTCACCGGTGCGTCCACCGCGGACGTCGTCATCGTGCTGGTCGACGCCCGCCACGGTGTGGTCGAGCAGACCCGGCGCCACCTCGCGGTCGTGGGACTGCTGCGGGTGCCGCACGTGATCGTCGCCCTCAACAAGATCGACCTGGTCGAGGACGCGCAGGCGGTGCACCGCACGGTCTGTGCCGAGCTGGCGGGGCTCGCCCACGTGCTGCGGCTGCCCGATGTCTCGGTCGTCCCGCTCTCCGCGCTGCACGGCGACAACGTCGTCGAGCCCTCGCCTCGCACGCCGTGGTATCCCGGTCCCACCCTCCTGGACCTCCTCGAGACGCTGCCCGCCGAGAGCGAGGTTGAGGAGCCGCTGCGCTTCCCCGTGCAGCTGGTCATCCGCCCGCAGCAGGGGGCGGTCGACCCCGCCCTGGTGGACTACCGAGGGTATGCCGGGCACGTCGCCTCCGGCGTCGTGCAGGTCGGTGACGAGGTCGTCGTCAGCCCCTCGGGCCGGCGCACCACCGTCGTCGGCATCGATCGGGGCGGCGTCGCCGTCCAGCGCGCCGAGGCGCCGCTGTCGGTGACGCTGCGGTTGGCTGACCAGCTCGACGTCTCCCGCGGTGACCTCATCGCGGCCGCGACCTGGGCGCCGTGCGTCGTGGGTCAGGCCGAGGCGGTGCTGTGCTGGCTGGCGCAGGCCCCGCTGGTCCCCGGTGCCCGGGTGCTGGTCAAGCACGGCACCCGGACCGTCCGGGCGCGGGTGACCGCGCTGCACGAGCGGCTCGATGTCGCGACCCTTCGGGGCGAGCCGGCCGAGCGGGCCGAGCTCAACGACCTCGTCCGGGTCACCGTCTCCTTCGCCGAGCCGCTGCCGCTGGAGGAGTATGCCGAGTCCCGCGAGGGCGGCTCCTTCCTCGTCATCGACGCGCAGGAGGGCACGACGCTGGC
Organism: Ornithinimicrobium pulveris; assembly: GCF_050261105.1. Classification (GTDB taxonomy): domain Bacteria; phylum Actinomycetota; class Actinomycetes; order Actinomycetales; family Dermatophilaceae; genus Ornithinicoccus. The sequence goes on along the minus strand of NZ_CP189837.1, from coordinate 3,245,719 downwards.
CGCCGGCATGGTCGGGGCTGAGCTCCTGGGGTCGAGACTGCTCGGGACGGACCTGCCCGGGGCGGACCTGCCCGGGGCGGGGGAGCCGCGATGAGCGCCCCCTTCCTCCTCGGCCTGTCGCTGGCCGGGCGCCGCGTGGTCGCCGTCGGTGGCGGGGCGGTCACCGCCCGCCGGGTCGCCGACCTGGTCGCCGAGGGTGCCGTCGTCGAGGTGGTCGCTCCCGAGCTCGACCCTCGGCTGCGTGAGCTGGCTGACGCGGGCCGGATCGCCTGGGCCGCACGGGGCTACGCCGGCGCTGCGGATCTCGATGGTGCCTGGCTGGTCCACGTCGTCACCGACGACCCCAGCGTCGACGCCCAGGTCGCCGCTGACGCCGAGGCCCGGCAGATCTTCTGCGTCGCAGCGGGATCCGCCGCTCTCGGCACCGCCCGCGTCCCGGCCCGGAGCAGCGTGCCCACCGCGACCGGCCCGGTCTCGGTGGCGGTCCACGCCGCCGACGACCCCCGCCGCGCGGTCCATGTCCGCAACGCCCTCGAGGAACACCTCGCGGCCGAGGCTGCCGCCTATCTCGACTCCGGCGTCATCGACCTGCGGGCCCGGCGGCCCCGTGGCGGCTGGGTGGCGCTGGTCGGCGCCGGGCCCGGCGACGAGGGCCTGCTCACCCGCCGCGCGAGCCAGCTGCTCGCCAGCGCCGACGTGGTCGTCACCGACCGGCTCGTCCCGCGCTCGGTCCTCGATCGGCTGCCCGCGGGCGTCCGGGTGATCGACGTCGGCAAGCGCCCGCAGCACCACCCGGTGCCGCAGATCGAGATCAACCGGATCCTCGTCCAGGAGGCCCGGGCCGGGCACGGGGTGGTCCGGCTCAAGGGCGGCGACCCCTACGTGCTCGGCCGCGGCGGTGAGGAGCGCCTCGACTGCGAGGCCGCCGGCATCCCCGTCGAGGTCGTGCCCGGTATCACCAGCGCTGTCTCGGTCCCGGCAGCGGCCGGCATCCCGGTCACCCACCGCGGCCTGGCCCGAGGCTTCACCGTGGTCACCGGCCACGAGGAGATCCCGCAGCTGCCTACCGGCGGGGACCACACGCTCGTGCTGCTGATGGGCGTGGCCCGGCTGCGCGACACGACCGACCTGCTCCGCGCCCACGGCCGCCCCGCCACGACACCGGTCGGGATCGTCGAGCGCGGCTGGACCGCCGATCAGCGGGTCACCCTCGGCACCCTCGCCGACATCGCCGACCGGGCCGAGGCCGTCGGCGTCAGCTCGCCCGCGGTCGTCGTCGTCGGTGACGTCGTCACCCTCGCCCATGGCTGGGCGGCACAGGCCGCCGAGACCGGCGGCGGTGCGGCCACCCCCGCCGGCGGTCACACCGCATACCCGTCCGTCCCGAAGGAGTCCGTCGCATGATCGACCACCTGTGGTCCGCCCTCGCCGGTTTCGGCGCCCAGCTGGTGGACGGCGCCCTGGGGATGGGCTACGGCATCACCGGCACCAGCCTGCTGCTCACCGCCGGCTTCGCGCCGGCGATCGCCAGCGCCTCGATCAACTTCGCCCAGCTCGGCACCACGCTGTCCTCGGGGCTGAGCCACTGGCGGGTCGGCAATGTCGACTGGCGGATCGTGCGGCGGCTCTCGCTCACCGGTGGCCTGGGCGCCTTGGCCGGAGCGACCGTCCTCTCCTCGCTCTCGACCGCCGCCGCCCGACCGGTGATGGCCGTGCTCCTGCTGCTCCTTGGCGCAGGCGTGATCCTGCGCTTCGTCACTCGAAGGCCCGGGCGCGAGCCGCAGGGCGCGGCCTGGGCGGCGACCCGCTGGTTCCTCGCACCGCTCGGTCTGGTCGGCGGCTTCGTCAACTCGACCGGGGGCGGCGGCTGGGGACCCGTCGTCACCTCGACGCTGCTCTCAACCGGGCCGGTGCCGCCGCGCAAGGTCATCGGCTCGGTGTCGACCTCCGAGTTCGTCGTGACCGTCTGCGCCAGCATTGGCTTCGTCCTCGGCCTGGGTCTGGCCGGAATGCAGTGGGGCACGATCCTCGCGCTGATGATCGGCGGCGTCCTCGCCGCCCCGGTCGCCGCGCGCCTGGCCGGACGGCTGCCCTCGGCGATCCTCGGGGTCGCCGTCGGCTCGCTCATCATCACGCTCAACCTCGGACCGGTCCTCACCACCGTCGGCCTCGGCGGCCAGGACACGCTGCTGCTGCGGCTCGCCGCCGCGGCCGGCTGCCTCCTGCTCATCGGGTATGCCGCCACCCGCCACGTCCTGCACTCCCGTCGGGTGCGGGCCGAGCAGGGTGAGCCGGGCACGTCGGCCGCCGAGCAGCCGCAGAAGCAGCCGGCGGCCACCCCGTGACGCCCCGCCCGCTCGTGCTCGCCGCCCACGGGACGGCCGACCCGGCTGGGCAGGCTGTGGTCGAGCAGGTCGCGGCGCGGGTGGCCGACGTGCTGGGGGTGCCGCACCAGGTCGGCTACGTCGATGTCTGTGGGCCGACCCTCGCCGAGGTGCTCGCCGGGCCTTCCGACGCCGGAGATGATCTCGATCCAGCGGTGGTCGTCCCCTACTTCCTGGCCACCGGCTATCACGTCCGCCATGACGTACCGACTGCTGTCGAGCAGGTCGACGGCGTCGTCGTGACGCCCGCGCTCGGGGTCGAGGACGAGGTCGTGACGGCCTTGGTCGACCGTGTCCAGGAGGCCTGGGCCGAATCGTCCACGTCGCCTCACGAGGTGGGCGTCGACGCCGTCCTACTCACCGCTGCGGGGTCCAGCGTCGATGCCGCCCGCGAGGAGGTCGCGCGGCTGGCTGACCTCCTGGGTGAGCGGCTCGGCATACCGTCGTCGGTGGCCTTCCTCAGTGGCCCCGGGCCACGCCCGGAGGATGAACTCGCTCGGCTGCGGGCGGCAGGTCACGCGCGGATCGTGCTCGCGACCCACCTGCTGGCACCAGGCTTCTTCGCCGATCGGGCCAGCGTGATCGCCGCGGAGCACGGCGCGGTAGCCACGGACGTCGTCGGCTCGCACCAGGCGATCGTCGACCTGCTCGTGCGCCGTTACCGGCAGGCCTTGCCGTGACACCGAGCCCGAGCGGAACATTTGGCCACCCGCTGACGCTGCGACATACATGGACATCGCCATCATCGGAGGACACGGCAAGGTCGCCCTCGAGCTGCACCCGCTCCTGAGTGGGGCGGGGCACGAGGTCGACGCGATCATCCGCAATCCCGACCACCAGACCGAGATCGCCGAGCTGGGCGCCACCCCAGTCGTGGCCGACGTGGAGCACCTCTCCACCGAGGAGCTGACCGAGCTGCTGCGCGGCCACGACCTCGTCATCTGGTCGGCCGGTGCTGGCGGCGGCTCACCGGAGCGCACCTACGCGGTCGACCGCGACGCGGCGATCCGCTCGATGGATGCAGCACGCGAGGCGGGGGTGAAGCGCTACCTGATGGTCAGCTATCTGGGTGCCGGTCCCGACCACGGGGTGCCCGAGGACGACGCCTTCTTCGCGTATGCCGACGCCAAGGCCAATGCCGACGCGCACCTGCGCGAGAGCGGACTCGCGTGGACGATCATCGCGCCCGGTCACCTGAGCCTGGAGGCCCCGACGGGCCACCTGTTGGTGATCGGCGCTGGCCCGGCCGACGCCGATCGTGACCCCTCGAAGGTGGGGGAGTCGCAGGTCAGCCGGGCCGATGTCGCCAGGGTGATCGCCGCGGTGGTGGAGCGGGAGGACCTGGCCGAGCGGATGATCGAGTTCGTCAACGGCCCGACCCCGATCGATGAGGCGCTCGACGCGGCCGCTCGCTGACGTAGCGCGCTGGTTGCGGCCATACTGCCCCCATGGCGTATGACGCAGCGCTCGCGGAGCGGATCCGGAACCTTCTCGCGGGGGAGGATGGGGTGCGGGAGAAGGCGATGTTCGGCGGGCTGGCCTTCCTGGTCGACGGGCACATGGCGGTCGCGGCGGCGGGTAGCACCGGCGGGATGATGCTGCGAATCGATCCGGGGCGGGGTGAGGAGTTCCTCGGCGAGCACATCGCGCCGATGGAGATGCGCGGCCGGACGATGACCGGGTGGCTGGACGTGCAGCCCGAGGCGATCAGCACCGACGCCGAGCTCGAGGAGTTGGTCGCGATCGGCGTCTCCTACGCTCGATCCCTGCCGCCGAAGTAGGTCGTCGAGCGAACGGTTCCGAGCGGCTGATCGGCGGTCATTGACCGTTGATCAGCTCACGTGCCGCGCTCAGTGATTTTCCGACAAGTGCTGTGGCAAGTTCGGACTGCGGGGTTGCCTGAATGTCCTCGTGGTCATTCTGAGAATGCGAAGTCGCGGTGAAGGAATCGTCCAAATAATCATCCACGATGCGGTACGTTGTCCACGGTCCGGCTCTGGAATAGGCGGACTTTTCGCGGCCGCCGTATGCGGAATATTCCAACAAGCTCGTGAAGACCCTGTCTCCGTTGCTCAGCCATGGGGTTCCCTCTTCAACAAGCCTCACCCCTTCGCCCGTTTCCCATTGAATGATCAGGGTGATGCGGTCCGGGATGCTCAACGCTGAAGGCGTCAGCCGCTCCTCCACGTCCACGTAGAGCGCGATAGGTGTCTCCGGATCATCGGCGGCGCCGACCGCTGGCAGGCGGGTGGACTCAACGACAGACCCAACAATGACGATCTCGTCCTTCAACTGGGTGACGTGATGAGGGACTTCCCCGTGGGCGGATTGGATCTGGATTGTCGGAGGCTCTGACGAAGCGGTCGACGGGCGGGATTGTGCGCTGGTTCCTGGGGCTGCCGAGGGTGGAGAGCTTGGGGGTGGGGACACCGCAGCCAGCTAGAGCGATGGCGGACAGAAAAGAGACGTAAACGCTGGCGCCGTCGCAGGCTTTGTGCTTCGCAATGGAAAGAAAATCACAATCGCCCTCTCCGTCGAGTCTGTCTGTACGGGCGAGGCTACACCCGTCGGCACGGACTCCGGGTGGGAGCATTCAGCGCTTCTTCAGGTCTGCGTCCCGTCAGGTTCCCTGAGCTGGGTCGGGCGGACCGCGATGACCTGCTACATCCTGCAGAACCTCATCGCCTCGCTGATCTTCTACGACGTCGGGCTGGGTGTCGCCGGGCGGATGCCGGAGGCCTGGCACCTGTGGGGGACGCTGGCCATCTACCTCGGGATCAGCGCACTGCTGATCGTCGGCGCCGGCATCTGGCTCAGGTTCTTCTCCCGCGGCCCCTTCGAGCTGGTCATGCACCGGGCCCACGACTGGCTGGTCGCGCACGTCCACCGGCCGCTCGCCGCTCGGCGCGCGGCGCGACCCGCCGCCGATCAGCCGACCGGTTCGGCGTCCTCGAAGGTCGAGGTGTCGATGACGAACCGGAAGAGCACGTCGCCGTCGACCACGCGCTCGTAGGCACCGTCCACATCATCGATCCCGATCCGCTCGATGCGGGCGCCCAGGCCGTGCTCAGCGCAGAAGTCGAGCATCTCCTGGGTCTCGGCGATGCCGCCGATGTTGGAGCCGGTGAGCACCTTGCCGCCCATGATGAGCGAGAACATCTGCACCGGCAGCGGCTCCGGGGGAGCGCCGACGCAGGCGAGCACGCCGTGCGGCTTGAGCAGCCCGAGGTAGTCATCGAGCGGGATGGCGGCGCTGACGGTGTTGAGGATGAGGTCGAACTGCCCGGCGTGAGCGTCGAAGAAGCCCTCCTCGCTGGTCGCGAGCAGCCGCTCGGCACCCAGCTCGCGCGCCATCTCCTCCTTCTTCAGCGATCGGGAGAGCACGGTGACCTCAGCACCCATGGCCGCCGCGAGCTGCACGCCCATGTGACCCAGCCCGCCGAGCCCGACGACCGCGACCTTGTCACCTTCCGTCACACCCCAGCGGGCAAGTGGTGAGTAGCTGGTGATCCCGGCGCACAACAGCGGCGCCGCCTCGTCCAGCTCGAGGCCGTCCGGGATGCGCAGCACGAAGCGCTCGTCCACCGTCACCTTCTGGCTGTAGCCGCCCTGGGTGACCGATCCGTCCACGTCCGTGGCGGCATACGTCCCCACCATGCCCCGCAGGCAGGCCTGCTCCTCGCCTGCCTCGCACTGCTCGCACTCGCCGCAGGAGTTCACCATGCAGCCAACCCCGACGCGGTCGCCGACCTGGAAGCGGGTCACGCCCTCGCCCACGGCGCTGACCACCCCGGCGATCTCGTGCCCGACGGCGAGTGGATAGGTCACCTCGCCCCACTCCTGGCGGATGGTGTGGATGTCGCTGTGGCAGATCCCGGCGGCCTCGATGTCGATCACGACGTCGCTCGCGCGCGGGTCGCGGCGCTCGATCTCGCGCACCTCAAAGGGTGCGTCCGGACCGGTCTTCTGGAGGGCCTTGACGGTGATCGGCATGATGGCCGCCTTTCGTGTGTGTGCAGTGCTCTGGCGTCATCCTCGCGCAGATCCCTCGTAGGTTGGGACCACGGCAACGACGCCCAGTCGCAAAGGAGCCCCCGTGGAGCAGAGTCCCCTCATCGACATCGGCCTGCCGGTCGCGCTGGCGATCATCATGGTGGGCATCGGGCTGAGCCTGACCCGGCAGGACTTCGCCGCCCAGGCCAAGGCCCCATGGGCCAGCATCGTGGGCACGGTGGGCCAGCTGGTCCTCGTGCCGCTCCTGGGCATCGGTGTCGCGCTCCTGCTGAACCTGCCGCCCGCGCTGGCCATCGGTCTGGTCCTTGCCGCCGCCTGCCCCGGTGGGTCAACGTCGAATCTGGTCACCTACCTGGCCCGCGGCAATGTCGCTCTGTCGATCATCCTCACCGTGGTCGCCTCGCTCGCGGTCATTCTCACGCTGCCGCTGTGGATCGACCTCGCGGCCGAGGTCGTGCCCGGCGCGGCCGAGACCAATGTCGAGGTGCCGCTCGCGCAGACCTTTGGCCTGCTGGGTGGTGTGATCCTGGTCCCGGTGCTGATCGGGATGGTGATCAAGGCCAAGGCGCCTCGCCTCGCGGTCCGGCTCGAGCGCTATGTCGGGCTGGTCGGGATCGTGGTGCTGGTCGCGCTCATCGTCGGCATCGTCATGGGGCTGCGAGACCGGATCGGCGAGCTGCTCCTCGCGAGCGGGCCGGCCGTGCTGCTGCTCAACGTGCTAGCGATCCTCCTGGGCGGGGCGCTCGCCTACGTGTGCCGACTGCCTCGTGCCGATCAGATCGCGATCGCCGTCGAGTTCGGGATCAAGAACTCCACGCTCGGCATGCTCATCGCCTTCACCGTGATCCGCAACGACGAGATCGCGCTCCCGTCCGCGGTCTACGGGCTGGTGATGTACCTGACCGCCTTTGCGCTCGTCTGGGGCGGGCGGCGACTGATGGGACCGGCGGCGCAGGACCCGGTGACCTGAGGCTCAAGCGCAGGTCGATTCAGCGACCGCGCTCCAACGCCGTCGTGATCCGGTCCAGGCGTTCGCGGGTCTCACGCAGCTCAGCCAGCAACTGGGCCCGCTCGGCAGCAGCGGGATCGTCCCCAGCCTCATCCTCAGGCCCCTCGACCGGACCCGCGTCGACCCCGTCCATGCCCCGGTCGTGCAGGTTCTGCATGGTGTCCACGATCACCGCGATGAACAGGTTCAGGATGATGAAGGTGCTGGCCAGGATGAAGGCGATGAAGAAGGCCCACGCCCACGGGTGCACCTCCATCACCGGGGTGATCACATTCGGCCAGCCGTCCAGCGTCATGATCTGGAAGAGCGTGACCAGCGACTCGCCGAGCGAGCCGAACCAGTCCGGGAAGGCGGGGCCGAAGAGCTTGGTCGCCATCACCGCGAAGACGTAGAAGATCAGCGACAGCAGCGCCGCGATCGAGGCGATCCCCGGCATCGCCGCCAGCAGGGCCTCGACGATGAAGCGCATCCGGGGGATCGCCGAGACCAGCCGCAGCACCCGCAGCACCCGGAAGGCGCGCAGCACCGACAACGGTCCGGTCGCCGGGACGAGCGCGATCCCGACGATGACGAAGTCGAAGACATTCCAGGCGTTGGTGAAGAAGCGCCAGCCGTGCGCCCAGATCTTGATCGCCAGCTCGATCACGAAGATGGTCAGGAAGATCCGGTCCAACGACGGCAACAGCCCGCCGGTGGCCCGCATCGCGGCCGGCCAGGTCTCCAGCCCCAGCGTCACCGCGTTGGCGACGATCACCGCGATGATGATCGACTGGATCCGCGGCGACTCGATCCAGCGGCCGACCCGACGCCGCACACCGACCTGGGACCCCTCGACCGCCCGTGGGCTCCCGCTCAGCTTCCCGCTCACGGACCGAGATTTTCGGCCACAGGGATGACCGCCGAACCTGAAGGACCATCCGGTCGTCTGATGCGGTGCGGACCCCCGGCATACGAGAGTGGGACCATGACCTCTCCCGCGACCGCCGGGGCGCCCAGCCCGCCCGACAGCCGCCCGACCACCCCTACCCGCAGCCGCAGCCGCCTCGTCTCCCTCGACGTGGTGCGCGGCGTGGCGCTCGCGGGCATCCTGTTCGTGAACATCCCGCCGATGCTGGGGCTGGCGGAGTACTCACCCGGCACCACCGCCGCGAACCCGATCCGGGCAGGCCTCGACCTGCTCGTCCAGCAGCGCTTCTTCCCGATCTTCAGCCTGCTCTTCGGGATCGGGTGCGGGTTGATGTGGACCTCCGCGCAGCGCGCCGCCCGCCCGCGGGTGGTGATGCTCCGTCGCCTGCTGTTCCTGCTGGGTCTGGGGATCCTGCACACGATGCTGCAGCCGGGGGAGGCGCTGCTCATCTACGCGATCGCCGGGCTGGTCTTCGCGCTCCCGCTCACCTGGGCGCGACCCCACGTCCGCTTGTGGATCGGCATCGTCGTCGTCCCGCTGAGCTTCCTGCTCGGCGGCGGGATGATGCTCGCCGCCGCCCTCATCGTGCTGGGTTTCGGGCTGGCCGCCGGCCCGTATGACGTTCCCCACCTGATGGACACCCGTCCCGACCTCGCCCGCCGGGTGGCGTTGATCGCCTGGCCGCTCGGTCTCCTCGGGATCGGTGCGCAGTGGGCGACGCGGGCAACTGACCCTTACGATGACCTCCAGATCATCATCGCCTTCATCGTCTCGGCGGCAGCGGGCTTCGTGCTGGCGGTGGCCTACATCGCGACCGTGCTGATCCTGCTGCACACGAGGCTGCGGGAGGCCCTGATCCGGGCGTTCGCTCCGCTGGGTCGGATGGCCCTGACGAACTACCTCAGCGCGACCCTCATCGTGATGTCGCTCAAGCCGTGGGCAGGCGACCTGTGGCTGGACAGCACGACGCGGGGGTTCGTCATGGTGCTGGTGCTGGCCGTGGTCATCCTGGTCGCGCAGAGCCTCCTGAGCGCCTGGTGGCTGCGGCTGCGCGGACAGGGCCCGCTGGAGTGGCTGTGGCGCGAGGTCACCTGGTGGGGCGGGCGCTGAGCCGACGCCCGCTGATCCGACCGCTGCGCGCATCCCGGTCGCGCCGGCCCAACCAGAGGGCGAGAGCGATGCCGGCCAGCGCGCCGAACAGGTGACCCTGCCAGGAGACCCCGGCGCGCAGCGGCAGCACGCCCCAGAGCAGGCTGCCGTAGAAGGTCAGCACGAGCACGCCGACCAGGGCCGGACCCCATCGGCGGGCGGCGAACCCGTAGACGGCCAGGAAGGCCGCGAAGCCGTAGACCACCCCGCTGGCGCCGATCACGACGGTGTTGCTCCCGCCGAAGAGCCAGACCCCCAGCCCGGACAACAGGATCGTCCCGATGGTGACGGTCCACAGGTGCCGGGTGGTCCAGGCCAGGAGAGCACCGAGCACGAGCAGGCCGGAGGTGTTGGCGATGAGGTGGCCGAAACCCAGGTGCAGGAACGGGCTGAGCACGATCCCGGACAGCCCCTCGAGCTCCCGGGGCCGGATGCCCCAGGCGTCCATCCGCATCGGGAGCAGGGTGTCGACGATCTCGCTGACCCACATCAGCGCGATCAGGATGAGGACGGGCACGACCCGCTGCAACCAGGTGCTCATGACCCTGGCAACTCTAGTGTTCCCTGCCCCACCTCCAGGCTGCTGCCCTGGCCGGAGCCACCCCGGAGCGGGTCGTCCACCAGCACCACCAGCGAGAGCTCGTGTCCGGCCGGGATCACGGTGTCCACCCGCATCAGCTCCACGGTGATCTCGACCCAGCCATCACCCGGGTCCTGGTAGGCGACCGCTGTGGAGTCGCGGCCGATCCCGTGCGAGCCCAGGGCGATCAGGTCCAGGTCACCGTCAACACGTGCCAGCCCGTCGCCCGGGTAGCAGCCGGTGTCCTGCTGGCTTCGCCCGCCCCAGCAGACCGGCTCGGCGCGCCTCACGTCATGACCGATCCCCGACTCCCCGGGGTCGGTGTAGGACCCTGGACCACGCGCCACGAGAGCCAGCGTGATCCCGTGCGGCTCCCCGCTCTGTCGCACCCGCAGGGTCACCTCCGGAACACCCTCGATGACCAGGTCCTCCTCGAGCGGCCCGGTGTCGAAGGAGTGGTGCCAGGCCGAGGAGCCCGACGCCACCCGGGAGCGGAACCAGCCCTCCTGCTCCACCTCGAGGTTGTCCTCCTCGGACAGGCTCGCCCAGTCGTCCCAGGACTCCACGGTCGCGAACGCCCTGGTGTCGGAACCGGTCGTGGAGCCTGGGCTCAGACCGTCCGGCCCCACGGCATACAGGGTCCTCGTGGTGACCTCGGGGAGTGCGTCGACGCCGCGCCAGGTCAGGTCGGGGCTCTGCAGCTGGACCGGCTCGGTCGTCGGCCCGGGTCCGCCGCGGAGGTGCTGGTCGAGGAAGGCGTCGACCTCGGCCACCCACTCCCGCGGGCGGACGTCGAACGGATCCGTGTGGCCGCCCTGGTGCAGCCAGAGCCGCCGGTCGATGCCACGCTCGCCGAGCGCGTCCCAGAGTTCGAGGACCATCGGTGAGCGGGTGTTGACGTCGCGCAGGCCGTGTCCGAAGAGCGAGGCCGCGCGGTAGCCATCGAGCTGCTGGAGCACATCGAGGGAGCGCGTCAGCTCGGTCGGGCTGGTGCCGTCACCGAAGTCCTGTGTCCATTCTTGGGCGAAGGTCTCGCACCCCGATCGCTCCACCCACAGTGGGAAGGGTTCGACCAGGATGCCGCCGGGTTGGGTGTACTCCGCGTAGGAGGTCAGGCCCCCGATCGCGACCACCGCGTCCAGTGCCTCGTGGCCAGTGGCTGCGGCCATCAGCGCGTGCAGGGCGTCGGCGGACTTGCCGACCATCGCCACCGACCCGTTGGACCAGTCCGCCCCGGCGAAGTAGTCGAGCGCCGCCACCGCGCTCGCCTGGCTGGACAGTCCGTAGTTGTCCCAGCAGCCGTCCGAGTCGCCGCTGCCCGAGCTGTCCATGATGGCGTAGGCATAGCCCTGCGGCACGAACCAGTTGTCGTACCACAGCGGGAACATGGTCACCGTCCCGTCCGAGGACCGCTCCCGTGGCTCACCGAGCAACCCGCGTCCCACATTGTCCCAGTAGGGCGACTGCTGCAGGATCACCGGCACCTCGGTCGCGTCACGCGGACGGATGATGTCGATGGGGAAGGCGTCCGGCTCGCCGTCGCCGTCGTCGTCGCGCGCCGAGAACACGGTCACCCGCTCCCGGACGGCATCCTCATATCCGTATGCCGCATCCTCGGGAAGAATCCGCAGCTCGCCAGCGTCGTCAGTCGGGTTCTCAGTCTGTGGTGCGGTCTGCGTGGCCGGGTCGGCGTCTGGCGGGGGAGCGGTCGGTGAGCAGGCGGAGGCAAGGACAGCGACCAACGTCACTGCTGCCAGCCCCCTGCCCTGCACGGCCCGCCCCTCAGGACCCGGCGACGACGTCGTCGGTCTCCACCGACTCCATCCCGAAGGCCTCTCCGACGGCGCGGTAGGTCAGCTGCCCCGCGTGCGTGTTCAGACCCTTGGCCAGCGCCGGGTCCGCGCGCAGCGCGTCGGCCCACCCGCGCTCGGCGAGCTGAACGGCATACGGGAGCGTGGCGTTGGTCAGCGCCCAGGTGGAGGTGTGCGGGACCGCGCCGGGCATGTTGGCGACGCAGTAGTAGACCGAGTCGTGCACCTCGAAGGTCGGGTCCGCGTGGGTGGTCGGGCGGGAACCCTCGAAGCAACCGCCCTGGTCGATGGCGACGTCGACCAGGACCGAGCCCGGCTTCATCGAGGCGACCATGTCGTCGGTCACCAGCTTGGGTGCCTTGGCGCCCGGGATGAGGACGGTGCCGATCACCATGTCCATCTGCGGGACCAACTCGCTGATCGTGAGGTTGTTGGAGGCCAGCTGGCGCACCTGGTTGTTGAACCGCCAGAAGAGCGTCCGCAGCTTTTCCAGGTCGGTGTCCAGGATGGTGACATCGGCCCCCATGCCCATGGCGATGTTGGCGGCGTTCTGGCCCGCGACGCCGCCGCCCAGGACCAGGACCTTGGCGTTGGCCACGCCGCCGATGCCGCCCATCAGGACCCCGCGACCGCCGGACGGCTTCATCAGGGTGTGCGCGCCCACCTGCGGCGCGAGGCAGCCAGCGACCTCCGACATCGGGTAGAGCAGGGGCAGCGAGCCGCTCGGCAGCTGCACCGTCTCGTAGGCGATCGCGGTCGTGCCCGCCTCGACGAGGCGGCGGGTGAGCGGCTCGTCGGCCGCCAGGTGGAGATAGGTGAACAGGGTCAGGTCGTCGCGGAGGAAGCCGTATTCCTGCTCGATCGGCTCCTTGACCTTGAGCACCATCTCGCCGGCTGCCCAGGTGTCCTCGGCTCCGTCGACCATCGTCGCGCCCTGCGCCTCGTAGTCCTCATCGGGGATCGAACTACCCTCCCCAGCCCCCTGCTGCACGAAGACCTCGTGCCCCCTGCGGACCAGTTCGTTGACCCCCACCGGGGTGATCGCCACCCGGAACTCGTTGTTCTTGACCTCGCTCGGCACTGAGACTCTCATGGCCTCAGTCTGGGGGCTGGGGAACCTCCACGTCGACCCCGAAGCGGGTCAGGTCTCGGTCGAAGGACACGATGGGACAGTGGTGATGGAGGGCCAGCGCGGCCAGGTGAGCATCGGGGACGAGGTTGCCAGCCGTGCCCACGTCACTCAGCAGGCGAGCCACCCTGGCGTGGTGTCCCAAGGGGGACGGCGGATCGACGACGTGTGGCGGGTGCAGCCAGGCCTCGACCAGGTCGGTCGCCTGCTTCACAGTGAGCGGGTTCTCCAGCAGGTGGGGGCGGGTGGTGATCCGCAGAAAGGCCAGCCAGGAGTGCGTCGGGATGCCCACGGATTCGGGGCCGGCCAGCGCGCGAGTCAGCCAGGAGCGTGCCGCTTCATGCTGTCGGGCTGAGGTGTTGACGGCATAGATCAGCACGTTCGCGTCGACAATCCTCACCGTCCGACCTCGAGCTCCCTGGCGATCTCTTCGTCCTCGAGGTCGGCGGCGACGCGCAAGGCATGAGTGAGGTCGATGCTGGGCCTGCCGAGGTCGTACACCGGAAACTGAACCGCGATCGGCGGTCCGTGCACGACGTCGAAGCCACGCCGAAGGGTGTCGTTCAGGGCTGCCTTGAATGACAGCCCTTGTTCACGCATGAGGCGATGGAGCTGGGCTTCCACATCACTGTCGAGGGTCACTGTCGTTCGGGCCATGCCCCACGTTAGCATCATGATGATCAAGATTGGGAGCATCACCACATCATTCGTGGTTGGCGAGTGCATGACAGACTCGCGGGCATGCCCGCCCTGCTTTGGTTGCGCCGCGATCTGCGCCGTGCCGATCATCCGGCTCTGCTCGCTGCGCTGGACGCCGCGGATGGCGCGCTCGCGGTGCTCTTCGTGGTCGATCCGCACCTCTGGGAGCGCGGTGGGCCGGTGCGCCGGGCCTGGGTCGCGGCCTCGCTGCAGGCGGTGCAGGCGTCCTATGGCGGTCGGATCGCGGTGCGGTACGGGCGTCCAGATGAGGTCGTTCCTGCCGTCGCCGAGGAGGTCCGCGCGGGGTCGGTGCACGTCACCCGGGAGGTGACCGGGGCCGGTATGCGGCGCGACGAGCGCGTGCGGGAGGCGCTGGCCACGCAGGGCGTTGAGTGGGTCGAGACAGGGACCCCGTATGCCGTGGGGCCGGGTCTGGTCCGCAACGGGAGCGGGGATCCGTACAAGGTGTTCACCCCCTTCCACCGGGCCTGGCAGCAGCACGGCTGGCCCGCCCCTGCCGAGGACCCGGCTGAGCTCTCGCTCCTCGACGTCGAGTCCGACGACGAGGCGCTGGAGCTGCTCGACGAGGCGCTCGCGGTCGAGGACCTGCCCGAACTGCCGGCGGCCGGCGAGGCCGCCGCCCTGGCGAGGTGGGCGGACTTCTGCGACGAGGCCCTGGCCGACTACACCCAGGACCGCGATCGACCGGACCATGACGGGACGAGCCGACTGTCGGCATACCTGAAGATCGGGGCGGTGCACCCACGCACCCTGCTCGCCGACCTGGCGCCGAAGCGGTCGACGGGATCGGCGACCTTCGCCAAGGAGCTGGCGTGGCGGGAGTTCTACGCCGACGTGCTCTTCCACCAGCCCTGGAGCGCGTGGCGGGACCTGCGGGATGCGCTCGAGGGGCTGCGCTACGACGAGCCGGAGGACGCGATCGAGGCGTGGAAGCGGGGGGAGACGGGCTATCCGATCGTGGACGCCGGGATGCGGCAGCTGCTCGCGACCGGGTGGATGCACAACCGGGTGCGGATGATCACGGCGAGCTTCCTGACCAAGGACCTGCACGTGTGGTGGCCGGTCGGTGCGCGGTGGTTCCTGGACAGGCTGGTCGACGGCGATATCGCCTCCAACAACCACGGCTGGCAGTGGGTGGCCGGGACGGGCACCGACGCAGCGCCCTACTTCCGCGTCTTCAACCCGGTGCTGCAGGGGGAGAAGTTCGACCCGGCCGGTGACTACGTCCGCCGCTGGATCCCCGAGCTGCGGCATGTCGAGGGCAAGGCGGTGCACCAGCCGTGGGAGGTCGAGGACGGGTATGCCGAGGGCTATCCGAGGCGGCTCGTCGATCACTCCGAGGAGCGCAAGGACACGCTGGCGAGATATGAGGCGGTCAAGAAGGGGTGAGCGAGACCGGTGAGCGCCACCTGACCAGTTGGCGACCTGCTGCCTGATGGTCGGCCTTACCGCTGGCCACGGCGATGACTAGGTCGTACGCGGCGTCGTCGGGGGCCTGAAGATCGATGCCGTTGAGGCCGTAGAACACGACGACCGCCAGCCATCCCAGTCGCTTGTTGCCATCCACGAGAGGGTGGTTGACCACGATGGACTCCAGGAGCGCGCCGGCCTGGGTGTCGATGTCGGGATAGGCGTCACGACCGAGCACGTTGGCGCCGGGGCGGTGGGCCGCGGAGTCCAAGAGGCCAAGGTCCTGGACCGGGCCCACGCCCAGGTCGGCCGCCAGCGCAAGCAGATCCTCGGTCGTCAGGTACTCCACGGATCAGCGTCCGAGACGCTCAAGCAGATCGGCGTACCGCTCCCGCCCACGAGCGGACAGCTCGCGCACACGCTCCTCGTGTCCGCGCCGCGCGGCCGCCTCTCGGATCGCCCGCACCGTCGCCTCCTGCTTGCTCACACCCTCAGCCTCCGCCAGGGCGGCCAAGGCACGCTCGTCCGCCGGAGACAGTCGCAGAGTCATCGCCATGCAGCCATGGTATCACTGTGGTATCACAGTCGCGGTTGAGGCTGGCTGCGGGATGACTGGGGGCACACCCGTGCGCGGGTCAGCCCCGAGGTCACGCTGCCGACGGCGCAAGCTGCGCGTCAGCCAGGTATGCCCCTCGCGCTCTCCCTCGAGGAAGAAGCCCGCGTAGACCAGAGAGTCCCGAACAATCCGGATCTGACCGTGGGCGCCGCCAGGCCCTCGACCGGGCGCGCAGAAAGGTGATCTCGTGGTGCTCCATACCTCGCGCCTCCTCCGTGCTGTCACGTTGCGCAGGGCTCGCAACCACCATAGGAAGGGGGACCGGCAGAGATTAAGAAAGGTCTTGCGCCTCAGAACATCCCGTTGTCGTTGGCCGAGGTGTCGGGGATGACCTGGAGCACGTCCCAGTGCTCGACGATCTTGCCGTCCTCGTCCAACCGGAAGATGTCGATGCCGGCGTAGTCGTCGGAGCCGGGCCAGGTCTGGCGGCAGTGCAGGATGACGTGGTCGCCCTCGGCGAAGGCCCTCACGAACTCCACGTGCTTGCCGGGGTAGTCCCGTGCCATCCGCTCGAAGTAGTCCACGAACGCGGCCTTGCCGTCGGCGACGTGCGGGTTGTGCTGGCGGTAGTCCGCACCGGCGTAGCGGTCGATCGCCTCCTGCGGGCGGCACTGGTTGAACATCAGGTCGTAGAACGCCTTCACGTTCGCCTTGTTCTGCTCCAGGTCGTGCCTCATCCAGGCCTCCACAGTGCTCACACCCGCAACGCTAGCGCCGCCGCGAGCAAGGCCCCCAGCAGCGAGATCTCCACGACCGCGCCGAAGACGTCACCGGTGACCCCGCCCAGGGTCTGCCGGGCCCAGAGCGCAACGATCAGCGCGCCCACACCGCCACCGACCAGCACCACCGCGAGCGGTGTCCACACCAGCGCCCCGACCATCACCAGCACCACGGCCACGATCACGGCGACCACCACCCCTGCGGGCTGCAGGCCGCCGGTGAGCACCCCGCCCGTCCCGGATGGCCGTGCTGACGGCAGCCACAGGGCCACGGGCAGGATCGCGGCGCGGGACACGGCATACCCACCGGCGAGCACCACCACCGCGGACGCCCACGGCAGCGCGACCACCAGCGCCTGCACCAGCGCCACCAGCAGGAGGAGGTCGAGGACGACCGCAGCGACGCCATACACCCCGACCGAGCTGTCCTTCATGATCCGCAGCCGCGCCTCGCGATCCCGGCCGCCGCAGCTGTCAGCGCAGTCGGCCAGCCCATCCAGGTGGAGCGCGCCAGTGAGGAGCACCCCCGCCGCGACCGCGAGCGCCGAGGCCACGAGCGGCGGCAGCACCAGCGAACCGGCGACGGCCACGCCGCCGACCACCAGGCCCACCAGCGCCCCCACCACCGGGAAGGCCCAGGCCGCCCGCGCGAGATCGAAGCGCTCCCGGACCGGCACCGGCACCCGGGTCAGGAAGGCCACGGCGTCGAGCAGGCTCATACCGGGGGCGTGTCCTCCGCCAGCCCCAGGTCGGCGAAGCTGCCCATGTCGCGCAGCACCGCTACTGCCGAGCGGACGATCGGCACGGCCAGCGAGGCCGCGCTGCCCTCACCCAGCCGCATCCCCAGTTGCAGGATCGGGTCCAGCCCAAGGGCCTCGAGCTGCACGCTGTGACCGGGCTCGGTCGAGCGGGTGGCAGCGATCATGGAGTCCACCACCCGTGGCGCCAACCGCCAGGCGACCACGGCCGCGGCCGTGCTGATGAAGCCGTCCAGCAGCACCGGCACCCGCCGGGCCGCGCAGCCCAGCGCCACCCCGGCCAGTGCCGCGATCTCCAGTCCGCCCATCCCGGCCAGCACCGCCCACGGCTCGTCCGCCCGCGCCCCCGGGTTCTCCTTCTCGTGGCGCCGCAGGATCGCGTCGACCGCCCGCACCTTGGCCGCGAGGACCTCCCCGGACACCCCCGTGCCCGGCCCGGTCACTCGCGCGGGGTCGCGGTCGAGCAGCGCCGCGGTCAGGGCGGCGGCGGTCGTGGTGTTGCCGATCCCCATCTCGCCCAGCCCGATCAGGTCGGCGCCCTCGTCGATGAGCAGGTTCGCGAGCCCGACCCCGTGCGCGACCGCCTGCTCGGCCTCGGCGAGCGTCATCGCCGGCCCGGTCATGCTGTCGGCCGTGCCCGCTCGCACGCGTCGGTCCAGCACCGGGTTGCCGTCCGCTGGAAGGTTCGGGGGGCTGAGCACGCCGAGGTCAGCGACCAGCAGCCGCACCCCGGCCTCGCGGGCGAGCACGCCCACGGCAGCGGTGCCGGCCGCGAAACTCTGCAGCATCAGGCCGGTGACCTCCTGCGGATAGGCGCTCACCCCGCTGGCCGCCACCCCGTGGTCGGCCGCGCAGACCACGACCGCCGGATGGTCGGCGTGCGGCTGGGGCGTGCCCTGGATGCCGGCGACGCGGGCGGCGATGCTCTCCAGCTCGCCGAGGCTGCGCAGCGGCTTCACCTTGCCGTCCATCGCGCCGGCCGCCGCGGCCGAGGCGTCGGCGTCGAAGCCTCCGATCGCGGCGATGGTGGCCTCGACCACCTCGCGGGGGGTCTGCTGCTGGTCGGGCGTGTGCTGATCGGTCATCTCGGCTCCCTTACTCCTCGATCGGGTCCAGGGTGAGCGTACGGCCCGCCACCACCAGCTGCGCCAGGTCCGCCCGGCTGCTGATCAGGGCGTTCACCCGGCCCAACCGGTCCCGGTAGTCCCGCGACACCGGGTGCATCGGCACGATCCCCGAGCCCACCTCGTTGGTCACCACGATCACCGCGCCCCGGTATGCCGCAGCCCACCTTCCCAGCGCCTGTGCCCGGGCCAGGGTGGCCGGCTCATCCTCGCCCGCGCCCATCAGGTTGGACACCCACAGTGCCAGGCAGTCGATGATGACGGTGCGGCCGGGCTCGATGCTGGCGACGGCCTCGTCCAGGTCGATCGGGGCTTCGAGGGTGCTCCAGTGCGCGGGGCGTTCGGCCTGGTGCAGCGCGATCCGGGCCGCCATCTCCTCATCACCGGCCTGGCCGGTGGCCACGAAGACGACGGGTCTGCCCTCGCGCTCCCCATCCTCCTGCTCAGCGCGCAGCGCACGCCGGACGGCCACCGACGACTTGCCGCTGCGGGCACCACCGGTGAGCAGTGTCAGGGTCATGAGTTCCTCCTCCACCGCCGCTTCCTCGACCGTGTCAGCGCCCACCCTGTCAGAGCCGCCAGCGCGACCATCAGCTCCACCCGATCCACCACGCCCCGCGCCCGCGCGATGTCCTCCGCCTGCGGCCGGGGACCATCGCCCAGGGCCGGCCGTTCCTCCACCCGCTCCCCGTAGCGCAGCGGCCCGCCCAGCTCCACCCTCAACGCAGCGGCCACCGCGCTCTCGGCCACCCCGGCATTGGGGGAGGGGTGGGCACCCGCATCGCGCGCGACAACCTTGAGGACGTGCCACGCGGTCCCGCCCGCTCCCCGCGAGCCCGCGTCCAGCGCCACCAGCCCGGCGAAGACCCGGGCCGGCACCCACGCCATCACATCGTCCAGCCGCGCCGCCGCGGTCCCGAAGCGGGCGTACCGCTCCGACCGGTGTCCCACCATCGCGTCCATCGTGTTCACCGCGCGGTGTGCCAGCACGCCGGGAGCCCCCGCGACCAGCCCCCAGAAGGCCGGCGCGATCACGGCGTCCACCGTGTTCTCCGCGAGCGACTCCACCACCGCCGCCGCCACCCCGCTCTCGTCCAACCCGGATGGGTCGCGCCCGACCAGCCACGGCAGCTTCTCCCGGGAGCCGGCCAGATCACCGGCGAGAAGCAGCGTCTCGATCTCCGCAGAGGTATGCCGCAACATCCGCCCCGCGCTCGCCACCCCCACCGCGATGCTCACCGGGAGCAGCGCCCCGGCTGTGGCGCCGAGGAGAAGCCCGGTGGCGGCATACAGGACCCCGGCGGGACGCCGCAGTCGGGGAGATCGGGGGTAGAGCACCTCCTCCACCCGCCCCATCGCCGTCCCGAACCACGCCACCGGATGCAGCCGCGTCGGAGGCTCGCCGATCGCCCGGTCCAGCACCAGCCCGACCGCGACGCCGAGCGCGCGAGAGGTCACCACACCACCGTCGGATCCACGTCGTCCGGCGGCCAGGGGTGGGCGGCCAGCCCCGCTGCCACCGCCCCGTGCACCGCCCGCGCCAGCACCGCACCCCATCTCGAGCGGACCCCGGCGAAGGCCTCCGGACGCCCGGACGCACCCAGGGCGCCGGCCTCCGGGCAGAGCACGACGACCGCGTCGCTGGCCGTCCCGGTCCCCGGCACCCCACCCTCGATCAGGGCCTGCGTCTTCGCCTCGGTGATCGTCCCGAGCGACTGCACCAGGGCGGTGGGGCTGAGCGGGACCGGCAGGGTGACCACGATGTTGATCGTGCCGGGGTTGCCGGGGTTGCCGCCCACGTCCACCGCGGGCACCGGCCAGGTCGGCTTGGTCACGCCCACCGTCGCCCACGCCAGTACCCCCTCGACCTCAGCATGCTGCACCTGCGAGACGTCCGCGGCGGTGAGCAGGGCGCAGCCCAGTCCGGTCAGCCCGACCTGACCGGCCACCTCGGCCGACCACGTCGCGAGATCGGTCCGGGAGAAGCCGTCCCCGACGCCCGCGTTGAGCACCCAGCGCGGCCGCAGCAGACCACCGCCCACGGCTGCCGAGCTGAGCGCCACCCACCCCGCGGGCACGTCCCAGGCGAGCACGTCCGGATGTCGGGTCAGCGTCGGCGCCGCGGTCACCACCCGGGCTCCTGCCCCGGCCGCACCGCCGTCCGCGCCAGCTGGAGCAGCCGGGGGATGTCCAGGTGCGCCTCGACCCAGTCGCCCAGGTGGTCCAGGTGGGCCTCCACCGCGTCCCCGTATGCCGTGTCGCCCGCCACATACTCGCGTCCGCTCTCCCGGGCGAGCCGGGTGAGGTAGGCGCGGCGGGCGGCGTCGTCGGTGAGGTCCACGGCATCGAGGTCCACGGCGTCGAGGTCTACGGCGTCGTCGGCGAGGTGCAGGACGCGCGGCCCCGCTGTTCGGGCCTGGTCCAGCGCGGCGTCCAGGCCGCGCTCGTGCAGCCACGTCTCCGTGGCCTCCGGCGAGGAACTGCGCGGCACGATCACGAGGTCGGCGAGCTCGGGGGAGAGGTCTGTGGGGTGCGTGGCCCAGCGCAGCTGCACGGACGGTTCGAGGACGAGGGGGTCCAGGTCTGCGGGGTCGGCCAGGCGGGGGATCTGCAGCACGGCGACCCGCAGCGGCGCACTCGGCTGTCTGGCACCGGCAGTGACCTTGGGCGCCAGCATCCGGTCCAGGTCCAGCGAGTCCTCGACGCCCAGCATCAGGTGATCGCCGAGGTGCGGGAGCACACCGAGCACCGGTATCCCGGTCCGTTGCTCCAGGTCGGCCAGCCCGCTGTCGAGGAGCCGGACGTCGCCGCGGAAGGTGTTGATCACGAAGCCTTTCAGGCAGGATCGCAGGCGCTCCGGCAGGAGAGCCCAGGTCCCGTACGCCGACGCGAACGCCCCACCCCGCTCGATGTCCACGACGAGCACGGCCGGGACCCCTGCTGCGGCCGCCAGCGGCAGGTTGACCAGGTCCCGCTCCAGCAGGTTGATCTCGGCGGCGCCACCGGCGCCCTCGAGCACCACGAGCTCGTGCTCGGAGCGCAGCCCGGTGAGTGTCTCGAGAGCGAGCGGGCGCAGGGTGCGGGCGCGATCGGCATACGAGAGGGCGTCGGACTCGCCGACCTCTTTGCCGAGCACGATCACCCGGGAAGAGCGGGAACCGGTGGGACACAACAGGATCGGACCCATGCGCGCCCCGGGCTCGACACCAGCGGCCCGGGCCTGCATGGCCTGCGCGACCCCGATCAGGCCGCCGTCAGCGGTCCGGACGGTGTGCGTGGACATGTTCTGGGCCTTGAACGGTGCCACCCCCGCCACGTCCGCCCTGCGCGCAAACGCCCGGCACAGCGCGGTGACCAGCGTGGACTTCCCCGCTCCACTCGTCGCGCCGACGACCAGCAGGGCGCCCGATCCCCTGGCTGCGTGCTCAGTAGTCGATGCCACGCCGCGCCCGAATGCCCTGCTGGAAGGCGTGCTTGACCACGACCATCTCGGTGACGGTGTCCGCGACCTCGATCACCGGCTCGGGCATCTCGCGGCCGGTGAGGAAGACCGAGACGTCCTCGGGCCGGTCCCGCAGTGCCGCAACGACATCCGAGACCTCGATCCAGCCCCAGTTCATCGGGTAGGAGATCTCGTCGAGCATCACCATCCGGTGCGCTCCCGCGGCGATCAGCTCACGGGAGAACGCCCAGGCCGCCACCGCCTTGGCGCGGCTTTCGTCCAGATCGGCACTGTCCCAGGAGAATCCGTCGCCGGCGCTGAACCACTCCACGCCCAGCTGGCGCAGCATCGCCTCCTCGCCGGTGCGCCACTTGCCGGACTTCAGGAATTGCACGACGGCGGTCGGCCAGTCCCGCCCACGGCTGCGCAGGAGCGTCCCGAAGGCTGCGGTCGACTTGCCCTTGCCGTGCCCGGTGTTGACCAGCACCAGCGAGGGCGCGGAGCGCAGTTCGCGGCGATCGTAGGGCCGCTTCGTGCGCGGGGCGCTGTGGTCGTTCTTGTCCTGCGTGCCCTGCTCCTGCTCGCTCACGAGATCTCCTTCACGGTATGCCGTTTCGCCTCCCGCGCGGCCCGGCTGGGCCGGGGAGCGGGGACGACGACGAGGTGGCCGTCAACGTCATGGACGTGCACCGGGTGGCCGTAGACCCGGGAGAGCAGGCTGGGCTCCAGCACGGTGGCGGGATCGCCGATCGCGACGAGGCGCCCGCGGTCGAGGAGGGCGAGACGGTCGGCGTAGCGGCCGGCGGTGCCGAGGTCGTGCATCGCGGCGACGACGGTCAGGCCGTCCTCGTGCCGCAGCTCATCGACCAGCTCCAGCACCTCGACCTGGTGGCCGAGGTCGAGGGCGCTGGTCGGTTCGTCGAGCAGCAGGATCGGGGACTGCTGGGCCAGCGCCCGGGCGATCACCACGCGCTGGGCCTCACCGCCAGAGAGCCGGGTGACGGGTCGGTCGGTGAAGGAGGTCAGGTGCAGGCGGCGCAGGACGTCGATCGCGATCTGCCGGTCCTGGCGCGACTCCTGGGCGAACCAGCCGAGGTGGGAGGTGCGGCCGAGCAGGACGTACTCCATCACGCTCATCCCGACCGGCAGCTCCGGGTGCTGGGGCATCAGGGCGAGGTCGGTGGAGCCGGGTGGGGTGCCATCGCCCAGGGTGATCTCGCCGGAGCTGGCGACCAGCCCGACGAGCGCGCGCAGCAGGGTGGACTTGCCCGAGCCGTTGGGCCCGATCAGCCCGAGCCATTCCCCGCGGTGCAGCGACACTTCGGTGTCGGTGAGCACCTCCTTGCCCTCGTAGGCCACGCTTAGGTCGTGCACCCGCAGTGCGTGCTGGGGGGTCAGGGCCGTGGCCACCTGGTGCGCCGCGGCGCTCATCGGTCGATCCTTCCCCGCCAGAGCACGAAGCAGAAGAAGGGGGCGCCGACGAAGGCGGTGATCACGCCGACAGGCAGCTCGGCCGGGGCGGCCAGGGTGCGGGCGCCGATGTCGACGAAGGCCAGGAAGGCCGCGCCGAGCAGGGCTGACAGCGGCACGAGGACCCGGTAGGAGTGGCCGACCAGCAGTCGCACGATGTGCGGGGTGACCAGGCCGACGAAGGCGATCAGCCCGCTCACCGAGACCGCAGCCGCGGTGATCAGGGTGGCGGCGCTGACGATGACGAACCGGGAGCGAGCCGGGCTCAGGCCGAGCGAACGCGCCTCGTCATCACCCAACCGAAGCACGTCCAGATGACGGGCGTGGAGGAGCAGGACCAGGCCGGCGACCACGACATACGGGATCAGCAGGCTCACCGGCGCCCAGCCGTTGGTGGCGAGCCGACCGAACAACCAGGAGAGCACCTCGCGGGCGCGGGTCTGGTCCAGGCGGGTCAGCGCGAAGGTCTGCATCGCCGAGAAGAGGGCCGCCATCGCCACCCCCGCGAGCAGTAGGGTCGCCGGGTCGCGGAAGGAGCCGCGGGCGACCAGGACCGACCCGGTCACCGCCACGATGGCCCCGAGGAAGGCGGCGGCCGGCAGCGCGCTGATCGGCCCCCAGGACAGGTCCAGCCCGAAGCCGAGGGCCAGGACGGCACCCAGCCCGGCGCCCGCGGAGACGCCGAGCAGATAGGGGTCGGCGAGCGGGTTGCGGAAGACGCCCTGATAGCCGGCGCCAGCCATCGCCAGCGAGCCACCGACCAGGGCGGCGAGCACGGTGCGCGGCAGCCGGATCTGCCACAGGACGGCCTCCTGCTGGGCCGTCAGGGTCTGCTCGAGGTTGAGGCCCGGCAGCGCACCGAGCAGGGAACGGACCACGCCCTCGACCGGCAGTCCCGCCGCCCCCTGCGTGACCGAGACGAGCCCGGCGAGCAGGACGAGGGCGACGGCACCGAGGAGGGCCGGCGGCCGGAGCCGGAAGGCTCTGGCCGCCGAGGCCTCCAGGGGGTCGAGGGCGTGGGCCACAGGCGTGGTTTCAGCGGCAGTCGGTCAGCGGCAGTCGGTCAGCGGCCGACGGGCACGTTGACCTGGTTCAGCGCCTGAGCGACCAGCTCGACGAGCTGCGGCAGGCGCGGCCCCCAGCGAGAGGCGATGTCGGCATCGACGACCACGATGTTGTCGTTGATGACGGCGTCGATCTGGTCCCAGCCGGGACGGTTGGCGACGTCCTCGGCGGTGTAGGTGACCTGGTCGGTGATGACGATCAGCTGCGGGTTGGCCTCGATGATGGCCTCTTCGGTCAGCTGCGGGTAGCCGGTGCTCTCGGTGTCCGCCTCGTCAGCGATGTTCACCGCACCCATCTGCTCGTAGACCGAGCCGATGAAGCTGTTGGAACTCGCGGCGTAGAAGGTGTCGTCGAGCTCGTGGTAGATCCGGATGCCCTCGGCGTCCTCGGCCTCGGCGTAGGCGTCGTCCATCGCCGCGCGCATCCCGGCGATCACGCCGGCCGTCTCGTCGACGTGACCGGTGGCCAGGCCGAGCCCGGCCAGGCTGTCGTAGCCGCTGTCGACGTCGGCGGGAGCGCCGCTGACCAGGATCGGGATGTCGACGGCCTCGAGCGAGGCGACGATGTCGTTCATGTCGTTGGCGATGATCACCAGGTCGGGCTCGTAGCCGACGATGGCCTCGATATTCGGGTCCCAGCCAGACAGGTCGGTGGTCGGCGCCTCCTCCGGGTAGGTGGAGAAGCTGTCGACGGCGAGGACCTGGTCGCCGGCGCCGATCGCGAAGAGGCTCTCGGTGGTCGAGGGGGACAGCGAGATGATGCGCTCGGGGCGCTCCTCGATGGTCACCTCGCCGTTGTCGGCGTCCACGGTGACCGGGAACTCGCCATCGGACTCGCCAGCCGCGGCGGTGCCCGCTGCGTCGTCGGCGGTGTCCTCGGCGTCGTCGGTCTGCGCGGCGGCGTCGGCGGCGTCGTCGGCGTCGTCGGTGCTGTCCTCGGTGCCCGCGGCGGGGGCGGTGGCGGGGGTCTCGTCGCTACCGGTGGTGCCGTTGTCGCCGTTGTCACGATTGCCGCAGGCGGTCA
The DNA here is from genome assembly GCF_050261105.1 of Ornithinimicrobium pulveris. Classification (GTDB taxonomy): domain Bacteria; phylum Actinomycetota; class Actinomycetes; order Actinomycetales; family Dermatophilaceae; genus Ornithinicoccus. Next base: position 3,220,389 of record NZ_CP189837.1, on the reverse strand, counting down.
GGGTGAGGGCGGCGCCGGCCGCGAGTGCGGTGACGAGGCGGAAGGTGGGGCGGGTCTGCATTGCCTGATCTCCTGTCGGTCGAGGTGGGAGCTCGAGCGACAGAGCATGTGGTCCGCCGTCCGAACCGGCCCCTGGGTCCTCGAGGGCGAGTGGTGTCGGATCGTCGAGCAGTTCGACCGGACTCGGTCACCTCGCGATGCTGCGGTCTTGCTGCTGCGGGTGACTCCACCGTTGCGGGTCAGTGCCGGGTTCTCACCGGACTTCGTCTGCGCGACCTGCCCACTCTAGCGCCTGCGCGAGGCGCTCCAGACCGCGCTCGTCGGGCACCGCGACCCGCGCCACCCCCGGGAGCCCGAAGCTCGTGCAGTCCCGCACCAGCACCCCGTGCGGGGCGAGCCGCTCCCGCAGCCCGGGCGCGTGGACCAGCACCCAGGGGGCGTCGGCGGACTCCACGACCAGTTCGTGCCCCAACCATGACGTATGCAGAAGCTCACCCAACTCCGCCCGCAACCTACTCGTGCGGTCGGCCCAGGCCGGTAGATCGGCCAGCTCGAGGAGGTCGGGCAGGGCGGCGAGGGCGAGGGTGGAGACCGGCCAGTGGGGTTGCTCCGCGGCGCAGCGGGCGATCGTGTCACTGGGGTCGCCGACGAGCACATAGCCCAGGCGCAGACCCGGACAGTGGAAGGTCTTGGTGAGGGAGCCGACGATCGTGGTGCTGGTGCTGGTGCTGGTGCTGGTGCTGGTGCTGGTGCTGGCGGCTGTCCAGCGTCCGGTAGCGAGGGCGTAGAAGGCCTCGTCCCAGACCATGCCCTCAGCCTCCCTTCCCCCCGACGACTGCCCGGCCCGCTCTGCCGCCGTCGCCAGCCGGCCGGACGGGCTGTGCGGGTCGGTCCGCCAGCGCGGTCCGTCAGGGCTGCGGGGGTGCAGGCCGAACTCCGGCTCGCTGCGGACCCCGCCGCCGAGCACTCGGCTGACCAGGTGGATGGCTTCGCTGCCGCCATGGGTGAGGAGCAGCCGCTCGGGCTCCACGCCGAAGGCGTCAGCGAGCAGCGAGGTGGCGGTGCGAGGGTCCGGATACCGGCCCACGGCATGCAGGTGGCGGCTGAGGACGCCTGCGACGAGGCCCTCCGGCAAGGCCGGGTTCATGTTCTGCGACAGGTCGAGCAGCTCGGCAGGGTCGATGCCCAGGGCGCGGGCGACCGCGACCCCATCCCCGCCGTGGTCCCCTGCCGGTGGGATTGAGGCTGGTGGGATCGAGGTCATGCCCCGGCCGCCCGGGCCCTCGCGAGGCGACCCAGGAGCGGCTCGCGCCGGCGTTCATTGCCCGGCAGATCGACATACCGCTCCCCGAGCTGGACGAGGAGATCGTCGTCGAGGCGGCGGACGGCGCCGGGCGGGTAGTGGTACCCCATGGCCGCGGTGACGGCGTCGCTGTCGACATCGCCGAGCATCGCGGTGAGCTCATCGAGGGAGTCGATGCCGAGCTGGAGGAGCAGCTCGGCGATCCACGCGTAGTGCTCGGTGCGCGACCAGCCGGCCGAGGAGTAACGGCCGGCCAGATAGGTCGCCAGCTCCTGGGCGCTGATCCGTGGGTCGGTGGCGTCGGCGTCCACGCCGCCGTGGGAGAGCCCGGCCTGGAGGCGGTCGCGAATCGCGGTGAACTCGCTGTCCGCGAGCTCGAGGAGCCCGGCGGCCAGGGTGAACCGGCGGTCGAGGTCGGGGACCTGCTCGGGCGGCACCGTGCCCTTGTAGCGAACCTCGTGCTCGAACTCCGCCCAGGCGTGCTGCAGCACCGTGCGCAGCTGGATCGAGACGCAGCGGGTGGGGTCGTAGAGCGGGAGGCTGCCGTCCGGGCCCAGCGGGTCGCGGGAGATGAGCAGGTGGCGGCTCGCGTAGCCCCACTGCCCCGCGCTCGCGGTCTCCTGGCCCATGTCGCGGTCCTCGAGGATGGTGAAGTGGTCGTGCAGCAGGTCGGCCACGGCCCGCACATCGCTGCGGACGTAGGTGATGATCCGGGCGCCCACCTGGTCGGTGATGGTCCGCATGGGATCGAGGGCTGCCTGGGAGCCCTGGGAGCCGCGGGCGGCCCGGACCCGCCGGTGGGCCTTGGCGGCGAAGGAGCCGATGCCTTTGGTGCGGCCGGTGACGGTCAGATAATTGATGCCGGCGTCGTCGATGAGCGAGATCAGCAGCTCGACCATCTCGTCGGTGACGGTGAGCAGGGTCGGCTGGAGCTCGGCATAGGCGGCGACCGCACGGTCGACAACGGGGTGGCCCATGCCTCCAAACCCTATGGCTCCGCGGTATTCCTGGGCCTTTGCTGGGCATTCTCTGGCGCGTCGGTTCGCATTCTGGCCGCCTGTCTGCTTACCGTGGCGGGGACAACTCAGTCACCAGAAAGGCTGTACCCATGAGCAAGAAGGTCATTGTCGAGGCTGTCGCACGCGAGGCCGGCATGACGCAGGCTGCTGCCGACAAGGTCGTCAGCGCCGTCCTGGACGCTATCGGCTCCGAGCTCGCCAAGGGCGAGAAGGTGTCGTTCCCCGGTTTCGGCACCTTCGAGGTGCGCGAGCGCGCTGCCCGTACGGGCCGCAACCCGCAGACCGGCGCGGAGATCCAGATCGCTGCTTCCAAGGCTCCGGCGTTCAAGGCCGGCTCCAAGCTGAAGGAGCGCGTCTCCAGCTGACGCCTGCAGATATCGCTCGAGGCCCGTCGTCCCCGTGAGGGGGCGGCGGGCCTCGTAGTGTGGGGGTATGCAGTGGGCGCGGCCGAGTCGACGTGGGGTGCTGCTCGGGGCGCTGGGGCTGCTGGGCTCGGGGGGATCCGTTGAGGGCGGGGTCGATGGTGAAGAGGGTCTGCGGGAGCGGGCGCTGGCGCGCTACTGGGCCAGGCGGCCGCGGCACTGGGGCCTGGACGTGCCGGGCGTGATCTCGCGCAGTGACATCTCGGGCGTGATCTCGGGCAGTGAAGGGGAGGCGGTCGCGCTGACCTTCGACGCGTGCGGCGGGCGCGTGCACCGCTATGACGAGGACCTGATCGAGGTGCTGCGGCGCGAGCAGGTGCCGGCCACGTTGTTCATCAACCAGGAGTGGGCCGAGGCGAACCCGGACATCACCCAGGACCTGGTCGATGACCCCCTCTTCGAGATCGCCAACCACGGTGACCGGCACGTGCCGCTGTCGGTGCGCGGCTGGGTGGCGTACGGCGTCCCCGGGACCGAGCACGTCTCCGCGGCCTTCGACGAGATCCGCGGACCGCACCTGTTCTTCCAGTCCCGGTATGGCGTCACTCCCCGCTGGTTCCGACCCGGCACCGCCCACTGTGACGAGGTGGCGGCCGACCTGGCCAGGTGGCTGGGCACCCCGGTCGTGGGGCTCAGCGTGAACGCTGACTGGGGCGCGACGGCCAGTGCAGATCAAGTGGCGAACAATGTGGTGCAGGCCGGGCCGGGGGACATCGTGCTGGGGCACTTCAACCATCCTGGGAGCGGCACGGCCGCGGGGATCAGCCGGGCCATCGAGATCCTGCGCGAGCGCGAGGTGAGCTTCGCCCGACTGCAGGACGTCCTGTAGCGCCAGCCACACGGCATACCCTGGGGGCATGCCTGTGCGACCTGACCCGGCCCAGCCACGCGTGTGGGAGCGCTTCGTGGCGATCGGCGACTCGTTCACCGAGGGGATGGTGGATGCGCACCCGGAGGTGGAGGACGAGTACGTCGGCTGGGCCGACCGCGTCGCCGCCGCGCTCGCCGCCCGCAATGACGAGCTCGACCAGCCCTTCGGTTATGCGAACCTGGCGATCCGGGGTCGGCTGATCGACGGGATCATCGAGGAGCAGCTGGAGGCGGCGCTGGAGCTGACGCCGGATCTGGTGAGCTTCTCGGCCGGCGGGAATGACGTGCTGCGGCCGAAGGTCTCCCTGGAGTCGGTGATGGCCAAGCTGGAGGCCGGGGTCGAGCGGATCCGGGAGACCGGCGCCGACGTGCTGCTCTTCACCGCGCCGAACGTGGCCTGGGCGCCGCTGGTGAACCGGGTGCACCCGCGCATGGTGGAGTACACCGCCGAGCTCTGGGCACTGGGCCAGCGGACCGGCTCGTTCGTGGTCGACATCTACTCGCTGCGTTCGCTGCGGGATGCGCGGATGTGGGGCGAGGACCGGATCCACCTGTCCAGCGAGGGGCATGCCCGGGTCGCGGCCCAGGCGCTGTGGACGCTGGGTCTGCCCTTCGAGGTGCGGGACTGGGTGGAGCCGCTCGAGGCGGCGCCGCCGCTGGGGCGGTTCGAGTCGTTGGCGGCAGACCGGGAGTGGGTGGCGCTGCACCTGCGGCCGTGGATCCGGCGGCGGCTGCGGGGCGAGAGCTCGGGCGACCACCGGACCCCGAAGCGGCCCGAGGTGCTCCCGGTGGACCTGCCCGGGAACTGACACTCGGCGAATCTGGCTCGCAGTCTCCCTCCCGCAGTCTCGTTCTCTCCAGGCTGCGTTTCCCCCACGGTGCAGCCGTGCTGCTTGACACCTCTCGACGTCTCGTGTGCAATATATTGCATGCCAGTCCCGGCCAGTCGCTCCGTCGTGGGGCGCACCCTGTTGCGAGACCGCGCCTATGAGGTGCTGCGTGATGCCATCGTCGACGGCACGCTGGCGCCGGGGGAGCAGCTGCGCGAAGCCGAGCTGCAGGAGTGGATCGGGGTCAGCCGCACCCCCATCCGCGAGGCCCTCATGCGGTTGGAGCGCTCTGGGCTGGTGGTGACCCGCCCGGGTCGTTCGACGACCGTGGTCCCGCTGGATGACGCGCGGGTGCATGACGCAGTCCCGGTGGTGGCGGCGATGCACGCCCTGGCCGCGCGCCTGGCTGCCCCGAAGCTCACGTCCGCCCAGCTCGAGCGGATGCGGGCTGCCAACGAGGAGTTCGCGGATGCGCTGGCACGCGGTGACGTCGATGCCGCGCTGGCGGCGGACGATGTGCTGCACGACGTGGTGATCGAGGCGGCCGCCAATGCCGCGCTGCGGGACACCCTGGAGCAGTACTCGCCGCTCCTGCGCCGTGCCGAGCGTGCCCGCTTCCGCGATCCTGCAGCGACCACCGTGCTGTCCAGCGATCTGCACGACCAGTTGATCGATGCCCTGGCTGCGGGCGACGCCGAGCGTGCCGCGATCGCCGCCCTGGCCACCTGGGAGAGCCTCTAGCCCTCGTCAGCCCCACCCCTCATGTCTCGCCTTGCAGCCTCGACCGCGCAGTAGCAACCACAGGAGTTCCGCACCATGGCCATCACCGACTTTGCACGCCACCGGCTCACCTTCGGACCGAGCCCGATCCATCGCCTTCCGCGTCTCACCGAGCACCTCGGGGGAGCGCAGGTCTGGGCCAAGCGGGAGGACGTGAACTCCGGCCTGGCTTTCGGGGGTAACAAGACCCGCAAGCTGGAATACATCATTCCTGACGCGCTGGCGTCCGGGGCCGACACCCTGGTCTCGATCGGTGGCTTTCAGTCCAACCACACCCGCCAGGTGGCTGCAGTGGCCGCCCACCTGGGGCTCAAGGCGGTCCTCGTCCAGGAGAAGTGGGTGGACTGGGACGACCCGGTGAACGCCAAGGTGGGCAACATCCTGCTTTCCCGGATCATGGGCGCCGACGTACGCCTCGACCAGGCGGGCTTCGACATCGGCATCCGGCCCTCCTGGGAGGAGGCGATGGAGTCCGTGCGCGAGGCGGGTGGCACGCCATACCCCATCCCGGCGGGGGCCTCGGAGCACCCGCTCGGCGGGCTCGGGTTCGCCAACTGGGCCTCTGAGGTCGCCCAGCAGGAGGAAGAGCTCGGCGTCTTCTTCGACACCATCGTGGTGTGCACGGTGACCGGCTCGACGCACGCCGGCATGATCGCGGGTTTCGCTGCCCTCGAGGAGGCCGGTGGGCGCCCGCGGAAGGTGATCGGGATCGACGCCAGCGCCACCCTGCAGAAGACGCGCGATCAGGTGGCGCGGATCGCCCGCCACACCGCCGAGCTGATCGGTCTCGGGCGCGAGCTGCGGGATGACGAGATTGATGTCCGTGAGGGGTGGGCCGGTGACCTCTACGGGATCCCGGTGCAGTCGACGATCGATGCGATCCGGCTGACCGGCGAGCTTGAAGGAGTCATCATCGACCCGGTCTATGAGGGCAAGTCGATGGCCGGGCTGATCGATCTCGTGCGGGATGGTGACATCCCGCGTGACTCGAACGTGCTCTACGCACACCTGGGTGGGCAGTTGGCGCTGAACGCCTACAGCGCGATCTTCGAGGACTGAGGAGCCCACCCCGCCCGCCTATCCTGCGGGGGTGGACCTCGTTATCGCCCTCGTCGGTGATGAGGCGTGTGTCGTCGACGTTTCGCGGAATTCCGCCAATCAGGCCGTTGTTGGCGACGCCGTTTCGGGCGACGTCGTCGTGGGCGACACCGTTGTTGGCGACGGCACTGCGGGCGACACCGTTGTTGGAGTCGGCACTGCCCACGGGGCGGGCGCGCATCGCGTGCCTGTCGCCGACTTTCCGGCCTGGGTCGCAGCGCGGGAGCGTGTCGGCAGCGGCGACGTCAGGTGGGTGTGGGCCGACTCCTCGGAGGTGTACGCGCTCCTGCTGCGTGCCGGGGTGCGGGTTCGCCGCGCCATCGATCTACGACTGGTCCACGCCATCCTGCGGCGGGTTGGCGGCTTCGAGTCCGATCCGCTCTGGGATGTCTCGCTGCCGGGTGCCGAGGGCGGGCGCGGGCAGCTCGAGGAGGTCGGGACGACGCTGTTCGATGCGCCGAGCAGAGGGCCGGGGTTGGAGGAGTGTGTCGCCGAGCACCTGTCTCAGCGGCGGTTCCTGGCGGGTCGCGAGGATGGCTCGGCGCTCGGGCTGCTCTGTCACGCCGAGTCGGTCGGCGGACTGATTGCGGCCGAGCTCAACCAGACGGGTGTTCCTTTCAGCTCGGCGGCGCACGAGCAGTTGCTGGGTCGGCTCCTGGGTGAGCGTGATCCGCATGGTGGCCGACCGACCCGCATGGCTGCGCTGGTCGCGGAGATCCGGGCAGCGCTCGGGGTACCGAGCCTCAACCCGGATTCGGCGCCCCACCTCGTGAGCGCGCTGCGCGGGGTCGGTCTGGACGTGACCTCCACTCGTCAGTGGGAGCTTCAGGGGTTGGATCATCCCGTGATCGCGCCCCTGCTGGAGTACAAGAAGCTCTCCCGTCTGCATACCGCTAACGGGTGGGCTTGGCTCTCTGCGTGGGTGCGAGAGGACCGCTTCCGGCCGGACTGGGTGGCCGGCGGCGTGGTCACGGGGCGGTGGGCGAGTCGTGGCGGTGGCGCGTTGCAGTTGCCGAAGGTGATCCGGGGCGCAGTCAGGTCTGCCCCTGCCTGGCGACTGGTGGTCGCTGATGCTGCGCAGCTCGAACCCCGGGTGCTGGCGGCCATGTCCGGAGATCAGGCGATGGCGGAGGCCGCGACTCGCGGTGATCTCTACCAGGCACTCGTCGACCAGGGCGTGGTCGGCAGCCGCGATCACGCCAAGATCGCGATGCTCGGGGCCATGTATGGCGCCACGACCGGCGAGGCTGGTGCCCTCATGCCGCGTCTTCGCCGGGCTTATCCCCGGGCGATCGCTGTGGTGGACAACGCGGCTGCGACGGGGGAGAGCGGTGGTGTGGTGCGGACTTGGCTTGGCCGGACCAGCCCGCCGCCGCCAGAGTCCTGGCACGAGGTCCAATCGGCGGCCCAGCAGCCTGACGCCGGGCAGGGAGCTGAGCGCCGGGCGCGTCAGGCGGCACGGGACTGGGGTCGGTTCACGAGGAACTTCGTGGTCCAGGGGACAGCCGCGGAGTGGGCCCTCTGCTGGATGGGCCACCTGCGGCGACTCCTGAGCGAGCTGGCGGAGGACGAGGGCCTGGAGTGTGGAGCTGATGGGATGGCTATCGCCAGCCCAGGATCGATGGCCGGGGTGATGGCAGAGGGGATGAGCGGGGCGGTGACTGGGCCGATGGCCCGAGCGCCCGGGCGACCGGAGCTGGTCTACTTCCTGCACGATGAGGTGATGGTGCATACCCCCGAGCGGTATGCCGATGATGTCGCGGGCGCGATCCGCGACGCTGCCCGATCGGCGGGAGAGCTCCTCTTCGGCAACTTTCCGGTGCACTTCCCCCTGGACGTGTCGATCGTGGAGTCCTACGACCAGACCTAAGTAGTCCGCGACCGCGGCTCTCGCGTGCTGGCCAGACGGTGTCGGGTCCAGGTTCGCTCCGCAGCGACGTCATCATGCTTCACCGGCACTTCCCATGCAGGGCGTGCAGGGCCGCTCTGCTTCTCGCTCTTCTACTCATCCGAGTCCTCCGAGCCCTCCGAGCCCTCCGAGCCCGCGGAGTCCTGCGGGTTTTCTCTGTCGTCGGTGTCTTGTCGGTTCCAGTCGGTGAGGAGTTGGTCGGGGGTGGGGGTGTGGGGTTTGGGTCCGGGTCGGGTGCGGCCGTTGGGGTCGGTGTGGGAGATCTGGATGATGCTGGTGGGGTCGGGTCGGTCGTGTTGGACGGAGTGGTGGGCGTAGTAGGCGTAGGCGAGTTGGGCGGCGCGGTCTCGGGCGTCCAGTGCGTCGTCGCGGGAGATGGTGTGGGTGTATTGCCGGTAGTCGTGGACGCGGGTGGTGCGGATTTGTCCGAGCAGGGTGGTGAAGGTGATGTCGCGGTTGGTGTTGATGGCGGCGTGCAGCATGCCGGCGGTCTTGCGGTGGTGGGGTGGCAGGTTGAGCAGTTGGAGGTTGGTCTCGGCGGTGGGGCCGTCGGCCCATCCGTAGGGGGTGACGTGGTCGATCTCGCACCGGGTGGAGGGGGTGCGTTTGCCGGGGTAGCGGGAGTATCGGTCGGCGGCTCTGATCTGCCTGCGCATCTCGGTGTCTGGCCGGTAGGTGGTGATGGTGCGTTCTTTCAGGCGCCCGTCCAGTGGGTCGGTCGCTAGCCGGTGCAGGGTGCTGCCTGGGATCAGCGCGAGCTCTCGGGCGTGGCCGGGGCTGATGAAGGCAGGGTGATCCCCCACGATCTCAGCGACTTTGCCTCGGATCGAGACATCCCACCCCGGGACCCCGACCGGCCGATCCGGCCGCGAACCCTCTGACCGTGAACTCTCCGGCCCGGATGGCTCGGCTCCCCCTGGTCCCCGTGCTTCCCCTGTGTCATCAGACTCCCCAGCTGATGTCTCCCCCGCCCCCGGCGGCGCCGTCCCTGTCGGCGGTGCTGTCCCCGGGGGTGCGGTCCCCGGCGGCGCTTTCCCTGGCGCCACTCCCGGCGACGCCGCTCCCGGCGACGACGCCGGCGGTGCCGTCCCTGGCGGTGGCGTCCCTGGTGGTGCTGCCCCTGGGGTTGGATCTGGTGTTGCGGGTGGGGACGGGTGGATAGTGGTGGCGCAGGTCGGGCAGATCGGCTGGCCGAGGCCGAGGACGTCGTGCGGGACGATGACCTGCAATGCGATGGGTGGGACGGCGTTGATGATCCGCGCGAGCAGATCCGCCTTCTCCGGGGCGATCACCGGATCGAACAGACCATCTGGCTCATCATCCGAGCTGGAGCCCGCGTCCTCCCCATCGCCTCGTCCCGTCCCGGCCGCATCGCCTCGTCCCGTCCCGGCCGCATCGCCTCGTCCCGTCCCGGCCGCGTCGCCGCCGCCGGCGGCCTCTGCCCCATCGGGCTCATCCGCGCCGGGCTGTGCCCCATCTGGCTCTGCCTTACCGGGTTGTGCCTCGCCGGGCTGTGCCTCGCCGGGCTGCGTCTGGGCGGGGTTGATGTGGGTCAGGGGGGTGATGGTGGCGTAGGTCAGGATCGTGAGGGCCAGGTCGGTGCTGCCTTGGGGTCGGGTGCGTTCATCACCGTCGACTTTGAGGGTGGTGGCCGCGGCGTCCAGGCGCTGGCCGGCGGCGATCACGGTGGGTGCGGGTCCGCGGATCGTCAGGGTCGCGGTGCCATCGTCGTTGATCCGTACCCGGGTGTAGCGGTCGTTGTAGGCCTGCATCCGGCGGGCGCGTTCGCTGGCCGGGTCGGTGCCTTTGGCGGCCATCACTTCTCGGGCCAGGGCGGCTTCGTGCTCGGCGTGCGCCCAGGGCTGGTGGTGGAACTGTCCGTGGTGGTCCAGCCGTTCGGTCGCGGCCACAGCTGGGTCGGGCCCGTACATCACGAGTGCGATCAGGACCTGCTGCTCGCTGCTCAGCCCGGCGGTGGTGACCCAGAACCGGCAGACCTGGGCCAGCGTGGTCTCCGCGGCTGTGATGGTGGCGGTGAGGATGTCCTGCAGCTGGTGGCCGTGGGTCGCGATCGAGACCAGGGTGCGGGCGTCGTGCTCCCGTACTCCTAACGCGGTCTCCAGCTCTAGGACCAGGCAGGCCCGGGTCTCCCGGTGCAGCTGGTCAGCGGCGGTGGCGGACAGTTCCACACCGACCTTGTCCCGTCTGGCTATCACCCGTGCCCGGGTCTGCTCATAGGCCTGACCGATGCAGGACAACAGGCGCGCTTCAGCCTCCCGCACCGCCCGGTGCGCTTGCCCCACCCCCACGATCACCGGCGACACCCCCGACGCTGACACCCCTGACTCTGACGTCCCGCCAGCTCGCGCGGGCCCGTGATCAGTGCCGCCGGCCGGGACGTCCTGGCCCTGATGCTCGCCATCCTGCTGCTTCATCACTACCTCCCCTCGATTCCCCTCGGAGCGTGCGTTCCCGGTCCCGAGAAGCCCCTCTTCTCGATCACCTGACTACACAATAGCACACACGTACGTTAATGCAAACACCTGTCCACACCCGCGTGTCGTACAGGCAACCCGCGCGTCGGCGGTCCCGTGGCGTTGCTGTGAGGCCTGTCGCTGGGTGATCTGCGTGCGAGCCACAGGCCTGAGCTCGAGGCGGCTGAGGCAGGGGTGCCGCATGCCGGCGCCACTGCCGGCCATCTCGAGTCATCGCTTGCCCCACTCCCAGCTCGGCGTGCTCAGCATCCCCTGCCCCACCACCAGGGTCTCGCCAAGATCCTTGGTCAGCTCCAGCACTCGCAGCGGCGTGAGCCCAAGGCCGCTCGCGCCCGGACCAGGCATGTCCATCTCATCCCCATCCAACTCATCCTCGTCCAACTCCCGCGGATCGACCCCGCCCGTCAGTTCGGCGAACAGCGCTTCGAGCAGCGAATCCGAGTGCGTCACGACGACCACCTGTGTCCGCCGCGAGGTCGCCGCGATCAACCTGGCCAGCGGTCCGACGAGCGAGGGATGCAGCGAGGTCTCAGGTTCGTTGAGGGCCATCAGTGACGGCGGCACCGGCGTCAGCAGCGCCGCCAGCCACAGCAGGTACCGCAACGTCCCATCCGAGAGTTCAGCGGACCTGAGCGCCCGCAGCATCCCCGGCTGGTGCAACTCCACGTCGAAGAGTCCGCCGACCGCGCTCACCTCCAACCGCGCTCCATCGAAGGCGTCCGCCACCGCTGCGTCCAGCGGCCCGCCCGAGTCCTCCCGAATCGTCTGCAGCGCCGCCGCCAGGTCTGCGCCGTCCTCGGCCAACGCCCACGTCCGCGTCCCCACCTGCAGTCGCCGCGCAGGCGCCTCCGCATCCACCCGGAATCCGTCGTAGAACCGCCACGAACGCAACTGCTCGCGCACGCGCCATACCTCGGGCGCGGCCAGCGGATCGACGACCTCGGTGAGGATGCTCGCCCATGGCGGCACACCGATCGGCGCCTTCTCCCACGCCCCGTCCTCGTCGCGCAGCTCCACCGCATGATGCTTGCGCCGAGCGACCAGCGTCGACGGCCGCATCACCGGCCCCGTCCACACCGCCTCCCGCTTGACCTCGGGGTCGCGGTTGAAGACGGTCGCGGCCGACTGCACGGGGATCCCGAGGTCCACCAGGTATGACGTTTCTCCCGTCTCCCCGCCCACCCCCAGGCGCACCGAGACGCGGTCCTTGCGCATCGTGCCCTGCACCTCATGCCCGCGCCGGGCCTGGGCGAGGCTCTCGGGCCCCGCCCACAGCGCGGACTCCAGCCCGCCCCCGCGCGCAAGCGAGCCGACCACCCGCCCGGCGCCGCACTCCGCGAGCAGCCGCAGCGCCCGGTAGACGCTCGACTTGCCGGTCCCGTTCGCGCCGGTCACCACGGTCAACCGGCCGAGCGGCAGGCGCACATCGCGCAGCGAGCGGTAGCCGCTGATCGCCACCGTCGAATACATGGGGCCACCTTAGGGGGGGCCACTGACAGACTCGGTTGATACCCAGGGGGGGTATGCCGTAGCCTCAGTCTCATGACAACGCGCCAGGGTGCCGGTGGGGGTGGGCGATTAAGTGGCCAAGGAGAGGGCGGACAGGGGTCGGGTGAGGGGCGCTCCCACTCCCACTCCCATTCACACTCACACGGCGCCGGCTCCAGCCGGACCCGGCTCGCGATCGCCTTCGGGCTGACCGCGGTCGTCGTCCTCGCCCAGGTCATCGGGGCGCTCATCACGGGGTCGCTGGCCCTGCTCGTCGATTCCGTGCACAGCATCACCGACAGCGCCGGGCTCCTCCTCGCCCTGACCGCGGCCGTGCTCATGGAACGGCCGCCGAACGACCGACGCACCTGGGGTCTGGCCCGCGTCGAGGTCCTCGCCGCCGGTGCTCAGGCCACGATCCTGCTGGGCGTCGGCATCTTCGCCCTGGTCGAGGGCGTGCGACGGCTGACCTCCGAGGCTCCGCCCGAGATCCCGGGCGGTCTGGTCCTGATCTTCGGCGCGGTCGGCCTGGCCGCCAACCTGATCGCCCTCGCCGTCCTCGCAGGCGGCCGGGGGGCCAACCTCAACATGCGCGCGGCCTTCCTGGAGGTGCTCAACGACGCGCTCGGCTCGGTCGCGGTCATCATCAGCGCCATCGTCATCATGACCACCGGGTGGCACCGTGCCGATGCCATCGCCGGCATCCTGATCGCGCTGCTGATCATGCCGCGCGCGGTCGTCATCCTCCACGAGGCCGGCTCGGTGCTCCTGGAGAGCGCTCCACCCGGACTGGACCTGGCCGACGTCCGCGCGCACATCCTTGAGCTCGACCACGTCCTGGAGGTCCACGACCTGCACGCCTCGAGGATCGGCACCGGCACCCCGGTGCTCACCGCCCACGTCGTGGTGGAGGAGGAGTGCTTCCGCGACGATCACGTTCCGCAGTTGCTCGACGCCCTCCAGCAGTGCGTCGCCGAGCACTTCGACGTCAGCGTCGAGCACTCCACCTTCCAGCTCGAGCCGCCAGGGCATACCGCGCATGAGGTGGGGCATCACCCCTGACGGGGCGGCGCCATCACCTCACCGCAGCCGCGCCACCTCGAAGAAGGTCGTCGTCCCGGAGACCTCGTTGCCCACGATCACCAGCGGCCGCCCGGTCGGCGACTCCCCGGCAGGCACGAAGGCCAGACCCTCGGCGCCCAAATCACCGGCCTGCGCCAGCGCCGCCGCCTCGTCCTCGCTGCCCGTTACCGACACCGAGAAGTCCCGGTTGTTGACGTAGCTCACGTAGAAGGCGCCGGCCGGGTCGGTGATGTCATAGACCATCACCCCACCGATCCGCTCCAGCCCGATAAAGGCATAGGTGCGGCCATCGACCTCCCCGACCACGACGCCCTCGGGCTCGGGGCCCTTGTCGTCCGAGCGGCTCTCGAAGGTGGTCTCGTGGTGGTTGGAGTTGAAGAACTCCGGGATCGCCTCGGCCGTGATCTCCTCGAAGTCCGAGCCAGAATCGAAGACCAGGCTTCCCTCCTCATCGAAGATCGAGAAACCGCGCCCGCCGAAGGCGAACAGCTCGGAGTAGCATCCCTGCGCTGCGTCATACCCCTGGGCGGTGGTGATCGTCAGCCGTCCGAGATTCCGGTTGTGGGTGAGCTCGGCGACCGTCATCCCCACCTGCTCGGCGACCGAGTCGCACACCGGCGGCAACCCGCCGCGGCCGAGCGCGTTCACCCGGGCCTCCTCGGAGTAGCCCGCCCAGTCCCGCGCGTCGCCCTCGTTCGCGGTGACGATGTATGTCGTTCCCCGCACCTTGTAGGACGCGATCGAGTCGGGCATCCGGAAGCCCTGCACCGGCCAGTGACGGATCGCGATCTCCCCGTCGCGGTCCGAGGCGTCGAAGGGCACCTCCATCCGGTCCACGGTCCCGAGCGGCAGGATCGCGGTGACGGTCGCCGAGTTCACGTCCACGACCGCCAGTGCGTTGGCTTCCTGCAGCGAGACCCAGGCGGTGCGCCCGTTGGCGGAGACGGTGATGTATTCCGGCTCCAGGTTCTCCGACACCGGGAACTCCGGGATCCCGGTGCCGGCGTCCTCGCGCCCGCCGAAGATCCGCACGCCTGCGGGCAGGTTGTCCTCGAAGGCGTGGAAGTTCGCGGTCGCGACCTTGTCCTGGCTGATCGCGGCACGCCCGTGCTGGGCCGAGCGGCCCCGGTCCTGCAGGCTCCGCGGGAGCTCGATCACCGAGATCGTGCCCTCGGGGTCGACCGAGTAGTCCTCGGCGGGCTCGCCCTCGTTGGCCACGAGCGCGCGCTCACCACCGGGCGTCAGGGTCACCATGTCCGGCAGCGCGCCGACCCGGTAGGCGCCGAGCACCCGCGGCGCATCCGCGCTCGCGTCCATGACCAGCAGCCACCCGTCGTCGGTCTTCACCGGGGCCTCGACGGCCACGACACCCAGCCCGTCGGCCCGCACCGCCACCGAGTTGGCGATCGCGCCCGCCGGGATGATCGAGCCGTCCGCGGCCCGCACGCCCTCCGCGGCGACGTCGTAGAGCTTGACCGGCGCGGTCGGGTCGGCGGCGTCCAGCACCTCGATCGTGCCGGACTGGGCGTTGACGACAAGCGTGCGCTGAGCCTTGCCGAACCAGGCGACGATCTCGGCGGCTGAGGCGTTGAAGATTCCCGTCTCATAGCTTCCGACCGGGTTCAGCGTGACGGCGGCGTCTGGGGCGGCGTGCCGGACGGGTTCCTCGACGACACCGGCCAGGGCCGGGGCTGCGGTGAGTGCTGAGAGGGACAGGGCAGACAGCGAGAGGGCAGACAGCGACAGGGCGATGGTGGCGGTGCGCAGCGGGGTGCGCGCGGTGCGAAGACACATGGCGCAGAACGTAGGCCCGCGCAGGGCCGGTCAGGTGTCGGCCAGGTGAACACCGTGGGTCCTACTCGATGAACACCCGGCGCTGTTCACCTGCCCGAGCGCTCGCCCCGATCCGACAGCAGCCACTCGGCCGTGATGGCCAGCCATCGGTCCTCGCCGTCCCGCAACCGCTGCAGCGCCTCGTCCACGCGGGGGTCGTCCAGCGCCGCCAGCGCCTCCACCGCGATCACCGCCACCTCTTTCTCGTCCCCCTCGACCGCCCCGATGAGTGCGTCGACAGCGCCCCGCGCACCGGGGTCACCGATCAGCACCAGCACCTCCGCTGCGTGCCTGCGGGTCACCAGGTCTGACTCCGGGTCGGCCAGCCGCTCCGCCAGCCCCGCCACCGCCGGCTCGCCCAGCTGCTCGAGGGCGCGGGAGAGCTCTCGCCGCCGCGCCTCGTCCGTGTCTCCCAGATGCGCCAGCAAGGCCGGCGCCGCCTCGGGTGTCCCGGTCCGGCCCAGCGCCCACCATGCCTTGGCCGCCACCGCGTCATCGGGGTCGTTGGCCAACGGCAGGATGTGTTCCACGGCGGCCGGGTCCTGGAGCTTGCTCAGAGCGTGCAGCACCTGCACCCGCGACGGTTCGTCGCCCTCGAGCGCGGCCAGCAGGTGGGGCATCGCGGCCGCCCCGCGCGCGACGACAGCCCAGGTCAGCGTCTCGCGCACGTAGAAGTCGGGCTCGCTGACGAGCATCGCCACCATCGCCGGGGCGTGCTCATCCTCGGCCACGGTGCCCAGGCGCAGCGCCGCCTCCTGGCGGACCGAGGAGTCCGTATGCAGTGCGGCCGCCAGTGCGCGCTCCACCGGGGTCGGCTCGGGCTGGGTGGGGTCCATGTCCGGCACGCTACCGGTCTAGCGTGGTGGTCATGGACCGACTCACGGCCCGGCCCGGCGAGGTGGACACCCCCGCCATCGAGCAGCGGGACGGCACCTGGCACATCCGGGCGCTCCCGCTGGTCCGTGAGGTGCTTCGGCTCTCCGGCGACACCCTGCAGGCGGGATTCGCTGCTGAGGTCGTCCGCGAGACCTCGCCCACCGGTGCGCTGCCTGTCCTGTTCGCCGACGGGGCCGACCACCGCGACCAGCGCTCGGCGATCGCCCGCTACTTCGCGCCGGTCACGGTCACCCGCCGGTACGAGACACTCATGATCGAGCGGGCCGAGCGCCAACTGGCCCGCCTCGATGGCGGCCGGGAGGTCGACCTCGCCGATCTGACCCTGCACTTCTCCGCGCAGGTGGCTGCCCAGGTGATCGGGCTGGCCGAGAGCGACCAGGAGCGGATGGCCCACCGCCTCGTCGGGTTCTTCGACCAGCCTGAGGGCATGCTCGCCGCCCCTCCGCAGGGCCTGGCCAGGGTCCGCGCCTTCGTCCGGTCCCTGCCCTCGGTGGCCCGGATGTACTCCTTCTACCTCCGCGACGTCCGCCCCGCCGTGCGCGCCCGCCGGGCCGCACCGCGCCAGGACGTCATCAGCCACCTCGTCGAGCAGGGACGCACCGGCTCCCAGATCCTCATGGAGTGCCTGACCTACGGCGCCGCCGGCGTGGTCACCACCCGCGAGTTCCTCCAGATCGCGACCTGGCACCTGCTCGACCGCCCCGCCTTGCGGCACCGCTTCCTTGTCGGCAGCGCGGAGGAGCGCTCAGCCATCCTGCACGAACTGCTTCGCCTCGAGCCGGTCGTCGGACATCTCTACCGCCGCACCACCGAGGAACTCACGCTCACCCATGACGGCGTCGAGCACCGGATCCCGGCCGGCGCCCGGCTCGACCTCTCGGTCCGCGCCGCCAACGCCGACCCCGAGCAGGTCGCCCCGGACCCGCTGCGCCTGTGCCCCGGCCGCGACCTGCCCAGCGGCATCCGTCCGGAGGTGATGAGCTTCGGCGACCGGCCGCACCGCTGCCCTGGCAATGCTGTCGCGATGACCGAGAGCGAGATCTTCCTGACCCGGCTGCTCGCCCGCGACATCGAGCGGCTGGGTGAGCCGACGATCGGCTGGGAGGACGTGATCGCCGGGTATGCCGTTGGCGGGCTGCGCCTGCGCGACCGGGGCGGGCGCTGGTCACCTGAGGTCGAGTCCGACCCTCGCTAAAAACGACATCGCGTAGTAATAGACTGGCATCACCGACACCAGGAGGCAGTCATGCAGGTCAGCGGCAAGGTCTTCGTCGTCACCGGCGCAGGCAACGGAATCGGCCGGGAGGTGACCCTCGCGCTGCTGGAGCGCGGCGCCCGCGTCGCGGCGGTCGACCTGCGCGCGGAGTCGCTCGAGCAGACCGCCGCCCTGGCGAGGGCCGGGGAGAGGCTGACACTGCATACCGTGGACATCACCGACCGCGAGGGTGTCGAGGCGCTTCCCGAGGCCGTGCTGACCGCCCACGGCGTCGTCGATGGACTGCTCAACGTGGCGGGGATCATCCAGGAGTTCGTCCCCTTCCTCGAGCTCTCCTACGAGGGGATGGCCAAAGTCTTGGACGTGAACCTGTGGGGCACGCTGCACACGTGCAAGGCCTTCCTGCCGCACCTGCTCGCGCGCCCCGAGGCCAGCCTGGTCAATGTGTCGAGCATGGGCGGCTTCGCGCCGGTCCCTGGCCAGACGATCTACGGCGCCAGCAAGGCGGCGGTCAAGTTGTTCACCGAGGGCCTGTATGCCGAGTTGCGGGAGACCCCGGTCGAGGTCACCATCGTCTTCCCTGGCGCGATCGGGACCGACATCACCACCAACTCCGGGGTCCAGGTCCCGGGCGGAGGTTCGCGGGAGGAGGCCGAGGCCGGTCACCAGACGCTTCCGGCTCCGGACGCCGCGCGGATCATCGTCGAGCGGGCGGTGGAGCAGGGTCGCTACCGGGTCACGGTCGGCCGCGACGCCACCATGCTGGACCGGATCTCGCGGCTCGCGCCGCAGCGGGCGACCGACATGATCGCCAAGCGGATGGCCGACCTGCTCGGCTGACTACCCTGGTTGGATGCCCGAGTCACCCGAGTCGTCAGACAACCCCGAGCCACCCGAGTCACCGGTCGTCGGGGCCGTCGACCTCGCGCACGCCCTCTTCGACCTGGCCCGCGCGGGTGATGCCGCCCGCCTGGTCGCCTATGTCGAAGCCGGCGCCCCGGTCGATCTCACCGACCCGGCGGGCAACACGCTGCTGATGCTCGCGGCCTATCACGGGCACGCCGACGCCGTCCGGGCGCTCGCGGGCAAGGGCGCCGACGTCGATCGCCTCAACGACCGTGGCCAGTCGCCGCTGGCCGGGGCCGTCTTCAAGGGCGAGGCCGAGGTGGTCACCGCCCTGCGCGAGCACGGTGCCGACCCTGATGCCGGTCAGCCGACCGCGCGGCAGACCGCGGAGATGTTCGGCCGGACTGACCTGTTGGCCTGACGCACTGGCCTGGCTCACGCCGCGGGGTCCCACCGGTAGCCCCGCCCCCGCACCGTCTGGACGCTCGCCCGCCCGAAGGGTGCGTCGACCCGTCGTCGCAGCGCGGACACCGCCTGCTCGACGACATTGGAACTGGGCTCACTCGCCGGATCCCAGACGGCGTCCAGGATCACCTCCCGGGTGAGCAGCCGGCCGGGGTTGCGAACGAAGGCTTCCAGCAGCGCGAACAGCTGGCGGGACAGGTCGATCTCCTCACCATCCCGGCTGACCCGGTGGCCCGCCGGGTCCAGTTCCACCCCGCCCGAGCTGATCACCGGGCTGGGCAGGGACAGCTCGCGCCGAGCCAGCGCGCGGACTCGCGCGCACACCTCGGCGAGCCCGACGGGGCGGGTCACGAAGTCATCCGCCCCGCTGTCCAGCGCGTCCACCACGTCCTCGGTCTGCGCCGAGCCGGCGAGCACGAGCAACGGGGTGGCGAGCTCAGCGTCCCGCAACCGTCGGCCCAACTCCCGTTCGACCTCCCCGGCGACCGGGGTGCAGGCCACCGCCACGGCCACGCCGGCGGGAGAGTCGGGCGGCGCCTCCTGGCAGGCCCAGACGGCGGTGGTGACGTCCGAGGCGGTTTCGATGACGTGGGTGTCGGCCGCCAGGGCACGGGCGAGCCGCTCCGCGCCGCGGTCACCGAAGTCGATGACGAGCACTTTCATGCCTGCGAGAGTCTCGGCGGCCGCTGTGCGCCTGCTGTGCGGGCACTCGCTCCCGGATGTGAGGTCAGCACATCGGCTGCACACGTTCTGGACATCAGGGGTGGTGAGGGTGGAGGCCCGTTCCCGCACAACCCTGATGAGGAGACACCATGAAGACGAGCACGAAGAAGACGAGCACGTTCGCCCGCACCGTCGGCACGGCCGGCGCCACCTTGCTGCTGGCCGGAGCCGGGCTGCTCACCGCGACGTCTGCGCAGGCCGCCGACACCGGCATCCCGGCGCTGGAGGCGATCAAGCAGTGTGAAAGCGGTGGCAGCTACACCGCCCAGAACCCCACCTCCACCGCCTCCGGCGCCTACCAGTTTCTCGACTCCACCTGGCAGTCGATGAGCTCGGCCGCCGGCTACGCGCGAGCCGTGGATGCCCCGGAGTCGGTGCAGGACGCGGCCGCGATTGAGCTCTACAACGCCCAGGGCACCACCCCGTGGTTGGCCTCCGCCTCCTGCTGGCAGGGGATGGGCTTCTCGGCGACCTCCGGGTCTGGCGAGTCCACCCAGGCGAGCACGACCCAGACGAGCACGACCCAGGGTGGCCAGCAGGGTGGACCCCAGCGGGGTCCTGGTGGCTTGGGTCAGGGCGGCCCCGGCGGCTTTGGCCAGGGCGATGCTGGTCAGCGCGGTCCTGGTGGCTTTGACCAGGGCGGCCCCGGCGGCGGGAACTGCGCCCGCTGATCAACCGAAGGATGGAGGTCCGGCGGCAGCGGCGCGGAGGTCGCTCTCCCTACCGTGGAGACATGCTTCGTTATCTCTTCCGCACCGCTGTCGCCTGGACCGCCATCGGCCTCATCGGTGGCCTGGCCTACCGCGAGGTCACCAAGCTCAACGACTTCACCGGACGCACCCAGCTGGCCTTCGTGCACACGCACGCGCTGGCGCTGGGCACCCTGCTGCCGCTGATCCTGCTGGCCCTGACCGCCACCCTCGCCGGTCTGGGCACCTCCGCCCGGATGACGTGGGGGGTGCACCTGCTCAACGCCGGTCTGGTGCTGACCGTGGGGATGCTGTCCTACAAGGGCACCCTGCAGGTCCTCGGCGCCGAGTGGGCCGACAGCCCGGCCATCGCCGGCGTCTCCGGTCTGGGCCACATGACGCTCACGGCGGCCTTCATCTTCCTGCTCCTGGCCATCGGCACAGCCGTCAAGAACACGCACGCACCCGGCTCGGCCCAGCCGTCCGAGGGCAAGGTTCAACCGAACGGTTGAGCTGCGGAGGAGGAAGGGGACCTCTCCTGATTCCTAGCGTGGACACGTGCTCACCCCCTCCCCGCCCCGCGCCCTTCCCCGCACGCTCACCGGCCGCCGCAGCGCCTGGATCCTCATCCTGCTCTCGCTGCTCGTGACGGCCGGTCTGCTCGGCACGCTCCGCGGGGCGGATGTCGTCAACGACCACGGTGCGGCCCCCGTCTCCTCGGAGTCCGCGCAGGTCAACGACCTGCTGGCCCAGCTGCCGGATGCCGACGTTCAGCAGCTGGTCGTGGTGGTGACCCGCGAGGACGGCGGCCAGCTGGCCGAGCAGGACCTCGGCGGGCTCGGCCACCTCGGCGAAGGTCGCGATGCCGTGGGCCCCATCCCCAGCGAGGACGGCCGCGCCGCGATGCTCCAGGTGCCCGTCACCGTGGATGAGCACGACTCCAGTGCCCTGCGCGAGGTGGTGGACCACGCCCGCGACGCGGTGGCTGCAGGGCTGCCCGACGGGCTCGTCGCCCAGACCACCGGTGGCCCGGCCTTCGGTGCCGACCTGGCTGCCTCCTTCGACGGGGCCAACCTGCGTCTGCTGCTCGTCACTGTCGGGGTGGTCGGCCTCCTGCTTCTGCTGACCTACCGCTCCCCGGTGCTCTGGCTGGTGCCGATCACGGTCGTCGGCCTGGCCGACCAAGTCGCCGCCGTGCTGACCGCCCAGCTCGGCTCCCGCCTTGACCTCAACTTCGACGCCGGCATCATCAGCGTCCTCGTCTTCGGCGCGGGGGCCAACTACGCGCTCCTGCTCATCTCCCGCTACCGCGAGGAATTGCGCACCACCCCCGATCATCGCTCCGCCCTGGCCACCGCCTGGCGGGCCACCTTGCCCGCCATCCTGGCCAGCAACATCTCGGTGGTGCTCGCGCTCGCCACGCTCGTGCTGGCCGTGATCCCCGGCACCCGTGGCGTCGGTATCGCCGCCGCGGTCGGCCTCCTGGTCGCGCTCCTCTTCGCGCTCTTCGTGCTGCCACCGGCCCTGGCCATCGTGGGACGTCAGGCTTTCTGGCCGTTCATCCCGCAGCCGGAGGACGGCATCGGCGCGAAGTCCACCAGCACCACGTCCTTCGATCCTTTCGGCGCCGTCGCCTCGGCCGTCGTCCGCCGCCCCTGGGCGGTCCTGACCGCCGGCCTGGCCCTGCTCGCCGTGATGGCGACCGGCGTGCTCGGCACCCAGGTCGGCCTCACCCAGACCGATCGCTTCCGCGTGACCGCCGAGTCCGCTGACGCGCTCGAACCTCTCGCCGCCCACTTCCCGGCAGGCGCGGCCAACCCGATCATCGTGGTGACCGACAGCGACCACCTCGACGAGGTCGAGGCCACCCTCGGTGACGTCGAGGGCGTGGAGCGGGTCTCGCCCGGCCCCAGCGGCACGGTGACGACTAGCACCGACACGGCCGACGCTGCGACCCGCGAGATCACCACAGTCCTGCTCACCACCGACGCCGTCCCCGGCTCGGACCACGAGCGCGAGCTGGTGGGGGAACTGCGCGAGGTAAGCCACGGCATACCGGGCGCGAATGCCCTCGTCGGCGGTGGTCCCGCCACCGATGTCGACGTCCGCGAGGGCTCCGAGCGCGACCTGCTCGTCGTCGCCCCCCTCGTGCTGCTCGTCGTCGCCGCCATCCTGGCGCTGCTGCTCCGCTCGCTGGTCGCGCCGGTCGTGCTCATGGCCGTCAACGTCGCCAGCACCCTGGCCACCATCGGCACCGGCGCCTGGCTGGGCCGGCAGTTCTTCGGCTGGGACGCGCTCGACACGCCCGTCCCACTGCTCGCCTTCCTCTTCCTCGTCGCGCTCGGCATCGACTACACGATCTTCCTGGTGCACCGGGTGCAGGCCGAGGCGGCCGCGCTCGGCACCCGGCAGGCCGTGGTCAAGGGCGTGAGCACGACCGGTGTTGTCATCACCAGCGCGGGCATCGTGCTCGCCGGCGTCTTCGCGGCGCTGGGTGTGCTGCCGCTCGTCACCCTGGGTCAGCTCGGCCTGATCGTCGGGCTCGGCGTGGTCGTCGACACCATGCTCGTGCGCACCGTGCTGGTCCCGGCCGTGATCACCCTGCTGGGTGACCGGTTCTGGTGGCCGGGTCGCCCGGCCGCGCACCTGTCACGATGAGGGAGTGAGCCGCACCACCGTGATGATCCGTCGCCTCGTGCTCGTGCAGCACGTGCTCTTCGGGCTGCTGGTCGTGGTCGGCGTGGTGCGCGGGCTCCCCACCGCAGCTCATCCGGCCCTCCTGGTCGGCAGCGCGGTCGCCCTCGTCGCCTGGTACGTCGTGGGCGCCGTCCTCGCGCGGCGGGTCGACCTCGGCCCCGGTCTTCGAGCGGGGCGCGGGGTCCGGCGCGGCGGCTGGTGGCTGCTCGTCCTGGTCGCGCTCTGGCTGGTCACCGTGGTCGCCTCGCCGGACATGGTCTGGGTCGCCTTCTCGCTGTGGATGCTGGCTGGTCACCTGCTCCCTCTCGCTCCCGCGATCGTGGTCGGCGTCGTGGTGCTGGGCGTGGTGATCGGTCGTGGCGGCCACGCCGAGGACTGGTCGACCGCGGCGATCGTGGGTCCGTTCATCGGTGGCGTCTTCGCGCTCGCGCTCTCCCGCGGGCTGCAGGTGATCCTGGCCGACGGGCTCGAGCGCGAGTGGCTGCACACCGAGCTCGCCGAGGCCCAGCGCCAGGCCGGCGTGATGGCCGAGCGGACCCGGCTCTCGCGCGAGATCCACGACACCCTCGCCCAGGGCTTCTCCTCGATCCTGCTGCTCGCGCGCGCCGGGGTCGCGACGGACGACCCGCAGTCCCGGGCGCGGCTGCTCGGGCAGATCGAGACCTCGGCCCATGACGGCCTGGACGAGGCCCGCCGGGTGGTCGGGGCGCTGGCTCCGGCGCCACTGGAGTCCGGGCTCGCCGACGCCCTGCGCCGCATCGTCGAGCGGTTCGAGTCCGAGTCCGGGGTATGCGGTGTGGTCCGGGTCGAGGGCGATGTCGCCGATCTCCCGCCGCCACTTGAAGTGGCGCTGCTGCGCACAGCCCAGTCCGCGCTGGCCAACGTCCGTCAGCACGCCGGAGCCTCGCAAGTGGTGCTCACCCTGGCCGAGGCCGAGGAGCTCGTGCGCCTGGACGTGGTCGACGACGGTCGCGGCTTCGATCCGGCGGGGGTCAACCTCAGCGCTCGCGAGAGCGACCTGCGGCACGGCGGCTACGGGCTGCGCGCCTCCCGGGCCAGGCTGCGCGAGCTGGGTGGCGGTCTGGAGGTCGAGTCCGAGCCGGGTGCCGGGACCGCGATCGGGGCGTACCTGCCGCGTGCCCACTCGACCACCGCGGCCGGGGGAGGGGCCCGATGAACGGTGAGCAACGGCATACCGGGCACGCGCTGTCGGTCCTGGTCGTCGACGACCACCCTGTCGTCCGCGCTGGGCTGGCCGCCCTGCTGTCGGTGCAGACCGGGGTGCGGGTCGTCGGGGAGGCGGGCGGCGGCGCCGAGGCGATCCGGCTCGCGGCCGAGCTCGGCCCGGACGTGGTGCTCTGCGACCTGCGGCTGGGGGACGGGCCGGACGGCGTGGAGGTGGCGCGCACGGTGGCCGTGCCCGTGCTGATCCTGACCACCTACGACCACGACGTGGATCTGGTGCGGGCGGTGGAGGCGGGAGCCGCCGGCTACCTGCTCAAGGACGCGGCGCCGGAGCGGATCGTCGAGGCGATCCGGGCAGCCGCGCGCGGCGAGACCGTGCTGGCGCCCGACCTGAGCCGCCGCGTCGTGGAGACCATGCGGGTGCGGCGCGCCGAGCTGTCCGCCCGCGAGCGCGAGGTGCTCGGCCTGGTGGCCCAGGGGATGTCCAATCGTGAGGTCGCGCGCACCCTCGTGGTGAGCGAGGCGACCGTCAAGACGCACCTCGTGCATGCCTTCGGCAAACTCGGTGTGGACAACCGGACGGCGGCCGTGGCGGCCGCGCGCGCGGCTGGCTTGGTGAACTGAGGGGTCGCTGGGGTGCCAGCCCGCTCACTGCTCGGCCTCATCCACGGTGGGGAAGACCGGGTCACGCAGCGGCCGGTCGCAGGTGAGGACATTCGCCCCACAGCCCATCTCGTGCGACAGGTAACGGTGGTGGTGCTGGACGATCAGCCAGTCCTGGCCGGGATCCAGGGTCTGCAGGTCGGATTCCTCGCGCAGCTCCAACTGCATCAGGATCAACGGTTCATGGAGAAGGATCGGCTCCAGCAGCGGGAGTTCGCAGTCCGAGTCGGCGGGGACGAGGAAGACAGTGAAGGCGTGGGGACGGTCGATCTCCAGGGCGGGGGTGACCTCCTCGAGGTGCACGCGCGGACACATATCACCGGTGTTGACGGGTCGGGCGTAGATCTGCCGGACCTCACCCTCATCGAGAGCGATCGCTTCCTGGTGCACGGACTCGCAGTACTGACGCCAGCCGGCGTCGATGACCGGCCACCTGCCTCGCATCTCATCGAGCTCGCAGGCGTGACCGCTGGTCCGGTGCTCTGCCGTGCTGTCGAAGCGCTCCTCGAGGGCAACGCGCGCGGTGTCGATGTCTTCCTGGATCTGGTGCCGTTGGGCCTGGTAAGCGCTGTTGACAGTGCGCTCGGTGCGCCACTCCAGGGTGGCCAACTGCGCCTCCTTGAAGCCGACGATCAACGCCAGGATCGTCAGGCCCCCCATCACCCTGCCCATCACCCTGCCTTCGCCCGTCGGCATCAGCTCAGCGTGGCCATCATCACGGTCACGGCGATCGCGTTGTTGAGGCAGTGCAGGGCCAGCGCCGGCCACAGCGAGCGGTGCAGTCTGGCCAGCAGACCGGCGACGATGCCGAGGAAGAAGGTGAGGATCATCACCTGCGGGATGATGTGCATCACCGCGAACAGGGCCGCCTGCACCAGCAGCGCCACGACGAAACCGACCCGCGACTCCAGCCAGCCCAGGATGATCCGGCGGAAGACGACCTCCTCGACCAAGGGCCCCACGACCACCACGGCCAGGCCCAGCGCGAGCAGCGCGACCGGCCCGAAGCTGATCCCGGCGGCCATCACATTGTCCTGCTGGGCGGCGTCCGGCGTGAGGAACTGGGAGCCGATGAGCACGGTCAGCGTCATCATCACCAGATAGGCCAGGCCCACCTGCCAGAGCCAGCGCCCAGCTGGTGGTCCCCCGCGGCCCAGGCCGATGTCCCCCCAGGTCCAGCCGCGTCCGCGCAGGGAGTACCAGAGGGCGAGGAACCACAGCACGATCGTGGTGGGGATGCCGCCGGCGACCGCCGCGTCCGGCTCGAACCCAGAGAACAGCAGGGCGGTGACCAGCCCCAGTCCCAGCCCGGTGGCGAGCAGGAAGGAGCCCACCGTCAGCGCGGCGTCGGCGTGGGTGACCGGGCGGGCGTAGGTCCGTCGTGGGCGGGCGGGAGTCCTCGCCCGACTCGGCGTCGGAGCGGGGGCGGTCATGAGACCACGCTACGGGGACCGGTTGGAATAGAAGTCGACCGACCCCCGTTGGTATAGTTGATTCGTCATCTAACCGGGTGGCGGCAGGTGATCCCTCTCAGGATCCTCACGTCAGGAGTTGAGTGCCATGCAGTTCGGTCTGTTCAGCGTCGGCGACGTCACCATGGACCCCACCACGGGACGGACCCCCAGCGAGCACGAGCGGATCTCGGCGATGACCCAGATCGCGCTCAAGGCCGAGGAGGTCGGGCTGGACGTCTTCGCCACCGGCCAGCACCACAACCCGCCCTTCGTCCCGAGCGCGCCCACCACGCACCTGGCCTACATCGCAGCGCGCACCGAGAAGCTCAAGCTCTCGACCGCGACCACCCTGATCACCACCACCGACCCGGTCCGGATCGCCGAGGACTACGCCTTCCTCCAGCACCTGTCCGGCGGCCGGGTGGATCTGATGATGGGCCGTGGCAACACCGGCCCGGTCTACCCGTGGTTCGGCAAGGACATCCGTCAGGGCCTGGCGCTCGCGGTGGAGAACTACCACCTGCTGCGCCGGCTGTGGCGCGAGGAGGTCGTGGACTGGGAGGGTAAGTTCCGCACGCCCCTGCAGGGCTTCACCTCCACCCCGCGGCCCTTGGATGACACCCCGCCCTTCGTCTGGCACGGGTCGATTCGTTCCACCGAGATCGCCGAGCAGGCCGCTTACTACGGTGACGGCTTCTTCCACAACAACATCTTCTGGAACATCGAGCACACCGCCCAGATGGTCGGCCTCTACCGTCGCCGGTTCGAGCACTACGGGCACGGCGCCGCCGACCAGGCGATCGTCGGACTGGGTGGCCAGGTCTTCATGGCGGACACCGAGGCGGAGGCCAAGAAGGTCTTCCGACCCTACTTCGACAACGCCCCGGTCTACGGCCACGGCCCGAGCCTGGAGGAGTTCACCCGCGCGACCCCGCTGACCGTCGGCACCCCGCAGATGGTGATCGAGCGCACGCTGTCCTTCGCCGACTCCGTCGGGGACTACCAGCGCCAGCTCTTCCTGATGGACCACGCGGGTCTGCCGCTGGAGACCGTGCTGGAGCAGGTCGAGATCCTGGGCACCGAGGTCGTCCCGGTGCTGCGTCGCGAGTTCGAGGCGCGCCGCCCGGCGCACGTGCCCAGCGAGCCGCCGACCCACGCCTCGCTCGTCGAGGCCGGACCGGACGCGCCGCACCACCTGGTGGCCCCGGCGCGCACCCTGACCACCCCGTAAGGAGGAGTGATGACCCGTCGACTCGTCGTCATCACCGCCGGGCTCTCCCGGCCCAGCTCCACCCGGCTGCTCGCCGACCGCCTCGCCGAGGCGGTGCAGGCCCAGGTCTCCGCCCGCGGTGAGGCGGCCCACGTCGAGGTCATCGAGCTGCGCGAGCTCGCCCACGAGCTGGCGACGACGATGACCACCGGTGGGCTGCCGACCCCGGCGGTCACCAGGGCTCGGGAGCTGGTCAGCTCCGCCGACGGCCTGATCGCGGTCACGCCGGTCTTCTCGGCGAGCTACTCCGGCCTGTTCAAGATGTTCATGGACGTGCTGGACACCGACGCGATCAACGGGATGCCGGTGATCATCGCCGCCACCGCCGGCACGCCTCGGCACCAGCTCGTGCTCGACCACGCGCTGCGTCCGCTGTTCACCTATCTGCGGGCCGTCGTGGTGCCGACGGGTGTCTTCGCCGCCACCGAGGACTTCGGGGGCGGCGAGGGCGGGGGCCTGGCCGAGCGCGTCGCCCGGGCTGCCGCCGAGTTGGCCACCCTGATGGTCGCCGAGACCGGCTCGGTCGCCGGTTTCGTCCAGGGACCCGGTGACCTCGGACGCGCCCGCTCGACCGCGCGCGGCCGAACCTCCGGCACGCAGATCGATGACGAGGTGACCCCGTTCGAGGACCTGCTCAAGGGCCTCGGCGGGTGACCCGCACACTGGAGCCATGACCTACCACAGCGGCTACGGATCGCTGCCGCCACCGAGGCCCGAGAGGCCATCGCGTGGTGGCGGCTGCCTCGGGGTCCTCGGCACGCTGCTCATCGTGGGTGCGGTCATCGTCGGGACGGTCGCCTACTCCCCGATCCTGGAGCTGGATGACCTGCGCGACCGGCTCGGCGACGCGGTCCGGATGGACCCGCTGCACGGCGAGCCCGGCTCCGGCGGTGACGGCTGGACCTACATGACCACCACCACCTCCGGTGCCCCGATCACCTGGGGTTGCCGCCAGACCATCCCGGTCGAGGTCAACCCCGAGCACGCGCCCGAGGGGTATGCCGATCGCCTCACCGCAGCCTTCGCCATGGTCAACGAGGCGAGCGGGTTCACCTTCGAGATCGTCGGCGAGACCGACGACCGCAACTTCCTCGAGCGCGGGCGGGGTCCGGTGCTGCTCGGCTGGGCCGACGAGCAGGAGGTGCCCGCGCTGGCCGGTCCCACCGCCGGACTGGGTGGCGCGGTCTACGCCCAGGGCCCCGGGGGCGGAGGCCGGGCCGTCGGCGGCATGGTCGTCCTCGACGTCGACCAGCCCGGCGGCTGGTTGCGGGACACCGACACCGAGCTCGAGATGATCATCACCCACGAGCTCATCCACGTCCTTGGCCTTGGCCACAGCGAGGACCCGAACCAGTTGATGGCTGCCGAGCACCGAGGCCAGCGCGAGCTGGGGGAGGGCGACCTCGCCGGGCTCGCCTCGCTCGAGGAGACGGCCTGCGGGTAGCCAGGTGTCGGCATACAGTTCTGCGTCGTGAGCACGATCGTCTTCCTGCACGCCCATCCCGACGATGAGGCCTCCGGCAGCGGCGGCACCATCCGCCTGGCCGTCGACGCCGGGCACCGCGTGGTCGTGGTCTACGCCACCGATGGCGACCACGGCACCGTCCCCGCCGACCTCGCCGAGGGCGAGACCGTGGTGACCCGTCGGCGCCGGGAGGCCGAGGCCTCCGCCGAGGTGCTCGGCACGCACCGGGTGGTCTGGCTCGGCTACGGCGACTCCGGCATGACCGGGTGGGAGCAGAACGGGCACGCCCGCTCCTTCCACTCCGCCGACCTCGACGAGGCCGCCGGCCGGTTGGCCGCCGTCCTGGACGAGGAGGACGCCGATGCGTTGGTGGGCTACGACTGGCACGGCGGCTACGGCCACCCCGACCACATCAAGGTCCACCACGTCGCGCGCCGGGCGGCCGAACTCGCCGCCCGCCGTCCCCGCGAGCTCGAGGGGACGATGAACCGGGACCACATGCGACGCCTCTACGTCGCCGCGCAGGAGGCCGGGATCGAGGGTGACTGGGACCCCGACGGCCCGGCCGATGATGGCAACCCGATGGGCACGCCGGAGGCGCAGATCCACTGGCATGTCGACGTCCGGTCGGTGCTGGACGTCAAGCGGGCGGCGCTGGCCTGCCACGCCTCCCAGGAGGACGTGGGCTGGATGCTCGGTATGCCGCAGGATCAGTTCGCGATGGTCTTCGGCGACGAGTGGTTCATCGAGCCGGCGCGGTCACCGGGGCTGTCGACCGGGCTCACCTGGGGCTGAGTTCGGTCGCGCTGACGCGGGCAAGCCATCCCTTCAGCAACTCCTCGAGGCGTGCTCGGTCCTGCGCAGGCAGGTCGTCGAGCAGCCGCTGCTCGTTGGCGACATGGTCGGTGACGGCAGCATCGATGCGCCGCAGGCCCTCGGCGGTGAGGCGCACCTGAGTCGCGCGCGCGTCGCCCATGCCGGGGCGGGTCCGTTCGACCAGCCCCGCCTCGGCGAGCTTGTCCACCCGCTTGCTGATGCCCCCTGTCGTGACCATCGTCGAGCGCGCCAACTCGGCTGGGCGTCGGCCGTAGGGCTCCCCCGCTCGGCGCAAGGTGCAGAGGATGTCGAAGTCGATCTCGGTGAGGCCGTGGGCGGCGAAGACCGTGTCGAGCTCCTTCGTCAGGATGTCGGCGAGCCGGTGCAGCCGCCCGAAGGTCCCCATCGGCGTCACGTCCAGATCCGGGCGCTCCCGGCGCCATTCCTCCTGGATAGCGTCCACGTGGTCGGGGCGGGATAGATCCATGACGTCAACTGTATCGCTTCCACGTAAGCGAGAATGCTTCCGAGGAAGTATCATGCTTCCATGGAAGCGAAACATTCCACGGTGACCGTGCTCGCCGCAGTGGCACCGATCGTGTGGGGCACCACCTACCTCGTCACGACCGAGCTGCTGCCGCCGGGTCATCCGATGACCGCTGCCGTCCTGCGTGCGGTCCCTGCCGGTCTTCTGCTGATCGCGCTGACACGTGGCCGGCCGCGTCAGTGGGGACGGCTGGTTCTGCTGGCGGTGCTCAACATCGGCGCCTTCTTCCCGTTGCTCTTCGTCGCGGCCTACCGCCTTCCTGGCGGGCTGGCTGCGGTGGTGGGGGCTGGGCAACCGTTCATCGTGGCCCTGGCTGCGTGGTGGTTGCTTCGACAGCACACCCCACGATGGCAGTTGGTGTGGGCCGGGGTCGCGGTGCTCGGCGTGCTGCTGACTCTGACCACCGGCACTCTGAACGTCGACCCGCTCGGTCTGCTAGCCGCCGCCCTGGGCACGACCTCGATGGCTCTGGGGGTCACGCTGACGCGCGCGTGGGGGCCGACCGCGGGGCTCAGTGGCCTGGCCTCCACGGGCTGGCAACTGCTGCTGGGCGGCCTGCTGATTGCTCCGCTCATCCCGTTGCTTGATCGGGGCCCCTTCGTGCTCACCACCGGCGCGGTGCTCGGCTATGCCTGGCTGTCGGTGATCGGGGGAGCGCTCGCCTACGGCCTCTGGTTCCACGCAGCGCGCACATTGCCGGCCACCTCGACCGCGTTGCTGGGGCCGCTCAGCCCGGTCACCGCTGCCGTGCTCGGCTGGCTGGTCCTGGGAGAGGCGCTTAGCCCGGTCCAGACCCTCGGCTTCAGCCTCGCTCTGGTGGCGGTGGTGCTAGGCCAACTCGTCCCGGCCGGCCGCCGCCTGCACTAGCGTTGATGTCATGGAGGGACTGACCCGAGATCTCGAGCTGTTGACCGCGCTGCACGACCAGGTGCTGGAGGAAGGCGGACAGGGGGAGCTGGCCGCCGTGCTCCGCCGCCACGGCGGCGACCTGGACCACGATGACCTCGACCACGACGACCTCGTCTCCGATGCCGGCCCCGAGGAGGTCGCGGCGCTGACGCGGGCGATGACCGTGCGGCTCCACCTGGCCAATCTGGCCGACGAACGCGATCGCGCCCGCTCCCTGCGGCGCGAGGACGGCGAGCACGGCGGCACGTTGGAGAGCGGCGACATCGCGCCGGCTGTCGCGGCCGTCGGCGATGGGGCCCGTGACCGCCTGGCGGCGATGCGCCTGCACCCCGTCCTCACGGCCCACCCCACCGAGGCCCGGCGCCGCGCCGTCACCGGCTCGCTGCGGCGGATCGCCGAGCAGCTCGACCGGTATGTCGACCCGCAGTCCGGGGCGACGGAGCAGGCCTTCGCCCGCCGCCGGATGCTCGAGGACATCGACATCCTGCAGCGGACCTCGACCTTGCGCACCACCCGGCCCGAACCCTTCGACGAGGTCAAGACGGTCCTGTCGATCTTCGACACCACCGTCTTCCGGGCGGTGCCGCGCTTCCAGCGGGCGGTCGAGAACGCGCTTGAGGGGGATGCGCTGGGGGGTGATGCGCTCGGGAACGATGCTCCCGACACCCAGCCCGAGCATCTCCCGTCCCTGATCCGCTACGGCTCCTGGGTCGGCGGCGACCGCGACGGCAATCCGCACGTCACCGCGGCCGTGACCCGGCGGACCATGGATGCCCAGGCGGCCGTGGCGCTGCGCACCCTGCAGGCCAATGTCGAGCGGGTGGCGCGCACCCTCACCATGGACGAGCAGACCACCCCGGCGTCCGGGGCGCTGCGCGAGGCGCTCGCCAACGACGCGGTGATCCTGCCGACGGAGTTCGCCGAGATCGCCAAGGACTCCCCGGCCGAGCTGCACCGGCAGAAACTGCTCGTCAGCGCCCTGCGGCTGGGCGCCACCGCCGACGGGGTGAGCGGCACCGCCTACCAGGGTCCCGAGGAGCTGCTCGCCGATCTGCACCTCGTGCGGGACTCCCTCCTCGCCGCCGGTGACCGGCGCAGTGCCGACGGGGAGCTGCAGCACCTGCTCTGGCTGGTCGAGACCTTCGGCTTCCACCTCGCCGAGCTCGAGGTCCGCCAGCACAGCGCGGTCCACGAGAAGGCGCTGGTCGAGCTGCTCGGCCTGGCCGGCGTCCAGGACCCGGCGGCCGCCGCCCGCGACGCGAAGCTCCTGGACGGGCTGGCCACCGACGGCTGGCCGGTGGCGGTCACCGACGTCTCGCCCCCGACCAAGGAGGTGCTCGACACCATCCGGGTGATGTCCTTCCTCCAGGGCCGGTGGGGCTCGGGCTGCTGCGGCCGGTATGTCGTGTCCTTCAGCCAGAGCGCCGCTCACTTGGCCGCGGTGCGGGCACTGGCCCGGCTCGCCGTGGGGGATCGGCCGCTGCGGCTCGACGTGGTCCCGCTCTTCGAGACCGGCGAGGACCTGCGGGGCGCGCAGGACACCCTGGAGGAGTGGCTCACCCTGCCCTCGACCCAGGCCTGGCTGGCGGACCGGGAGCGCAGGGTCGAGATCATGATGGGCTACTCCGACAGCGCCAAGGACGTCGGTCCGGCCGCTGCCACCATCACCCTGCATCGTGCCCAGGGCGAGTTGACCGACTGGGCGCATCGGCACGGCATCGAGCTCACCCTCTTCCACGGCCGCGGCGGCTCGCTGGGCCGTGGCGGTGGACCGCTGCACCGCGCGATCACCGCCCAGCCCACCGGCTCGGTCGACGGCCGCTTCAAGGTGACCGAGCAGGGCGAGGTCATCTACGCCCGGTATGCCGACGTCCAGCTCGCCCAGCAGCACCTGGAACGAGTCGCTTCGGCCGTCCTCCTCGCCGACTCACCGGAGGTCGTCGCCGCGCGGGACGCCGCCGCCGAGCGCTATGCAGACCTGGGCGAGCGCCTCGAGGAGGTGAGTCGCACGGCATACCGGGACCTGATGGACACCGACGGCATCGCCGACCTGATCGCGACCGCCAGCCCCCTCGACTCCCTCGGCGACCTGCGCTTGGGGTCGCGTCCTGCCCGTCGCGGCGGAACGAGCGGTCGTTCCCTGGACGACCTGCGCGCGATCCCGTGGGTCTTCGCGTGGTCGATGACCCGGGTGAACCTGCCTGGGTGGTACGGACTGGGCACCGCGCTCGCCGCCGAGGAGGACCGCGAGCAGCTGCGCGCGGCCTATCGCGAGTGGCCGATGTTCGCCTCGCTGATGGACGTCGCGGAGATGAGCCTGGCCAAGAGCCACGAGGAGCTGGCCGCGCGCTTCCTGGAGCTCGGCGGGCGGCCGGACCTGACCGAGCGGATCATTGCCGAGCTGCGGCTCAGCCGAGAGCAGGTCCTCGACGTGCTCGGTCAGGACACGCTGCTGCAGCACAAGCCGCACCTGCGGACCGCGGTCGAGCTGCGTCGGCCGGCGATCGATGCCCTCAGCCGGCTGCAGCTGCGGTGCCTGACCGAGCTGGACGCCGACGGCGCGCGCGAGGACGAAGGGCACCCCTGGCACCGGCCGCTGCTGCTCACGATCAACGGGATGGCGGCCGGGCTGCAGAACACCGGCTGAGGTGGGCGCTAGTCCCCGGGGCTGATCTCGTCGTCGGGGTGCGCGGCCTCGGCCATCACCGCCAGCATCACGATGCCGGTGACCACCGCGGCGACGCAGGCCCACCCGGTCCAGGTCGCCAGGCCGGCGGTCAGGCCCATGACCCCGATTGCGGTCATCGCCCACCCGAGGAGGGCGAAGACCGGGGCGCGGAAGGCCTGGGCGAACGGCACCAGGTGCAGGCCCACGCAGATCACGATCACGGCCGGCATGAGCGCGTCGCGGTCGGCCTCCGGCAGGAAGCTCCGGCCGACCTGGATGCCCAGGATCATGGCCGCGACCGAGGCTACGTAGATCAGCCCGGCACGCGGGCGCGGTGGCCGGACGCGGGGGAGCGCCTCGGCGGGGGAGAGCCAGACGCGGTAGACGTAGAGCGCCAGCACCAGGCCCCAGCTGGCCAGCGCCACCAGCGGCCACGGATCAGGCAGCGCGTTCCGGTTGGCTAGCACGAAGACCGTGGCACCGATGGCACCGACCAGGCTGCCGATGCGGTAGGGGTGGGCGTACTGCTGCACGGTGGTCACGGGAGCCCCTTAGATGAGGTGCCGGTGGAACCACTCCAGGCTGGCGGCCCACGCACCCTGCCGCTCGGCCAGATCGGGCAGGAGCGGCGTGAGCTCGGCGGAGAAGCTCTCCGAGGACTCCAGCGGGAGCAACGAGGGCAGGTTGTCGATCGCGATGACCTCCAGCGGGTTGCCCTCGGAGCCGAAGGCGCGCACCGGCTCGTCCCAGGTGGTGATCGCGGTGTTGAAGGGCAGCAGGTTGGCCTCCGAGGTGACGTCGCAGGTGACGTCGCCGACGGTGCGCAGCCGGCGCGGCACGTCCAGGTCGGCGGTGTCGACGAAGGGCTCACGCTTGGTGTCGCTCACGACGCAGTTGATCAGCAGGTCGTGGGCGAGCAGAGCGTGCTTGTCCAGCCTTTCGGTGTCGGCCCGGTCCCAGCGGGTGATGGTGCAGCCAGCGATCTCCAGCGCTTCGATGGCGCCTCGGCCGGAGCGTCCACGGGAGCCAATGACCAGGGCCCGCTCCGGGTCGTGGCCCTCCGCGCTGGCGCGCAGCTGCTCGTCCAGGTCAGCGCGTGACATCGGCGCGACCCCCCCCGGCAACAGACCGCGGTGCCGGAGGACGGCCAGGGCAGCTCCGACATACCCGGCCCAGAAGCCGAAGGCGACCACCCGGCGGCCGTCGACGGTGAGGTACTCCACGTCGAGCAGCTGCCCGCCGCCGCGGCGGAAGCGGTCCAGCACCTCCTGGGCGCCCTCCTGCCCCTTGTAGGCGTGCGCGAAGTAGACGTGCGTGTGGCTCAGGTCGGCCGGGTCCTCGGGGAGCTCCTTGATGCCCACGACCACGGCGCCGTCCGGGGCGTCGACCCAGGAGCCGAACGGCGCCACCGAGCAGCCAGCGGCAACGAAGTTCTCGATCGGGATGATCCGGGTCGGCGACTCCTCGACCGTGACGGCGAAGCCGTCGGCGATCAGGCGGGCGGCATCGGCCGGAACGATCGGGACGCGCTGCTCGGTCGGACGCGCCTCGGCGCGGATCCACAGGTGCGGGGTGCTCATGGGGCAAGGGTAGGTCCGAACGACCGAGGCGGCGCCACCCTGTCCCTGAGGTGGCGCCGCCGGTCGGCCCTCTCGCGGTGTCCCGTCCGCGGGGCCGGTGATCCTGCTCAGCCGTCGAGCCCGGAGGCAGCCTCGACGGTGGGCAGCTCGTGGACGAACGTGGCGTCCTCGAAGTCAGGCTTGTCGCCCGGGAAGGTGATGGTGAGGCGGCTGTAGTCCTGCACCGCCTCGCCGGTGACCAGGCCGTCGGCCGACACGGTGACCGGGTAGCTGATCGGGTCGCCGCCCTCGGCGGCGGTCGGGGCGACGACGAGCTGGCCCTCGGCGTGCGCCGTGGCGGTGCCCCAGTCGAACCATTCCAGGCCCTGGAGGGTCTCCAGCCCGTCGGCGCAGGTGAGGGTGATGCTGTCGGGGCGGTTCAGCGATTCGCCATCGCAGTCGCGGATCATCGTGACCTCGCTCATCGGGTCGGCCGCGAACTCGCCGCCCTCGAACTCCTGCTGGGGCGCATCGTCCTGGCCACCCTGGGCGACGGCGATACCGGCGGCGGTGCCGGTGATGGCCAGGGCGAGCAGGCCGCCGGTGATGACGCGGCGGCGACGCGAGGTGCCGCGGGTCGTGGTGCGGGTGGTGGGGGGAGTGGCGCTGGTGCTGTTCATGAGGGTGGTCCTTTCCTGATCCGAGGTCCCTCCGGTGGCTCCCTTCGGCGACATGGACAACACTGCTCGCCCTGCCTCACGGTGACCGCACGCCCACCTCACAGCTCGCTCACACTTTGTCCGCCGGCTCCGCCGGGCCTGTCCGAGGGGTGGTCCGGCTCCTAGGCTGGGGGCCGTGCCACCCGCCGCCACCTCGCCACCCGCTGCCAGCCAGCCGATGTCCCCGACCGTCCTGCTCGTCGAGGACGACGAGATGCTGCGCCGGACGACTGCGCTGGTGCTGCAGCGGCAGGGCTTCACGACCCTCGTCGCCCAGGACGGCGTGGCGGCGCTCGAGGTGCTGGACGCGGCGGATCGCCGTCCGGAGGTCGCCGTGGTGGACGTGATGATGCCCAGGATGGACGGGCTCACCCTGACCCGGCGCCTGCGCACCCGCCCCGACACCGCGGACCTGCCGATCGTCATGCTCACCGCCCGCGACCTCACCGGAGACCAGCTCGCAGGCTTCTCGGCGGGGGTCGACGACTATGTCGTCAAGCCCTTCGACGGGGAGGTGCTCGCCGCACGGATCCGGGCCGTGCTGCGGCGCGGAGCGGCGGTGGTGAGCGCCACAGGCCTCACCCTGGGCGAACTCACCATCGACCTCGCGGGGATGAGCGTGCGCCGAGGGGAGGAGGAGATCACGCTGTCGCACACCGAGTTCCGGCTGCTGGAGACCTTGCTCGAACATCGCGGTGCGGTGCTCTCCAAGGCCCAGTTGCTCGACCGGGTGTGGGGAGTGGGCGAGTGGGCGGACCCGCACGTGGTCGAGGTCACCGTGCAGCGGCTGCGCTCCAAGATCGGACCGGAACTCATCGCCACGGTGCGGGGCGTCGGCTACAAGGTCGGTGGCTGAGTGGGGGTCCATTCCCTGCGCGTGCGCATCGCGCTCGCGGTCGCCATCATCAGCCTGATCGTCTCCTCCCTGGTCGGCCTGGCCCTGGCTGATCGGGCCGAGCGGTCAGCCGTGCAGGCGCTGCGGGAGCAGACGCTGGGACAGCTGGACGCCGCGGCAGCCGGCTATCGGGTGGACGGGCGGTTGCGCGGTGGTGCCACGACGGCCACGCGCGGTCCCGCCGACCTCACCGCTGGCCTGGCCGAGGGGGACCGGCGCAGCTTCTATGACGGCACCACGATGTGGGCGGCCGAACGCATCGGGCCCTCTGTCGTGCTCACCATCGAGGCCCCCGGCCAGGAGCTGCGGGAGGAGGCAGCGACCCGCGCGCGCTGGTTGGTCCTGACGATCCTGGGCTCCGCGGTCGCGTCCGGGTTGCTCGGCTGGGTGGTCGCCACCGCGCTGTCCAGAAGACTGCGTCGCGCTGCGCGGTCGGTGCACCGGGTAGCGGCGGGCGAGCCTGGGGCACGGGCCCACGAGGGCGGGCGCGACGAGGTGGCCGCCCTGACCCGGGCCATCGATGAGATGGCCGATCGGCTCTCCGCCCGGCTCGAGGCTGAGCAGGCCTTCACCGCCGATGTCGCGCACGAGCTGCGGACACCGCTGACCGGCCTCGTCAGCGCCGCCGAGCTCCTCGGTGATGACGAGGCGGCAGAACTCGTCCGCGCCCAGGTGCGCCGGATGCGGCTGCTCGTCGAGGACCTGCTGGAGATCAGCCAGCTGGAGCGCGGCACCGAGGACGTGGTCGCGCAGCCGCTGGACCTGGCCACGATCGCGCCCGCGCTCCTGGACCGGGCGCGTACCCATCTGGCCCTCGATGTCGGACGCGCTCCCGAGATCACCCTGGAGGTCCGCTCCACCGGAACCGTGCTGGTCGAGGAGCGTCGGCTCGACCGGGTGCTGAGCAACCTGTTCACCAACCTCGCCCGGCACGGTGGACAGCGTGGCCGACTCCTCGTGGAGGGCACCAGCCTGATCCTCGAGGACGACGGCCCGGGCTATCCCGAGGAACTCATCGGCCAGGGGCCCCGGCGCTTCCATGGCCTCGGGGCGAACAAAGGCTCCGGCCTAGGCCTGACTATCGCCCTGCGTCAGCTCCAGGCGATGGGTGGCCGGCTCGTGCTCGGACAGGCTGAGGCTCCCTGGACCGGGGCCCGCACGGTGATCGAGCTCAGCGGTGCTCCGGCGCGACGCTGAAACTCTCATCCTGCGCCAGGCCGTCGGGGCGTTCATCCACGAAGTGCACGACGACGCTGCCATACACCTGGGTGGCCTCCAGCTGCACCAGGTCCTCCGCCTTGACCGTCACCGGGAACCGGACCAGCTCCCCCTCGGCGCAACTCGGATCGCAGGAGTTGATCACGAACTCCCCCTGCCCGTGGGCGATCTCCTCGCCCCAGGCCGACCACGACATCCCCTCCAGGCCGGCGTTGCCATCGGCGCAGGTCAGCACATAGCTCGGCGGCTGCTGGACCGGGTCCTCATCCACGCAGCTCCACAGATAGGTCGCCTCGGCCGCGCTGCCCTGCTCGGCCACCGCGGGCGTCGCGGGGCCATGATCGATCGGGGCACCGTCCGCCTGGGTGCAGGCCGTCAACGAACCCGCGGTCAGGACCAGCAGGACGCAGACGAGGAGGGGGCGCGGCGGCATACGGGACAGTGTGCCCGCCCGACCTCACACCGAGCTCACACAGGGCTCACGGCACCAGCCACTCCAGCGCGCTCGCCCTCCGGCGCTCGGCGAGCGCGAGGGCGCGCCAGGACAGCACCAGCAGACCACCGAGCACGATCGGGGCGAGGAAAGCCGTCGTCATCACGAGCAGATAGGTCCGATCGACCGCGCCCTGGGACCAGGGCCACTCCCCGAGCGCCGCCGACAGCAGCCCGATGACGACCAGCATGAAGCCGCCGATCAGCATGGGCAGCGAGAGGATCACCAGGAGCGTGTACCCCACGAGGTCGAGGGACCCGCTCATCGTCGCCCGCGGCGCGCTCTCCGGCACGCCCCGGCCCAGCTGCCCGGGAAGGGTGGTGGCCCACTCGAGCAAGGGCTGCACCCGCGTGCGATCCTCCACCGCCACGGTGAGCCACTCGCCGGTCGCACCGGCCACCGCGGTGGCCAGCAAGAGCAGCGCCAGGATCGCGCCCAGGGGATGGGCGAAGGCCGCCAGCGCGCAGATCAGCGCCAGGATCAGGCTGGCGTAGAGCGTGTAGCGGCAGGTCTGCCGCAGCCACCGCCCCCTCGACGTGGGCTCCCACGGCGTCCAGCCGACCTCGCGCTCCTCACCGGTCGACTCGAGCGTCTCCCGCGACCGGAGGGCGGCCAGGCGTTCCCGAGCCAGGAAGTGTGCCGCGATCGCGCGGTCCGGCGCGGTCCTCGTCGCTGCGCTCGCGGGGCGGACTCGCGACCCAGGCGACCAGCCTGCGCAGGTGGCGCTCCCAGGCGCGGCCGATCTGGGCGGCCAGGCCGGTGCGGCGGCTCACCGGGCGGCCACCGCCGCTGCCA
The DNA here is from genome assembly GCF_050261105.1 of Ornithinimicrobium pulveris. Lineage (GTDB taxonomy): Bacteria > Actinomycetota > Actinomycetes > Actinomycetales > Dermatophilaceae > Ornithinicoccus. The sequence continues at coordinate 3,181,070 of NZ_CP189837.1, read as the reverse complement.
TCCGGCGGACGGCCTGGGTCATCAGCTCCTGGCTGGTGCCGATGTTGAGCCGCGCGAAGCCCTCGCCGGTCGCGCCGAAGGCCGGGCCGGGGGACAACTGCACCCGCCCCTTCGACAGGAAGGTGGCGGCCGGGTTGTCGCCCAGCCCGAGCTCGCGGCAGTCCAACCACGCCAGGTATGACGCGTGACCGGGCTGGAAGCGGACGTCGGGCAGGTGCTCGGCGAGGAGGTCCACGAGCTGGGCGGTCCGCGTCTGGAGCTCGGCCCGCACCCTCGCCAGCCAGTCTCGGCTGTGGGTGTAGGCGGCGATCGCGGCGTACTGACCCAGGATCGAGGGGGACCAGTCGATCTCCTCCCGGATCTGCGGCCAGCGGCCCTCGACGGCGGTGGCGCCGACGGCGAGCTTGAGGCCGGCGGTATTCCATGCCTTGGACGGGGAGTGCAGCGCGATGCCGACCTCGCGGGCCGCGTCGGAGACGGTCAGCCAGGGGACGAACGGGCGGGGAGAGCCGGGGTGCACGAGCGGTGCGTGGATCTCATCGGAGATGACGATGGCGTCGTGCTCGGCGGCGAGGTCGGCGAGCTGGGCGAGTTCCTCGTGGGAGTAGACGTAGCCGAGCGGGTTGTGCGGCGTGCAGAGCAGGATGATGCGCGCCCCCGAGGTGAGGGCCTGCGCCATCCCGTCCAGGTCGAGGCGGCCCCCTACGGCGATGTCGAGCATCGGGACCTCGAGCGGCTCGAGGCCGAGACCGGCGAGCCAGGGGTAGAAGGACAGGTAGACCGGTGGGTTGATGATCACGCGGTCGCCGGGCGTGGTGAGCGCCCGGAGAGTCTCGTTGACCCCGTGGCCGACGTCGCTGAACAGCCGTAGCCGGCCCCCGCCTGCCTCGGGGTCCCAGCCCCACGCGTCGCGGGCGAAGCCGGCGAAAGCCTCGGTGACCGGCGCGGGGGCACCGGCGTAGCCGAAGTCGGAACGGGAGATGGCGAGGTGCAGCGCCTCGGCGATCGCGGGTGCGGTACGCACGTCCATCTCGGCGGTCCAGGCGGGCAGCACGTCCGTTGGCACCCGACTCCACTTCGCCGAGCGGTGTTCGCGCAACTGCTCCAGCGTGAGGTCGAAGGGAGAGCTCATGAGCCCAGTGTGCCCGGGGTGTCCTCGGGCTCGGGGACCAGCCACTCCAGGGCGGAGTGGCGGCGGTGCTCGGCGAGGGCGCCGAGCCGCCACGCAGAGAGCAGGACGGCGCCGACCGCGATCGGCGCGACCACCGCCGTCACCAGACCCAGGATCAGGTCGGGCTCCCAGAAGTCCGAGAACGTGCCTCCGAAGGCGGCGGCGAGGAGCGCGATCACCGCGAACAGGCCGAGGAAGACGAGGCCGATGATGATCGAGATGGCAAAGGCCATCAGCACGGCGTAGGCCAGGCAGCCCAAGGCGCCGGTGACCGTGGTGCCCGGCGAGCTGCCGGGGACGCCGCGGCCGAGTTGACCCGGGCGCGTGGTCGCCCACTCCAGCAGTGGGGCCACCCTGCGCCGGTCCAGGGCCGCTGCGGTGAGCGCCTCGGCGGTGAAGGTCACCGCGATCAGCAGCACCAGCAGGCCCGCGATGCCGAGTCCGGCGTCTCCCACGACGGAGCCGGCCAGGAGAACGACGGGGATCGCCAGCGCGATGACCAGGGACATCACCTGGAAGGTCTGCTGCAACCAGGCCCCACCTTCGGGCGCCTGCCAGGGCACGGTGAGGGCCTCGCGCTCCTCACCGGTCGGCTCGAGGGTGTCCCGCTCGGCCAGGACGGCCGCCCGCTCCCGAGCCAGGAAGTCCGCAGCGACGGCGCGGTCCTGGGTCTCGGCATACCGGGACCGTTGCTCGGGGGTGAGCAGTCGGGCGAGCGTGGCGCCGTCCCGGCGGGCGCGCTCGGCGTCGTCGGGCTGGGCCGGAGGTGCGGTCGCCCAGGTGATCGCCCGCATCATGATGGTGGGCTTGTCCGCTTCGTCGCGGCGGTGGCCGCGGCCGTGGCGGATCAGTTGATACATGCTCATGGTGAGTACCCCAGTCCGTTCAGCGCGAGGCTCAGCAGACGCGCTCCTGGGGAGCGTGCTCGGCGGTCTTGCCGGCGTCGCGCTCGACCACATCACCCAGCGCCTCGTCGATCGCGGACATGGTGTCCTCATCGAGGGTCACCCCCGCGGCCTTGACGTTGTCCTGGACCTGCTCGGGGCGGGAGGCGCCGACGAGCGCAGCGGCGACATTGGGGTTCTGCAGCACCCAGGCGATCGCGAGCTGCGGCATGGTGAGGCCGGACTCCTCGGCGATGGGCTTGAGGCGCTGGACGGCGGTGAGGGTCTCCTGCGACATGAAGCCCTTCATGCCGCGGCCCATCTGCTCGTCCGCGGCGCGGCCTTCGGTGGGTGCCTGGCCGGGAAGGTACTTGCCGGAGAGCACGCCCTGGGCCATCGGGCTCCAGACGATCTGGGAGATGCCCAACTCCTCGCAGGCCGGCACGACCTCGGGCTCGATGACCCGCCAGAGCATGGAGTACTGCGGCTGGGAGGAGATGAGCTGGAAGCCGAGTTCCGTGGCCAGGGCGTGGCCCTCGCGGATCTGGTCGGCGGTCCACTCGCTGACGCCGATGTAGAGCGCCTTGCCCTGGCGGACGATGTCGGCGAAGGCCTGCATCGTCTCCTCGAGCGGGGTCTCGGTGTCGTAGCGGTGGGCCTGGTAGAGGTCGACGTAGTCCGTCTGCAGGCGGGTGAGGGATCCGTTGATCGACTCCATGACGTGCTTGCGGGACAGGCCGGTGTCGTTGTGGCCGCCGGGGCCGGTGGGCCAGTAGACCTTGGTGAAGATCTCCAGGCTCTCGCGGCGCTCACCCTTGAGGGCCTCGCCCAGGACGCTCTCGGCCTTGGTGTTGGCGTAGACGTCGGCGGTGTCGAAGGTGCTGATCCCGGCGTCGAGGGCGGCTCGCACGCACTGGTGGGCCACCTCGTTCTCCACCTGGCTGCCGTGGGTGAGCCAGTTGCCGTAGGTGATCTCGCTGATCTTCAGACCGCTGTTGCCGAGGTATCGAAACTCCATGCCCTCCAGACTAAGCGTCGTGCTGGGCTTGCTCGACCAACCATTCGGTGGCGCTGGCGCGTCGGCGCTCGCTGCGCTGGAGGGCTCCCCAGGCGGCGGCGACGCCCCAGGAGAGGAGGAGCAGGCCCGCGCCACCGGCTCCGGTCTGGAGACCGATCTGCACGAGGTCACTCCCCGGTCCATCCGCCACGAGGGAGATGAGGGCGACCCCGAACCCGGAGAACGTGAGGAAGCTGCCCACGATCAGCAGGATGTAGGCCATCAGATAGGCCATCAGGTCAAAGGCCCCACTGATGCTCACAGCCGGCGCGCTCCCCGGAAGTCCGCGGCCCAGTTGCCCGGATCGGGTGACTGCCCAGCTCAGCCGGGAACGCAACCGGTCCTTCTCGACCGTCGAGGCGACGAGCCAGCGGGCAGTGAGGAGGCCAACTCCGAGGACCGGGGCGGCGAGGAGGACTACGAAGAGCCAGCCGTAGAAGAACATGGCGACCAGGCAGACCGGGATCGCCAGGGTGCACGCGATCGCCAGGACGTCCAGGATCCGGACGAGCAGGAGCCGTCCTCGGGGGATCGGCTGGGCCCGGTCCAGGAGCTGGCGCTCGTGCGGGCTGCTGGTGTCGGGTCGCAGCATCAGCGCCTCGAGCCGCTGGCTGCGGATGAGCTCTCGCACCGCGTCCCGATCCGAGGTGCCCCCAAAGGTCCGCACCTGCTCATCGCTCATCAGGCGCACGAGCACGGCCGCGTCCTCGTCCGCGCGCTGGCTGGCGCTGCGATCCGGCAGTTGCGAGACGCGCCCCATGTAGTCACGAATGAGGCCATGCGCGTCGGCGAGGAAGTTGTAGTGAGCGATCGGATCCACCCCCCTTCGGCAGGAGAGTGTAGGTGGGTGTGCTGCCAGGCGGACTCAGTGGGCGGGGCGATCGCGGCGCTCAGAAGCCCAGTCGACCCAGAGGGGGACGATGGCAAGGGCGGCATAGAGCAGGATGCCGAAGGTGATCGCGAGGTTCAGGAAGAGCTGGGTGATCGTCATGTCCCTACCGTCGTGCGCGCCACCCGCACCCCGCGTCAGCCCGGCGGCTGCACTTGGGGGAGAAACGTCATACCGGGGGCGGAGGGTGTGCTTGCGTGGAATGCGACCGAGCGGGCAGGCGTTGGCCCAGTCCCGCTCGTCGACCTGGAGGACCATGAGCCGTTACGTCGCTGCCCTGCCCGCACTCTCCGATCAGTACGCCCGGTTGACCGGGCTCGGGCTCGACCTGCCGCCCCTCCATGCGGATCTTGAGGGTGACCTTCTCGTGGTCCACCCGCGGGTCGTGTCGGCGGCTGGGTTGGCGCCGCTGCTGTGGCTCGATGAGCGGCCTGGTTTCGTCGTGGAGGATCTCACCGACCTGGCGGAGTTCGGTCCCGCTCCCGGGGTGGAGGTGCCGGACGCTGCCCTGTATGCCGTGTCCGCGCCAGGCCGCGGGGACGAGTTTGCGAACCTGAGCCCAAACGAGGTGGATCCCCAGATCAGGGCTGCTGGCCGCGACCTGATGACGGTGTCCGAGGGGATCTGCTGGGCGCTGCAGGTGCCGGAGGTGATCGAGCGCAACCACTGTTTCATGACGACGGGATCGCGGAAGGTGGGACGGCGGCTCGGGGCTCTGGATTCCCGCGTGCCAGCCCTGTGGATCAGCAACGGGGCCGGGCGGGATGGCACGGAGCGTCGCGGGGCGCCCAAGGTGGGCTGGTGCTGGGCGGGGAATCGGCACACCTGGCTGGGGATTGCATCCGTCGGTGGGCGCTCAGGCTGACCCCGAGTTGTCGGTGTCGGTATGGCGCAGCTGCCCCGACGAGGTCCCTGGCCTCGGCGGTGGGCCTGGCTGTCCACATGGTCGGGCGTGGTGGGGTGCTTGTCCACAGATGGGTGCGTGGGGGTGGGGTGTGTCGGTGGTGACTCTTAGGATGTATGTACGAGGTCGGGTCGAGGGGATCTGGTCACAGCAGCAGCATCTGAGCGCACCTGGAGGGGGTGAGCGGGCATGGCGAAGAAGGCGGGATTATCAGCGGGCGGTGGTGGTGCTTCGGCCCGGCCGGTCCCGGGCGAGGGGGGGGGGGGCGGCCGCCTCGGGGACGCTGGCGGGCCAGGTCCGCGAGTTCGCAACTGCGTTGGTCGGTGCTGATCTGACTGGGTTGTCGGATGATGACCGGTTGGAGTTGCTGCGGTCTTTGGAGGATTTGTCCCGGTCGGTGGCGGGGGTGGGTGCTCGGGTGCAGGTGGCGTTCGCGGATTCGCAGTGGGATGCGCAGAAGGAGGCGGGGGTGCCGGTGCGGCGGCGGGCCCAAGCGGTGGCTGATGATCTGGCGACCGCGCGCAAGACCTCGCCGTATTGGGGGTCGCGGGAGCTGACCACCGCGAAGGCGCTGGTGGCCGAGTTGCCTAAGACGTTGGCCGCGTTGGAGTCTGGGGTGATCAACGGGTACCAGGCCAGGATCATCTGTGAGGCGACCACGACGCTGGACCCCCAGGACCGGGCGCAGGTCGATACTCGGTTGGCGCCCAGGCTGGAGGGGATGTCCACCCGGGAGATCGGTGCGGCGGTGTCCGCGTTGGTGTATGAGCTGGATCCCCAAGGGTTCGTCAACCGGGCCCGTACAGCGGCCAAGGATCGGGGTGTGTCGATCCGTCCGACCCCGGATGTGATGTCGTTGTTGAGCGCTAGGTTGCCGGCGCCGATGGGGATCGCTGCCTATAACGCTCTCCAGCAGCACGCGGTCACCGCGAGAGCCAGTGGGGATCCGCGCACGGTGAACCAGGTGATGGCTGATGAGGTGTTCGCCCGGTTGACCGGGCGCACGATCGTGGACGGGATCGATGTCGAGATCGGGCTCGTGATGAGCGACACGGCCCTGTTCGCCGGAGACAGCGACCCGGCTGACCTGATCGGGTACGGACCCATCCCCGCACCCCTGGCCCGCGACCTCCTACGCCCCCACGATCTCCAAGCACCCGCCCAGCCCGACCAGGAGCCCGCCGAGCCCGGCCAGGAGCCCGCCGAGCCGGGCGAGGACGCCGCACCGCCGCCGCCACGAGCGGCCGCGGGCGAGGCAGCCGGGGTCTGTCCGGACGGGGCCCGCTGCACCAGCTTCGACTGTGCCCTGCTCCACGGTCACCTCCCGACCAACACGCCATCACCCCTACCCGAGCCCGGCCCCGAGCCGGAGCCCCAACCGAAGTCGAAGTCGGACCTTGGCCCTGAGCACGAGCCGCCCGGGGGTTCTGGGTCGGGTGGTTCGGGTGGGGCCTCGGTGGTGAGGGTGGCGCGGGCGTGGGTGCGGCGGTTGTACACCGACCCGGTGACCGGGACGTTGGTCTGTCGGGATCCGCGCAAACGGTTCTTCACCGGGGCTGCGCGGGCGTTCATCATCGCCCGGGACCGGACCTGTCGCACCCCGTGGTGCGGTGCCCCGATCCGCGACATCGATCACCTGATCCCGCACTCCGAGGGCGGGACCAGCACCGTGCAGGACGGGCAAGGGCTGTGCCAACGGTGCAACCTGGCCCGCCACCGCGACCGGCAGAACACCCCCCAGGCCAGCGACTACCGCGGCCCCGGGGTACTGCTCGACACCCACCTCGGCCGACCACCACACACCGCCCAGACCCCTCACCGGACCGTCGAGAACCCAGATCACAGCGTCACGAGCTCAGACCAGTGCGCCAAGAGCTCAGATCACAGCGGGCATCGACCCACCGCCCGCAGCGACACCAGCCGCCGCAGCACCCACCACAGCAGCGACAGCGACGACGAACCAGCCAGCGCCTGAGATCAGGCCGGCGGCGCCCCCGAGCCCACCAGGACCTCGGGCAGTCCGGCCTGCGCGAAGACTGCCGGATCGAAGAATCCGACCACGCCCTGCACCTGGTCCTGCGCCACGTCCACCACGCAGACCTGAAAGGCGCGATAGATCACGTCCTGGTCCTGGTCCTGGTCGTGGTCGTGGTCGTGGTCGTGGTCGTGGTCCCTGAGGTACATCGCCATCGACGGCTGGCCGTTACAGAAGATCGGAAGGATCCGGAAGTCGGCAGGGCCGGAGGCCGGGCACTGAGTCCCGATGAGCGCAGCGATGTCGGCGCGTCCCACGTAGAACCGGTCGAAGGGTGGCATCTGCCAGGTCGCCTGTTCCGTCATCACTCCTACCACCGCAGGAACGTCATACCGCTCGAAGGCATCGCACAGCTCGGCGAACACCTCACGCTCACGTTCCGACAGCTCACTCACCCGCCGGCCGGCTTCCGGCAGCCCGTCTCCGATCGTTGCTCGCGCCCGCTGCAGAGCGGAGTTGGCAGAGGCGACCGTGCACTCCAGCACCCGTGCCGTCTCGGCGGCCGACAGTTGGAGCACCTCCCGCAGCACCAGGACCGCCCGTTGACGAGGTGGCAGGTCCTGCAAGGCAGCCGCCACCGCCAACTGCACACCTTCTGTGCAGACGACGGCATCAGCCGGGTCCTGACTCGCCGATCCCTGGCCGAACACCAGCCGGTCGGGGAGGGGCTCCAGCCAGGGGATAGAGCGGTCCTCCTGGACCGGTTCGTGCGGATCTCCGGGCGGTTGCCCCAGGCCGCTCGGGAGTGGGCGGCGCGACTGCTGGCGCAGCGCGGTCAGGCAGCTGTTGGTGGCGATGGAGTACATCCAGGTCCGGACTGAGCTGCGCCCCTCGAAGGAGTGAAAGGCTCTCCAGGCCCGCAGGTAGGTCTCCTGGACCAAGTCCTCGGCCTCGTTCGCCGAGCCCAGCATTCGGTAGCAGTGGGCGATCAACTCACCACGAAGGGGTCCGGTCGCCTTCTCGAAAGCAACCTCCTCCTCGGGGGTCAACATCGCCCCGTCGCCGCGTGTCGTGACCTGGTCCGCACTCATCAGCCCTCCTCGCGCGCCGCTTCGTCCATGAACAGCATCTCCCAGACGTGCCCGTCGAGGTCGACATAGGACCGGCCGTACATCCAGCCGTGGTCCTCGCTGCGCCCTGCGCGGCCACCTGCGGCGATGGCTCGCTCGACCAGTTCGTCGACAGCCTCGCGCGAGGCGACAGAGAGACATAGGAGCACCTCCGAGGTCCCCTGTTCGGCGATCGTAGTCCCGCGCTGTGGGCTGAGGCCGTGCCCGTCGGCCACGTCCTGCCAGTCGTGCCCGTCGTGCCGACCGGGAAGGAAGCTGGCGAACAGCTCGTGCCGAAGCAGCATTGCCGCCAGCGTCGGCCCCAGTTCCAGGCACAGCGCATCGCCGTCGCAGAATTCCTCGTTGAAGGTGTACCCAAGCGCCGTGAAGAACGCGCGGCTGCGGTCAAGGTCAGCCACCGGCAGGTTCACAAAGATCAGGTCGTGCATGGCAGGTCCTCTCCTGTATGCCGTGCACCCGGACGGTGCGCAGCTCCTGAGGATGGGACTCCCGGACTTCCCGTAAGTCATCGCCGACACACTGGCTCAACTCACCGACACCGGATGCCCATCGGGAGCTGCTTCGACAGCGTCGGGGACACCCCCACGCGATGATCTCAGCCTGACCGCAGCCGTGCCGACCCCGCACCCCGCCCGGTAACGCTCCCGGCGAGCGCAAGGCATACTCGATCGGGAGAACCCGGCCACGACGAGGAGGCACGATGTCCAGCGAAGGACTGTCCAACCTGCTGCACGAGGAGCGCACCTTCGAGCCGAGCGAGGAGTTCGTCGCGCAGGCCAATGGCACTGCCGAGCTCTTCGAGCGCGCCGAGCAGGACCGCGAGGCCTTCTGGGCCGAGCAGGCCCGCGCCTACGTGCAGTGGGAGACCGACTTCGAGAAGGTGCTGGACTGGAGCGAGGCTCCGTTCGCGAAGTGGTTCCTGGGCGGCCGGCTGAACGCCTGTGTGAATGCCGTGGACCGGCACGTCGAGGCCGGCCACGGCGACCGTGTCGCGATCCACTGGATCGGCGAGCCCGAGGACGAGACCCGCGACATTACCTATGCCGAGTTGCACGGGATGGTGCAGCGCGCCGCCAACGCGCTCGCGGACCTAGGGGTCGGCGAGGGCGACACCGTCGCGATCTACCTGCCGATGATCCCCGAGGCGGCCGTGGCGATGCTCGCCTGCGCACGACTGGGCGCACCGCACTCGGTGGTCTTCGGTGGCTTCTCCGCCGAGGCCCTGCACAGCCGGATCAACGACGCTGGCGCCAAGGTCGTCATCACCGCCGACGGCGGCTACCGACGCGGCAAGCCCTCGGCCCTCAAGCCGGCCGTGGACGCCGCCCTGGACCACGACGACAACCCGGTGCAGCACGTCCTCGTCGTCCAGCGGACCGGGCAGGAGACCGACTGGACCGAGGGCCGCGACGTTTGGTGGCACGAGGCACTCGAGGCAGCGGACGAGACCCACGAGGCGCAGGCCTTCGACGCCGAGCACCCGCTGTTCATCCTCTACACCTCCGGCACCACCGGGAAGCCGAAAGGGATCTTCCACGCCACCGGCGGCTACCTGGTGCAGACGGCCTACACCAACGCGATCGTCCACGATGTGCACCCCGAGACCGACGTCTACTGGTGCACCGCCGACATCGGCTGGGTCACCGGCCACTCCTACATCGTCTATGGCCCGATGACCCTCGGTGCGACCCAGGTGATGTACGAAGGCACCCCGGACACGCCCCACCAGGGCCGCTTCTGGGAGATTGTCCAGGACGCCAAGGTGACCATCCTCTACACCGCCCCGACGGCGATCCGCACCTTCATGAAGTGGGGCGAGGACATCCCGGCGAAGTACGACCTGTCCTCGCTCAAGCTGCTCGGCTCGGTCGGCGAACCGATCAACCCCGAGGCCTGGATGTGGTACCGCCGAGTCATCGGCGGCGACCGTACCCCGATCGTGGACACCTGGTGGCAGACCGAGACCGGCGCGATCATGATCAGCCCGGTGCCCGGTGTCACCCCCACTCGTCCAGGCTCGGCGCAGCACCCGATCCCCGGCATTAGCGCCCTGGTCGTCGACGACCTCGGCGAGCCGGTCGAGAAGGGCTCGGGCGGCTATCTCGTGCTCACCGAGCCGTGGCCGTCGATGCTCCGCGGCATCTGGGGTGACCCGGAGCGGTATGTCGACACGTACTGGAGCCGGTTCAAGGACGTCTACTTCGCCGGGGACGGCGCCAAGTTGGACGAGGACGGCAACATCTGGGTGCTCGGCCGGGTGGATGACGTGATGAACGTGTCCGGCCACCGGATGTCGACCGCCGAGATCGAGTCCGCGCTGGTCAGCCACCCCAAGGTGGCCGAGGCGGCGGTCGTCGGCGCCACCGACGACACCACCGGCCAAGCGATCTGTGCCTTCGTCATCCTCCGCGAGGAGGCCGTCTCCGAGGCGGACGACGCGGGTGAGGGCGAGGACCTCGTCGCCGAGCTGCGCAATCACGTCGCCCGGGAGATCGGCGCGATCGCCAAGCCGCGCCAGATCATGGTCGTCCCCGAGCTGCCCAAGACCCGCTCGGGCAAGATCATGCGCCGTCTGCTCAAGGATGTCGCTGAGAACCGCGAGGTCGGTGATGTCACCACGCTCGCGGACTCCTCGGTGATGAACCTGATCTCGGAGGGCATGACCAAGGGCTAGGACAAGAGGCGCGCGAGGAGGCGGGCGCGAGGAGGCGAGCCGACCGCATACGGCAGACTCAGCCCCGTGTCCGACGCCGAGCCCGAGACCTCGCCGAACATTCCTCCCGCCCTGCTCGCCGGTGACCGGGCGACCCCGCCCCGCACCCTCGTCGACATCCTGCTGCACACCTGCGCCGAGGCCCCCGACGCCATCGCGGTCGACAGCGGCCTGCGCACGCTCACCTATGCCGAGCTCGAGAGCGCCGCGCACGCCGTGGCCAACCGGTTGGCCGAGCAGGGAATCGGACGCGGAGCCAAGGTCGGCATCCGGATCTCCTCGGGCACCACCGAGCTCTACACCGCGATCGTCGGGGTGCTGCTGGCGGGAGCGGCCTACGTCCCGGTCGACGCGGACGATCCAGACGAACGCGCCCGTGTCGTCTTCGGCGAGGCCGGGGTGGCCGCCGTCATCGGCAACGACCTCGAGATCACCCCTCGACCCGGCACCCACCACGGCACCCCGGGGGAGGAGCCCGACCTCACCGACGACGCCTGGGTGATCTTCACCTCCGGCTCTACCGGCACCCCCAAGGGCGTCGCGGTCAGCCATCGCAGCGCCGCCGCCTTCGTCGACGCCGAGTCCCGACTCTTCCTCCAGCACGCCCCGATCGGCCCGGGAGACCGGGTGATGGCCGGGCTCTCGGTCGCCTTCGACGCCAGCTGTGAGGAGATGTGGCTGGCCTGGGCACACGGCGCCGCCCTCGTGCCCGCACCGCGCTCCCTGGTCCGCGCCGGCGTCGACGTCGGCCCCTGGCTGGTCGCCAACGACATCACGATCGTGTCGACCGTGCCGACCCTGGTCGCGCTCTGGCCGACCACCTCGCTGGACACGGTCCGGCTCCTCATCCTGGGCGGCGAGGCCTGCCCGCCCGAGCTCGCCGCCCGCCTGCAGGGGCAGGGCCGCGAGGTCTGGAACACCTATGGACCCACCGAGGCCACGGTCGTCGCCTGCGCAGCCGTCCTCGACGGCTCCACCCCGGTCCGGATCGGTCTGCCGCTGGATGGCTGGGATCTTGCCGTGGTCGACGAGCAGGGCGTGCCAGTCCCTGGGGGAGCCAGCGGCCAGCTGATCATCGGCGGCGTCGGCCTCGCCCGCTATCTCGACCCCGAGAAGGACGCCGCGGTCTACGCCCCGATGCCTACCCTCGGCTGGGAGCGCGCCTACCGCTCCGGGGACATCGTGGTTAACGACCCCGTCGGCCTGCTGTTCGGCGGCCGCGCCGATGACCAGGTCAAGCTCGGCGGCCGCCGGATCGAACTCGGCGAGGTCGACGATCACCTGCTGCGGCTGCCCGGCGTCGTCGGCGCCGCGGCCGCCGTCCGTCGCACCGCCTCCGGCAACCAGCTGCTCATCGGCTACCTGACCACCGACGACTCCTACGACGCCGAGACGGCCCAGGACCTGCTGCGCGAGCGGATGCCGGCCGCCCTCGTCCCGCGCCTGGCTGTCGTCCCTGACCTGCCCACCCGCACCTCCGGCAAGATCGACCGCGACGCCCTGCCCTGGCCGCTGCCGCGCAGCGGCTCCCAGTCGGACACCTCCGGTCTCAGTCCCCTCGAGGCCTGGATCGGCGAGATCTGGGCCGACGTCATGGGCGCCGACGTCACCTCGCCGAAGGACGACTTCTTCGAGGCAGGCGGTGGCTCACTCACCGCTGCTCAGATCGTCGGCAGGTTGCGCGAGCGCTATCCCGAGGTCGCGGTCGGCGACCTCTACACCCACCACACCGTGGGCTCGCTGGCCACCGTCCTGAAGGACCTCGGCACCGGTCCCGCCCCGGTCGACCGCACCGTCCGCCCGATCCGGCCCAAGACCCAGATCGGTCAGGTCCTCGCCCTCGTCCCGCTGCGCACGCTCGCCGCCGGGCGCTGGCTCGCCTGGCTGATGCTCGCCACCAACGCCGCCCACCACTGGCTCGACCTCACCTGGCTGCCCTCGGTCCCGTGGCTGCTGGCCGTGCTGACCGCGGTCGTCTTCCTCGTCCCCCCGGTCCGGATGGCGCTGGCGGCCCTTCTCATCCGCATGGTGCTCAGCGGCGTCCGCCCCGGCGTCTGGCCGCGTGGCGGCAAGGTCCACCTGCGGCTGTGGTTGGCCAACCGGATCCAGGACGAGCTCGCCGCGGTCTCCTCCGCCGGCACGCCGTGGCTGCAGCGCTACGCCAAGGCGCTCGGCGCCCGGATCGACAAGGACGTCGACCTGCACGCGCTCCCACCGGTCACCGGCTTCCTCACCCTCGGTCGCCAGGCCGCGATCGAGCCCGAGGTCGACCTCGACGGCTACTGGATCGACGGCGACCGCCTCCATGTCGGCCACGTGAGGGTCGGCGCGAAGGCCCGGGTCGGTGCGCGCAGCATGCTCGCACCCGGCGCGCACGTCGGCAAGGAGGCGGAGATCGCGCCCGGTTCGCTGGTGACCGGAGCCGTCCCCGCCGGCGAATACTGGTCCGGCTCGCCCGCCCAACGCGTCTCCGCCCACGCGCGCGGCGCCTGGTCGGACACCCCGCCCCCACCGGGTCGCACCTGGTGGCTCGGGTATGCCGTCGCCGGGCTGTATGTCGCTGCCCTCCCCGTCCTCGGGGTGCTGGCCGGCGCGGCCGTGGTCCTCCCGGCGCTGTCCGGCACCACCTCGGCCGCTCAGGCCTGGTCCGCGGCGTGGCCCTGGCTGCCGCTCGCCGTCCTGGTCGGGTATGCCCTGGTGGGACTCCTCGTCCTGCTCACCGTCCGCGTCTGCTCGGTCTGGGTGGCCCCGGGGCACGTGCCGACCCGGTCCGGGCGCGGGCTGGCGGTGTGGACCACCTTCCGGGTGCTGGACGAGGCCCGGACCTGGCTGTTCCCGATGTACTCCGCCGCGATCACCCCGATCTGGCTGCGCCTGCTCGGCGCGCGCATCGGCCGCGGGGTCGAAGCCTCGACGGTGCTTCTCATCCCAGGCCTGGCCCAGGTCAACGACCATGCCTTTCTGGCCGATGACACCCTGATCGGCTGCTACGAGCTCTCCCGCGGCTGGCTGCGGGTGGAGCGGGTCAAGGTCGGCAAGCGCGCATTTGTCGGCAACTCCGGCATGGTCTCAGCCGGCCGCAAGGTGCCCCGCGAATCCTTGGTCGCCGTCCTGTCCGCCGCCCCGCGACGCAAGAAGGTCAAGGCGGGAACGTCATACCTGGGCAGTCCTCCCACCCGCCTGCGCAGGGCGGCGGGGGAGGTCGACGCGAGCCGCACCTACGACCCCCCGACGCGGCTCAAGGTGTACCGCGGGCTGCTGGAGACCTGCCGGCTGGTGCCGATGCTGCTGCAGGTGCTGCTCTTCACCGGAGCCGGGCTGGCGATGCTCGCGCTGCTCCAGGTGCACGTCCTGCTGGCCTTTGCCCTGGGTGGTGTGGTGCTGGCCCTTGGCGGAATCCTCGCCGCTCTGATCGCCTGTGCGGCAAAGTGGACGATCGTCGGTCGTCACCGCGCGGAGGACCACCCGCTGTGGTCCGGCTTCGTCTGGCGCAACGAACTCGCCGACACCTTCACCGAGGTGCTGGCCGCGCCCTGGTTCGCCTCGATCACCCAGGGCACGGTCGTGCTCAACGTGTGGCTGCGGATGCTCGGCGCGCAGATCGGCCGCGGTGTGTGGTGCGACAGCTACTGGCTGCCGGAGACCGACCTGGTGCGACTGCGCGATGGCGCCACGGTGAACCACGGCTGCGTCGTGCAGACCCACCTCTTCCACGACCGCGTGCTGAGCATGGACACCGTCACCCTGCAGGCCGGCGGCACCCTCGGTCCCAACAGCGTGATCCTGCCCGCCGCGACGATCGGGCGACATGCGACCGTAGGGCCGGTCTCGTTGGTGATGCGTGGAGAATCGGTCCCGGCCCAGACCCGGTGGATCGGCAACCCGATCGGCCCGTGGGAGCTGGACGAGCCCAGCCAGCAGAGCGCGAACGATGAGCACGACCAGATGGATGAGCAGGACGAGCAGCAGGAGGTGACGCGGTGAGAGGTGGCGTGGCGAAAGGTGCCGACCCCTACGTCTCGGGACATGGCGACCTGTCCTATGAGGTGCTGAACCACGACCTGACCCTCACCTACGCGCTGCCCAGCAACCGGCTGGAGGGTGAGGCTGTGCTGACCTGCCGTGCCCTCGAGCCGATCGGCGAGGTCGCGCTGGACCTGCGGCTGACACCGGTGCGGGTGAGCGTCGACGGTCGGGCTAACAAGAAGTTCCGCACCCGGCTGGGCAAGCTCGTCATCACCTTGCCCCGCACCTTCGCTGCGGGGGAACAGGTGAGCATCGCGGTGCGGTATCACGGCAACCCGCGCCCGATCCGCAAGGCCGGGCACGACCCGGCCGGCTGGGAAGAGCTCACCGACGGCGTCATTGTCGCCTCCCAACCCCACGGTGCCCCCTCCTGGTATCCGTGCAACGACCGCCCCTCGGCCAAGGGCACCTATGCCCTGTCCTTCACCACGGCCGCGGACTACCACGTGGAGTTCAGCGGCGAGCCGCTCGCGCGGGTCCGACGGGGTGCCACCCGCACCTGGACCTTCCGCCAGGATCAGCCCATCCCCAGCTATCTGGCGACCGTCCAGATCGGGCGTTATGAGGTAACCGAGCAGAAGAACAAGGCCGGTGTCCCGCTGCGCGTGGTCGCTCCGACCGGCCTGCGGGGCAAGGCTTTCGACGAGTCCTTCGGCCGGCAGCCGCAGATGATGGACCTCTACGTCCGGCTCTTCGGCGAGTACCCGTTCGCCTGCTACACCAGCGTGATCACCGATGATGCGCTGGAGATCCCGCTCGAGTCAGCGGCGCTGTCCACCTTTGGCCGCAACTTCGTCTCGGCTCAGTGGGACAGGGTGCGCCTGGTCGCGCACGAGCTCGCCCACCAGTGGTTCGGCAATGCCGTCACTCTGGCCCGGTGGCAGGACATCTGGCTGCATGAGGGCTTCGCCTGCTACGCCGAGTGGCTGTGGTCGGAGGAGTCCGGCGGCCGCTCTGCCGAGGAGCGGGCCCGGTATCACCACGGCCGCCTGGCCGCCGGGCACGTCCAGCCGAGCCCGCTCGCGGATCCGGGGGCGCGGCACATGTTCGACGACTGGGTCTACAAGCGTGGCGCGCTGACCCTGCACGCCCTGCGGCGCACGGTCGGTGACGACGCCTTCTTCGACCTGCTGCGGAGCTGGGTGGCCGACCACCGGGGCGGCAGCGTCTCCACCGAGGACTTCCTCGCCCACTGCGAGCGCGCCGCGGGCCAGCAGGCGGACGAGGTCGTCCGCCTGCTCGCCCGCTGGCTGCGCGACCGGGACCTGCCCGACCTGCCGGCCTAGGTGACCTCTGGCAGCCCGAGCCGGTGTGACGTGCCGTATGGCGTGTCAGCCTTCGTTGGTCACGATCACCTTGAGCGCGTGCTCGTCGGCGGCCCGGCTGAAGGTGTCGTAGGCCTCGTCCCACTGGTCGAAGGTGAACCGGTGGGTGACGAACTTCTCCGGCGCGATCCGGCCACCTTCGATGTCCTCCAGCAGCTGGGGCGTGGTGGTGGCGTTGACCAGACCGGTCGTGATGGTGATGTTGTTGATCCAGTCGCGCTCGATCGGGAAGCTCACCGGCACGCCGTGGACGCCCGCGTTGGCGACCCGGCCGCCGGGGCGGATGGAGTCCAGGCACAGCTCGAAGGTGGCGGGGATGCCGACGGCCTCGATCGCGACGTCGACACCCTTCCCACCGGTCAGCTCCTTGATCTGCTCGAGCGCCTCCGGACCCGCCTCGATGGTGTCGGTGGCGCCGAACTCGCGCGCCTCCTCCAGGCGGAACTTGTTGCCGTCCACGGCGATGATCCGTCCTGCCCCGGTGGAGGCGGCGGTCATCACCGCGGCCAGCCCGACCGGGCCGACCCCCACGACGGCGACGGTGTCGCCCTCCTGCACGGCGCCATACTGGACCCCGATCTCGAAGCCGGTCGGCAGGATGTCGGAGAGCATCGTGCCCTGCTCGGCGCTCACGCCCTCGGGCAGCGGGATGAGCCCGTTGTCGGCGAACGGGACCCGGACGTACTCCGCCTGGGTGCCGTCGATGAGGTGGCCGAAGATCCAGCCGATCCCGCCGAGCGTCTCGCAGTGCGAGGTGAGCCCGCGGTGGCAGTTGTCACAGGACATGCACTTGCTGATGCAGGAGATGATCACCCGGTCCCCGACCTTGATCTTGCTCACGCCCTCCCCGACCTCGGTCACCACACCGACGCCCTCGTGGCCCAGGATCCGACCCGGCTCGACCGTCGGCACATCGCCCTTGAGGATGTGCAGGTCGGTGCCGCAGATCGTCGTGGTCTCCACCTTGACGATCGCGTCGGTGGCCTCCTGCAGGGTGGGGTCGGGCACCTCTTCCCACGCCTGTTGACCGGGTCCGTGGAACACCATTGCCTTCATGAGCAGCACCTTTCCAAAGGGTTGAGCCTGCTCGACGGCGGTGGCGGTGGCCCCGCCCCCATCACGTGCGAGCGGCTACCTTCACACTACCGCGTGTCGTAGGTCCTCGGTAGTGCTCGAGAGTGCTGGGTGCTTCAGTCCTCGGGCATCATCCGACGCCACGGTCGAGCGAGCTGGAACTCCCGCCCGCTGACCTCATCGACCTCGATCGCCACCACGTTGAACTTCTCGGTGGAGATCCAGGGCCGCAGCCGGAGGTTGTCGGCGTCGCGGGCCTCCTTGCCCTTCAAGATCTGTGCCTTGCCGCGCGCGATCACGCTCCAGGCACGCTCCTGCTCGTCGTCGACCTGGTCGATCTCGAAGGCCACGTCCTCGTTCATCACCACGCCGAGCAACTTGGAGCCCTCGGCGGTGCGGAAGACCAGCCGACCCTCGTCGGCGGCGTAGTTGATGGGGGTGATGTGCACCTCGTCAGCCAGATGGAAGGCCAGGCGACCGAATTCCAGCGCCTCCAGCCTGCGCCAGCACTCCTCCTGCGAGAGCACGCTCATCGGTTCGCGGGCGCTGATCGGCTCGCGGCTGGTGGGCTCGTGGTCGGTCATGGCTGCCTCCTCGGCGTCCCTGCGATAGTGCCCACCATCCTATGACGCACTGTCGTAGTCGCGCTGGGTCGCGTTCTGCACCCCGCGACCTATGCTGGGGTGCAGCATCGGCGAGGACGGTGCCCGGGTCCCGGACCACCAGGGAGTTCTGGCACCGAGATGACAGAGGGGAACCGCATGAGGCAGGACACTGCGGACCGGGTCACGGCGAGGCAGCCGACCGGCGCTTCGCGCACCTTCGACTGGAACTACGCCCTGCGCGCGGTCATGGCCAGCGCCTTGGTGGGGGCAGCCGCCGGGATGGTCGGGGGGCTGATCGGCTCCGGCTTCCTGCTGATCATCGGGATCGCCGTCCCGTCGATGATCCTGGGCATCCCGCTGCTCATCCTTCTGATGGGGGTGGCCGGGCTGCTGGTGGGCACGGCGGTCGGCCTGCCGGTCGGGCTGCTGCTGGGTCTGATCGGACACCGAATCACGCAGGTGCGGACGGGTCAGTGGCTGGTCGGGGTGACCACGTTCGTCGCGGCCGTGCTGGCCACGCCGCTCCTGCTCTGGGTCGCCACGGTCGGCCGGGGGCCGTTCAGCCGCACCTCCGATGACCCGCCCTTCCTGATGGCCGCGCTGATCGCGGTGATCCCGGCCCTTCTGCTGGCCTGGGTGATGAGCCGCAAGGTCCCCACCATCCTGCAGCGGCAGTCGGGCCCGGGCTCGTCAGCGACGCCGGGAAAGGCACCGGAAGCCGCGTCGTGACTGCGCGGCCCTCGCGTTGGTTCGAGTGGCGGTATGCCGCGCTCGGGATGGGATCCGGTGCGCTCGTCGGGCTGGCGACGGGTCTGTTGGCAGGCCTGATCTTTGTCGTCATCGCCCTCGTCACCGAATCTTCGCTTGACGGCTTCACCCTCGGGACGGCGGTGATCACCCTCCCGCTTCTCGGCATCGTGGTGGGGCTGTTCGCCGGCGGAGTGGTCGGGATCCCGACCGGGTTGGTGCTCGCTCTCGTCGGACCTCACGTCACCGCGATGCCCCGGGCCCGCCGGGTGATGGGGGTGACCACTTTCGTGGCGGGGATGCTCTCTGCGCCGCTCGCTCTGTGGCTGATGGGGATCACCGATGGTGAGGTGGGTGGGCTCGACCCGCGGGGCGCGTTCACCTGGATCGTGCTCGCGGCGCCCTGCCTGGCCGGGGCCTACCTCGTCAGCCGGTGGGTGCCGTCGGTGCTGCGGGAACGCGCGCGGCTCGCGGGTCCCGCCGATGCCACGTCCACAGACCCGCACCTAGGAGCGCAAAGCCTGCACTCGTGAGCGCGATCGTGCCCAGGCTGGCCGAGACCAGCGGCACGATCGCTCCCGCCAGCAGCGCATTGAAGATCAGCGAGGCGAAACTGGCCATCGACGCCGCTGACCCGCGGTGGTGCGGGAAGAGGTCCAGCATCGCCAACTGCAGCACCGGGAAGACGATCCCGATCGCGATGCCCATCACCGCCGGACCGAGCACCGCCCAGGGCAGCACCGGCACCCCCATCGCCAGCAGCACGTTCACCAGGCAGGCCACCAGCAGCCCGGCCATCGTCACGTCCACCATCCGCTCGGTCGCCACCCGCCCGGCGAGCCGGTTGGTCAGCCACGATCCAAGCACCATGCCGCCGATCATCGGCACGAAGAGCATCCAGAAGTCCTGCTCGCCCTTGCCCAGCAGGTCCACGACCACGATCGGGGCGGCCACGACATACACGAAGTAGGAGGCGAAGGAGAAGGCCGCGCACAGGGCCAGTCGCTCGAAGCTGCCCGACCTGGCGACCCGCCAGAGCCCGCCCACGACCGCACCGGCCCGCAGCGGCTGCCGATCCTGTGTCGGCAGCGTCTCCGGGAGGACGAGCGCGGTCAGGATCGCGGTCGCCACGGCATACAGGCCGACGAACCAGAAGATCGCCGGCCAGGTCCAGAAGCGCAGGATCTCCCCACCGATGACCGGCGCGATGGCCGGGGCGATCGCGAAGATCATCATCACGCGGGCCATCAGCCTCTGCGCCTCGGGTCCCTCGAAGAGGTCGCGGATCACGGCCCGGCTGACGATGGTCGCCGCGCCGGCGAACAGCCCCTGCACCCCGCGCGCCGCGAGCAGCACGCCCAGGTTCGGCGCCAGCGCGCAGACCACCGAGGCCACCGTGTAGCCGATCAGCCCACCGATCATCACCGGCTTGCGGCCCAGCGTGTCCGAGATCGGCCCGTGGAAGATGCTCATCACCGCGAAGCAGACCAGGTAGACGCTGGTGATCTGCTGCAGGGCGGTGCTGTCCACCTCGAACTCGCGCCCGATCGCCGCGAAGCCGGGGAAGATCGTGTCGATCGTGAACGGGCCGATCATCGCCAGGCTCGCGAGCACGACCGTGATCAGCCAGCCCGCGCGGGCCCTGCGTGTGGTCACCCGGGCGACGCTACCTCCTGAGCTGCCACGCGCCCTGCGCACCCATGGCCCGGAAGCCGAGGTCGGCGTTGATCGCCAGCATGTGGGTGTTCTCCACGGCGTTCCAGGTGTGCACGCGGCGGACGGTGGGCGCCACCTCGCGCAGCCGGGCGAGGTTGGCGGCCTTGACCCGCCGCCCCAATCCGTGGCCGCGGTGGTCGCCGTGCACCAGGGTGTCGTCCTGGGTGGCGCAGGCAGGGGCCTGGGGATCGTGGGTGAGCTCGGTATAGGCGACCGGCTCACCCTCGGGGTCGAGCGCGACCGTGGTCAACCGCAGGTCCCCCAGATCCGCGAGCCGCTCGTCGTGCTCGGCAACCCGCGCCGCGTCCCACTGCTCCTCGCCGAAGTCCACGCCGCCGGTCGGGGTATCCACGCTCATCCGGTTGCGCAGCCGCGCCATCCCGGCGCGCAGCTCCGCGGGCCGTCGCACCTTCCCAGACCCGAGTCCGGTATGCCGTGTGGCTGGCCGACCCCTCCACCCCGCCCTGTGCGGCCGGCTGGGCGGGCAGATCGGCCAGGTCCAGCACCGAGTAGAGCTGGACCTGCTCCAGCGTGAAGCCGTGGGCGGCGAACCAGCGCGCCCGCCGGTCCTCGAGCACCTGGCCGCTGCCGGTGCTGGGCTCGAGCCAGGTCACGGGGCCGTCCTCGACGTCGCTCTCCGGATGCATGGCCCAGGTGGACACACTGGTCCGGCCGTGCTCGGTCAGGATGTGCTCCGCCGCCGCCCACAGGGTGTCGTGGACCTCGTCGAAGGGCGCGCCGGAGGTGGGATCCCAGCTGGGGAAGAAGAAGCCGAGGTGCTGGTTGTCCCGCACCGGCATCGTGACGTGCGCGGCGCCGACCGCGCGGCCGGAGTCGTCGCGGGCGAGCAGCCGCTCTCGGCGGGTGGACTCCTGCCGCGTCAGCCCGAGCGCCACCGCCCTGGCCGGGTGCACCAGATCCTCGTGCCCGTAGAGACGGCGGTGGTGTGCGCGTTCCACCTCGACCAGGTCCAGGATGTCCTGCGGGAGAGGGGCGTCGAGGTCGGGCACGGGGATCGAGGCGACGGTGAACGACATACCGACATCCTCGTTCGAATGGGCGAGTGAGCACCAGCGGTTTAGCATGAGAGGTCGAGGGCGCGGGGACGCGCCCTTTGGCATGTGTGTGCGGGACACCCCGCACCCGTCCCGACCACACAGGAGTTCACGTGAGCGTTCCCGGCCTGGGTGCCATCCCCTTCGACGGTGGCTACGCCTTCCGCGTGTGGGCCCCGCACGCCGAGGAGGTCAAGGTCGTCGGCGACTTCAACGGCTGGAACGACTCGGCCCACGAGCTGCACGCCGAGGGCACTGGCTACTGGTATGCCGAGGTGCAGGGCGCCGAGCACGGACAGGAGTACAAGTACATCCTGCGCAATGGCGACGACTGGTTCATGCGGATCGACCCCCGCGCGCTCGCCGTCACCAACTCGGTGGGCAACGGGGTGCTGTACGACCACGGCCGCTTCGACTGGGAGGGCGACGAGGCCTTCGTGACGCCCGGGCAGCACGAGATGGTTGTCTACGAGACGCACATCGGCAGCTTCGTGGACAGCGACCAGGGTGGCCCGGCCAACCTGCTGGACCTCACCGGCAAACTGGACTACCTGCACGGTCTGGGCGTCAACGCGATCGAGCTGATGCCGCTCATGGAGTTCGCCGGCGACTACTCCTGGGGCTACAACCCGGCGCACATCTTCGCCGTGGAGCGGACCTATGGCGGGCCGGATGCGCTCAAGCTCTTCGTGCGCGAGGCGCACAAGCGGGGGATCGCGGTGCTCGTCGACGTGGTCTACAACCACTTCGGGCCCAGTGACCTCGCGACCTGGCAGTTCGACGGCTGGTCGGAGAACGGCAAGGGCGGGATCTATTTCTACAACGATCACCGCTCCTCGACGCCGTGGGGCGACACCCGCCCGGACTACGGCCGCCCCGAGGTCCGCGAGTTCATCCTGGACAACGCCCGGATGTGGCTGCGGGACTATCACGTGGACGGCCTGCGCCTGGACATGACGCCCTACATGCGGAGGGTCGATGGCACCCACGGCGATGACATCCCCGAGGGCTGGGCGATGATGCGGATGATCGGCGAGATGGTGCGCACCGAGTTCCCCCGTCGGGTGGTGATCGCCGAGGACCTGCACAACGAGATCGCGGTGACCGCCACCCAGCCCGGTGGTGCGGCGATGCACGCGCAGTGGGACAACCAGTTCGTGCACCCGGTGCGGGAGGCGCTGATCACCCCCTCCGACGCGGACCGCTCGGTCGCCTCGGTCGCCAAGGCCGTGATGCACAGCTATCACCACGCCTTCGACCGGGTGATCTACACCGAGTCCCATGACGAGGTGTCCAACGGCAAGGCGCGGATCACCTCCGAGGTGGACGGGGCCAACCCCACCGGCTGGGAGGCGCAGAAGCGGGCCACGCTGGGCGCGGCTCTGGTGCTCACCGCGCCGGGCATGCCGATGCTCTTCCAGGGCCAGGAGTTCCTCGAGGACGAGTGGTTCCGGGACACCGTGCCGCTGGACTGGGACCGGGCGTGGGCCTTCCGGGACATCACCCAGATGTTCCGTGACCTGATCCGGATGAGGCGCAATCTGGATGGCGACACCGCCGGGCTGTCCGGACCGAACACCACCCTGGTCACCCTGGACGATGACGCCAACGTGATCGCCTTCGTCCGCTCCACCGACGACGGGCAGCACGTGCTGGTGGCGCTCAACCTGACCGGGCACGCGGTGCAGCGCGCGGTCGAGTTGCCCGGCGGGCACTGGCGGGTGCGCTTCAACAGCGACTCGCGTCGCTACTCCAGCCTGTTCGGCGACCATGGGACCACCGACCTGGAGGTCGTGGACGGGCGCGCCGTGCTGGACCTTGGGCCCTACTCCTCGGTGGTCTTCGTCCCCGCCTGATCGCGGGGCTCGGCGGCCTCCTGCTCGGCCTGATCCTCGGCACGCAGATCGTCCTCGGTCAGATCGAGGGACTTCTCGGCGCTGGGGTTGCTGATCCGCATCGTGTCCGGCGCCATGCCGTGCTCAAGGCCCCAGCGCACCGCCTGTGCCCGGCGGCTGACGCCCATCTTGCGATAGGCGGTGCGGATGTAGGTCTTGACCGAGTTGATGGACAGGTAGGTCCGGGCGGCGATGTCGCTGTTGGTGAGCCCCTGGGTGATGAGTGAGATCACCTCGGCCTCGCGCGCGGAGAGCTTCTCGGCGCGACCGGGCCAGTCCCCGCCCAGCCGCGAGCCATCTTCGTCATCGTCCTCGGTGATCTCGGCGTAAGGGGCATTGGCGGGGGTGTGCGTCGCCGAAACGACGATGTCACCCCGGGCCACCCGCTCGATCGCACCGAGCAGGGCGGGGGCGCTCAAGGATTTGTCCAGATAGCCGCGGCAGCCCTTGGCCAGCGCCACCTCGACCAGCTGCGGGTGCATGTTCCAGGTGTAGACCACCACGGCGCCGGGTTCCTTGCTCTCCAGCACCTCATCGATGTCCGCGGCATCGACCTGGGTCTCGGAGAAGGTGTCGTAGAGGGTGATATCCACCGGCGCCACCACCGGCACCTGGACGTCCAGCTCGACGACCTCGACCCGGTCTTGATACGGCGCGAGCATGGCGTGCAGCCCTCGCACCACGACCTCGTAGTCGTTGAGGATGGCCACCCGCAGGGGGCGATCGGAGGCGGAACCGGACATGATCGTCACCCTAGGCCGGGTCCAGCGCCTCGTCCCGTCGGAGCGACAGCCACCGCGGGTGCCACTCGAGGATGGGCACAGGTCACCCTTGAGGGTGTAGTCCCAGGTCAGCGCGGTGGCTTAGTGTCACGACGTGCCTGGGACCATTGCTGTGCTGACCATGACCCGGGGGCGTCACGCACAGCTTCTGGGCCAGGTCGACGGGCTGTCCGTCGGCTCCCTCCCGCCCCACGTGCACAGCGTGGTCTCGATGGGAGACCGGGATCTCACCCGCGGCCGACTCCCGCTCGCCACCGACCGCTGGCAGACCGTGGTCAAGCCGGTTCCCACCGATCGACGCGCCCTCCCACTCGCGGCGGCCCGCAATGTCGCCGCTCACGAGGCGATGGAGGCCGGTGCCCAGCTGCTGATCTTCCTGGACGGTGACGTCATCCCCGGCAGCCGCACCCTGGAGCGGTTCGCGGACGCCGTCGTAGCGCACCGCGACGGGGCCGGCCAGGCCGACCTGGCCGGGCCGGTGCTCTGGTGCGGGCCGGTCCAACTGCTCCCCGAGCCGCAGAACGACGCCGTCGGCTATCCCTTCGGTCGCCTGGACACCCTGGCTCGCCGGACCCCGGGGACCCCGCGGTTGCGGATCGGGGAGGTGCGGGCAGAGTCGCGCTGGGAGCTCTTCCGCGCGCTCGCCTTTGTGATGACCGCCGACGACTTCCGGGCCACGGGAGGCTTCCACCCGGGCTACACCGGGCATGGCCTCGAGGACGCCGACTTCGCCGAGGTCGTCCGCCGCGCCGGTGGGTCGATGGCCTGGGTCGGGGGCGCGACCTCCTACCTGCAGCCGGGCGAGCCGGTGGCGCCTGAGCAAGAGGTCAAGATCGCGGTCCAGCACGCCCGGGTCTGGCGGGAGCGCTGGGGCCAGCCCTCGCGGCACCCCTGGCTCACCCGGCTGGTGGGCGAGGGTCGTCTGCGCCAGGGGGCGGACGGCTCCTACCGCGCGGTCTGAACAGGGGCGTTCTGATCACTCGTCGGTAACCCGCACCATCCCCTTCGCGCCGCGCTCGGCGTCGACCATGATGTGCGAGACGACGGGGTAGTTCCCGGCCTCGGGGAAGGTCAGCTCGAGGAAGCCGCCCTGGGCGGCCTGCAGCCCGAGCGCCTGGGCGCCCGCATCCGCCGCCTCCGGTCCGAGCTGGTAGGCACCTTCGAGATAGAGGGTGTCGAACTGCCCGCCCACGATGTGGAAGGAGCTGGGTCGGTTCGGCCCGGCATCGAGCACCCAGAAGCGCACCCGCTCCCCGACCACGGCCTCGAACGGCTCCTGGACGTACTGGTTCGCGATCCCGTTGAAGACCACGAAGGCGGGCCGCTCGGCGAGCAGTGCATCCGCGTCCACCTCGGCGGCCGGCTCACCGCCCTGACCCGAACCGGGGACGAGGTAGACCTCGGACTGGACGACCACATACTCCCGATCCACGGGCGGCAGCCCGTCCGCGGGCTCGATGATCACCGCCCCAGTCATCCCCGCCGCAATGTGGCTGCTCATCGGGTGCGTGGAGCAGTGGTACATCCAGATCCCGGCCCGCTCCGCGGTGAAGGTGTAGACGAGGGACTCGCCGGGTGCGATCGTGCGCATCGGCTCGTCGGGGGCCAGCGCGCCGGCGTGGAAGTCGATCGAGTGCCCCATCGTCCCGTCGTTCTCCAGGGTGATCTCGAAGACGTCGCCGACGCGGCCGTGCAGGGTCGGCCCGACAGGTCCACCGTTGAAGGTCCATCGCGTCTGGGTGACGCCGGGCGCGACCTCGAGCTCGACTTCCTGGGCGGTGAGCGTGAGCTGGTGCACGTGCTCGTCGCCGAGGGGCGCCAGCGTGGGGTCCACCGGGTCGCTCACGCGGGCGTCCGGGTCCAGGTGGGGTGTCGGAGTGCCGACCCCGTCCCCGTATGCCGCCTCCCCCTCTCCCGTGCCGTCGCCGTGGCCGCCAGGTGAGTGGGAGTCCGCCATGCCAGGGGCCGGTGCATGTGGGCCGGTCACGATGACATCCAGGACCATCCCCATCTGTCGGTGGCCGACGATCGTGCACCAGCCCTGGGTGTCCGCTCCGACGATCCCCACGTCCAGGCTCTCCGTGGCTCCCGGCGCGAGGCGGGCGGTGCGCTGGCCGAGGAGGTGGAGGTCATGGACGTTGTTCGGATCGGCGTTGACCAGCTCGATGACGAGTCGATCACCGGCCGGGACCGTGATCGAGGACGGTTCGTAGCGCATGTCCTGCGCCTCGACCCGGACGGTCGTGGTCTGCCCTGTCGGGGTCACGACGGTCGAGCCCGCTGATGAGGTGCCCGAGGCGCCGACGAGACCACCCAGCCCGACGGTGGCAGGATCGGCGGCGAGGCCGACCGAGACCAGCAGCGCCAGCGTGGCGAGCGCGCTGGCGAGCTGGGTGCCGGACCAGACGGTGGGCAGTCGGATCGAGCGGTCCTCGCGCGTTGGGGTGGGCCGCGTCGGGGCGGACCCCGTGGGCGGTGGGGCCGCATCCTGCTTGGCCCGGAGGGCCGCGCGGATCCCCAGGAACATCAACGGGATGAAGGTCGCCAGCGCCGCCAGCACCAGCGTGGAGACCAGCACGCGGACGACGCTCGGCACGGGGAGCAGGCACAGCACCAGCCCGACGTTGATGAGGACCAGCCGGGCGGTGCCCCACCGGTCGAACCACCGCTGCCCGGCCCGCACGACAGTGCGGCCTCCGCCGAGCACCGAGGGGATCAGATAGGACAGCGCGCCGGTCAACAGCTGGGCGGCGAAGCCCACCACCAGCACCGCCGCGACCGGCCCGAAGCCCTGGGCCACCTCCCCCCAGTCCGGTGTGGTCGCCACCCGGTGCAGCACCAGCCCGAGCCCGATCAGCCACCAGGCCAGCGCGGCTCCCACCGAGGACGGGGCGAACTCGCGCGGTGGTGCTGTCCGCGCCGGAGCCAGCACGGCCGACCCCCAGAGGATGAGGGACACGGCATACAGGACCAGGGCGCCGAGGGTGAGCCAGCGGACGCCGATCAGGGTGCCGACGAGAACCTGGACCAGGGCGAGCACGAACAGCGGCAGCGCGAGGGTGGCCCGACGCTCGGCCCCGGGGGCGATCCGGGTGCGGAGCATGGTCGGCCAGAGGGTCAGCAGGGTGCCGGTGACGGTGAGCCCGACCCAGCCCAGGATGTTGACCAACACGTGCGCCAGCAGGAGCCGTCCGTGCCAGACGTCGGTGAGCCCGAACGCCAGCGTGGCGCCGAGCCCCACGCCGACGGGGAGGCAGGCCGCCGCGGCGAGGTAGTAGCGGACCGTCACCCGGAAGCGCCCAGGGAGCGCGGCCCGCAGCCGGCGCCACAGCTGGACGCCGTGGGTGAGCACCGCCGTCGCCACCAGGACCGCGCCCACGAGGGTGAGCGGCCAGATCGCGGTGGGGACGCCGACCAGGGTGATCGCGGTGCCGGTGAGCAGGATCCACAGCCGGACCGACTGGGCGCTCCGGTCATCCAGCCCTGGCCGGGTCTTGAGCAACGCCTGGGTGAAGTGGGTGCTCCACACCATGATCGAGTGGGTCAGCGCCCCGAGCAGGACGAGGTGCACCATCAGCCAGCGTGACGCCGGGACGAACGGGTGGACCAGCGTCAGCAGCACCGCGAGCACCAGCCATAGCACCCCCGGCCGGTCGCGCAGGCCCCAGGTGCCGCGTCCCGGTTGTGGTGCGGTCGGGACGCGGTGCTCGCGGGGCGGGGTCGCGGCGGGGGGCTGGAGCTGGGTCACCGGGAGTGGCTCAGCCGGGCTTGGGGGCGCCCGGGCGGGCGTACCGGAGCCAGGTGATGATCACGCACATCACGGCGAAGGCGATCCCGATCGCGTAGAAGGTGGTCGGGCTCATCAGGGTCAGGCCGACGCCGAACAGGAAGGGCCCGAAGGCGGCGATCGCGGCGGTCCAACCGATGACACCGCCAGCCTGGCGGCGCTCGAAGATCATCGGCATCTGCTTGAACGTGGAGGCGTTACCGATGCCGGCGAACAGGAAGATCGCGAGCATGCCCCAGAGGAACTTCGTGAAGCCCGCGTCCAGAGCTGCGGCCGAGGTGGTGTCGGGGACCAGGGCGGTCATCGTGAAGGCGATCGAGCCGATCAGGCCGATCCCGGACACCAGGGTCCAGATGGCCCCACCCATGCGGTCGGTGAGCGGCGAGAACAGGACCCGGGCGCCCGCGCCGACGAGCGGGCCGAGGAAGACGTACTTGACGGCCTCGGGCACGGCATACCCCTCGATGAGCAGTTGGGCGCTGGCCCCGGCGCCCTGGACGATGTCGGGGTTGCCGGCGCCGTAGAGGTTCTTCATCAGCAGCCCGAACTGGGCGGACAGGCCGGAGAAGGTGCCGAAGGTCATGATGTAGAGCAACGTCATGTACCAGGTGTCCTTGTTGCCGAAGATGTCGAACTGCTGCTTGATGTTGGCCTTGATCGGCACCGACCTCAGCAGCCACCACGCCAGCCCCGCCCCGAGCAGGCAGAACGGGATCCAGAAGAAGGCGGCGTTCTGGTAGAAGACCTCCTGGTTGGCACGGCCCGCGAGTTCCATCATCTGGCTGTTGCCGAGGAAGCCCAGCATGCCGAAGCCGATCAGCCATGGCGTGAGCAGCTGGACCAGGGAGACGCCGAAGTTGCCCAGACCAGCCTGCAGGCCCAGGGCCGTGCCCTGCATGCGCCGCGGGAAGAAGTAGGACGTGCTCGGCATGAACCCGGAAAAGGCGCCACCCCCGATGCCGGCGAGGAAGGCCAGCACCATCAGCTCCCAGTAGGGCGCCGTGGGCTCCTGCACCCGCACGCCCCAGCCGAGCAGCGGGAATACCAGCAGGAAGGTGGTGATCGCCACCATCTTGCGGGTGCCCAGGATCGGCGGCAGCACCATCCAGAAGATGCGCATCAGGCCGGCCGCGAGGCCGGGCATCGCGGCCATCCAGTAGAGCTGGCTCTGGGTGAAGGAGTAGCCCAGGTCGTTGAGCTTGGGAACGATCGCGCTGGGCAGGAACCAGGTGACGAAGCACAGGGTCAGGGTGAAGGTGGTGATCCACAGCGTGGACCAGGCGATCTTGCTGTCCCAGGTCTCCTCGTTCTCCGGGTCCCAGTTCTGCAACCACTCGCCGCCGGTGCGGCGCTCGTCGGCGGCGGGGGTGGGCGAGGTGCTCATGCGCGGGTCTCCTCGAGGGCGCTGGTGCTGGCTGTGGTGGTGCCGGTGAACGTGCGGTCGGCGTGCTCAGGGAGCGTGGCGCCGTCGGTGCGCTCGAGCTTGTCGTGCAGCTCGGGCGAGTGCTGGTGCAGCATCCCGACCACGGTGATGTGCATCCAGACCATGCAGATCACCGAGAGCAGGAAGAGCACGAAGAAGGTGCTGGTGGGAAAGCCGCTCCAGGCCTCGGTGTAGGCGAACAGCGGCGGCAGGAAGAAGCCGCCCAGCCCGCCGAGCATCCCCACCAGACCGCCGACCGGGCCGACGTTTCCGGGGAAGTACTCCGGGATGTGCTTGTAGACCGCGGCCTTGCCCACGCCCATCGCGCAGCCGAGGATGAACAACAGGATCGTGAAAGGCACGATGTGCATCGCGTAGCCGAGGTGCTCGGTCGAGCTGCCGTCTGCGTGGTTGATCACGATGTGGCCGTTGGGCATCATCAGGATCCCGCTGCTGATGATCATCACCCAGAAGGTGCCGTACATCGCGCGGCGGGCGCCGTAGCGGTCGGAAAACCAACCGCCGACCGGGCGCAGCAGCGAGGCCGGGAAGATGAAGACGGCGGTCAGCAGGCCGGCGGTCATCAGTGAGACGCCGAAGTTGTCGATGTAGTAGATCGGCATCCAGGCCGCCAGTGCGACATAGGCGCCGAAGACCGCCACGTAGTAGAGGCTGAAGCGCCAGACCCGGATCTGGCGCAGCGGCGTCAGCATCTCGCCGATCGTCTTGCTCGAGCCGGGCATCTTGTCCTGGGCGGGGGTGAGCACCCACGTGAGCACCGCCATCACGACCAGCAGGACGGCATACACGACCGGGATCAGCCGCCAGCCGCCCTGGATGCCCAGGATGACCGTCCCGCCCGCGGTCGCGGCGATGATCGGCGGGCCGATGAACTTGGTGACCGAGGCGCCGACGTTGCCGGCGCCGAAGACGCCCAGCGCCAGGCCCTGGCGCTCACGGGGTGCCCAGGCAGCGTTCCAGGCGATGCCGACCGAGAAGGAGTTGCCGGCGAAGCCGACGAGGAAGGCCAGGACGAGCAACATCCCGTAGCTGTTGGCGGTGCTGACCAGGTAGGCGGGCAGCGCGGTGACCAGCAACATCACCGACATGACCTTCCGACCACCGATGCGGTCGGTCAGCATGCCCGCGGGAAGGCGCCACATCGAGCCGTTGAGCACCGCGACCGCGGCGATCCAGGACAGCTGGGTGTCGGTGAGCCCGAACTCCTGCTGGATCGGTTTGCCCAGGATTCCGAACATCAGCCAGACCGCGAACATCAGGGTGAAGGCGATCGTGGAGGTCCACATCACGCGGGTGGCGCCCGATCCCAGGACCCCCCGATCTGGCTCCATCGGCGCTGCGGCGGGGGAGGTGCTCATCGCTCTCCTATTTGACGGAGTTGTTCATCTAAACATCGACCGTTCCGCAACCCTACACCCGACTTCACCCCGGCGGCCACTTCGCCGTCCGGGTGGAATTCGGACATGGCGACCTTTCGTATTACCGCAGGTAGTGCAGTGTTCATCTACCTTCAAGGGCGGTGGTGATCGAGGCCCCGAGGCGGCTTGCGGGAGCGCGTTGGATGGGCTTAGATAAGAGGATTCCGATAAAAGGAGTTCAGATGAGCACGGCGGATCCGGACCAGCCCGATGGTGCCGCCCTGCTGACCTCCGCGGTGCGGCGCCGGATCATGGATACCCTCGCAGCGCTGCCCCGGCTGACGGTCGAGGGCAGGCCGACCAGGGACGGTGGTCTGAGCGCGGCTGAGTTGGGGGAACGGCTCGACCTGCACAGCACGACCGTGCGCTTCCACCTCGACCAGTTGGTCGGCGCCGGGCTGGTGGACTCCCACTTCGTGCGCGACGGGGGAGCGGGGCGACCGAAGAAGAAGTACGTCATCGTCGAGGGCGACCTCAGTCAGGTGGTCCGCCCGGACGCGGCCGGTCCCTACCGGGTGCTGGCCACTCTCCTGGCAGATGCCCTCGACCCGGCGACGGCGACCGAGGTGACGCCCGAGCAGGCCGGCATCGACTGGGTGCGCCGACGTCTCGCCGAGCAGCGCGCCGCCGATGGCGATCAGCGGGAGGGAACTCCCGAGCGGGCTGGCACCACCGGCCAGTGGCTGGGCAAGGTCGGTGGGGTGGTCGATCTGCTGGAGGAGTGGGGCTACACCCCCGATCTCACCCTCGATGGGGCCGAGGGTGACCTGATCCTGACCCTGCGTGACTGCCCGTTCCTGGACCTCGCCCGCGCCCACCCGGCGGTGGTCTGCGGGGTGCACCGGGGATTGCTCAAGGGCGCGCTGCAGGAAGCAGGGGAGGAGCAGGCCGAGGTGAGCCTGCGCCCCTTCGTGGGCCCGGCGACCTGCCACGCCGTGGTGGTCCGGGATGCCAGCACTAAATCCGTCGTGGGCCTGGCCCTCCCCGGTGATCGCGATCCCGAAACCACAGCGACTGACATGTCCAGCGACAGCGACGAGGAGATCTCCTGATGAGTGAGCGCACGCAGAGCCGCCCGGGGCTGGACGGCCCGTTGAGTGAGGCGCTGGTCAGCACCAGCCGCTTCTTCACCCGGGGCGAGGTCTCAGCGGACCGGCGCTCGGTCCACGTCAAGGGTGGACGCGCCGGTGACTCCTTCTACCGGGACCGCTGGAGCCACGACAAGGTGGTCCGCTCCACCCACGGCGTCAACTGCACGGGCTCCTGCAGCTGGAAGGTCTACGTCAAGGACGGGATCATCACCTGGGAGGCCCAGCAGACCGACTACCCGTCGGCCGGTGCCGACCGTCCGGAGTACGAGCCGCGCGGCTGTCCGCGAGGCGCGGCCTTCTCCTGGTACACCTACAGTCCCACCCGGGTGCGCTACCCCTACGTCCGCGGCGTGCTGCTCGAGATGTTCCGTGAGGCCCGCCGGCAGTATGGCGATCCGGTGCTCGCGTGGGCCTCGATCGTCCAGGACGAGGACAAGTCCCGCCGCTACAAGGCTGCCCGCGGCAAGGGCGGGCTGGTGCGCTCGACCTGGGAGGAGGTCGTCGACCTCACCGCGGCGGCCTATGTCTACACGGTCAAGCGTTACGGCCCCGACCGGATCGCCGGCTTCTCCCCGATCCCGGCGATGTCGCCGGTCTCCTATGCCTCTGGCGCGCGCTTCAACGAGCTCATCGGTGCCCCGATGCTCTCCTTCTACGACTGGTACGCAGACCTGCCCAACGCCTCCCCGCAGATGTTCGGTGACCAGACCGACGTCCCGGAGTCGGGCGATTGGTGGGACGCGGGCTACCTGATCATGTGGGGCTCCAACGTCCCGCTGACCCGCACGCCTGACGCACACTGGATGACCGAGGCCCGCTACCGCGGCCAGAAGGTCGTCGCGGTCGCGCCGGACTACGCGGAGAACGTGAAGTTCGCCGACGAGTGGATCGCCTCCGACCCCGGCACGGACGGGGCGCTCGCGATGGGCATGGGCTATGTGATCCTCAAGGAGTTCTTCGTCGACCAGCAGGTGGACTTCTTCACGCAGTACAACCAGAAGTACACCGACCTGCCCTACCTGGTGACCCTCGAAGAGGTGAGCGACGACGACGGGGGAGCTGCGACATACCGGCCCTCGAAGTTCTTGGTCGCGGGCGACCTGCCCGACCACCCGGCGCACGGCGACGCCAACGCCGACTGGAAGCCGGCGGTCCTGGACCGGCGCACTGACGACATCGCGATCCCGAACGGCTCGATCGGGCACCGCTATGGCGAGGAAGACGCCGGCCGCTGGAATCTGGACCTCGGCGACATCGACCCGGTGCTGTCCCTCTACGGCGACTCCGGCGAGGCGGTCGAGGTCGAGCTGCCCCGCTTCGACAACGTCGAGGGTCACGTGCGCACCGAGCGTCGCGGCGTCCCCGTGCGACATGTCGGCGACCACCTCGTCACCACCGTCCTGGATCTCATGCTCGCCCATTACGGAGTCGGTCGCGACGGCCTGCCCGGTGCCTGGCCGAAGGGCTACGAGGACCCCTCGGTCCCGGCCACCCCGGCCTGGGCGGCGGAGATCACCGGCACCCCGACCGAGCAGATCGTGCGGATCGCCCGGGAATGGGCGCAGAACGCGATCGACACCGGCGGCCGCGGGATGATCCTGATGGGCGCTGGCGTGAACCACTGGTACCACGCGGACCAGATCTACCGGGCGATGCTGGTGCTCACCACGATCACCGGTTGCCAGGGCCGCAACGGTGGCGGCTGGGCGCACTATGTCGGGCAGGAGAAGATCCGCCCGATCATGGGCTTCCAGCACATGGCCTTCGCGCTGGACTGGGTCCGGCCGCCGCGGCACATGAACCAGACGGCGTACTGGTACGTGAACACCTCGCAGTACCGCTACGACACCTTCGATGCCGATGGCGTCAACGGGGCGACCGGCGTCTTCGAGGGGCGCACCACGATGGACCTGCTCGCGCAGTCGGTCCGGCTCGGCTGGACGCCCTCCTATCCGCAGTTCGACCGGTCCTCCCTGCAGGTCGCGGACGAGGCCGCCGAGGCCGGGATGGCTCCGGGGGAGTATGTCGCTGCCCAGCTCAAGGCAGGCTCGCTGACGTTCGCGGTCGAGGACCCGGAGAACCCGGACAACTACCCGCGGATCCTCTCCCTGTGGCGGGCCAACCTCCTCGGCTCCTCGGCCAAGGGCAACGAGTACTTCCTCAAGCACCTGCTCGGCACCGACAACGCGGTGAAGGCGACGGAGGCGCCGGAGGAGCTGCGGCCGCAGGACGTGCGCTGGGCCGATCGGGCAGGCGAAGGCAAGCTGGACCTGCTGCTCACCCTGGACTTCCGGATGACCAGCTCGACGCTCTTCTCTGACGTGGTGCTTCCGGCGGCGACCTGGTACGAGAAGCACGACCTGTCGACCACCGACATGCACCCCTTCGTGCACTCCTTCAACCCCGCGATCGCACCGCCGTGGCAGGCCAAGAGTGACTGGGAGGCGTGGAAGGAGATCGCCCGCCGCTTCTCCGAGCTCGCCGTCGATCACCTCGGCACCCGCAAGGACGTCGTCTGCAAGCCGCTGTGGCACGACACCCCCGAGGCAATGGCCACGGTGCACGGTCGGGTCAAGGACTGGAAGACGGGCGAGGTCGAGCCGATCCCGGGCAAGACGCTGCCCGTCATCGCCGAGGTCGAGCGCGACTACACCGCGATCTACCAGAAGATGACCGCCGTCGGGCCGTTGATGGAGAAGGTCGGCATGCTCACCAAGGGCGTGAAGTATGAGGTCGGCCGCGAGGTCGAGCTCCTGCGCCAGCGCAATGGCACCGCACGCGGCGGTGTGGCCGACGGTCAGCCGAAGGTGGAGACCGACATCCAGTTCGCCGACGCGATCATGCACTTCTCGGCGACCTGCAACGGCCACCTCGCCACCCAGGGCTTCAGGTTCCTGGAGCAGCGCACGGGCACCCAGTTGCACGACATGTCGGCCGAGCACGAGGGCAA
Source organism: Ornithinimicrobium pulveris (assembly GCF_050261105.1). Classification (GTDB taxonomy): domain Bacteria; phylum Actinomycetota; class Actinomycetes; order Actinomycetales; family Dermatophilaceae; genus Ornithinicoccus. Next base: position 3,146,432 of record NZ_CP189837.1, on the reverse strand, counting down.
GCAGATCACTTTCGCCGACACCCAGGCCTCCCCGGTGCCGGTCATCACCTCCCCGGAGTGGTCCGGCTCGGAGAGCGGCGGGCGGCGCTACAGCCCGTTCACCATCAACATCGAGCGGGACAAACCTTTCCACACCCTGACGGGTCGCCAGCAGTTCTACCTCGACCACGACTGGATGCTCGGGATGGGCGAGGGTCTGCCGACCTACCGGCCGCCGTTGAACATGACGACGCTCTTCGGTGAGACGCCGCTGGGTGAGCAGACCGAGCTGGGTGTCTCGGTGCGCTACCTCACCCCGCACAACAAGTGGTCGATCCACAGCGAGTACCAGGACAACCTGTTCATGCTCTCGCTGTCCCGCGGCGGCCAGACGATCTGGATGTCGGACCAGGACGCGGACAAGATCGGTGTCAAGGACAACGACTGGATCGAGGCGGTCAACCGCAACGGCGTGGTGGCCTGTCGGGCGGTGGTCAGCCACCGGATGCCCGAGGGCACGGTCTACATGCACCACGCCCAGGACCGGCTGATCGACGTCCCGCTCACCGAGACCGACAAGAAGCGCGGGGGGATCCACAACAGCCTCACCCGGATCCTGCTCAAGCCCAGCCACATCATCGGCGGCTACGCCCAGCACGCCTACTTCTTCAACTACATCGGGCCCACGGGCAACAACCGCGACGAGGTCACGATGATCCGCAAGCGGACCGCCCCGGTGACCTACTAGTCCACCCGACCACACGACATACAGGAGCAAGCACATGCGCGTCATGGCACAGATGGCGATGGTCATGAACCTGGACAAGTGCATCGGGTGCCACACCTGCTCGGTCACCTGCAAGCAGGCGTGGACCAACCGCCAGGGCACGGAATACGTCTGGTTCAACAACGTGGAGACCCGGCCGGGCCTGGGCTACCCCCGCGGCTACGAGGACCAGGAGACCTGGAAGGGCGGCTGGGAGGTCACCCCGGGTGGGCGGCTGAGGCTCAAGGCCGGCGGCCGGTTGACCAAGCTGCTCAACATCTTCTCCAACCCCAAGATGCCCAGCATCAACGACTACTACGAGCCGTGGACCTACGACTACGAGACGCTGCTCAACGCCCCGGCGCAGGACACCTTCCCGGTGGCCAAGCCGTATTCGCTGATCTCCGGCAAGCAGATCAACATCGAGTGGTCGGCGAACTGGGACGACGACCTCGGTGGTAGCCAGGAGCACGCGGTGAAGGACCCGATGCTCAAGGGCATCGAGGACAAGGTCAAGTTCGAGTTCGAAGAGACCTTCATGTTCTACCTGCCACGCATCTGCGAGCACTGTCTCAACCCCAGCTGCGCGGCCTCCTGCCCCTCCGGCGCGATCTACAAGCGCGAGGAGGACGGGATCGTGCTGGTGGACCAGGACCAGTGCCGCGGCTGGCGGATGTGCGTGACCGGCTGCCCCTACAAGAAGGTCTACTTCAACCACAAGACCGGCAAGGCGGAGAAGTGCACCTTCTGCTACCCGCGGGTGGAGGTCGGGCTGCCCACCGTCTGTGCCGAGACCTGCGTGGGGCGGCTGCGTTACATCGGGCTCATGCTCTACGACGCGGACAAGGTGCTGGAGGCGGCCTCCGTCCAGGACGAGCACGACCTGTATGCCGCGCAGCGCTCGGTCTTCCTGGACCCCCGTGACCCCGCGGTCGCCCGCGAGGCGGAGAAGGCGGGCATCCCTGGAGACTGGATCGAGGCAGCCAAGAAGAGCCCGGTGCTCAAGCTGATCCAGGACTACCGGGTGGCGCTCCCGCTGCATCCGGAGTACCGCACGATGCCGATGGTCTGGTACATCCCCCCGCTGTCGCCCGTCGTCGACGTCATCAAGGACACCGGTTACGACGCCGAGGACAAGGACAACCTGTTCGCCGCCATCGACGCACTGCGGATCCCGGTGGAGTACCTCGCGAACCTGTTCACCGCGGGTGACGTGCGGCCGGTGAACGACGTCCTGAGGAAGCTCGCGGCGATGCGGTCCTACATGCGCGACATCAACCTGGGCCGGGACCCGCAGGGGCACATCGCGGAGGCGGTCGGGATGTCTGAGGAGGATCTCTACGAGATGTTCCGTCTCCTGGCCATCGCCAAGTACGAGGACCGCTACGTCATCCCCACCGCCCACGGCGAGCAAGCGCACGCCCTGGAGGAGATCGCGACCGACTGCCCGGTCAGCACCTACGACGACGAGCTGATGGAGACGTCAGGTCCCTTCGGCGAAGGCTCTGGCCGTGGAGCGATGACGCCGGTCGCGGTGGAGAACTTCAAGATGCTCCAGCAGCGGCAGACCCAGGACAGCCTGGTCGGCGGCGGTTCGAAGCGGGGCCGGGTCAACCTGCTGAACTGGGATGGCAAGGGAATGCCCGAAGGGTTGTTCCCCAGCAAGGAGGACTGATGCTGCCCTGGAGACGCCACCGACGCACCACGGCTCGCCTCGACCCCACCCATCAGGCCGATGCCTGGCAGTTGTGCTCGCTGCTGCTGGACTATCCGGAAGAGGCGTTGTTCGAGCGGCTGCCGGTGCTGCGGGAGGCGGCCGCTGGGCTGCCGTCCTCGCTCGCCGATCCCTTCCTCCGCTTCCTGGGCCACGCCGAGGAGATGGGTCTGGCCGAGCTCCAGGTGGACTACGTCGACACCTTCGACGTCACCCGGAAGTGCTCGCTGCACCTGACCTACTTCCTGCATGGCGACACCCGCAACCGCGGGGTGGCGCTGGTGCGGTTCAAGCAGCTCTACCGTGAGCACGGCGTCGAGCTCGGCCCCGGTGAGCTGGCCGTGGTCGGGGACGGACTGGCTGAGCCCGGCGACCGCGAGCTGCCGGACTTCCTTCCGGTCGTGCTCGAGTTCGGCGCCACCGTCGCGCCTGACGCGGCGTGGAAGTTGCTCAACGACCATCGAGTCGGGATCGAGCTTCTCCACCGGGCCCTGGAGCGTCGCGACTCGCCCTGGCTGGCGGTGGTCAACGCTCTGCGGGCCACCCTGCCCCAGCTCGAGGGCGACGACGAGCAGGCCCTGCTGACACTGATCGCCCAGGGCCCGCCGCAGGAGCTGGTCGGCCTCGACGATGACGCCCTCAACGCGCCATACGCCCAGGACCCCGGCCTCGACCAGGCCAGGGGCAGTACGCCCTACCCGCCCAGCGGGTGTGGCGACCACGCTCGCCCGGCCGCACGGCCTACCTCGCAGCACCTCGGACCCTCGATCCCCGTAGGAGCCCCCCGATGAACACCTTCCTGTGGGTGATCTTCCCCTACATCTGCCTGGCGATCTTCGTCGTCGGCCACATCTGGCGCTACACCTACGACAAGTTCGGGTGGACCACGCGCAGCAGCCAGCTCTATGAGGACAAGCTGCTGCGGATCGGCAGCCCGCTCTTCCACTTCGGCATCCTGGGTGTCGCGGTGGGCCACTTTATGGGTCTGGTGATCCCCAAGTCGTGGACCGACCGGGTGGTGCCGGAGGAGACCTACCACCAGTTCGCGGTGATCGGCGGGATCATCTTCGGGATCATGACGATCCTCGGGCTGGCGATCCTGGTCTATCGCCGTCGCGCCACCGGTCCGGTCTTCTCGGCGACCACGGTCAACGACAAGGTCATGTATGCCGTGCTGATGCTGGTCATCGTGCTCGGCTGCCTCAACACCCTGCAGACCGCTGGACTCTGGGTCAGCGATGCCCAGACCGAGGCGCACGGCTACTTCAACTACCGCGAGAACGTCTCGGTCTGGTTCCGGCAGATCTTCTGGTTCCAGCCGGACGGGGCTCTCATGGACGGCATCCCGTGGAGCTTCCGGGCCCACGCCTTCTGGGCGTTCGTGCTGCTGGCGATGTGGCCCTTCACCCGACTCGTCCACGTCTTCTCCGCCCCCCTCGGCTACTTCGTGCGCCCCTACGTGGTCTACCGTTCGCGGGACAGCCGCCAGGGCGTCGCGACCGGCACCCGGGCTCAGAAGCGCGGCTGGGAGAGGATCGGCTGAGCATGACCCACCACCCCGTGACCGGCGATCTGGGCCTGCAGGAGGAACCGGCCGACGATGTCGTCGACCTCGTCGCGGTCGGGGACGAGCTGCTCGCCCGCGCCAGGGAGAACGGGACTGGGCGGGCCGTGCGCGCCGTCGTCCGTCAGCCAGGTCAACAGGTCATCCTGCTCGGGCTCCCCGCGGGTGGCGGACTCCCGGACCACGATGCCCCCGGACCAGCCTCGCTGCACTGCCTGACCGGTCGCGTGACGTTGAGCGCGGATGACCGCACCTGGGTTCTGATGCCTGGCCAGGTGGTGCGGATCCCGGACGCCACCCACGCGGTGCTCGCCCACGAAGACAGCACCTGTGTGCTCGTCGTCTCCGGGCGGTGACCGGCCGGTGACATCCCGACCGCACCTGCCCCTGGCTCCGCTCGTCACCCCGGGTCCGGAGCTGACCAGCGCGCAGATCTCCCGCTACTCCCGACACCTGCTCGTGCCCGGCATGGGTATGGAGGCGCAACGTCGCCTGCTCGCCGCTCGCGTCGCGGTGGTCGGTGCCGGCGGGTTGGGCAGCCCGATCGTCGCCTATCTCGCTGCCGCGGGCGTCGGGCACCTCACGATCATCGACGACGACGTGGTGGATACCACCAATCTGCAGCGTCAAGTGATGCACGGGACGGACTCGCTCGGGCGACCCAAGGTCGACTCTGCGGCGGCTTACGTGGCCGGGCTGAACCCGGACGTCGAGGTGACCACACGGCATACCAGAGTCACGTTGCAGAACGCGCAGGAACTGCTCGCCGGGCATGACCTGGTGCTGGACGGCGCCGACAACTTCCCGACCCGGTATGCCGTCTCGGACGCCGCGAGCGCGCTCGGCCTGCCGGTGGTGTGGGCGGCAGTGCTGCGCTTCGACGCGCAACTGTCCACCTTCGTGCCTGGGGCGGCGGGAGCGGTGAGCCTGCGCGACCTGTTCCCGGTCCCGCCCCGGCCCGAGGACGTGCCCTCGTGCGCCGAGGCGGGGGTGCTCGGCGCGCTGGTCGGCCAGGTCGGCTCGATCATGGCCGCCGAGGCGGTCAAACTCATCTGCGGCTTCGGGGAGCCGCTCGTGGGGCGGGTGCTGCTCGTCGACGCGCTCACCCAGCGGACCCGGGAGGTCCCCCTGCGGCCAGTCGGGTCGGTGGTGAAGCCGATCGATCGGGAGCCCGTGCGTGAGGTGCTGCCGCTGGCCGAGGTGTCGGTAGAGGCGGTCTCGCGGATGGTCAGCGAGGCAGAGGGAGAGGGGGAGGATGGCGCCAGTCCGGTTCCCGTGCTGCTCGATGTCCGGGAGCCGGGCGAGCACGCGCTCGGGACAGTGCCGGGGGCGCTGACGATCCCCGTTGGCGAGGTGCTGACCTGGGAGGACATCCACGGCGTGCTGCCCGAGGGTCCGGTGGTCGTCTACTGCAAGGCCGGCCCGCGGGCGCAGCGGGCGGCGACCCACCTGATCAAGATCGGTCATCCCGAGGTGGCGGTGATGACCGGCGGTATGCTCGCGTGGGTCGACCGCATCGATCCTTCCCTACCGTCCTACTAAAGAGCGAGCCCCGTGATCGATCTCATCGTCCTGGCCGGGGGGCGAGGGGTGCGTCTTGGTGGGCGGGACAAGGCTGCCCTGGTCGTGGGCGGGCGGACCCTTCTCGAGCGGGTGCTGGATGCCGCGCCGGGTTTGGGCGGAACTGCGGTCGTCGTCGGAGCCACGAGCGAGCCGGTGCCAGCGGGGACCCTGAGCACCGTCGAAGACCCGCCTGATGGCGGCCCGGTCGCGGGGATCGAGGCTGGCCTGAACGCCCTGGACCTCGAGCCCGGTGCGACCCGAGCCCCGTGGGTGGCGGTCGTCGCCGTGGATCAACCCAGGGCTGCCGCTGCGCTGGCCCAGCTGCGGGAGCATGTGGACCTGGTGCCCGGGCAGGTCGATGCCCTCGCACACCTGCATCCGGAGGGTGCGGTCCAGTGGTTGCTGGGGATCTATCGCCGCGACCGGCTGCGATGGGCGCTGCACAGCCTGCCCCGCACCCGCGACATCGCGGTGCGCCACTTGGTCGCCGATCTGAGATGGCTGCTGATCGCGACCGACGGCGAGGACCTCGGCGACGTCGACACCCCCGCCGACCTCGCCCACTGGCAGCACCGCACCCCCTGACCAACCACCTTCGACCGGACGCGCGATGTGTCGCCGAAAACCCCCACCGAACGTCCGCGGTGTCGCCGAAATAGTCCACTGAACGTGCCGGTCGATCCGGCGAGGTGGCCATCGGATAGATAGCGTTACGGTCATGGGTCAGATCTCCGACCAGCACCTCATCACCATCCTCGCCCGCGCCAGCCGTGAGTTCGACCGTGCCCGCGGATTGCTCATGGGTGAGGACCAGCCCACGTCTGAGCAGATCGAGGAGGAGGTGGAGAAATCTCCGGACTCCGGGGCCGGGGGCCCCAGCCCAGAGTCCAGTGGCGACGAGGCCACGGGCGATGAGCGGAGCGCAAGAACAAGCCACCGGCGATGACACCACCAGGCGCGGCGGCGTGCTGGGCGCGGTCACGTCGGCCGCCGGCGCGGTGGGCTCGGCGGCGACCACGGTGGGCTCGGCCGCGGCATCGGTCGCTCGCTTCGGCGCGCGTCAGGTGACCGGCAAGGTGCACCCGCGCCATGACGACTGGTCCGCAGCGGACCTGGACCACCGAGTGGACTGGTGGGTGGATCGATTCGGGACAGCCGTGGCCGCGCTGGTAGCCCTGCCTAGTTTCGGTGGTCGGATCGCCCGGATGGCGACCGCGCCCATCCTCAACACCCTCGGCGCAGCGGGCCAGGTGCTGGTGGTCAACGCAGTCGCGCACGAGGTCGGCGGGACCGATGAGGCCGACCGCGTGGCTGCGGCAGCCCGGATCGTGCTGGGTCGCGACATCCCGCTCGAGGACGTCCGCGCCGCCCTCCATCAGGGCGATCCCGGTCAGCCCGAGGACCTCACCGTCGAGACCGCCGCGGAGCCCGACCCCGAGGACCCGCCCGGCATCCTGCACCGGGTCGGCTCCAGCGCACTGCTGATCCGCCGGGTCGCACGACAGTTCCGCTCGATCGGTGACCTGCTCGACGAGCGACCACAGGGTGGGTTGATCGCGCGCACCATGCGCAACCTGCCGGCCGTCGGTCTGCTCGGCGGCTTCCTCGCTGAGCGAGGTGGTGTGCGCCAGGCCGCCCGGGAGGCCCGCCGCTCCTTCTCCTGACGTCGCGGACCTCGCGGACCTCGACGTCGCGGACCTGGGAGTCCTCAACATCGGAGTCGCGGACAGCGGAGTCTGGGGGAGGCCCCACGTCTGGGAGACTGGACCCATGGCGACGGTGAGATATTTCGCGGCGGCCGCCGAGGCCGCTGGCACACAGCAGGAGCACGTCCAGGCTGAAGACCTGGGCAGCCTCTTGGAGACCCTGGTGGCCCAGCATGGCGCCCAGCTGGAGCGGGTCCTGGAGCGCAGCTCGATCTTGCACGAGGGGCAGTACGTCTCCGACCGCGCCACCCCGATCGCGCCCGACGCCGTCCTCGACGTTCTGCCACCCTTCGCCGGCGGCTGAGGACTGGCGCCAGCTCGGCCCACGCTCACCAGACCGCGGCTCGTCCCACGCTGACCAGACCGCGGCTCGTCCCACGCCACTCGCCCTGAGCTCAGCCTCCGATGGCGCTCATCGGCCGCGGCGGCTGCAGGAAGCCCGGCTCGTTGATCCCATGCCCGGGAAGCTTGGCCCCGATCGACTCCCGGAAGAGCTGAGCCAATTCCTCATCGCTGGCCCCCTCGCGCATCGGATCGCGCAGGTTGGTCTCGCCGGTGGCGAACAGACAGTTCCGCACCTGCCCGTCGGCCGTCAGCCGCACCCGGTCGCACGTCCCGCAGAAGGGCATGGTCACCGAGGCGATCACGCCCACCGTCGCCGGGCCGCCGTTGACCAGGAAGAGCTCGGCCGGAGCCGATCCCCGCGCCTCGTCCGGCTGGGGCGTGAGGTCGAAGTGCGGCCGCAACCATCCGAGGATCTCCTCGCCGGTGATCATCTGCGAGCGGTCCCACTGGTGCTGAGCATCCAGCGGCATCTGCTCGATGAAGCGCAACTCATAGCCGTGCTCAAGCGCGAAGGCCAACAGATCAGGCGCCTCGACATCGTTCACGCCGCGCATCAGCACGGTGTTGATCTTCACCGGCACCAGCCCGGACCGGGCCGCGGCCTCGATCCCGGCGAGGGTATCGCTGAGCCGGTCGCGCTTGGCCAGCTCGATGAAGGTCTCCCGCTTCAGCGTGTCCAGGCTGACGTTGACCCGAGTCAGCCCGGCCTCCCGCAGCGCCGCCGCGTTCTTGTCCAGACCCACGCCGTTGGTGGTCATCGAGATCTCCGGCGCACCGGGCAGCGCAGCCATCCCGGCAACGACGTCGACCAGGTCGCGGCGCAGCAGCGGCTCACCACCGGTCAGCCGGATCTCCTCGATCCCGAGCGAGACGGCCACCCCGGCCAGTCGGATGAGTTCGTCGGTGCTCAGCATCGTCGCCCGCGGCAACCAGGGCACCCCGGCCTCGGGCATGCAGTACGTGCACCGCAGCGAGCACCTGTCGGTCACCGACACGCGCAGATCGCGGTGGACCCGACCGAAGCGGTCCACCAGGTGTTCGCGCTCAGGTGCAGTCGTCCGGTCCTCGGTCGGCTGGTTCGCGCGGTCGGTCATCAGTGGTCGCCTCCCGACACTTGGGCGAGTAAGTGCCCGAGCAGCGGGCCGAGCACGTCCATCCCCTCTTGCACCGCCGACGGGCGTCCGGGCAGGTTCAGCACGAGCGTGCCGCCGTGACCGCGCTCGGACGGCCAGTCGACGACGCCGACCAGGCCCCGGGAGACGGCCGCGTATGGCGTGTGCCGGCTTCCCTCCCGACGCAACAGTTCGGCCAAGCCTGGGTTGTCGCGGGTGATCACCTGGCGGGTCCCCTCCGGGGTGAGGTCGCGCGGACCCATCCCCGTGCCACCGGTCGTCACGACCAGGCGCGCACCGTCCTCGACGGCGTTGCGGAGAGCCCCGGCCACCGACTCGACACCGTCAGGGACCACGACCAGCCCGGTCACGGCATACCCGAGGGCCTCGAGCGCGGCGACCAGGATCCGGCCGGACTCGTCCTCGCGGCGGCCGTCCGAGCTGCGGTCCGAGACCGTGACGGCGACCGCGCGCAGGGCGTCGGACGGGGAGGTCATTCCTCCAGTGTAGGTCCACTACAGCAGGCGAGAGACTGCGCGGTCGGCAGCCTGGAGGAAGCGGAGCACGACGGCGCGCTCGTCCTCGGTGAGGTCGGCGTCGAGTTGGGCCAACTCCACGAACATCGGCATGAGATGCCCCATGAGCTCCTCGCGACCACTCGGCGTCGGCACCACCGCGGTGCGGCGGCGGTCGGTGGGGTGGGGCTGGCGCTGCACGTGGCCGCGGCTCTCCAAGCGGTCCACGATGCCGCTGGCGGCGGCGGTGGTGACCCCTAGCCGGTGGGCCAACTCGCTCGGCCCAACGGGCTCCTCGGTGACGTGCTCGAGCAGGGCCAGTTCCGTGTGCGTCAGACCAGCGCGACGGGCGATGGCGGGCGTGACCCGGCGGCCGCTGTCGAGCAGTTTGCGCAGCGCCAGGAGGGTCTCGCTGGGCTCCCACCGGTCGGTCCAGGCCGAGTGCGGGCCGCTAGTTCCCGTGCTAGATTCCGTCACGAACTTTCTCACTTGCTAAGGTACTTATTGAGTGATCTTGGCTCTCACCCTACTCCGAAGGGGTACCTGTGTCCCGCATCGTCGAGTTCATCACCGGGCGCCGGTCCTGGATCGTCGCACTCCTCGGCCTGCTTCTCGGTGGGCTCATCGTGGGTGGCATCGGGCAGGCGGAACGATCCCCCAGCCCGCTCGACAGCCTGCCTGCGGGCTTCGACGGCACCGAAGGGCAGGCGCTGCTCGATGAGTTGCCGGACGAGGGGACGCAGAGCGCGATCGTGCTCTTCACCGTCGAGGACGATCAGATCGCCGATCGGCTGCCCGATCTAGCCGCCGTGCTCGAGGAGGTGGCTCCCGACGGGGCCGAGCCGCCGGAGGGGCAGGGCGGCGAGGGTCAGGGCCCACCCCCGGGCGTCGAGAACGGCAACGACGAGGGAGGGCAGAGCGGCCCCCCGCCTGGGGTGGGGGACACGGCATACCCCATCATCCCGGCGGATGACGGGACGGCGGCCTTCAGCGTCCTCGTCCTGGACGCCCCCACCGCCAGCGACGCGCGGGACGCGGTCGCCGAGCTGCGCACCGGGCTGCGCGACGCGGTCCCGGACGACGTGACCGTGCAGGTCACCGGCCCGGCCGCGATCTCGGCCGACCTCGCCTCGGTCTTCGACGGCGCCGACATCACCTTGCTCGCAGTGACGGCCTCGGTGGTGGCGGTGCTGCTGATCATCACCTACCGAAGCCCGATACTGTGGGTCATCCCGCTCGCGGTCGTGGGCCTCGGCGACCAGGTCGCCGCCACCATCGCGACCCACGTGCTCAAGACGTTTGGCGTCGCCTGGGACGAGTCGACGTTCGGGATCCTCTCGGTGCTGGTCTTCGGTGCGGCGACCAACTACGCGCTCCTGCTGATCAGCCGTTATCGCGATGAGCTGCGCCGTCGGGAGTCGCGGCACGAGGCGATGGGGATCGCGCTGCGGCGCGCGGCGGAGGCGATCGTCGCCAGCGCGAGCACGGTGATCGTCGGCGTGCTCTGCCTGCTGCTGTCGGTCTTCCCGACCACGCGCGGGCTGGGTCTGGCCTGCGCGGTCGGGATCCTGGTCGCGATGACGATGGGTCTGATCGTGCTCCCGGCGGTGCTGGTGCTCTTTGGCCGCTGGATCTTCTGGCCGAAGGTTCCGCGCCAGGGTGAGCAGGGGTTGGCCGACTCCCGCTCGATCTGGCGGCGGATCGGTGACCTCGTCGCCGCCCGCCCCTGGGCCTGGATCGCCGGTGTCACCGTGCTGCTGGCGGCGATGTCGGTCGGGCTGTCCCAGTACCGCACCGGCCTCGCCCCCGAGGACCAGTTCCTCGACACCCCGGAGGCGATCACCGCGGCGCAGCGGCTCGGGGAGTCGTTCCCGGCCGGCGCGAGCGACCCGCTGGTGGTCGTCACCCGGACCGACGACGAGGCCGTGCTCGGGGAGCTGGCGGAGACGATCGCCGAGATCGACGGCGTCGACCAGGCCACGCCGGTGGCGCCGCACGCGGGGATCGGTCAGGTCCAGGTGGTGCTCGATGCCGAGCCGGGCAGTGAGGCGTCGCAGGACGCGGTCCGGGAGGTGAGGGCGGCGGTGTCCGGCTCCGACACCTATGTCACCGGTGGCGATGCCTCGGCGGTGGATGAGGATGAGGGCAGCGTGCGCGACCGCTGGGTCATCATGCCGCTCGTCCTGGCGCTGATCTTCGGGACTCTGGTGCTGCTGCTGCGCTCGGTGGTGGCGCCGCTGGTCCTGGTGGTCACCACGGTCGCGACATCCTGTGCGGCACTAGGCATCTCATGGTGGCTGTTCACCGGGGTCTTCGGCTTCGCCGCCATCGATTCCAGTATGCCGTTGCTCTCCTTCCTCTTCCTCGTCGCCTTGGGTGTGGACTACAACATCTTCCTGATCACGCGGACGCTGGAGGAGGCCGGAGAGCACGGCACCCGGGACGGCGTGCTGCGCGCGCTCGGCGCGACCGGCGGGGTGATCACCAGCGCGGGTGTGTTGCTCGCAGCGGTGTTCGCCGTTCTCGGGGTGCTGCCCCTGGTGGTGCTGGCCCAGATCGGCGTGGTGATCTGCATCGGTGTGCTGCTCGACACCCTGATCGTGCGCACCGTGCTGACCCCGGCGATCGTGCGGGTGCTCGGGGAGACGTTCTGGTGGCCGCGCAAGGTCGACGGCAGACAGGTCGGCAAGCACCGTGAGGAAGCCGTCGAAAAGATCGCCACCTGACCCCCCACCCCCCCGAGACCGGGGATGCGGGTTGACGCGACCGGGGACGCGATCTCTCGTGGGTGGTCCCTCCCGCGCGTTCGGTGGGGACGTGGCGCACCATGCCGCGCGTTCGGTGGGCCTGTGGTGATGCACGGCGCGCGTTCGGTGGGTGTTTTCGGTGACATGCCGCGCGTCCGGTAGATAACCGAAGGTGGCCGTTTGCATTTGGGGTTAGGTGTGCCTAACCTTTCCGAGCGACCGGGCTGGCCGGTCACCGGACGCCCGAGGGCGCCCGAGCTCTTCGCAAGGAGATCTGCGTGATCCTGCGTTCGACCGGCTCGACCGGCATCCGCTCCACCTCCACCCTGCTCGCACTGCCGCTCATCGGTGCGCTGGCGCTGGGTGCCTGCTCGACCGGCCCGAGCGGTGCCGACGCGGGCTCGACCGGCGACAACGCGGGCTCGACCAGCGACGGAGCGGGCTCGACCGCGGGCGGGGCTGCGGGCAGCGAAGACACCGGAGAGTTCCCGGTCACCGTCGACCACGCCTTCGGCGAGACCACCATCGAGTCCGATCCGCAGCGCGTGGTCACGGTCGGCTGGACCGATCACGAGATCATGGCCGCCCTCGGGGAGGTCCCCGTCGGCGCCGTCAAGATCACCTGGGGCGGCAACGCAGAGGGCTCCACCGACTGGTTCGACGAGGCCGTGCGCGAGCTGGGCCAGGATCCGGCCGACATCACCCGCTACGACGAGTCCGACGGCATACCGGTCGATGAGATCGCGGCGATGGAGCCTGACCTGATCATCGGCACCAACTCGGGCATCTCTCAGGAGGACTACGACAAGCTCTCCGCGATCGCCCCGACCGTCGCCTATCCCGAGCAGCCGTGGAGCACACCGTGGCGCGACTCGGTCGAGCTGGTCGGCGAGGCCATCGGCCGCCCCGACCAGGCCAGCGAGGCGATCGCCGACACCGAGGCCGCCTTCGAGGCGACCAAGGAAGCCCACCCCGAGCTGGAGGGCACGAGCTTCGCGTGGGGGTGGTTCACCCCCACCGACACCTCCACGGTGGGGCTCTACACGGTGACCGACCTGCGCCCGCAGTTCCTCACCGAGCTCGGCATGGTCAACAGCCCTCTCGTTGAGGAGCTGAGCACCGACGGTGCGTTCTCGGCCAACGTCTCGGCCGAGCAGGCCGACACCATCGACGCCGACGTCTTCATCTTCTACACCGAGGGCGACTTCGGGGCCGAGCAGGTCCTGGCCGACCCCTTGCTCTCGCAGATCTCCGCGCTGCAGTCCGGCGCCTACGTCGCCTCCTCCGACCAGCAGGCAGCGCTCGGCATGTCCTCGCCGACCCCGCTGTCCATCCCCGTCGCGCTGGAGACCTTCATCCCGGACGTCGCGGAGGCAGCCAAGACCGCGCAGGAAGCCGGTCGCTGAGCGCCCGGCGCCCGCCTCGCCGACCACCACCACCGCTGACGACCGAACCGGCCCCTTCCTATGACCAGCACCTCGACCACCCGCACCACCGGCCCCGCACGGCCGGTGGAGCGGGAGCGTCCCGCCGACCCGGCAGCAGTTGGGCCGGTGCTGGTCAGCCGACGCCGGACCTGGTGGCCGTTGGCGATCGCGCTCGGCGCGGTCCTGCTCGCGGCCGCCATCTCGGTGGCCGTGGGCTCACGCACGCTCGGCCCGGCTGAACTCATCGACGGCGTCCGCGGCGCGCTCGCCGGGGTCACCACCGACCCGGCGGCAGCCGTGGTCGCCGCCCGGGTCGACCGCACCCTCATCGGCGCGGTGGTCGGCCTGGCGGTCGGGCTGTCCGGCGCCGCGATGCAGGGCCTGACCCGCAACCCGCTCGCCGACCCCGGCATCCTCGGCGTCAACGCGGGCGCAGCGCTCGTCGTGGTCCTCGGCATCACCTGGCTCGGGATCACCGGGCCGGGCGTCTACGTCTGGCTCGCGCTGCTGGGTGGGGTGCTCGCCGCCGCCCTCGTGTATGCCGTGTCCGCCGCCGCCCCCGGTGGCCCCGCCCCTCTGACCATGGCCCTCGCCGGGGCAGCCCTCTCGGCTGGGGCGATCAGCGTGGTGGCCGGCGTGCTCGTCAGCGACCGGGGCGCGCTGGACACCTTCCGGTTCTGGCAGGTCGGCAGCGTGGCTGGCCGTCCGGCGGGCGTCGTCCTCGACGTGCTCCCCCTCCTGGTGATCTCGGTGCTCATCGTCGCCTTCGCCGGACCGGTGCTCAACGCCACGGCGCTCGGCGACGACCTCGAGCGCGCCCTCGGGCAACGTGTGCACCTAGCCCGCGGCGTCGTCGCTGTCGGTGCGGTCGGGCTGGCGGCGTCCGCGGTGGCCCTCGCTGGTCCGGTGGGCTTCGTCGGTCTCGTCGTCCCGCACCTCGTACGCCTGGTCACCGGGCCCGACTATCGCCGCATCCTGCTGGGCAGCGCCCTGCTCGGACCGGTGCTCGTGCTGCTCACCGACACTCTGGGCCGCGTCGTCATGCCGCCCTCGGAGATCCAGGTCGGGATCATGACTGCGGTCCTCGGTGCTCCCGCGCTGATCTGGCTGGTCCGCAGGGTGGCGGTCCGATGAGCGCCCCCGCCACGGACTCGATCAGGAAGGGCGCGTCGCTGCTCCCGCACACCGCCGCCACCCCAGACGGCTCCCCGGTCTCCCTCGATGGCGCCGCGGTCCGCGTGGCTCGTCAGCGGGCCGGGCGACGCGGGCTGCTCGTCATCGGTGGTCTCCTGGCCGCCCTCGCCCTCGCCTTCACGATCCGCACCCTGCTCGGCGACTACACGATCACCATCCCTGACTTCTGGCGGATCCTGCTCGGTCACGACGCTGTCCCGGGCAGCGCGCGCTTCGTGCTGATGGAGTCCAAGCTGCCCCGCGCAGTGGCGGGGACCCTCGCCGGACTGGCACTGGGGGCCTCCGGTGCGACCTTCCAGCTGATGGCGCGCAATCCGCTGGCCAGCCCGGACGTCCTCGGCCTCACGATGGGCGCCAGCGCTGCGGCGGTCTTCTCCCTGGTCGTGCTGCGCGCCGATGGTCCCGCCATCGCGCTCGCCGCTCTCGCCGGTGCTGCGCTGGTGGCGATCGCGTTGCTGACCCTGTCCGGCAGCCGTCCCGGTGCCGCCCCCACCCGGATGATCCTCGTCGGGATCGCGCTGTCGGCGATGCTCACCTCGGTCGTGCACTGGGTGCTGCTGCGCGCCGACGTCTACCGCGCGCACGAGGCGATGGTCTGGCTGACCGGCAGCCTCACCGGCGTGACCTGGACCCAGATCGCACTCCTCGCGCTCGTCGTCGCCGTCGCCCTCCCTCTCTTACTGGCCACCGCCCGCGAGCTGCATCTCGTCGAGCTCGGCGACGACCTGGCCGCCGGGGTCGGCGCCCCGCCCCGCGCCGTGCGGGGCCGCGCCCTCAGCCTGGTCGTGCTCCTGGTCGCCGCCACCACCTCCGTCGCCGGCCCGATCGCCTTCGTCGCCTTCCTCTCCGGGCCCATTGCCCGCCGCCTGCTCGGCGGCCGCGCCGCCATCGGCGCGGCAGCCCTCGTTGGCGCGGTCGTCGTGGTGACCGCCGACCACCTGGGCGCCTACGCCATACCGGGCGTGAACCTGCCCGTCGGCGTGATCACCGGCCTGGTCGGCGCCCCCTTCCTGCTCTGGCTCCTCACCCGCGAAAGGGCCTCCTCATGACCGTCCTGACCGCCGAACGACTCAACCTCGGCTACGGCAAGACCGCCGCGACCGCGCCGATCGTGCACGACCTCGACCTGGTCGTGCCCGAGGGCAAGGTGACCGCGATCGTCGGGCCCAACGGCTGCGGCAAGTCCACCTTGCACCGAGGCCTGTCCCGGCTCCTGCGCCCCACGTCCGGCCGCGTGCTCCTCGACGGCCAGGACCTGCACCGGATGCCGACCAAGCAGGTCGCCCGGTCGATGGCCCTGCTGCCCCAGCACCCGGTCGTGCCCGAAGGCATCACCGTGGGCGAGCTGGTGTCCCGTGGTCGCCACCCGCATCACGGCTTGCTGCGCCAGTGGACGCGGGAGGATGACGGCGTTGTTGCCGAAGCCCTCGAGCTCACCGGCACCGGCCACCTCGTCAGCCGTGAGGTCGCCGAGCTCTCCGGCGGTCAGCGCCAGCGCGTGTGGATCGCCATGGTCCTTGCCCAGCGCACCGACCTGCTCCTGCTCGATGAGCCCACCAGCTTCCTCGACATCGCCCACCAGGTGGAGGTGCTCGACCTCGTCCGCGATCTGTCCGTCGGGCGCGGCACCACCGTGGTCATGGTCCTGCACGACCTGGCGATGGCCGCCCGCTACGCCGACCACCTGGTCGCGATGCGCGGCGGCCGGGTGGTCGCCCAGGGTGGTCCGCGCGAGGTCGTCACCGCCGAGACCGTCTGCGATGTCTTCGGCATCACCTGCCGTGTGCTGTGGCAGGAAGCCACCGGCGACCTGTCTGTCATCCCGCTCGGCCGGCACCGCCCGGTCGGGCACGTCCTCGGCGGCGCCGCCACCCCGCGGCTCGCGCCCGAACTGGAGGCCCACGCATGAACGCTCCCCTGCCCACCCTGAGTGCCGAAACCCCGGCCCGCCTGCGGCGCGCCGTCTCGGCCACCGCGTCGCGGATCGTCAGCTCGGCCGTCAACTCGCAGGCGGCCGCGAAGGCAACCCAGCTGTCCTACGCGCGCTCGATGGCGATGCCGCTGGAGCGGACCGAGCACCGCTGCGTCCCCGGCCACGTCGCCGCGACCGAGCAGGTCGCGCCCTGGCTGCGGCGACTCACCCTGCACGTCCCGTCCCTGTCCGGGTATGCCGTGCTCGGACCGGACGAGTTCGTCGGCCTGGTCATGCCTCGCCCGGGCATCGACCTGCCCGATCTCTCGCACGTCACCGGGCCGAACCCCCGGCCGGTCATCGCTGCCCTGCCCGAGGAGATCCGTCCGGATGTGCGGTGGTACACCGTCCGCTCCTGGGATGACACCACCCACGAGCTCGTGATCGATGTCGTGCTGCACCCCGAGGGAGAGATCGACGAGGGGCCGGGCGCGAGCTGGGTCCGCTCGGTCGAGGCGGGCGCCCAGGTGGGTACCGAGGTCGCGGTGCAGACGGGGACCGCGTGCTACCACCCTCCGACCGAGGCCAGGGTGCAGGTGATCGCGGGGGATGAAACGGCATACCCGGCCATCGCGGGGATCCTGGAGTCCGTGGGCGGTGAGGACGTTGAGCCGCATGTGTTCCTGGAGGTGGGCGCGGCCGGTGTGGTGCCCGAGCTCCCGACCCCTGCGCGCGGCAGCGTGACTCTCGTGGAGCGGGGCGACCGACGTCCCGGCGAGGCCCTGCTCGAGGCGATCTCAGCGGCCGCGCTGCCCGCTCCCGACTACGGCTGGGTGTGCGGCGAGCAGGAGCTGGCCGCGTCGGTACGCCGCCACCTGGTCAGTGAGCGGGGGTTGGCGAAGACGGCGGTCTACTTCTGCGCCTACTGGATTCTGGGGCGCACCCGCGGCTGAGGGCAGGCGGAGAGGGGATTCAGGGCGAGCAGAACCGTCCCGTGAGAGTCGTCCCGTAAGAGTTGAGTACGTGCGCAATTCCCACGTGACGATTTCCACGGGACGCCAGCGATGCCCTGCCGACGCCGGCATGTCCACCGGACACGTGAGGTGATCGCTGTGGCGGCCAGGACTACAGGATGAACCGGAAGAGCGGGCTGTCGGGAGCGATCGGCTCGACGTCCATGCTGGAGGCGGCCATCCGCTCGAGCAGCCCGGGCAGGTCGTCCTTCGAGCCGAGCTCGATGCCGACAAGGGCAGGGCCGGTCTCGCGGTTGTTGCGCTTGACGTACTCGAACAGCGAGATGTCGTCATCCGGGCCCAGCACCTCGTGCAGGAACCGGCGCAGCATCCCCGGCTCCTGCGGGAAGTCGACCAGGAAATAGTGCTTGAGACCTTCGTGGATCAGCGAGCGCTCGACCACCTCGGCATAGCGCAGCAGGTCGTTGTTGCCACCGGAGACCACGACGACGACGGTCTGTCCGGGCTCGATCCCGACCCGGTCCAGCGCGGAGGCCGCCAGCGCGCCCGCGGGCTCGGCGACGATCCCTTCATTCTGGTAGAGCGCGATCATCTCGGTGCAGAGGCGCCCTTCGGGCACGGCCACCAGCCCGGGTGTATGCCGTGCCACCACCTGATAGGTCCAGTCACCCGCGCGCTGCACGGCGGCGCCGTCGACGAAGCGGTCGATCTCGGGCAGCGTGACCGGCTCGCCAGCGTGGGTGGCGGCGATCATGCACGCGGCCCCAGCAGGCTCGACGCCGACGACGCGGACTCCGGGGTGCCGTTCACCCAGATAGGTGAGGCAGCCGGCGAGCAGGCCACCCCCACCGACCGGCACCAGGATCACGTCGACCTCGTGTCCGAGCTCGACCAGGTCCTCGACGATCTCCTGGGCGATCGTGCCCTGCCCGGCGATCGTGTGCGGGTGGTCGAAGGCAGGGACGAGCGTCGCGCCGGTGCGTTCGGCGTCTGCCCGCGCGGCGGCGGCGGCCTCGTCATAGGTCTGGCCGCCGACGATCACCTCGACCCAGTCGCCCCCCAGGGTGGCGACCCGTTCGCGCTTCTGCCGGGGCGTGGTGGCTGGCAGGTAGATCCGGGCGTTGACGCCGAGCGTGGCGCAGGCGTGCGCGACACCCTGGGCGTGGTTTCCGGCGGAGGCGCAGACCACCCCGGCCCAGACCTGCTCGGCATCGAGCTGGGCGATCAGGTTGGCCGCACCCCGGCCCTTGTAGGAGCGGACCGGCTGCAGGTCCTCCCGCTTGAGCCAGACGCTGGCGCCGGTGGCCTCGGACAGCCGCGTGCAGGCCTGCAGGGGAGTGCGCGAGACCCGGCCCGCGATCCGCTCCGCCGCGTCATCGACGTCCGCCGCGGTGGGCACGTCGAGGGGCCTCCCCTCCGAGGCAGTGCCGCTCACGCGCGCTCCTGCTCGAGCCGCTGCCGCGCCAGGGTCGCCAGGGCCGCCGCCTGGTCGCCGAGCACGGAGTCGTCGAAGAGGACCTCGGGCGAGTGGTTCCAGGCCGCGGTCTCCAGGTCCACCTCATCCGGGCTGCACTGCAGGAAGAAGAAGGTCCCGGGGATCTCATCGAGCACGAAGGAGAAGTCCTCCGAGCCCATGATCGGGTCCTCCCGCACCTCGACCCGGTCCTGCCCGAACTCCTCGCGCAGGGCCCCCAGCACCCAGGCGGACTCGTCGGCATCGTTGACGGTCACGGGGTACTGAATCTGGTAGTCGACCTCAGCGGTGCACCCGTGCGCCTCGGCGATGTGGGTGGCGAGCCTGGTCACCTCGGTCCGCATCAGCTCGGTGTGCTCCGCCGACAGCGTCCGCACCGTGGCCGCCAACCAGGCGTCATCCGGGATCACATTGGTCGCGTCCCCGCCGCGCAGCCGGGTGACGGTCAGCACGACCGGGTCGAAGACGCTGAACCGGCGCGTCACCATCGTCTGCAGGTCGGACGCGATCGCGATGAGCGCGGCCACGGGGTCGGCCGCGGTGTGCGGCTGGGAGCCGTGACCGCCGCGGCCGGTGACGGTGATCTCCAGGGTGTTGGAGCCGGCCAGGATCGGGCCGGTCCGCTGCCAGAAGACACCGCGCGGTCCAGGGCAGACATGGATCGCGTAGGCCGCGATCGGCCGGTTGCCGCTCACCTCGAGCAGCCCCTCGTCCAGCATCACCTTGGCGCCGCCGTAGCCCTCCTCGCCCGGCTGGAACATGAAGACGACATCCCCGGCCAGCTCCTCGCGCCGCGCGCTGAGCAGGCGGGCCGCGCCCACCAATCCCGCCGTATGCAGATCGTGCCCGCAGGCATGCATCGTCCCGGTGGTCGCGGCGTAGGGCAGGCCGGTGCGCTCGGTCACGGGCAGCCCGTCGGTGTCACCACGCAGCAGGACGGTGGGAACAGGCGGGTCGTCGCTGTCCCCCATCTCGCTGTCCCCCATCTCGCTGCCCGCGGAGCGCCGGCCACCCCGCAGCACCGCGACCACCGAACTCGTGCCCGTCCCCGTGTGGATCTCCAGCGGCAGCCCCTCCAGGGCGCGCAGCACGGCGGCCTGCGTCTGCGGGTTGTCCAGGCCCACCTCCGGGATCTGGTGCAACTCGCGCCGGAGCACGACCAGGTCGTCGGTGAGGGCAGCGGCGTCGGTGCGGAACGACATACCGGGAATCCTAGGAGGGACCACCGACACCGGGCCTCAGGGGCAGGAGTTCGGGCGAGCGCCTCAGCCGAAGAGGATGGCGGCCTCGTCCCACTGGTCGCGGGGCACGGACTTGAGCTCGCTGGTCGCATCGCGCAGGTTGACGTTGACGATGTCGATCCCCTGGAGGGCGACCATTGTGCCCCAGAGCTGGTTGCTGACCGCGTCGACCGCGGCGGTGCCGAAGCGGGTGGCCAGCACCCGGTCGTAGGAACTGGGCACGCCGCCGCGCTGGAGGTGACCGAGCGTGGTGTTGCGGGTCTCGATCCCGGTCTGCTCCTCGATCATCGAGGTCACCTGATCACCGATCCCGCCCAGGACCGGCCGACCGAAACCATCGGTCTGGCCGCTCTCGACCTGGTCATCGCCCTCGAAGGTGAACCCCTCGGCGACCACGACCGTCGGCGCGCGGCCGCGGTCCATCGCCTGCTGCACCCAGGTGCAGACCTGCTCGCGGCTCACGGGGACCTCGGGGATCAGGATCGCGTGCGCGCCCGAGGCGATCCCGGCGTGCAGGGCGATCCAGCCGACGTGCCGACCCATCACCTCGACCACCATGCAGCGGTGGTGCGCCTCGCCGGTGGTCCGCAGCCGGTCGATGGACTCGGTCGCGATCGAGACGGCGGTGTCGAAGCCGAAGGTGCGGTCGGTCGCGGACAGGTCGTTGTCGATCGTCTTGGGCACGCCGACGACCTTGATGCCGTCGTCGTGGAACATCCGGGCCACGGTCAACGTACCCTCGCCACCGATGGCGACGAGCGCGTCGATCTCGTGCTTCTCCATGACCTCCTTGACCCGCGCGGTGCCGTGGCCGTTGCGGAAGGGGCTCACCCGGGAGGTGCCCAGGATGGTGCCGCCGACCTTGGACAGGCCGCGGACCTTCTGACGGGGAAGGGGAACGATCGCGTCGTCGACCAGCCCGCGGAAACCATCGCGGATCCCCACGAACTCGTGGTCGTAGATGCGGTCACCCTTGAGCACGACGCCGCGGATGACGGCGTTGAGGCCGGGGCAGTCTCCGCCGGCGGTCAGCAGGGCGATCTTCATGGTGGCGTCCTGGGGTCGGGATCTGGGTCAGAATCTGGGTCGAGCGTGCTGGGTGCCGAAATGGCTGACGCCGGTCACCCTGGGCGGCCGGCGTCGATGCCTTCCTAGCGTATGCGCATCGTCGGCGCCGATGCCACCTGCGGTCTACGCTGCTCGCACGATGGTCGATCTGCCCGAGGATCTGGACGCCGACTCCGCGCTGCGGGCGGCCGTCGATGCCCTGTATGCCGTGGAGCCGGCCGAGTTCATCGCCTCCCGCAAGGCGTGGGTCACCCAGCTGCGGGGCGCGGGGCTGCGGGAGATCGCCAAGGAGGTCGGAGCGTTGCGGCGCCCGAGCGTGGCGGCGGCGACGGTGAACGCGCTGGTGCGGGCTGGGGATCCGGTGGTGGAACGTCTGCGCGAGGTGGGGGAGCGGCTGCGGCACGCGCAGTCGGCGATGGATGCGGCGGGGCTGGCTGCCTTGCGGGGCGAGCGCGATGCGGTGCTGGCTGACTGGGTCGCTGCTGCGGGTGAGCATGGTCCGGGCGGGGGAGACGAGGGCGCCCGCGGTGCGCTGAGCGGCGCGGTGGCCTCGGAGGTGCGGGACACGGCGATCGCCGCGCTGGCTGATGGGGCCGCGACCGAGGTGGTGCTCAGCGGGAGCCTGACGAGGGCGCTGAGCTACAGCGGCTTCGGGGAGGTGGACGTGGCCGATGCCGTGGCGCGGACGAGCACAGGGGTGGTGCTGACCCGAATCGAGGGTGGGGGCGAGGGGATCGACGAGCTGGAGGACGACCCGGACGAGCGCGACGAACTGGAGGACGATCAGCACGACGAGCGTGACGACCCTGAGCCTGGTCCCGATCTCGACCTGCTCGAACGAGAGCTGGACGAGGCGGAGAAGGGGGTTGCGGCATACCGGGCGGCGCGGAAGCAGGCGGCGGATGCGGTGACGGCGGCGGAGCGCGCGATCGAGGTGGCCCGGGCGCAGGTGGCGCAGGCCGAGCGGCTCCTGGCTGCCGCCCAGCAGCAGCTCGGCGACGCGGAGGCGGGACAGGAATCGGCGGCGGCCGTGCTGGCCGCCGCCGATGAGGACCTCGGGGCCGCCCGCGAGGCGCGCGATGCGGCACGGGCGGCGCTGGAGGAGGCCGAGGACGGCTGAGGTGTTCAGCGCGACGTGCGCATCGCTTCAGACCTCGGGTGATCGCGCAGGTGGGGTGTCACGCGGGAAGCGATGCGCACGTCCGCGTACCCGCGCGAGACGTGGTCGAGGCCGCGCGAGACGCGATCGCCCAGCCTCAGCGCTCGAAGCGGCGGACCAGCTTCCAGGCCAGCGGGAACAGGGCCGCGGCCAGGCCGGCCTTGATCAGGCCCGGCACGATGAACGGCGTCAGCCCGAAGGCCGCCACGGTGGACAGGTCGGTGAGGCCGAGGACGATGGCGAGATACGGCATACCGACCACGAACGGGGCTGCGGTGGCGAGCAGGAAGCCGCCCATGGCCAGCAGCACGTTGCGGTCCCAGGCGCGCTCGGCCGCCCAACCCGCGATCGCGGCGGCGCCGATGAAGCCGATCACATAGCCGAACGTCGGGGCCATCACATAGGCCGGACCGCCCGCGCCGCCGGCGAAGACCGGCGCACCGGCGAGCCCGGCGATCATGTACGTGGTCAGCGCGGCGGCCCCGCGGCGCATGCCGAGAGCGCCACCGACCAGCATCACGCCGAGGGTCTGGCCGGTGATCGGGACCGGGCCGATCCGCCACTCGGCCTGGGCCAGCACGCCCACGACGGCGGCGCCGATGGCGACGAGAAGGACATTGGTGAGCGTGGAGGCGCGGGGCACGAGGCGGTCGACGAGGACCCCCGGGCGCGCGATGGCTGCGGTCGACATGGGCGACAGCCTGCCACAGTAGGTTTGACCCGTGACGACCACCGATGCGCAAGGTGACCAGGGCCCCGTGGCCGTGGTGCCGCTGCATGTCCTGGGGACCGACGTCGACCTGCGGCTCGGGGGTGGGGAGGAGGACGCCCGGACGCTTGCGGAGGCGGTGCGAGAGCGCTGGCACCTGTGCCTGCGCGACCCTGATCGAGCGGTGAGCCGGGACCCCGATGACCCCGATCACGTGCGCGTCGTCGAGGCTGCGCTGATGTCGGACGACCAGGTCGAGTCGAGCAGCGCCTGGGACCGCGGCGAGACCGATGTGCGCGACAGCGACCTGCGACGGCTGCTGCAGCGGCTCACCCAGTCGGTGACCTTCGCGGTGATCGGGGCGCGCTCGGGAGAGCTGCTGATGCTGCACGCCGCGGCGCTGGCGCACCCGGAGACCGGCGCGACCGCGGCCTTCGTGGCGCCGGGGAACACCGGCAAGACCACGCTGTGCCGCACGCTCGGGCCCGCGCTCACGTATGTCTCCGACGAGACGCTCGGGGTCCGCCGGGACGGCACGATCACCCCCTATCCCAAGCCCCTGTCGACCCGCCGCCCGGACTGGGTGGGCGTCAAGGACGAGCAGGCGCCGGGCGAGTTGGGGCTGCGCGCGCCTGTGGTCGAGCCCTGGCTGGCGGGCATCGTGCTGCTCCGTCGGGAGACCGAGCATGAGGGGCCGCCGCAGATCGAGGAACTCGACACCTTGGACGCGGTGATGGCCCTGACCCCCGAGTCCTCGGCCTTCATGAAGACCGAGGGGCCGCTGCGCTGGCTCGCCGACGTCCTCGAGCGCACCGGTGGTGCCCGCGCCGTGGAGTATGCCGAAGCGGCCGACCTCGCGCCCCTCGCCGAAGAGATCTGCGGGCGGGGATCGCCGTGGTGAGCGGGGAGAGCGTGATCACCTATCGGGCGGTTCCGGCCCACGACGAGTTGCACCTGGACGGGGAGTCGCTGGTGCTCGTCGACGGGCAGGTGCAACGGGTCTCGCCCTTGGGGACGTTGATCCGCGAGCGCGCGGTGGAGCCCGCGACGGTCGAGGAGCTCGCGGCGGCGCTGGTGGAGGAGTTCGGGGCGCCGCCGGACGGGGACGCTGTCGAGGTGACCAGGGCCTCGGTCGAGGCGCTGGTGGACGCCGGGCTGCTGGAGCGCGACTCCCTCTGAGGGTCGCGGCTGTGCCGGCTGACCACGAGATGAGACACGCCACGCGCGTCGGCTTGGGTTGCTCAGGCGTGCTCCGCTATGGTGCGGAAGGTAATCAAGTTACAGATGTGTCATTTGTGGCGTCTGTGACTTGTGTTGTTTTCAGAACATCGTCGAGATGAAGGACCCAGACATGCGTACCCGTTCAGCCCGCGGTCTCACCACCGCCCTCGGTGCCGGTGCAGCGCTCGTCGTCCTGGCGGGTGCGCCCTCGCTGGCCTCCCAGGCCGACGGCGTCACCTGCGACACCCAGACCTTCGACGCCGGCCAGCCGGAGGTGCAGCTGCCCTCCTCCTACGCCAGCATCCTCGACGAGGGCGAGAGCTTCGTCAGCCTGACCGTCCAGGCCGGGGGCGACTCGAAGACCTACGAGTCGCCCGCCTATGACACCCCGTTGGGCGCCGGTGGCGGCAATGTCACCGGCACCGTGCTGTGCTGGGGCCCGACCGAGGCAGCCGCCGGTGACGACGCCGGTGAGGACGACGGCGTTGCCGACGAGACCACCGACGACGGTGCGGCCGACGACGGCGCCAGCGACGACACGGCGACTGACGACACGGCGACTGACGAGGGTGCGACCGAGGACGACGCCACCGAGGACGGGGCCGACGAGGCCGCAGGCCCGGACGACTCGGGTTCGGATGACGGCACCGACGACTCCACCGACGAGGGCGCAACCGAGGAGGACGGCGACGACACCACCGACGGGGCCGTCCCGACCGGCCCCGCCGTCGAGACCGACGGTCCGGCGACCGCGGGCGTCAACCTCGGCCTGATCGGCGGCGCCGCCCTGGCGCTGGTCGGTGCTGGCGCGGTCGGTGTCGCCCTGCGACGCAAGTCCCTCGGTCACTGAGGTAGCACCTCGAGCACTGCGCCCCGACGGTCTCCTCGCCGAAGCCACCATCCGGCTCGGGTGACGTCGGGACCGGGTGAGCGACGACATACATGAGCAATCGACCCAAGCTGCTGCTTCCCACGGGACTGCTCGTGGGGACCCTCGGCCTGAGCACCCTGGCGGTGCAGGCCGTGGGTGCGATCCAGGGACGTCAGCCCGCGATCGCGGCGCACGGGCCGGACGCGCCCGCGTGGCTCTCGGTGCCGACCGCCGGCATCGAGGAGCAGGTGATCGATGCCCAGGGGCTGACCGCGCAGGGCGTGATCGACCCGGATCAGGGCGAGGCGATCTGGTACTCCGGCACCAATCGCGCCGTCCCCGGCCAGCTCGGGACCGCGGTGATCGCCGCGCACATGGTCTATTACGAGGAGCCCGACGTCTTCGCCGACCTCGGCGAGGTGACCGAGGGCGACATCGTCACGATCGGCTACCGCAACGGCAGCACGCGTGAGTTCGTGATCACCGACACGATGCAGTTGTCCAAGAAGGGCACCCAGACCTCGCCGGAGGTGTGGGACGACCAGCAGGACGTCGCGAGGATCGCGCTCATCACCTGCGATGACTCGCTGGGCGAGCGCGCGGACGGTCACCGCAACGCCAACTTCGTGGCGATCGCCGAGGCGCTGGAGGAGTAGGCTGGGGCTCTCGCGCTCGCGAGACCACCCACCGTCGTGCCACCCGAGAGGGTCTCCTTCATCATCGTGCCCGAAAACAGCCCTGCGCCCGCGGATGGCGGCTCCGCAAGCCCGGCCGCGAGCACCGCATCCTCGCGCGCCCGCCTCCTCGCCGCCATCGCCCTGGTCACCGGCGGCTTCGGGATCGGCATCACCGAGTTCGTCACGATGGGCCTGCTGCCGCAGATCGCCGAGGGCTTGGCGGTCTCGATCCCGCAGGCTGGGCACACCATCTCCGCGTATGCCGTGGGCGTGGTCGTGGGTGCACCGCTGATCGCGCTCGGCGCGGCCCGCCTGCCGCGGCGGGCGGTGCTGATCACCCTGATGCTGCTCTTCGCCGGTGGCAACGCGCTGACCGCGATCGCGCCGACCTACGCCACGATGATGGGCGCGCGCTTCCTGGCGGGGCTGCCGCACGGCGGCTTCTTCGGGCTGGCGGCGCTGGTGGCGATCTCGATGGCGCCGAAGGGACAGGGGGGTCGGGCCGTCGGGACCGTGATGCTGGGCATTCCGATCGCCATGGTCGTCGGCGTCCCGTCGGGCACCTGGATCGGTCAGGAGCTGGGGTGGCGGGTGGCCTTCTGGGCCTGCACCGCGATCGGCCTGCTGACCGCGCTGCTCGTCCGGCTCTGGGTGCCGCACACCGCCGGTGATCGTGACAACTCCTGGCGGACCGAGCTGAGTGCCTTCCGCAACCTGCAGTTCTGGATCACCGTCCTCGTCGGCGCTGTCGGTTTCGGTGGCTTCTTCGCGATGTACTCCTACATCGCCCCGACCGTCACCGAGGTCACCGGGATGGGGCAGAGGTGGGTGCCGATCTTTCTGCTCGTCTACGGGATCGTCTCGATCATCGGGACGTCCGGGGGTGGCCGTCTGGCCGACTGGTCGGTGCTGCGCACGCTGGTGCTCACCGGCGTCGGCTCGATGGTCTCGCTGCTCGCCTTCTGGCAGACCCAGCAATGGCTGATCCCCGCGTTGATCACGCTGGTCGTCGTCGGCCTGAGCAGCTCGGCGTGGGTGATCGCGCTGAACCTGCGGCTGATCCAGGTGGCCGGGCGGGCCCGGACGTTGGGTGCCGCGATGATCCACTCCTCGCTCAACACGGCGAACGCGCTCGGCGCCTGGCTGGGTGGTCTGGTGATCACCCTGGGCTACGGCTATCAGGCGCCCTCGCTGGTCGGCGCGGCACTCTCCTTCGCTGGTCTCATCCTGCTCGCCCTGTCCCTGCTCGTGCACCGGCGCAGCCAGGCGGTCTGAGGTCGATCCCTCTAGGCTGATTCCATGACGGATCAGTCGACGACCCTGCTCATCCTCGGCGCCTCCGGCGACCTCACCCGACGTCTCCTCCTTCCCGGTCTGGGGACCCTGCTGCGGGAGGAGCCGGACCGCAAGGTCCACGTCGTCGGGGCCGACCGCGTGGAGCTGTCCCAGGAGGACTGGGTGAAGCGGGTCAGGGACGCCCTGACCGAGGCCGAGCTCGACGAGGCGCGGATCGACCGCCTGGTCTCGGACACGACATACCGCCAGACCGATGCCCTGGACCAGGAGCAGCTCTCCGACCTGCTCGACTGCTGCGGTCGCTCGCTGGTCATCTACTTCGCGCTGCCGCCCTCGGTGACGGTCAAGGTGTGCGCGCTGCTGGAGAAGATCCACGTGCCGCGAGGCACCCGGCTCGCGCTGGAGAAGCCGTTCGGTAACGACCTCGAGTCGGCGCGGGAACTGAACGCCCAGT
Source organism: Ornithinimicrobium pulveris (assembly GCF_050261105.1). GTDB lineage: Bacteria > Actinomycetota > Actinomycetes > Actinomycetales > Dermatophilaceae > Ornithinicoccus. The sequence continues at coordinate 3,118,744 of NZ_CP189837.1, read as the reverse complement.
TGCTGCGCGTGGTGCCGGAGGAGGACATCTTCCGGATCGATCACTTCCTCGGCGTCAACACGATCCTCAACCTGGTCGGGATCCGGTTCGCCAACCGGCTGCTTCAGCCGATCTGGTCCCACGAGCACATCGACAAGGTCGAGATCTGGTACGACGAGGACCTGGCGCTGGAGGGTCGGGCGGGCTACTACGACCACGCCGGGGCGCTCCTGGACATGCTGCAGTCACACCTGCTGGAGATCCTGGCCTTCTTCGCGATGGAGGCCCCAGCCACCATGCACGAGAAGGAGGTGCGCTCGCTCAAGGCCCAGGCGCTGCGCGCCACCCACGCCTGGGGACACGATCCGGCCGCCGCCTCGCGCCGCGCGCGCTACACCGCCGGTGAGATCAACGGCCGGCAGATCCCGGACTATGTCGCCGAGGACGGGGTGGATCCCGAGCGGGCCACCGAGACCCTGGCCCAGTTGACCGTGCAGCTGGACAACGCGCGGTGGGCCGGCGTGCCCTTCACCTTGCGCTCGGGCAAGGCGATCGGCACGGCACGCAAGGAGATCGTGGTCACCTTCAAGGAGCCGGCGCACGTGCCCAGTGGGTTCACCCAGAACCCGGCACCGGACCGGCTGGTGCTGGAGATCAAGCCCGGCGCCGTCACCCTGGACCTGTCGATGAACGCCGAGGGCGACCCCTTTGAGCTGGAGCAGAAGGAGTTGACCGCCGAGCTGGGCAAGGCCCGCATGCTGCCCTACGGCGAGGTGCTCGGCGCGATCCTGGACGGCAACCCGCTGATGACGATCCGTGGCGATGAGGCCGAGGAGCTGTGGCGGATCGTCGAGCCGGTGCTCGCGGCCTGGAAGGCCGACGAGGTCGCGCTGGAGGAGTACGCCGCCGGATCCGAGGGACCGGAAGGGGACGGCTGGTTACAGTGAGTCCCATGTGGCGGGACATCGGGGAAAAGGTCTGGATGAGTCGGCCGCTGACGGCGGCCCGGCGCGGGTCCTTGCGGGCGGGCACGAAAGCGCTGTCGGCGACCTACAGCCTCTACAAGGTCCACCCCGCCACCTGGCGCCTCACCGCGACCCACTACCAGCCGTGGATGGGTGACTTCGCCCGCTGGCACGCCTGGATGTCCTGCCAGCTCGGCGCACTCAACGTGCCCGCCTACCAGCAGCACCTGGCCGAGCACGACTGGCGGTTCCGGTGGTGGGACCTGACCAACTACCCGCCCACCGACAAGACCAACTACGTCCAGCGCCACGACGAGGCGGCCCGCTCCCGACGCGGCGCGCTCGAGCTGCGCGGCACCCTGGTGGACGAGTCCTCGGGGTCGAGCGGAACGCCATACAACTGGGTCCGGGGCCGGGACGAACTCGCCGACATCCACCGCAATGTCGCCGGCTTCACCTCGCTGATGATGCGCGGCGAGGACCGTCTGTTCGTGATCAACGCCTACTCGATGGGTGCCTGGGCGACCGGGACCAACACCGGGATCGCGATGGCCAAGATCGCGATGGTCAAGAACACGGGCCCCGAGCTGGACAAGATCGTCGACACCCTGCGCCACTTCGGCCCCGACTACACCTACCTGGTCGCCGCCTACCCGCCCTTCCTCAAGGACCTGCGCGACCGGCTGGACGCGCAGGAGTGGGACTGGGCGCGGTGGCGGATGCACGGGCTCGTCGGCGGGGAGGGCATGACCGAGGCGCTGCGCGACTACTGCGAGGAGCGCTTCCTGACCGTCCGCTCCGGCTACGGCGCCTCCGACCTGACCATCGGGATCGGCGGCGAGACCGACCTGACCGTGTGGCTGCGGCGCGCGCTGCTCGAGGACCACGACCTGCGCGAGGCGGTGCTCGGCCCGGACGAGGCGCGCACGCCGATGATTTTCCAGTACAACCCGCTGGAGACCTACCTCGAGACCACCCCCGACGGTGAGCTGCTGTGCACGCTGACGTCGACCTCGGTGCTGTCGCCGAAACTGCGTTACAACATCGGTGACGAGGCGCGGCTGATGGACTGGCATGACCTGGCGGCGGTGCTGCGCAGCAATCCGCGCTGGCAGGCGCCTGCTCGCGAGGCGTTCCGCAAGCAGGGGATGAAGCTGCCGTTGCTGCTGCTCTTCGGCCGCGCGGACGCGACGATCTCGTTCATGGGCGCCAACATCTATCCCCAGGATGTCGAGAACGGGCTCTACACCGACGAGGCGCGAGCGGCGCAGATCGCCTCGTTCACGCTCACTTTGGAGGATCGGGACGGGGATGCGACGACGCAGCAGCCGACGATCCACGTGGAGCTGCGCGAGGACGTGGCGCTCGATGACGCGGGGCGGGCACAGTTGTCGGCCGACGCGCGGGACGGTGTGCTGAGTTATCTGGCGCGGACCAGCCGGGACTTCGCGCAGTCGCTGGAGGAGAGCGACCGGACCGACGACATCGAGGTCCGTGTGCACGACCACGGGACCGGGCCGTTCGCGGGGCTGCCGGACAAGCTCAAGCGCGTCTACCTGCGCAAGGGCGATGCCTGATGGCGGGAGCCGATTCCCGTATGCCGCAGGCTGGCGCGATCTTCGTCGGTGCCACCCGCTACGCCTCGCCGTGGGCGTGGCTGCGGCTGGCCCCGCGGTGGAAGGCGATGGTGAAGGGCATGAAGCAGATGCCCGGGTATCTCCACCATCAGGTCTACTTCGACCCGCCCTTCACGCTGGGCACGGTCGGCTACTTCGCGACGCGGGAGGACCTGATGGTGTTCGCGCGCAGCGAGGTGCATCGGGGGTTGATGCAGTGGGTGACCGACGGGACGACGAACGCGACCGGGGGTTACATCCGGGTGTATGAGCGGCGAGAGGGGCAGGCCGATGCGGACGCGTGACTTCTCCTCGGCTCCGCCGCTGGCGCGCGCCGCGGCGATGCTGACGGTGGTGCCCCCAGGCGGTGGGTATGCCGTCGCAGCCTCTCCCCGGTGGTTGCTCCGGGTGCGCGGTCGGCTGAGGTCGTCGCCAGGAGTGGTGCGCCTGGAGTGGCTCCGGCCCGGTCCGCGACCTGCTGGCCTCGTGGCCTTCTTCGAGGATGCGGCGTCGGCGGAACGGGCGATGGCGGCGGTGATGGCCAAGGCGGCGGACAGCGAGGTGCACCTGCACGTCGCTCACCCCAAGGGCTACAGCAATGGTGTCTGGCGGGCCGAGGGGAACCAGATGGCGCACATCGAACGCTTCTCCCGGCTCGAGGGGGAGACGCGACCGCCCTTGGTGGCGGACGAGCCATGAGCGATGGGGACGGTGCTCAGGAGGCTGTAGCCGGGATCGGCGGCACGCAGCCGCCGCCGGACACTGCCCGGCCGCCCGCCGAGCTCCAGCAGGGCCTAGCGCTGCGGGCGATTCCGGTCCGGACACGGTCACAGGTGCGGCAGTTCCTCGAGCTCCCGACCTGGGACGAACGGCGCGACACGCACGCAGTGCCGTTGTGGCACAGCACGATCCGCTCGTGGTGGCGGGGGACCGGGCCGCACCGTGCACACGGTCCGGTCGAGCTATACCTCGTCCTCGACCGAGCCGAGCGGGTGCGCGGACGGACCACACTGCATACGGACACCCGGATGGACGCCACACTCGGTGAGCCGACCCTGTTACTGGGGGCGACCGAGTTCGCCGATCGGGCGGCGCTTGCCGCCATCGTGGAGCACGCGCTCGCGGTCGCCCGGCAACGCGGTCGGACGCGACTGCTCGGACCCGTGTCGCTGCTGCCGAACCAGGTCGGCGGGGTTATCACCGACGGCTTCGAGGAGCCGGGCTTCGTGGACGGGCCGTGGAATCCCGAGCACGTGCCGCAGGACTGGGAGGCGCTGGGGTTCGAGCGCATGTGGACCGGGGCCACCTGGCGCGTGGACGATCTGCGCGGACTGGAGCCGCACGAGATCTTCCCGGTGGACGACCTGCCGGAGGGCGTCGTGCTGCGTCGGGGGAGCCGTCGGCAGCTTGCCGAACAACTACCGGTGCTCCGCGAGATGCTGAACGCCGCCTTCGCCGAGCTCGGCTACTACACGCCCATCGAGGCGGACGAGCTGGCGGCGGCGACCGATGGGTTGGCGCACCTGCTGGACGAGCGACTGCTGCTGTGGTTGGAGCGTGGGGCTGGGGCAGGCAGGGGCGAGTCGGTGCCGCTGGCGTTCGTCCTGGTCATCCCCGATCTCACGGAGTTCGTGCGGTCGACGGGTGGGCGGCTTTCGCCGGTAGACATGGTGCGGCTGCTGGCGACCAGAGGTCGGTATCGCGAGGACGCCGTGCTGATCATCAAGGGCACAGTGCCCGGCGCGCGTGGGCAGGGCCTGATGAGGCACCTTTCGCATGAGTTGCTGGCGGGGCTGCGGGCTGGTGGGTATCGGCGGCTGTCGGTGACCTTCATCGAGGACGACAACGCGGGGTCCCAGGCGCAGTTCGTGGCGATGGGTGGGCGGCCGTTGCACCGGACCTGCTTCTACAGCCGGGCCGTGGAACCGGCGGGGTTCGCCTCGCTGGCGGAGCAGGTGTCGGCGCGGTCGGTCTCTTGGGGGCGCGCCCCGAGCGCGCACAACACGCAGCCGTGGCGGGTACAGGTCCTGGACGATCGCGCTCTGCAGGTGGGCTGGCATGAGGATCGCGAACTGCCGGTGGCCGATCCGACGCGTCGTGACCTGTTCTTGTCGTTGGGTGCGCTGGTGCTCAGCCTTCGCGTCGTGGCGGAGGATCTCGGCATCGTGGCGACCGTGGCCTGGGATGTCGAGCTGCCGACGCGGCGCGCTGCGGTGGTGGCGCTGCAGCCTCGCGTGTCGGCTGCTGCGCCACCGCGGCCGACCTGGTCCCTCGGTGATCTTCTGGCTCGACGCACGGTCCGGGCTCCCTTTCTCACCGCGCCGACTGCAGCGGAGGTGGCCGCGTTGGCGTCCGCGGCTGCGCTGCCCGGCGGTGTGGATCTGGTGGTCCTCCCCGATGAGCTGGTCGACGAACATGAGGTGGCGGCTGCGGCATACACCTTGACCGGGCCCGGCGCGGAGGAGCTGGCGTCCTGGTTGCGTCTGGACCGCAGCCACCCCCGCTACGACCTGGATGGGCTGAGCGCTGAGGCCCTCGGGCTGTCCCGGCCGGAGGCGCGGGGCTTGCGATTGTTGACCAGATCGGCCGGGCTGCGTGGGGGCTTGCGCCTCACGCGGGCAGATCGTCTCTTGGCACGGTCGAGCGTTGTGTCGCCGCGCGGCACGGTGGTGGCCCTGATCGCGCGGCCAGGGTTGTCCCTGGAGCGCATCGGTCAACTCGGCGAGCACCTGATGTCGGCGTGGCTAGCCGGGACGAGGGAGGGGTGGTCGGCGCATCCGCTCAGCGAACTCGTGGACCATGCCCCATCGGCCGCGGCCCTGAATGGATGGGTCACCGGCACGGCTGGTCGGCCTTCGCAGGTCTACTCGGTGTGGCGATGGGGTAGCCCGATCGACCGATCTGACGAGAACGGTGGGGCTGAGCTCTCCGTGGACTTTCCGATGAGTCCTCGGCTGACCGACTGACTCTGAGCCATCCGGTTGACCGATCACTCTGACCCTTGTCCGGGTGATCTCGATGGCTGCCCGGTCAGAAGGGTGGGGGTGGGTCGGGGGTGTCGGTTTCGGGGGTGTCAGTTCCGGGGGTGTCGGTTGTGCTGGCGTGCTGCTCGTGGTCGTTGTGGTCGGTGTCCTGGTCGGCGTGTTGTTCGCCGTTCTGGTCGGTGGCTTCGCGGGTGGCGCGGTAGGTGTTGTGGTGCTCGGTGCGGGCTTGGTCGGCGGTGTCGGGGTGGGGTCCGTAGCCGCGGCCGCCGGTGGTGGTGGTGTGGGTGAGGTCGGTGATGGGCCAGCCGGTGTAGCCCTCGTCGTGGTCGGCCCAGGGGTTGTCGGCGGGGTGGGCCAGGGGGGTGCCGGGTGGTCGGTAGGACAGGGCGGTGTAGATCTCGTGGTCGATCGCGTGTGCTCGGGCGGTCGCGGGGTCCAGCCCGGCACCGGCCGCGGGCCCGGTGCCGGCTGTGGGGCTGGTGCTGGTGGTGGGGGTGGACCAGGTGGTGGTGTTCTGCTCGATCCGGGTTTGCGCGGCGGCTAGGAGGGTGGCGTACTGGTTGTAGTCGTGGGTGCGGGTGCGGTAGATCCGGCCGAGCAGGGAGCGCCAGGTCACGATCCGGGTGGTGTTCATGGTCGCTGTCCACTCGCGGCGGGTTTTGGGGTCGTGGTCCCCGCCGTGCAGGGTCTGCAGGTTTGGCTCGGCTGTCGGCCCGCCGTGCTCGGGGTGGGTGCGGTTGTAGGGGATGACGTGGTCGAGCTGGGTGTACGGGGCGTGCTGGAGGCAGCCGGGTGCCCGGCAGGTGACATCGGCCGCGTGGACCTGGGCGCGCATCGCCGCGTCGGGGGTGTAGGAGGTGATGGAGCGTTCGACACAGCGCCCGTCGGCGGGATCGGTCAGCAGCCGGTACATCGTGGTCCCTGGTGCCAGGAACAACTCACGCAGGTGTCCGGCGTCCAGGAAGATCGGGTACGCACCGGTGACCTGACCCACCAACCCCACAGGCGGCCGCCCATCAGGGGCCGGTGGCCGCTCATCAGGGGCCGGTGGCCGCTCAGACTCGGTGCCTGAGGGCATCGCAGAGCCAGCAGGAGCTAGGGGTATCGCAGAGCCAACTGGAGCTGGGGGTATCGAGGCCGAGGCTGGCTCCTCCTCCCCCGAGGGTGAGGCCTCTGGTGGTGGGGTCCCTGGTGGTGGGGTTCCTGGTGGTGCGGGGTGGCGGCGTGGGGGTGGGGTGTTGATGCTGGTACCGGTCAGGGCGTCCAGGGGGACGATCACGTTGAGGACTGCGGCGGGCAGGGCCCGCATGACGGCGATCATCTGCTGCGACCATGCGGTGGACACGACATCGTCCCCGAGCCCGTCCAGGGTGTCGGGGCTCTGGGGCCGGGCGTTCGAGTCCTTGTGCCGGGTGTTCTTCTGCCCGGTGTTCTTCTGGTTGGTGCTGGCCAGGTCGGGCAGGTTGAGGGTGGAGTGTAGGAGCAGGGACAGGGCGATGTCGGTGCCGAGTTGGTCCAGGGTGCGCGGGTCGCCTGCGGCGCGGGCGGCTCGGGCGGCGCGTTCGAGGCGGTCGGTGGCGGCGATGATCTGGGTCGCGGTGCCCTGCAGGGTTACCGTGGCGGTGCCGTCGTCGTGGACACGGGTGCGGTAGCGGCGGGCGGCGCGGGCGCGTTCGCGGGCTTGGGCCCTGGCCTGGGCGTCCTGGCTGTCCAGGCGGGCGATCTCGCGGTCCAGGGCGTGGTAGTACTCCTTGTGGACCCAGGGCCGGTCGGTGTAGTCCCCTTCAGGGGTCAGGCGTTCCTTGGCCAGGGTGTCGGGGTCGGTCCCGAACAGGGCCTGGGCGATGACCAGCCCGTCCTCGTGGGCCCGGGTGCCGGCCTGGCGCCAGTACCGGCGCACCAGCCGCCAACTGGCAGCGCCGGTACGCATCGCCTCGGTCGTGATCGTGGTGATGTCGCGGGGAGCGGTCGCCAACGCGACCAGGTCCGCGCTCTCGCCTTTGCCCCAGCCGCTCACGCACGCGATCTCGCGGGCGGTCGCGCTCTTGGTCCTGGCGACCCACCGGGCCCGTACCGAGGACGCGAGCTCGCCCGGATCGTCGGTGGCCTTGTCCGCGAGCAGCACCCGCCCGGTGCGCACCGCCAGATCCCGGGTGACCTGCACCAACGCGGCATCCAATGCCGCGCCCAGCCCGGTCAACACCCCGACCCGCTGCAACACCACCGACGCATCCCGCACCAGCGCCGGCACCTCCTGAGACGCCGGCCAGGGCTCGGGCGAACCGGCCGGTGGGACCTCGGCCGAGCCGGTCGGCGGGACCTCGGGCGAACCGGCCGGCGTGGCGCCGGCCTGCGGCTCCTGGGCGGCCTCAGCGGCCCGGGTGGTCTCCACCAACCACTGCGAAGCCGTGCCCGACAGGTCCTGTCCCTTAGCCAGCGCCGCGAGCGTTTCCGCGGTCACGGTCAACAACTCGACCTCCCGCTGCCCGATCCCCAGACCGACCAGCGCGGCCCGGACCCGACCCACCGGACACCCCACCTCACCCCGCTGATCCTGCTCCCGCTCAGGAGCCGGCTCGCTTGCGCCGGTCGGCTCGGGCTCCAGCTGTCCCGTGTCAAGGAAGTGGCAGGTTTTCGCCCTCGGGAAAGTTGGGTGTGCCGGGGTCGGCCAGGCCCAGGTGCACGTCCCGGGGCCGGTTCCAGGAGAGTGCTTCGTGGGGCCGGACGGTGTTGAACTCGGCGCGGAAGTCCTCTCCGTGCTCGACCAGGTCGTGGATGTCGTCGATCTGCTCCCTGTAAAGCCGCTCGTACTTCAGCGACTGGAACGCCCGCTCGCGCACCCCGTTCTGCCCAGGAGTCCTGACCCGGGTGCGGACATGGTCCAGCTCTGGGGTGTTCTCGATCAGGGCCGCGAAGGTGGCTGAGCGGAACGGGCCACCGTTGTCGGTCACCAACGTGATGGGCACGACCTCCCCGGTGACGGGGTCGGTGAGGTACTCCAGCAGGTCCAGCCCCTCAGGCAGCATCGAGGCCGCCTCCGCCAGCGCGAGCTCGACCGCGGCGACCGCGTCGTGCTTGTTCGCGGTCGGTGACCAGTGCCACCCGAACTCGTACTTGGACCAGTAGTCCGCGATCCCCGCGACTCGCCAGGTCCCGCCCCCTTGGCGGTCTCGTACTCGGAGAAGTCGAACTGCCAGACCATGTTCGGACCTGTCGGGGTCTTGGCGAACGCGGCCTTGCGCTGCTGGGCCAGGTCACGACGTTCCCGCTGGTAGTCCGCCTTCAGCAACAACCCGGCGTCGTCCAGGATTCGCGCCGTGGTCGACATCGACACCCGGTGGCCGCCGTGGCGGGCCATGGCCCAGATCTTGCGGTGGCCCCACGCGGCGTGCTTGGCCGCCAGGCCAGTGATCACCTCCCGGGATGCCTCGCGGGCCGGCTGCGGCCAGGGCCCCTTGGCGGGGCGCCCGGCGCGGGCGTGGGCCTGCCAGCGACGGTAGGTCCGTTCGGGGATGCCGACCAGTGCGCAGAACCTCGTGGTCGGCATCCCCGCCTCGGTACGGATTACCTCGAGGTCCTCGAAGGGCCCAGGCGGCCCTCAGCGCTCTTCTTCCACACCCGCGCCTCAAGATGGGCCTCACCCAATGCGGTGGTCAGCTCGGCGATCTCCGCCTCCAGCTGCTCCTCCCGGGTCGAGGGACCGGTCCGGCCCGAGGCCAGCGCGGTTCGTCCCGCCTCCAGGAACTCAGCCTTCCAGCGGCCGATCGACTGCTCGGAGACCTTCTCCTTGCGCGCCGCTTCGGCGATGCTCATCTCGCCCGCCAGGACACTCAGCACGATCCTGGTCTTCTTCTCCGCCGGGATCACAGGTGGTCGACCCATAGGCCATCTCCTCCTCGGTCACGCCGATCATGCCCTCATAACCGGTCTGCCAAGAAGTTTGAGACGCGACACAGCGCGCCACACGCCACCAGCACGACCTCTCCCCGCCGCCCACGCGGATCCCACGACACATCCATCAGCCCACAGCACCCCGACACGCACGAGCACGCAGGCCAGCAGACCGATAACCCCGACGAGAGCGAGGAACACGAAGACGAGAGCGAAGAGCACGAAGAAGACAGGGACGAGGACGACGCGGCAGCACCCAGAGAAACAGCCCACCGCAACACGCGCGCCACATGCTCCTCCACGAACGAACGCTGCCTCATCGCCATCAGACCTTCCCTCCCTCCGTCATCCTCGGGGTCCCAGCCACCACATCGGTGTCCACATCCCCAGGCCTGGCCACCGCCCCTCGGTGACCTCTTGCACCTGAGACTAGAACATGTGTATGAATAATGGCAAGAGATTACGCTCAGAGCCGAACAGACATCTGAATCGCATGAGTGGGTCAGGTATGTGCCGAGGCAACACGTCAGTATGTGCCGGACCACCCAGTGTCATCTTGCAGCCACCGCCGACAGCCGCTCACAGCTGGGACGCCCCGCTGGACGGGCTGTGCTCGAGGCATACCTACGAGATCTCGATGCCCGATCCCGGCACCACTGTGCAGCAGGGCGAGGAGCCGGACGGGTTCGGCACCCCGGAGCAGAGAGAAGCAGCCCAGGCGGGCAATCCCCGGGTCGAGATCACCGTGGGCGACTGACGCTCACGCAGACCGGCGACTGAGCCGCGCGGCAGCCCGCTCGACCAGCTCGTAGAGCACCGGCACCAGGATCAGCGTCAGCAGCGTCGAGCTCAGCAACCCGCCGATCACCACGATCGCGAGCGGCTGGCTGATGAACGCGCTCCCACCTGTCAGCGCGATCGCCATCGGCACCAGAGCCATGATCGTGGCCGCCGCCGTCATCAGAATCGGCCGGAGTCGGTGCCGCGCCCCTTCGATCACGGCTGAGGTCCGGTCCAGGCCCCGCTTGCGGTACTGGTTCACCAGGTCGATCAGCACGATGGCGTTGGTCACCACGATCCCGATCAACATCAGGAATCCGATGATCGCCGTGACGTCCAGGGTGGTCCGGGAGATCAGCAGCGCCGCCACCGACCCGGTCGCCGCGAAGGGCACCGAGACCAGCAGGATCAACGGCTGCACGAGCGAGTTGAAGGTCGCCACCATCACCAGATAGACGATCGCGATCGCCGCCAGCAGCGCCAGCCCGAGCGCCGCGAAGGCCTCCTGCTGGTCCGCGCTCACGCCGCCCAGCTCGACCTGCACGCCGTCCGGGGCCTCGAGTGCGTCGATCCGCTCCTGCAGGTCGCTGCTCACCGCCGAGAGGTCGTCGCCGGTCGACTGGCCGGTGATCGTGGCCGCGCGCAACCCGTCCACTCGGGTCACGCTCACCGCTTCCTCGGCGCGCTCGATGTCGGCGATGTCACCGAGCACGACGTCCTCGCCGTCGGGGTCGGTGGTCACCACCAGGCTCTCCAACTCCTCCAGCTCGGCAGCCGATCCCTGCTGCACGACCACGTCCAGCTGCCGAGTCCCGAACTCCACGCGGCCCACGGTCGCGCCGTCGGTCGCGGCCTGCACGACCTGCCCGAGCTGGGCCTCGGTCAGCCCCACCTCGGCCGCGGCGACCCGGTCGACCTGCACCTGCAGGCTCGGCACCGTCTCGGCCAGGTCGTTGACGACATCCGCCGCACCCGAGTCCCGCATCAACTGGGTCACATCCTCGGCCGTCGCGCGCAGGTCATCGGGGTCCTGCGCCTGCACGCGGATCTGCAGCCCGCCCGCCGTCGGCCCGCCACCCTGGCCGGCTTGGGCGGTGAAGGTGCTGCCGTCGGGTAGCTGGGGCTCCCACTCGGTGGTCAGCCGCTGCCCGAAGTCGCGCCCGCTCACGCCGTCCTCGACGGTGATCGCGAAGGTCGCCGTCCCTGCGCCGGCTCCCGTGAAGACCGCCTCGATCCCGCCGGAGGAGCCGACCGAGGCCTGGTATGTCGTGACCTCGGTCTGGTCCTGCAACCACGCCTCGATCTCCCTCGCCTGGGCATCGGTCTGGTCCAGCGTGGTCCCGGTGGGCATCCGCAAGCTCGCCTGGATCGTGTTCTCGCCGGAGTCCCCGATGAAGTCGGTCCGCAGCTGCATGGCACCGAGCACGGTCCCGATCAACAGGGCTGCGGCCAGGCACAGGGTCACCCACGGACGGTTCAGCGCGAACCGCAGCGTGGGCAGGTACGACCGCTGCAGCCGGTCCGGAGCGTCGCCGGTCAGAGAGCGGTGACCCTCCGGTCCGTGCGAGCCGGCGATCTGCTCGCCCTCGATCCCTTCGTCGTCGACGGGATCGGTGTGCGGCGCCTCCGGGGCGTGCTTGGGCATCGTCGAGCGGCCCATGAACCAGTAGCCCAGCACCGGGATGATCGTCAGCGCCACCAGCAGCGAGGCGATCATCGCCAGCGAGACGGTCACCGCGAACGGCCGGAAGAGCTCACCCACCTGACCGCCGACGAATCCGAGCGGGAGGAAGACCGCCACCGTCGCCACGGTCGCCGAGGTGATCGCCCCCGCGACCTCCCTGGTCGCGTCCACGACGGCGGTCCGCCGGTCCTCGCCCAGCCCCATGTGCCGTTTGATGTTCTCGATCACCACGATCGAGTCGTCGACCACACGGCCGACAGCGATCGTCAGGGCGCCGAGCGTCAGAATGTTGAGGCTGTAGTCCAGCACCGTCAGCCCGACCAGCGTCAGCAGCAGCGACAGCGGGATCGACAGCGCGGTCACCAGCGTCAGCCGCACCGAGAGCAGGAAGACCAGCACGACCAGCACCGCGAAGGCCAGGCCAAGCAACCCCTCGGTGGCGAGGTCCTCGATCGACTGCTCGATGAACGGCGCGCCGTCGAAGACCGTGGCCAGCTCACCGCCACCGATCGAGGTCTCCAGCTCGGGTATCAGCTCCTCAAGATCGTGCGAGATCTCGACCGCGTTGCCGTCCGGGGTCTTGGTGATCGCGAGGCCGACACTAGCTGCCCCGTTGGTCCTCGTGTATGCCGTGGCGGGGCGCTCCTCGAGCGTGACCTCCGCGACGTCCCCCAGGGTCGGGATCTCGGGCAGCTCGGCATCGGCGCCCGCCCCCGCCTGCTCGGCTGCAGACTCGGCAGCGGCAGCCTGGGCCGCGAGCTCTGGGTCGGTCGGATCCGCTGCGGCGGCGTCGGCTGCCTCCTGCGCCGCCGCCTGGGCTTCGCCCGCCGCGGCCTGCTGCTGCTGGGCTGCGGCCCGGGCGCCCATCGTGGCCTCGGTCATCAGCGGCAGTGCCGCGATCTCCTCCACCGAGGTCAGGCGGGATCCGACCTGCACCGGCAGCTCGGTGTCGCCGTCCAGCACGGTCCCACCAGGCAGGACGACGCCATTGGCCTGCAGGACCTGGGCGACCGAGCTGACCGACGCACCGGCCTCCCGGGCCTCGTCCTCGTCTAGGTCCACCGTGATCACCCGGTCCGAGACCCCTGACAGGGTCGCCGAGCGCACCCCGGGGATGTCCTCGATCTCGGGGATGACGAAGCGCTCGACCGCGTCCACCAACTCCTGGTCATCCAGGCCCTCGCCCGCGCTGGCGGCCAGCTGGATGATCGGGAAGTCGTCCAGGTTGCCGGCAAAGATCTGTGGGTTGGCGCTGTCCGGCAGGTCCGGCAGGGCCAGCACGGCGCGTTGCAGGTCGGTCTGCGCTGCGCCCAGATCGATTCCGTAGTCCAGCTCGACGATCACCGAGGAGAAGCCGTCGGTCGAGGTCGACTGGACCTCGACGACATTGTTCAGCCCCTGTGCGGCCGTCTCGACGGGCCGCGTGACCTGCTCCTCGACCACCGAGGTGCTCGACCCCTGGACCGGGGTGGCGACCACCAGGACCGGGAACTGCAGCGAGGGGAAGAGCTCCCGAGGCAGGGCGCTGGCCGACCACAGACCGGCAAGGACGCTGAACAGCGTCGCCAGGGCGATGAGAGCGCGATTCCGGACGCTGAACACGGTGAGGCGGGACACGACATACGAGGGTATGTCGTAGGTCCGACCAACCCGAAAACTCTCGGCCTGCACCACCATGCCACTACACAACGTAGGAGGTCTAGATTGGGTGCATGAACCGCAACGCCGCCACGTTCACCGCCCCCGCGAGCACAGCCGAGATCCGCAGCGTGGTCCTGGTCGGACCGCAGGGGACGGGCAAGAGCGCGCTCATCGAGCAGCTGGCCACCGGTCAGCTCGGGCACGTCAAGGAGGCCGAGGAGGCCTCCACCCAGTTGGGTGTCGTGACGGCCCACCACGAGGCCACCAACACCGCGGTCACCCTCGTCGACACCCCTGGGCGGCCGGACTTCGTCGGGGATGTGCGCGCTGGTCTGCGGGCCGCCGACGCGGTGCTCTTTGTCGTCGCGGCCGGCTCCGGGATCGATGAGGCGACGCGGATGCTCTGGCGCGAGTGCGCCGCCGTCGGCATCCCGCGCGCGGTCGCGGTCACCCAGCTCGAGCTGGCCCGCGCCGACTGGGACCAGGTCGTCGCCGAGTGCGGTCGGGTCTTCGGCGAGGCCGTGCCGATCGGTCTGCCGGTCCTGGACGGCCAGCACCTGACCGGCGTTCTCGACCTGCTCGAGCAGGTCGGTCACGACGCCTCCGGCGAGCAGCGCGCGCTGACCGAGGAAGAGTCCGCCCGCGTCGAGGAGCACCGGGGCAGCCTGATCGAGGCGATCATCGAGACCTCCGAGGACGAAGGCCTGCTCGACCGCTACCTCTCGGGTGAGGAACTCGAACTGGACGGCCTGCGCGCCGACCTGCGCACGGCCGTGGCGACCGCCCGCTTCTTCCCGATCGTGCCGGTCAACCCGCCGACCGGCGTGGGTGTCCCCGCGCTGATGGATCTGATCGTGCACGCCTTCCCCTCGCCCGATCGCGCCTGGCTGCCGACCGTGATGACGCGCGACGGCGCCCCTGCCGACGCGCTCGCCGCCGACCCGGATGGGCCGCTGGTCGCACAGGTCATCCGCACCACCACCGACCCCTACGTCGGTCGACTCTCCCTGGTCCGGATCTTCTCCGGCACCTTGCGCGCCGACGACCGACTGCACGTCAGCGGCCACCTCGAGTGGGTGGTCGGGCACGAGGTCGAGGGGCGCCCTGGCCATGACGTCGACGACGAGCGGCTCGGGCAGCTCACCTCACCCGTGCCCGGAGGTATGGCGCAGCGCGACTCCGCGATCGCCGGCGAGCTGGTGCTCGTGACCAAGTTGACCAGCGCCGAGACCTCCGACACCCTCACCGCCGCCGGAGACAACCGGGTCGTCGAGCCCTGGCTGCTGCCCGAGCCGTTGCTGCCGGTGGCGATCTCGGCCGCCGCGACCAAGGACGAGGACAAGCTGGCCGGTGCGCTGCAGCGGCTGATCTCCGAGGACCTCACGCTACGCCTGGACCGCAACGCCGAGACGCACCAACTGGTGGTGTGGACGATGGGCCCGGCCCAGGTCGACGACGTGCTCGCCCGGCTGCAGGAGGCCCACCACGTGGAGGTGACCACCGAACCGGTGCGCACCTCGATGCGGGAGACCTTCGTGCGGCCGGTCCAGGTGCAGGGGCGGCTGGTCAAGCAGTCCGGCGGCCACGGTCAGTACGCCGTCGTCCAGCTTGAGATCGAGCCGCGCGAGCGAGGTGCCGGCTTCGAGTTCGGGGACAAGGTCGTCGGTGGCGCGGTGCCGCGCAACTACATCCCGTCGGTGGAGAAGGGGCTGCGCACGCAACTCGCCGAGGGTGTGCTCGCGGGTTACCCCTGCGTGGATGTCCGCGTGACCCTCGTCGACGGCAAGGCCCACTCGGTGGACTCCTCGGACATGGCCTTCCAGAATGCCGCGGCCCAGGCGCTGCGCGAGGCCGCCAATGAGTCGACGGTCTCGCTGCTGGAGCCGGTCGACCTCATCGAGGTGACGGTGGCTGACGAGTTCGTTGGAGCAGTGATGGCCGACCTGCGTGGCCGCCGCGCCCAGGTGCAGGGCACTGCTCCCGCCGATCTTGAGGGACACACGATCGTGCGGGCGGAGGTGCCGCAGCACGAGCTCTCCCGCTACCCGATCGACCTGCGTTCGGTCTCGCACGGCTCGGGCAGCTTCACCCGGGAGTTCGTCCGCTACGACTACCTGCCCGCCAGCCTCGCCCGCGACCTCACCGGCTGACCCCCCGGCCTTCAGGGCGACCGGACGCGCGTCATGCTCTCCCACAGGGCGACCGGACGCGCGTGGTGTTGGCTCAGAGCTCCACCGGACGCGCGTGGTGCTCGCCCATAAGGCGGCCGGACGCGCGTGGTGTTGGCTCAGAGCTCCACCGGACGCGCGTGATGTTGGCTCAGAGCTCCACCGGACGCGCGTGGTGCTCGCCCATAAGGCGGCCGGACGCGCCATGCTGGCGCCACGTCGAGCGGGCCTGCGCTCGGGTGGTCGAGTGGCAGAATCGCAGGTCATGGGTATCGTGGAAAGGACACCGGAAACAGGAGGGATCTCCATGTCCAGTCGTCATCGCACCATCGTTATCGCCTGCGGGGTTGTCTTCGCGGCGCTCTTGGTGCTCTATCTCGCCTTCGATTGGGGCCTTGCCTTGCTCGCCGGCGTGCTCTTCCTGGGGATCGGCATCGGCACCGCCGTGGTGGCGATGGGAAGGCCAGGTGTCGGCGTCGAGGCCGAGCACCAACAGGCCCAGGCCGAAGCCACCGCCCGCCAGGGTCACCCGCCGGAGCGTCCTCGCATCTGACCGATCGCTGCTCCGCGTCCGGTCATGCTCTGTCGGAGCCTGTCGCGCGTCCGGTCACCGATTGAGGGGACGTAGGGCGCGTTCGGTTGCAGTCTGAGGGAGCGTGCTGCGCGTCCGGTCACCGATTGAGGGGACATAGAGCGCGTTCGGTTGCAGTCTGAGGGAGCGTGCCGCGCGTTCGGTTGCGGTCTGAGGGGACATGCTGCGCGTTCGGTGCACCAGGGCCAGGGGGGCCAGGCGCGCGCGGCGCGCCCCGTATGCCGTTACGCGCCCAACCCGAGCCGCTCCAGCAGATGCGACACGTCGGGGTCGCCGCCGCGGAAGCGGCGGTAGGTCTCCATCGCCTCGATCGACCCACCCCGCCCCAGGAGCTCGGTGCGGAAATGGTGGCCGGCGGCACGCGTCATACCGGACGGGTTGTCCTCATCACCCTGCTCGCGGAACCAGGCGACGGTGTCCGCGTCCATCACCTCCGACCACAGGTAGGAGTAGTAGCCGGCCGCGTAGCCGCCACCGAAGATGTGGTGGAAGTAGGCCGAGCGGTAGCGCGGCGGCACGAGCGGGTGCGCCGCCCCGACCTTCTCCAACGCTGCCGCCTCGAAAGCCTCCACATCCTCGCCCGACGCCGGTAGCTCCTCGAGAGGAGTCTGGTGCCAGGCCTGGTCGAGCAGCATGGCGGCGAGCAGTTCGAGGGTGTCGCGCCCGCTCTCGGTGCGGCTGGCGACCAGCTTCTGGATCGTCTCTTCAGCCAGCGGCTCGCCGGTCTCGTGGTGCACGGCATACCGGCGCAGCAGGCTCGGTTCCCAGGCCCAGATCTCGTTGACCTGGCTCGGGAACTCGACGAAGTCGCGCGGGACCGAGGTCCCCGATCGCGAGGGATAGCGCACGTTGGAGAGCAGTCCGTGCAGGTCGTGCCCGAACTCGTGGAAGAGCGTGATGACGTTGTCCCAGGTCATCAGGCTGGGTGAGCCGGCCGCGGGCGGGGGCACATTGCAGGTGTTGGTGACCAGGGGGAGGTCGCCGAGCAGGTGGGACTGGTCGACGATCGAGGTCATCCAGGCCCCGCCCTTCTTGGTCGGGCGGGTGTAGGCGTCCAGGACGACGCCGCCCAGCACCGTCCCGTCCTCCTCGCGGACCTCGAAGACGCGCGCCTCGTCGGTGTAGCCGACCAGCTCGGGCTGCTCGTGGAAGGTGATGCCGTACAGCGCGGTCGCCGCGGCGAAGACGCCCTCCCGCAGCACCCGCTCGAACTCGAGGTAGGGCTTGAGCTGGTCGGTGTCGAAGGAAGTCTCGGCGGCCTCCTTGCTGGAGAGGTACTGCCAGTCCCAGGGCTCGAAGGTGGCCTCCGGGTCCAGCGTATGCAGACGCTCACCGAGAGCGGCCGCCTCCCGGTTGGTGAGCTCGACGACGCCGGGGGTCAGGCGCGTCAGGATGTCGTTGACCGCGTCGGTGGTGCGGGCGCAGCCGATCTCATGGGCGTAGGCGGCGTGGTGCTCGTAGCCGAGCAACGCGGCGCGCTCGGCGCGGTAGCGGGCGATGGTCACAAGGGTGTCGCGGCTGTCGAACTCCTCGCCGCCCTCGCCCTTGCCGAGGCCGCGGTCAACCGAGGCGCGGAAGACACGCTCGCGCAGGGGACGGTGGTCCATGGTGTCCAGCAGGGGCTGGCCGGTGGTGTTGACGATCGGGATCAACCACCCGTCGAGGTCGCGGGCCTCGGCGGCCTCGCGCAACCCGGCCTTGTCGCCCTCGGACAGCCCGGCGAGCTCGGCCTCGTCGGTGACGTGGACCGCGGCGGCATTGCGCCCGGCGGTCAGGAGCGCATCGAAGTGGTTGGAGAGACTGGCGAGCTGGGAGTTGATCTGCTTGAGCCGGGTCTTGTCATCCTCGGACAGGTGGATGCCCGAGCGCTCGTAGCCCCGGATCCGCTCCTGCAGCACGAAAGCGTCCTGCTCGTCGAGGTCGACCTCACCGGCCTCGGCCCGATCCCGCAGGGCGATCAGCCGCTGGTAGAGGCGCCCGTCGAGCATGATGGTGTCGTCGTGGGCGGCCATGAGCGGCGCGTACTTGGCCATCAGGGCGTCGCGCTCGGGGGTGGTGTCGGCCGAGCGGGCGACCCAGAAGGTCGACATCGTGCGGTCCAGGGTGGCGCCGCTGGTTTCCCACGCGTGCAGGACGTTCGCGACGGTGGGCGGCTCGGGGTCGGTGGCCAGCGCCTCGAGCGCGGCCAGTTGCTGCTGCATCCCTGCCTCGACAGCCTGCGCGACATCGGCGTCGGTGAGGTTGGCGTAGTCCGGCAGCTGGAGAGGCAGGGTGGAGGGCGCGAGCAGCGGGTTGGTCATGTCTTCATCTCAACACACACCCCCGACAGGCCACCTGCGGAGTGGTCGAGAAGATCACCTCACGACCCGGTCCACCGGGCCACGGCGTCGGCCTGCTTTCGTGCGCGAGCGCGATGCAGGGCGCCGCTGGAAGCGGCGAGCACGAGGCTCTGCTCCAGCCAGGCCAAGCGCTGCTCAGGAGTACTGCTGGCGGCGCGCAATCGGATCGTGGCGGGCTCCTCAGAGGTGCCTTGCCACGCGTCCTTCGGTGTGGGCTGCGTCATCGGTTGCCATCGTTGCGGTCGTCCAGCAGAGAGGTGGTGCGGTCGTCCAGGAGGGAGGTCAAGACCTCGATGTCCGCTTGATCCTGGCTGCGACCAGTCCCTTCCTTCATCGCAAGCAGGTCGGGGATGGCCGCGACCGGAACGCGAAGGTCACCGAGGAGCAGCCGATCCGCGCGAGCAGAGAGGTCCTCGTAGGACACCGGTGTGGTGGCGAGGAGGTCGACCTCCAGCAGGGGATCCTGGGGGTCGAAGAAGGTGAACGCGATGAGGTTTCGCTCCCGCACCCACATCTCCCGGGTGGGACCATGAGCGAACTGCGATGGCGGAACCGGGAGTCGTGGCTCCAGGCCCAGGCGCTTGAGCACGTCGAGGGCAGCGGTGACGTTGTCCACTGACAGGTCGAGTGCCAAGTCGAGATCAACGGTGAGGCGTGGATGTCCCCGCAGCACGACGGCTACGCCGCCGACCACGACGTAGTCGATGCCAGCCTCCTCGAGACTGCGTAGGACCGCCAGGATTCGCACGTCACCACCGTAGATCAACGCGAGTGTCGTGCGCGGGTGGTGCCGAGCGGCGCCCGCCCGTCGGGCTCTATCCCGGAGGGGGGTAGGCCCGACCCCACCGACCCACGTGCCCACTCCTCCCGCGGCACGCCCGGGAAGAGGCGGCTCATTCGTGCCCGGGTACGACCGAGCCGGTGCGGTTTGGCGTGTCGGCGGGACGATGTGTCAGCGACCGCCAGGCCGCGCTCCCGCTCAGCCGCCCTCCCGCTCAGTCGCCCTCGCGCTCAGTCGTCCTCGCGCTCAGTCGTCCTCGCGCAAGGCAGCCAGGATCCGGTCGGCCCCCTCGATGGCGCTCACGCGGTTGTCCCCGACCTCGGCCTCGACCTGATCGCGGATCGCGCGCACCCCGGGAGAGGCGCGCAGCTGGTCGAGCAGCTCACCGCGCACGAGCGCCCACAGCCACTGGACCTGCTGGGCGCGTCGCCGCGCGCTGAGGCCCTCGCCTTCGAGGTGTTCCCGATGGGCCAGCACCTCGCGCCACAGCTCGTCCAGGCCGTCCCCGGTGGCGGCGCTGCAGGTCAGCACCGGTGGCCGCCGGTCGGTCGGATCGTCCCCACGCAGCAGCTTCATCGCGATCGTCAACTCGCGCGCGGCCTCGCGGGCCGGCCCCAGGAACTCCCCGTCCGCCTTGTTGACCGCGATCACGTCGGCCATCTCCAGGATCCCGCGCTTGATCCCCTGCAGCTGGTCGCCCGCGCGCGCGAGCGTGATCAGCAGGAAGGTGTCCACCATCTCCGCCACGGCGACCTCCGACTGACCGACGCCGACGGTCTCGACCAGCACCACGTCATACCCGGCGGCTTCCATCACGAGCATCGACTCGCGGGTCGCGCGCGCGACCCCGCCCAGGTGCAGGCCGGACGGCGAGGGCCGCACGTAAGCGTCCTCGTGCGTGGTCAGCTCGCCCATCCGCGTCCGGTCGCCGAGGATCGAGCCGCCGCTGCGCGAGCTCGTCGGGTCGACCGCCAGCACGGCGACCCGATGCCCGCGCTCGATCAGCCGTAGCCCGAGCGCGTTGATCAGGGTCGACTTCCCAGCGCCCGGCACCCCGGTGATCCCCACCCGCACCGAGTCCCCCGTATGCCGCAACTCACCCAGCAACTCCTTGGCCAGCAGGCGGTGCTCGGGTCGGGTCGACTCCACCAAGGTGATGGCGCGGGCGATCGCGGCCCGCGAGCCCTCCGCGACCTGCGCGGCGAGCTGGGGGATGTCCGGCGGGCGCCTCATCGAGCTGGAGCGGCGACGGCAGGGCGCGGGGTCACCAGGATCACGCCTCGTCCAACCGGGCGCGCAGGTCGGCGAGCAGGGCCTGGGCGGCGGCCGGGATGACCGTGCCGGGCGGATAGATCGCATCCGCACCGGCCTCCCGGAGCGAGGCGAAGTCCTGCTCGGGGATCACGCCACCGACCACGATCATCATGTCCTCGCGTCCCAGCTCATCCAGCTCCCGCCGCAGCGTCGGCACCAGCGTCAGGTGGCCCGCCGCCAGCGAGGACACCCCGACCACGTGCACGTCCGCCTCGACCGCCTGCCGCGCGACCTCGCCCGGAGTCTGGAAGAGCGGGCCCACGTCGACATCGAACCCCAGGTCGGCGAAGGCGGTAGCGATCACCTTCTGACCCCGGTCGTGCCCGTCCTGTCCCATCTTGGCCACGAGCAGCCGCGGCCGCCGCCCCTCGGCCTCGGCGAACTCCTCCACCTGCGCGCGGGTCTCCTCGATCGTGGACAGCTCGCCCGCCTCCTTCGCATACACGCCACCGATAGTCCTGATCTGCGCGGTGAACCGGCCGAAGACCTCCTCCAGGGCGCTGGAGATCTCACCGACCGAGGCCTGGGCCCGGGCGGCGTCGATGCTCAGCTTGAGCAGGTTGCGCTCAGGGTCGGTGTCGTCCCGGTTCTGCGCCGCCCAGGTCAGCGCACGGAGCGCCTCCTGGCACGCCTCCTCATCGCGCTCCGCCCGCAGCCGCTCCAGCTTGGCGATCTGGCTCGCGCGCACCGAGGCGTTGTCGATCTTGAGCACCTCGAAGGGCTCGTCCTGGTCGACCTGGTACTTGTTCACCCCGATCACCGGCTGCCGACCGGCGTCGATCCGGGCCTGCGTGCGCGCGGCAGCCTCCTCGACCCGCATCTTGGGGATCCCCGCCTCGATCGCCTTGGCCATCCCGCCGGCCTCCTCGACCTCCTGGATGTGGCCCCAGGCGCGCGCGGCGAGGTCGTGCGTGAGCTTTTCGATGTACGCTGAGCCGCCCCAGGGGTCAATCACCCGCGTTGTCCCCGACTCCTGCTGCAGGAAGAGCTGGGTGTTGCGCGCGATCCGGGCGGAGAAGTCGGTCGGCAGCGCGATCGCCTCGTCGAGAGCGTTGGTGTGCAACGACTGGGTATGCCCCTGGGTCGCCGCCATCGCCTCCACGCAGGTCCGCGTGATGTTGGTGTAGATGTCCTGCGCCGTCAGCGACCACCCCGAGGTCTGCGAGTGTGTCCGCAGCGAGAGCGATTTGGGGTTGCTCGGCCCGAACTCCTTCACCAACCGAGCCCACAGCATGCGCGCCGCCCGCAGCTTGGCGACCTCCATCGCGAAGTTCATCCCGATCGCCCAGAAGAAGGACAAGCGCGGCGCGAACGCATCCACGTCCAGCCCCGCGACCTGCCCGGCCCGCAGATACTCCACCCCGTCGGCCAGCGTGTAGGCCAGCTCCAGGTCCTGCGTCGCCCCGGCCTCCTGGATGTGATAGCCGGAGATCGAGATCGAGTTGAACCGCGGCATCCGCTGGGAGGTGAAGGCGAAGATGTCGGAGATGATCCGCATCGAGGGTCCCGGCGGATAGATATAGGTGTTGCGGACCATGAACTCTTTGAGGATGTCGTTCTGGATGGTCCCGGCCAGCTGCTCCGGCGCCACCCCCTGCTCCTCGGCGGCCACGACATACAGGGCCAGGATCGGCAGCACCGCGCCGTTCATGGTCATCGAGACCGACATCTGGTCCAGCGGGATCGCGTCGAAGAGTTGGCGCATGTCCAGGATCGAGTCGATCGCGACGCCCGCCATCCCGACGTCCCCCTCGACGCGCGGGTGGTCGGAGTCGTAGCCGCGGTGGGTGGCCAGGTCGAAGGCGACCGACAGCCCCTTCTGCCCGGCGGCCAGGTTGCGGCGGTAGAAGGCGTTGGACTCTTCGGCGGTGGAGAACCCGGCGTACTGGCGGATCGTCCACGGTTGGTTGACGTACATCGTCGGGTAGGGCCCGCGCAGGAAGGGCGCCAGCCCCGGGTAGGTGTGCAGGTGGTCCAGCTCGGCCAGGTCCTCGTCCCCGTAGAGGGTCGGCACCGCGATGTGCTCGGGCGTCTCCCAGGGCTCGGGTTCGCCGGCCAGGGCCGCGAACTGCTCAGCGGCGTCCTCGGGGATGGCCGCGCGGGGGTCGCCGAGTTCGATCTCGTCGAACCGGGGGATGCTGCTCATCGGGCCGCCTCCAGGGTGTCGAGCAGGGAGCGCAGGAAGGGCAGGGTGTCCATCCCGGCTGCGAGGTGGCCGTCGACGACGGGGGTATTGAGGTCCTCTCCGTCGGGCTGCGTGAGCTCGCTCGGCTGCCCCGCGACCAGCACCTGTGAGGCGCCCCCCTCGCGCAGCGCCCGGGCGAGGCGTGTGCCGTGGTGGGATGCGGCATACCGGGCGGGGGAGGAGCAGAGGATGGCGACCGGGGAGCCGGTCTCACGGAGCGCGTCGAGGACGGGGGTCACGTCGAGGTCGTCGCTCTCGTCGCCGGTGGCGCCGACCTCGACGGCGCGCGTGTGGATGCCAGCGACGGCGAGCAGGCTGGAGGTGAAGGTCTCGCGGGCGCCGTGGTCGCGGCGGGAGCCGAGGGCGGCCAGGACCACTGTCGGCGGCGTGCCGTGCGCTGACTCAGAGGCGGCGGAGCGGTCGCGAAGCTCCTCGAAAGGTTCAGTGTCGCGACGCCGTGGCAGGGCGCTCGCGGGTGCCGCCGGCCGGGGTCGCCGCTCGATCGGCGGCTCGACCAACTGCGGGAACATGCTCACGCCGGTGATCGGCGCGGAACGATCGGACAGGCGGCGATCGCGCTCGGCGGTGCTGGCGGCGAGCCGGTCGGTGATCAGGCTGCTGCCGCTCGCGAGCACCTCGGTGAGGCCGCCCGCCGCTTCGATCTGCTGGAACCAGGCCCAGGCGCGCGTGGCGACCTGGTCGGTGAGGTCCTCGACGTAGGCGGAGCCGCCTGCCGGATCGTTGACCCGACCGATATTGGACTCCTCGGCCAGCACGATCTGGACGTTGCGGGCCAGCCGCCGGGAGAAGGCATTGGGCAGCCCGTGGACGGTGTCGAAGGGCATCACCGTGATCGACTCCGCCCCCCCCGCCGCCGCCGCGAAGCAGGCCGTGGTGGTGCGCAGCACGTTCACATAGGCGTCATCGCGCGAGAGCATCCGCCACGAGGTCACCGCGTGCTGGCGGGCGCCCCGGTGCTCCGGAGGTATGCCGCAGGCCTCACCGATCCGCGCCCACACGCGGCGCAGCGCGCGCAGCCGGGCGATCGTGAGGAATTGGTCAGCGGTGGCGCTGACGCGGAACTCGAGCTGGGCGGCGGCGTCGGTGGGGGAGATGCCGGCGTCCTCGAGGTCGCGCAGGTGGCTCACGCCAGCCGCGACGGCGAGCCCGATCTCATCGACATCGGTGGCGCCCGCGTCATGCCAGGGCAGTGCATCGACGGTGAGCGCCCGCACCTGCGGGTACTCCGCCCGGACGGCGGCGACGAGCTCGCGCTGCGCCCGCAGGGCCTCCCGAGGGTCGGTGCCGGTGAGGGCTGCGTGGGCCAGGGCGTCCAGACCCAGATTGCCGCCCGCGATGGTGCCGGTGCTCTGGTCGGCCCGGTTGCGCCATACCTGGAGCAGGGCGTGGGCCGCGGCGACCTGGTCCTCGCGGCTGGAGACCACGATCGGCGCGAGGTCGAGGAGCACGTCCGCGAGGACCTCCTCGAGATCGGCTGGGTCGACCGCATCGCTGCCGGTGCGCACCCAGATCGAGGTGGCCCCGCGCTCGAGGTCGGTGCGGACGGCCTCCCGGGCGAGGTGCGGGTCGGGATCCTCGTGCAGCTGGCGCACGTCCCAGGCGTCCATCTCACCCGTGCGCAGGGTGGCGCCGCGGTCGAAAGGCATCACGCCCGGGTAGCCCAGCGGTCGCCCGTCCGGCACGTGCAGCGGCTCGATCTGCAGGCCGTCGACGGTGGTGGTGCGTAGGCGAGCGAGGGCGGCGTCGATGTCGAGCTCACGGCCCCCTGGCCGCCCACGGTTGAGCACCTTGAGGACCGCGGACTCCCACTGCTCGTGGGTGGCGGCGGGGAAGACCGAAGCGAGCGCGAGGTGGTCGGGGGCAGCCACCTCGTCGGGGATGTTCTCCGCCTCGGCAGGGAGAGTCCCCGTCTCGCTCTCGGCCATCATCGGCACCTCTTGTCGTGTCTGTCTCGGCGTGCGTCCTGCGGTGGTTCACTGCCCTCGCTGGTCACTCTAACGAGTGGCACAGACAGACCCTGTGACGGTGTGATCGGCCCGCGGTCGGGGTCTGTCAGCCGCCCCGCCTATTGTCGGGGCATGACCGATGCCGACGCCGCCACGGACACCACGACCGACTCCTCGAAGGACGCCACCAAGGCCGAGCCCCGCGACCTGCTCGTGGAGACCCGGCATACCCTCAGCACCGTCGACGGGGAGCTGAGCTACACCGCCCGCACCGGCCGGATCGTGCTGCGCGAGGAGGTCTTCACCGACGATGTCTTCGAGGGGTGGACGCCGCGCGCGGAGCTGGCGGTCACGGCATACACGCTGGACCTGGACGCAGAGGGCGAGGAGCTGGCCGCGGCCAGGCGCGCCCGACCGATCACCTTCGTTTTCAACGGCGGCCCCGGGTCCTCCTCGGTGTGGCTGCACCTGGGGGTGCTCGGTCCGCGGATCGTCGACGCGGGGGAGCCGGGGGCCGCGGTGCCGCCGCCCTATGAGCTCGAGGACAACGCGCACACGCCGCTGCGCGAGACGGACCTGGTCTTCATCGACCCGATGTCCACCGGGCAGTCGCGGGCGGTCGAGGGGAGCAAGGCCAAGGACTACCACGGCTTCGCCAAGGACGTGGAGCAGGTGACCGAGCTGATCCGGCTGTGGTGCACGCGCGAGGACCGCTGGATGAGCCCGAAGTTCGTGGCAGGTGAGTCCTACGGCACCACGAGGGCGGTGGCGGTCGCCGAGCGGCTGTTCACCCGCTTCGGGATGCAGCTCAACGGGCTGATTCTGATCTCCAGCGTGTTGGACTTCGGCACCCAGGACTTCCGGTACCTGCGGCACGACGAGGCCTGCCTGTCCTACCTGCCCACGTATGCCGCGATCGCTCACTTTCATGGTCTGCACGAGGGGCGGTCGCTGCGGGACGTGCTCGCCGAGGCCGAGGAGTTCTCGGCCGGGCGCTACCGGTGGGCGCTGGGGCGCGGCAACCGGCTGACCGCGGACGAGCGGGGCGAGGTGCTGACGCAGCTGGCCGCGCTGACCGGGCTGTCGGAGGACTATCTGGACCGGTCCGACCTGCGGCCCGAGCACTGGCGCTATTGCACCGAGCTGCTGCGCTCGCAGGGGCTGACCGTCGGGCGGATCGACGGCCGGATCACCGGCGTGCTGCATTCCGGCATCGCCGAAGGAATGGACTCCGACCCCTCGATCGACATGATCATGGGCCCGTTCGCCGCGGCCATCCACCACTACCTGCGCGAGGAGCTGCGCTCCGAGCTCGACCTGCCGTATGCCGTCTTCTCCGACGCGATCTCGCACTGGTCCTACAAGGAGTTCGAGGGTCGGCCGATCAGCGTGACCGACAAGTTCGAGCGGGTGCTGCGGGCTAACCCGCACCTGCGGGTGCGGATCGAGTACGGCTACTACGACCTCGCCACGCCCTACGGCGCGGCCGAGGACATGGTCGCCCACCTGTCCCTGCCCGACCAGGCGCTGGATCGGATCGAGCACGCCTGGTTCGAGACCGGCCACATGCCCTACCTGGGCGCCGCGACCCGCGTGGAGGAGGCGGAGGGCATCACCGACTTCATCCGCCGCTCCGCCACCCTCTGACCCCTCTCCCATCCTCCCTCCCCGACCGAACGCGCGTGGTGTCGCCGAATCTGGCCACCGGACGCGCGTGGTGTCGCTGAATCTGGCCACCGGACGCGCGTGGTGTCGCTGAATCTGGCCACCGGACGCACGTGGTGTCGCTGAATCTGGCCACCGGACGCGCGTGGTGTTGCCGAATCTGGCCACCGGACGCGCGTGGTGTTGCCGAATCTGGCCACCGGACGCGCGTGGTGTCGCCGAATCCGGCCACCGGACGCGTCGGGTGGGCTTCCATAGGGTGACCGAACGTGCTCAAGGTCCGACGTGCGCGGTCGGTTCATGTTGCTCTAGCAGTCCAAACCCACCCCAGAACGCGCCCACTGCTGAAGGTTCGCGCGTCCGGTGGGGCATTCCCCGAACCTGTGGCGCGTCCGGTGGGGCTTCCCGCGAACCTGTGGCGCGTCCGGTGGGGCTTATGGCGAGCATCCGGCGCGTCCGGTGGGGGATCAGCGCGCGCGAGCGAGCGTGTCCTCAGCTCAGCGGAGCGTCGTCCGGGATCGGCTCGACCTCCATCGGGCCGGTCTCGGCATGCGCCGCCTCGGGTCGCTCGTCCAGCTTCACGCAGACGACACCGGCGAGGATCAGCACACCACCGGCCAGCTGGATCGGCGCGGGGAGCTCGGAGAGCAGCAACCAGGCCCAGAGCACCGCGAACATCACCTCGGTCAGGCCCACGAAGGAGCTGACCTTGGCACCGAGCGCCCTCGCGGCCGCGATCCCGGTGACATAGGCCAGCGCGGCGGCCACGATCCCGAGCCAGAGCACCGGCACCCACCACGGCGCGACCATCCCGGCGAGCAGCACCTCATCGGTGCTCCACCGCATCGGCACCACGCCCACCAGCCCGGCGAGCCCGAGCGCGAGGGCGCCAAGCGCCATACCGAAACTGGAGAAGGCCATCGGCGGGAGACCGGACGCGTCATCCGCGCCGACCACGAAGAAGACAGCCAGGCCAACGGCCGCGGCCAGACCCCACAGCACACCGGCAGTACTGATCTGCACATCGCCCAGCACGTCGAGGACCAGCAGCAGGCCCGCCACGGCCAGCCCGATGCCGACCACGGTCAGCGGCTGGGGCCGCTGTCCGCGCGCAAGCCAGAGCCAGCCGACGACCAGGATCGGGCCGAGGTACTCCAGCATCAGGGCTACGCCCACCGACAGCCGCTCGACCGCCAAGAAGTAGAAGAGCTGGCACCCGGCCACCGCGACGAGCCCGAAGAGCGAGAGGTGCACCCAGGCGATCCGGCGGCGCAGCAGGTGCCACTTGCCTCGCATCGAGAGCACCGCAAAGGGCGCGAGCAGCAGCGCGCCAACGATCACCCGCAGCGTCACCGCCGCTCCCGGCGACCAACCGTCCACGAGCAGCGACTTCGCCACCGCACCGGAGGTCCCGAACATCGCCGCCGAGACGATCGCGAAGGCCATGCCGATCACCAGCGCACGTCGCGGTCGCGCCAGGGGAAGGTGGTCGGGCTGCTGCGGCGGCTGGGCCGGACGGGTCGAGGTCGCGGTCATCGCGGGCCTCCTCTCGAGGTTTGTGGGCCGCGTCAACGGCCCGACGATCAGGGTTCCGATGGCAGGATCGACAGCGGAACAGGATTCGGATCATGAGTGTCAGACGTTGACACCCATGACGATAGAGGGCGGTAGGCTCAGGAGTCAAGATGCAATTCACCCATGACACCGAAGTGGCTCTCCAGAGCGCCGCCGCGCTCGTCAACACCGATGTGCGCCACCCCGCCGACGAGGACGAGCTGCTCTCCGTCGCGGATCTTGATGACTACATCCAGGAGTGGGGCTGGACCGGTCGGCGTGCCCGGGACCGGGCTGAGCTCGACGAGGTCAGGGCCTTGCGCCCCCGCCTCGCCTCGGTCTGGTCGCTGGATGAGCGTGCCGTCGCCGACTTCGTCAACACCCTCCTCCTCGAGGCCAGCGCTCTCCCGCGCCTGGTCAAGCACGACGACTTCGACTGGCACTTCCACGCCACCTCCGACGACGCCCCGCTCGCCACCCGGATGGCGGTCGAGGCCGCGATGGCCTTCGCCGATGTCGTCCGCGCAGGTGAGCTGCGCCGGCTCCGCGTCTGCGAGGCGGACGGGTGCTCGGACGTGCACGTGGACCTGTCCCGCAACCGGTCCCGACGGTTCTGCAGCACCACCTGCGGCAACCGGATGGCCGCCGCGGCCTATCGTGAGCGGCAGGCCGCCGCCGACTGACGGCTCGCCCATCCCCACCGGCGTCGCCCCGCGACGCCCGGCACCGCAGGAGCACCCATGGCCTCCCCGCACGACTCGCACGACTCGCACGACTCGCACGACAACCTCGGCAGCCGCACCAGCCACGACAACGAAGGTGCCGAGCACGACGACCTCGCCCCCGCCACCCGCGCGGTCGCGCTCGGTCGCCCCGAGCGCAGCCCCGGCGCGCCGGTCAACGTCCCGGTCACCTTCACCTCGACCTATGTCGCCGACGGCGAAGTCAGCTACGCCCGCACCTCCAACCCGACCTGGGAGGCGCTCGAGGAGGTGCTCGGCTCACTCGAGGGCGGCCGCGCGCTGACCTTCGCCTCGGGCATGGGCGCGATCGCGGCGGTCGCCTCCCTTGTCCCCGTCGCCGGGAGCGTGGTCACCGCGCACCACGTCTACAACGGCACCAACGGGCTGCTCGACCAGCTCGCGGCGGCCGGCGCGCTGCACGTCCGGCGGGTTGACCCGCAGGACACCGAGGCCTTCGCTGCCGCCGCAGACGGCGCCGATCTCGTCCTCGTCGAGTCGCCAAGCAACCCGATGATGGAGCTCACCGACATCCCCGCGCTCGCGCGCGAACTGCGGTCCCGGTATGCCGCTTCCCGCCCGATCCTGGTGTGCGACAACACCTTCGCCACCCCTCTCCACCAGCAGCCGCTGGCCTGGGGGGCGGACGTGGTCGTCCACTCGGCGACGAAGTACCTCGCCGGCCACTCCGACACCCTGCTCGGGGCGACCGTCGTGGCCGGTGACCGCGAGGACCTGCTGGAGAAACTGCATACCCACCGGTCGTTGCACGGCGCCATCCCCGGCCCGATGGAGGCCTGGCTGGTCCTGCGCGGGGTGCGCACCCTCGACGTGCGGCTCGCGCGGGCGAGCGCGAGCGCCGAGGTGCTCGTCGAGCGGTTGGGCGCGCATCCGGCGGTCGATCTGGTGCGGTATCCCGGCTTCGGCGCGATGCTCTCGATCGAGGTGGGCTCGGTCGAGCGGGCCGAGGAGGTATGCCGCAGCACCACCTTGTGGGCGCACTCGACCAGTCTCGGTGGGGTTGAGTCGCAGATTGAGCGACGTCGCCGCCATCCGCTGGAGGTGGAGACGGTGCCGGAGGACCTGCTGCGGTTATCCGTCGGGGTCGAGGATGTCGAGGACCTGTGGCGCGACCTCGAGGCTGCCCTGGACGGGCTGGGCTCAGCTCACTGAACTGTCTGCCGAGTCGACGGAGGCGTCGCGGTAACCGTAGAGGTCGGTCTGCCGTTCGTTGATCCAGATGGCCTTCAGGCCGTCGGGGTCGGTGATCTGCACGGTGCGCGAATAGGTCTCGTCGATGAGCATCGCCTCGACCCGAGCCTGCTCGAGGAGTGCGAGCGCATCCTCGACGTCGCCGTCCCACTCGAAGGCGAGTTCGGTGCCCACGGTCTCGGCGGCGTGGATGCCGATCAGGCCGCCGCCCGGCAGGGTGAGGTCGGTCCAGGTGCCGTTGTCACTGACCAGTCGCGCCTGAGCACCGAGGCCTTCGGCGACGCCGCGGGGGATGGCGGTGTCGGGGCCGTACCAGATCTGGACGCAGGACAGGCGCGGGTCCGTGGCCGCACCGGCGGGGGGCTGAGTGGCATTGGTCTGGGTGGCATCGGTCTGGTCGTTGCCGACCTCGACGGGCGTGGGCGAGTCGAGCCACCCGCTGATGGCATCGGCTGCGGTGAACACGCCGGCCGGTCCGTGATCGGAGTCCTCGAGAGTGATGGGGACGCCGCGAGAGGCAGCGTGCTCGACCGCCTCGGCGAGCGGCTGGGGGGTCTCGATCGCGAAGGTCATGCCTGGGGGCTGGGCCTCGCTGGCGGCGTGCAGGGCCACGCGGCCGCTGCCCAGCTGATAGACGAGCCAGCCCGGGTGCGCGCTGATCACGGTGCCGCCCAGGGCCTGGATGATCCGCTGCCAACCGGGGATGTCGTGGGTGAAGCGGATCGGTCGACCCATGGGTCCACTGAGTTCGCCGCCGGTTGGTGCCGTGCTGGGGGTGTTCGTCATCGCTGCTCCTCCTCCGGGACCGTGGCCAGGTAGTGGTGCAGGGCCTTCTCCACGAGCGCCGACAGGCTCATGCCCTCGTCGATGCCGCGGTGCTTGATCTGCGTGATCAGCTCGCGGGGGAGATAGACGTTGAACTGCGCCTTGTCTGACATATCTAGAATGCTAGCAATTGCGTGGCGGCGCCGCACGTTCGGTGGGCTTTGTGAGGGACATGCCGCACGTTCGGTGGGCTTTGTGAGGGACATGCCGCACGTTCGGTGGCACATGGGGGGAGCAGGGCGCGCGTTCGGTGGCAGGTGGGGAGGGCGTGGGGCGCGTCCGGTGGTTAGAGCTCCTCGGTGAGGGCGCCGTCGAACCACGCCCCGAGCACCGGCGTCCACTCGCGGACGGCGACCTGCTCGACCAGTCCCTGCTGCTGGAAGGGGTCGTCGCGCAGCAGCTCGGCGAGCTCCGTCGCGCTCGAGCCGCGCAGGATGAGAACGGCGGCGTCGGGGGCGTCCGGCACTGCGGCATACGGGCCGGAGAGCATGACCACGCCCTCCTGGGCGAGCGTCGACAGGAACTCGCGGTGCGCCGGCCGGTGCTCGTCGCGTGCTGCGGTGTCGTCGGAGTAGGAGTAGTGGACGATGAACAGGCTCATGGGCTCAAGGTAGCGGTGACATAGGTGCCCGCGGAGCCGTCCAGCAGCGCGGCCGCCTCCTCGAGGTTGCCGATCGCCGCCGCGACCGGCCGCCCGTTCGTGGCCGCCTCGACGAACCGGCAGACCGCCTCCACCTTGGGGCCCATCGACCCGGCCGGCAGGTCCAGTTCGCGCAATCGCCCCGGTGTCGTATGCCGCAACTCCCGCGCGTGATCCGTCCCGTAGTCCTCCATCACCGCGGGCACATCGGTGAGCACGAGCAACCGGTCCGCGCCGAGCCGGTGGGCGAGCAGGGCGGCCGAGAGGTCCTTGTCGATCACCGCTTCGACCCCCTTGAGGTCGCCGGAGTCGGTCCGGACCACCGGCACGCCTCCGCCCCCGGCGCAGACCACGATGATCGACTCGTCGAGGAGGTGGTCGATCAACTTGGTCTCGATGATCTCCCGCGGGCGCGGCGACGGGACGACCCGGCGCCAGCCGTCACCGTCCTGCTTGACCTCCCAGCCGTTCTTGTCCGCCAGCTCACGCGCCTGCGCCTCGTCGTAGACCTCGCCGACAAACTTGGTCGGGTCCGCGAAGGCGGGGTCGTCTGAGTCGACGAGGGTCTGGTTGAGCACGGCGGCCAGCTGGCGGTAGGGCCGCTCATTGCCGATCGCCTGCAGGATCCAGTAGCCGATCAGCCCCTGCGTCATCGCGCCCAGCGCGTCGAAGGGGTAGGGCTGGGTGAGCCGCGCGTCGTTCGCGGACTCCATCGCGAGCACCCCGACCTGCGGGCCGTTGCCGTGCGTGATGACCACCTCATGGTCGTCGGTGAGCGGGGCGAGAGCTGCCATCGCGCGCCGGATGTTCTCGACCTGGGCCGCCGCGTCGGGGACCTGGCCCCGCTGCAGCAGTGCATTGCCCCCGAGGGCGACGACGATCCTCACCCGCTCAATGTAGGGGCTAGGCAGGCCCGGAGGCCCGAGCCCGGGCCGGTATCCTGGGTGTCGTCGTGCTCGCAGTCCAGCTCTCCGCACCGGACCTCGCCGCCCCATCCGCCGCGAGGCCGTCGGCGCGCGCTGCCGGGGCGAACGCGACGGGCCAGGCCGCGGGGGTGGCCGGCTGATGTTCCAGGGGTATCCGTTCGCCCTCGTCTTCGCCTTTCTGTGGTGCGTGGCGATGGCGCGTGGGCAGGCGACCTACTGGATCGCGCGGAGCGTGACCGAGCAGGCGCTGCGGCGGACGAAGCCGACCACCGGCTGGCGCGCCCGCGTCCACAGCTGGCTCGCCAGCGACGCGATCGACCGTGGCCGCGGGGCCATCGAGCGCTGCGGGATCGGCGCGGTGCCGCTGTGCTACCTGACCGTCGGGGTGCAGACCGTCGTCCTCGCCTCTGCGGGCGTCATCCGGATGCGCTGGCTGCGCTTCACCCTCGCCCAGTCGCTGGGCGCGCTCGCCTGGGCGGGCATCTACTCCACGATCGGCTTCGCCGCCTGGGCGGCGATCTTCCGCGGCGCGATGGCCTCGGGCCCGGGTCTGGTGGTGCTCGCGGCGGTCCTGATCGCCCTGGTCGCCGCGCTCACCCACCGCCTGTATGTCGTGCGCCGTCGCCGCGCGCAGACCGCCACCTGCCCGGTCACCGGCGGCGCCTCGGTCGAGGTGCCCGGCGATGACCTCATCGAGGAGCGCCGCGACGAGAGCGTCGGCCTACAGGACAACTCCGACCGCCAGCCCTGATCCCCACCGGACGCGCGCCGCGTGGCCAAAACCAGCCACCGAACGCGCCAGCCTCAGCTGGTCGCGCCCTCCTCCGCCAGCGCCTTCTGCTCCTCGATCACCCGGATCATGGCCGGCGCCTCGTAGGCCCCCTGCACCACGACCCGGTTGATCAGGAAGGTCGGCGTGGAGTTCACCCCGAGTGAGAGCGCCTCCTGGGTGTCATTGGTGACTACACCGCTCAGCCTCGGACCGTCCAGATCTTCCTCGAAAAGCTCCATGTCCGGCACCCCGATCTGCTCGGCGATGTCGATCATGTCCTGCCGCTCGATCTCGGCGTGGCCCTCGCGGGACAGCGCAAAGACCTCCTTCTGGAACTCCAGCCCCAGCTCGCCGCCCTGTTCGGCCGCCGCGCGCGCAGCCACCGCGGCCAGCTGCGAAGGCTCATCGAAGAGCACCAGATCGCGGAACTCGATGCGCAGCGTCCCGTCGTCGACCAGGCTCTGCAGCTCGGGCCGGATGTCCAGGTGGAAGCGGGCGCAGTAGGGGCAGCGGTAATCGGCGTACTCGATCATCACCACCGGCGCGTCCACGTCGCCGACCGCCATCGGGTCGTCGGCGTCGCGCCGCTGCAGCTCGAGCAGCATCTCCTGCACCTCCGGTGACGGGGTCTGGGCCACGCCGTCAGGAGCCGCGCCCTCGCCCGAGTCCGACCCCTCGGTCCCCGCCCCCTGCTCCGGCGCCACCGTCCCGGTCTCCGCCGGCGCCGCCGACGGGCTGTCCCCGCGGTCGCTCATCGCCAACCAGGCGATGAAGGCCACCACCAGCGCCACTACGATCGCGGCGACCGCCCAGGCGATCGAGGCGACCTTGCTGTCGTCGGCGGGCCGGTGGTCCTGCGGGGGAGGTGCGTACTGACTCACCGGGCCAGGGTCGCACAGCGCCCTGAACGCTGGGACCATGGGGCGGTGCGCGCCTTCATCGCCGTCCTGCCACCCGAGGAGGTGGTCGAATCCCTCGAGTCTTTCCTCGCCCCGCGCCGCACCGCGATCGATGCGATCGACCCGTGGCGCTGGACCCGCCCTGAGCATCTCCATCTCACCCTGGCCTTCATCCCCGACCTTGAGGAGTGGCGCGAGGAGCCCCTGATCGAGTCCGGTATGGCGTTTGTCGCCCGCCAGGACCCCCTCACCCTTTCCTTGGCCGGGGCGGGCGCCTTCCCGGACCCGGGTGCGGCCCGCATCCTCTGGGCCGCGGTCGAGGGGGAGGAGCAGAAGTCGACCCTCGCCGCCTGGGCCAAGGGCTTTCGCGCTCTCGCCAGCCGCGCCGGGGCCCGGGTGGACGGCACCCGGTTCAGCCCGCACGTGACCGTGGCCCGTTCCGGCGGCCGACCCCGTGCGGCGGGGCACCTGGTGCAGTCCCTGGACACACTGCATACGGGATCCTGGGTGGCCGACGAGGTCCACCTGATCGCCTCGCACCTGGGGGAGGGGCCGCGCCGGACCCCGCGCTATGAGATCCGGCACACCTGGGGGTTCACGGGCCGGTCGTGACCG
The DNA here is from genome assembly GCF_050261105.1 of Ornithinimicrobium pulveris. Taxonomy (GTDB): domain Bacteria; phylum Actinomycetota; class Actinomycetes; order Actinomycetales; family Dermatophilaceae; genus Ornithinicoccus. Next base: position 3,084,010 of record NZ_CP189837.1, on the reverse strand, counting down.
CCGCGTCGTCCGGCCGCGGCACCATCACCGCACCGTCGGAGCCCGGCTCGTCCGCCGGGTCACCCTCCGCTGGCTCCACCGTCGCCGGGAAGTCGAGCATCGGCCCACTCACCACCCCCAGTTCGCGCCCGCACGTGCGCCCCTCGGGCACATTGGGCTGGATCGCGCGGCCGTTGACGATGCTCACGTCGTCGAACTGCGGCCGACCAGACACCAGGTTGCGATAGCTGAACCGGGTCAGTCTCTTGACCGAGCAGTCGGTGCCGAAGGACAGGATGTCGAAGGCGTAGGGCCGCCCGACCAGCTCACCGCGGGTCTCGACGTCCTCCGCGGCCGCCTCCCGCGCCTCCTCGGTCAGCGGCGGCAGCCGGAACTGGTTGACCAGCCCGCCCCCGGTGAAGGACCCCATCTGAATGTGCTGGCGGTCCAGGCCGGGCGCGTGCATGTGCCCGTTCACCGTCACCCCACCGGTCGGCACCCGGAAGGCGGAGTACGGCTGGTGCGTCGCGACGATGTCGGTCGGGTCACGGTCGGCCGTCGCCTCGCGCCACAGCGCCGCCAGCTCCCCCTGCTGCTCGGCGAACTCGGTCGAGCGCTGATTGAAGTAGCGCCGGTCGTTGAAGCCGGTGATCGAGACCCCGTTGATGTCCACGCGGACGAACTCCTCGGCGGTCGGCTCGAGCAGGATCACATTGGGCACCTGGGCCATCCGCCGCAGGAAGCGCTCGTCGGTCGGCGACGTCGCATCGTGGTTGCCGCGGACGAAGATGTAGGGCACGCCCAGGCTCTCGATCCCGCGGTAGATCCCGGTCAGGTCGCCCTCGCGCGGGTCGCCGAAGTTGATCAGGTCGCCGGTGTCGATGACGGCGTCGATGTCCTCGCTCGCCACGATCTGGCGCATGAGCGGGTACTGGTCCATCCCGTGGATGTCGCTGACCAGCAGGAATCGGGCGGCGTCCGGCTGCTGCTCGTCGGTCGGGGTGAACTCCTGCCGGACTGCGTCGGAGAGCGCGAGCAGGTTGGTCACGTAGATCGCGCCCTGGTCGGCCTTGCGGTCGAGGTCGTCCAGGATGCCGGTGTTCGCCTGCACGAGGGAGAGCAGCGAGGTCGCGCGGTACTCCTTGACGTTGTCGGTGCGGTAGGTGAGATACGCAGCGGTCCCGGGGCCGGCGAGGGCGAGCGCGGTCGCCGTGCTCGACACCAGGATGACGTGCCCCGTATGCCGTGGGCGCGCCACGGCATACGCCAGGAGCGCGAGCAGGGTGGTCACCAGGGCCCCGGCCGCGAACTTCCAGGCGACCTCGCGCACCCCGTTGTCCATCGCCTGGCGCAGCTCGGACTGGTCGGGCTGCAGCTCGGCGGTGCGCAACTGGCCGCTGCGGAGCAGGTCGGTGACCTCCTCGCGCACCTGTACCTGCGCGGTCAGGCCGGGCGCGGGAAGCGGGCCGTCGAAGTTGAGGATGACGTCCCCGACCACGGTCGGCAGCTGGATCGTGGAGTTGAGGCTGGGCTCGACCGAGACGTCTGCGGCGAAGTAGCGGGTCTCGGTGTGCACCGGCCACAACTGGGTCGTCGCGACGCCGCCGAGGAATGCCAACAGGGCCATGAGGGCTACGACCATCAGGTGTCGCAGCCCGGTCACGACCTGGGAACGGAGGCGCTCACGGGTGGCCATCGGGGACAAGGGTAAGCCGCCCGCCCGCGCGCTGCACGCCTGCGATGGCGACGCCTACGATGACGGCATGGACGCCGATGTCATCGTCGTGGGTGCCGGGCTGTCCGGCCTCGTCGCCACCAGCGAACTGGTCGCCGCAGGGCGACGGGTGATTCTGGTCGACCAGGAGTCGACCGCCCACCTCGGCGGGCAGGCGTGGTGGAGCTTCGGCGGGCTGTTCCTCGTGGACAGTCCCGAGCAGCGGCGGATGGGGATCAAGGACAGCCTCGACCTGGCCTGGCAGGACTGGCAGGGCAGCGCCGGCTTCGATCGCGAGGGGCCGGTCGGTGAGGACCACTGGGGTCGCCAGTGGGCCGAGGGGTATGTCGCGTGGGCCGCGGGTGAGAAGCGCGCCTGGTTGCGCGGCAAGGGGATCTCCTTCTTCCCGGTCGTCGGCTGGGCCGAGCGGGGCGATGGCACCGCCACCGGGCACGGCAACTCGGTGCCGCGTTTCCACATCACCTGGGGCACCGGGCCGGGTGTGGTTGAGCCGTTCGAGCGCGAGGTCCGTGAGGGCGTCGCGGCCGGTCTGGTGCAGCTGCGCGGTCGCCACCGGGTCACCGAACTCGTCCTGTCCGACGGGGCGATCACCGGCGTGCGGGGCGCCGTGCTGGCCGACGACCCCACGGTGCAGCGGGGAGCCCCGTCCTCCCGCGAGGAGGTCGGGGAGTTCGAACTCTCCGCGCAGGCGGTGATCGTCACCAGCGGCGGGATCGGTGCCAACCACGCGTTGATCCGCCGGTTCTGGCCCGACCGGCTCGGCACCCCGCCGGCCGACCTCGTCACTGGTGTCCCGGCATACGTGGACGGCTCCATGCTCGAGGAGATCGTCGCCGCGGGCGCGCGCCTGGTCAACCGCGACCGCATGTGGCACTACGTCGAAGGCCTGCCCAACCACTCACCGGTCTGGCCGGGGCACGGGATCCGGATCCTGCCCGGGCCGAGTTCCCTCTGGCTGGACGCGACCGGTCGGCGGCTCCCCACGCCATACCTGCCGGGCTTCGACACCCTGGGCACACTGGCGCACCTGCGCACGACCGCGCCCGAGCACGACCACAGCTGGTTCATCGCGACGCACACGATCCTGGGCAAGGAGTACGCGCTGTCCGGCTGCGAGCAGAACCCGGACCTGACCGGCAAGTCGGTCCGCGACGTGCTCGGTCGGGCGCGCACCGACGTGCCAGCTCCGGTCCAGGCCTTCGTCGACCACGGTGCGGATGTCGTGGAGGCGAGCACGGTCGAGGAGCTGGTCGCGAAGATGAACGCGCTGGTCGGCGCCGATCTGGTCGACGCGCGTGGCGTGCGTGATCTGGTGCTGGCGCGCGATCGCGAGCTGATGAACGACTACGGCAAGGATGTCCAGACCGCGCTCGTCCGCGCCGCCCGACGCTCCCGCGGCGACCGCCTGATCCGCACCGCGACCCCGCACCGCTTCCTGGACCCCAAGCACGGGCCGCTCGTCGCGATCCGGCTGCGCGTGCTCACCCGCAAGACGCTCGGCGGGGTGCAGACCGACCTGCACTCCCGCGCGCTCGGCGCCGACGGCTCGCCCGTGCCCGGCCTGTATGCCGCAGGTGAGGTCGCCGGGTTCGGCGGCGGTGGGGTGCATGGTTACCGCTCGCTGGAGGGGACCTTCCTGGGCGGGTGCCTGTTCAGCGGTCGCGCTGCGGGGCGAGCGGCGGCTGCGGCGACCCGGTGAGCGGTGGACCCAGTCCGCGTGGGTCAGCTCGCGTCCGAGCGCAGCACGCCAGGGCGACGGGGTCGGCGTAGGTCGGCCCAGGCGGCGAGGATCTTGCGGGTGCTGTCGTCGGCCTCCACGGTCTCGCCGGCCGCGACCCAGCGCGCCTTGCGGGCCTCGCTGGCCACCTCGAGGTCGGGGCGCTCGGCGAGCTCGACGCGGAAGATGACGTGCAGCCCCTGGCGCTCGGGGTCCACCAGCGCGGTGATCGGGTCGCCGGGATCGATGTCCAGCCCGACCTCCTCGGCGACCTCGCGCTGCACGCAGTGGGCGGGGTCCTCACCTCTGTCCATGAAGCCGCCCGGCAGGCTCCACCCGGCCCGGTGCGGCTGCCAGAGCATGAGCACCTCGCCGTCGTGCTCCAGCACGCAGACCGCTCCGGCGACATAGGTCGGGGCGACCGCCCGCACGACGCGGCGCTTGATCGGCTCGGGCGTCAGCCGGAACGCCAGCAGCGCAGCGGTGCTCGCCTTGCGCCGCAGGGTCCGGAGGTCCACGTGGTCAGCCAACCACGTCGAGCAGGATCTTGCCGATGTGAGCTGACTCCTCCATCTCCCGGTGCGCGTCGGCGGCCCGCTCCAGCGGGTGGCGGGAGTGCACGATCGTGCGGACCAGGCCCTGCTCGATCCACGGCCAGACGTGCTCGCGGACCTGGGCGACGACCTCGGCCTTACGCTCTGCCGACAGGGAGCGCAGCGAGGTGGCCTGGACCCGGCCGCGCTTGCTCAGCAACGTGCCGAGGTCGAGCTCGCCCTTGCGTCCGCCGAGCAGCCCGATGACCACGATCCGGCCATCCTTGGCGAGGACGTCGAGGTTGCGGTCGAGGTACTTCGCCCCCACCACATCCAGCACCACATCGGCCCCTCGCCCGTCGGTGGCGTCCTTGAGGACCTCGACGAAGTCCTGGTCGCGGTAGTTGATCAGGATCTGCGCCCCCAGCTCTGCGCAGGCGTCGAGCTTCTCCTGGGAGCCGGCGGTGACGGCGACCCGGGCGCCGAGCTGGCGGGCGATCTGGATCGCCATCGTGCCGATGCCGCTGGAGCCACCGTGCAGCAGCACGGTCTCGCCCTCCTGCAGCCCAGCCACCATCACGAGATTGCTCCAGACCGTGCAGGCCACCTCAGGGAGCCCGGCCGCGTCCTCCAGGCTGACCCCGACCGGCACCGGCAGCACCTGGCCGACAGGAACCGCGACCTGTTCGGCATACCCGCCACCGGCCAGCAGCGCGCACACCTCCTCGCCCACAGCCCAGCCCTCGCTGCCGCGCCCCGTGGCGTCGACGCGTCGCGACCCTTCGACTCCCTCGCCCAGGGCAATGATTCGGCCGCTGACCTCCAGACCCGGCAGCTCGGACTCGCCGGGCGGCGGCGGATAGAAACCCTTGCGCTGCATGACGTCGGCCCGGTTCACCCCGGCGGCGACGACCTCGACGAGCACCTCGCCAGGGCCGGGCTCGGGGGCGGGTACGTCAGCGATGACGAGGGCTTCGGGGCCGCCGTCGGACGGCTCGCTGATGGTGATCGCACGCATGCCCTCGACCCTAACCAGGGCCGTCCCGATTGGCCGAGGCGCCTGCGTCAGCTGATCAGGATGCCCGCGATGGTCGCGCTCATCAGGTTCGCCAGCGTCGCGGCGGCGATCGCGCGCAGACCCAGCTCGGCGATCTCGCTGCGGCGGTCCCGGATCAGGCTGCCCAGGCCGCCGAGCAGGATGCCGAGCGAGCCCAGGTTGGCGAAACCGGTCAGCGCGAAGGTGATGATCGCGGCGGTCTTGGGCGAGAAGTCATCGATGTTCGGGGCGAAGTTGCTGAACGCCACGAACTCGTTCACCACGACCTTCTGACCCACGAAGCTGCCCGCGCTGGTCGCCTCGCTCCACGGCACCCCGATCACCGCCATGATCGGGGCGAAGACATACCCGAGGATCTGCTCGAAGGTGAGGTTCTCGATCCCGAACCAGCTGCCGATCGTGCCCAGGATCAGGTTGATCAGCGCGATCAGCGAGATGAACGCCAGCAGCATCGCGCCGATCGTTAGTGCCAGCCGCAGCCCGTCCGCGGCGCCCGAGGCTGCCGCGTCGATCACATTGCGGTGGCCGGCCTCCGAGGGGGCATCCTCCCCGAGCAGGTCGTCCTCGTCGGCTCCATCCGCCCCCTGCGTGGTGGTGGCTGCGGGGTCGGTGTCGCTGCCCGCCTCGCGCTCGCCGCCGCCGACGCGCGCCTTCTCCTTCTCCTTGGCGCCGCCCATGCCCGGGTCGTCGGCGTCCCGGTCCTCGATCCGCTCGGGCAGGATCATCTTGGCCATCAGCAGCGCGCCGGGGGCGGCCATGAACGAGGCAGCGATGAGGTACTCCAACGGCGCACCCAGCAGCGAGTAGCCCACCAGCACCGACCCCGCCACCGTCGAGAGCCCGCCGACCATGACGGCGAACAGCCCGGAGCGGGTCAACCCCTTCAGATAGGGCCGGATCACCAGCGGCGCCTCGGTCTGCCCGACGAAGATGTTCGCGGCGGCGTTCACCGACTCGGCCTTGCGGGTGCCCAGGGCCCACCCCAGTGCGCCACCCAGCTTCTCGACCACGAACTGCAGGATCCCGAAGTGGTAGAGCACCGCGGTCAGCGAGGCGAAGAAGATGATGACCGGCAGCACCTGGAAGGCGAAGGTGAAGCCGATCCCCTCGGCCCCGATGACCCCGCCGAAGAGGAAGTCGATGCCCTCGCTCGAGGAGTCGATGACCGCCTGCACCCCTTGGGTCACCGCATCCAACGCCCGCTGACCGGCCGTCCAGTAGAGGACGATCACCCCGAAGCCCGCCTGGATCGCCAGCGCCGCCAGCACCGTGCGCCAGCGGATCGCGCGCCGGTTCTCGGACAACACCCAGGCCAGCGCGAGGAGAGCCACCATGCCGCCAAGACCCCAGAGCACGTTCATGCCCAAGGAGGCTAGCGTGAACGGGCCGACCCCGCAGGGGGCATCGCCGATCTGATCAGCCTCGATGCCCCAACCGGGTCGACAGTTCTCCAGCACAGGCCCGCACCTGCTCGACCAGGCGCTCCCGCACGTCCGACGCGCCCTCACCCGAACCGCCCGCCCCGACCGGATAGGTCACCGCCACCGCCGCGACCGGGTGCCCCCCGTGGTCGAGCACGGCCGAGCCCACCGAGACCAAGCCGGGGGTGACGAGGCCGTCCTCCACGGCATACCCCTGGGCTCGGGTCCGGCTCAGCAGGGGACGCAGCGTGCTCAGCGAGCGCGGACCGACCCCATGCCGTTGCACGAAGGTGTCCGGCGAGGGGAAGAGGGCGCGCACCTGGGCGGCGGGCAACGCGGCCAGGATCGCCAGGCCGGTCGCGGTGAGCGAGGCGGGGAGGCGGACGCCGACGTCGGAGACGAGCGAGGGTCGGCCGGCGACGCGTTCCTCCACCACGTAGAGGACGTCGCGTCCGTGCAGCACGGCGAGGTGGGCGTTCTGGCCGCTCGCGTCGGCCAGCCGGGTCAGGCGTGGGCGGGCGATCCGCTCGAGCGGCGCCTGGCGCGGGTAGGCCGAGCCCAGCTCGAAGGCGGCTACGCCCAGCCCGTACCGACGGTCCTCGGGCAGGTGCGTCACGTAGCCGCGCTCCACCAGGACGCGCAGGAGGTGGTAGGTCGAGGACCGCGGCAGCCCCAGCTCCCGGGCGATCGTCGCCGCCGGCAGGGGCGTCGCCCGCCGCGTGAGCAGCGTGAGGACGTCCAGGGCGTGCCCGGCGGCGGGTGCGTTGGCCACCGGGCCAGTATGCCGATCCCCGCCCGGGCGGACGGGCGCGCCGGAGTGGGGATCAGGTCGCGCGGGGATCAGCCGGCCACCGTCAGTCGACCGGCTCGCTCCAGTCCAGCTGGACATCGGTGAGATCGAGGTCGCGGGTGGTGCCGTCCCGCAGCGTGATCGTCGCGGGCAACGGGGCCAGGCCGAGGTGGTCGACCTCGCTCGGCCACCACCCCGCCCAGAGCCCGGCCTGCAGCGAGGCCTGCACCGGGCCGCGCGGGGTGTGCAGGGTGAGCGCGGTGACGTCGTGGCCGACCCGCCCGTAGGCATAGGTGTGGATACCGGCCTCGCCGACGTCAACAAGCCCGAAGAGGCGCGTCCTCTCGCCGCCGACCGCTCCCGCCATCGCGAGGTCGATCCCGGTCGGCTCGGGGTCCGGGGTGGGTGGGGCCGGGCTGGTGCCGCCGCCGCCGGTGCTCGCCCGGCCGGACCAGCCCCCGCTGAGCAGGCAGTCGGCGAACTGGCCCTCCGGGCCCCGCATCACGGTGAAGGTGAAGGGGCCACGGCTCTCGGTCAGCGCTACCCGCAGGTCGCTGGCGGGGGAGATACCGGGTGACTCCTCAGCGCCGCTGTTCTCCCACATCGCCCGGCACTCATCGCCCGCACGCTGGGTGCCGGGGACATCCACCCCGGTCGGGACCGCCTCCCACCCGGCGTAGGCGGGGGCCGTCACGGCGGGCAGTCCGATCCCGACGCCGGCCACAGCGATGGCGGCGGCCGCGACGAGGGCGGTGCGCCAGCGGGGGTGGCGGCCGCGCCGGGTGAGGAGCGCGCCCTCGCCCGGCGCGTGGGTATCGGTCCCGTGGCCCTGCGCAGTCCTGTGGCGCGGCTCCGGCGAGTCATCCCGGCGGGTGGACAGGATCAGGTCCAGGTCCGCCCGGGCGCGGGGAGAGAGCTCGGGCACCGCTGGGTCGGCAGGGTCCATCGTGCGCAAGGTCGTCTCCAGCTGGTCGCGGGTGCTCATCGCGTGCCTCCTTCAGGCTGGTGCTGGTCGGCGGTCGTGGTGGCGAGCGCGGTGTCCGGGCGCAGGTGGGTGCGCAGCGCGCGCCGGGCCCGGGACAACCGGAGCCGGTATGCCGTCGCGCTGATCCCCAGGACCTGCGCGGCCTGAGTGGAGCTCAGGTCCTCCCAGATCGTCAGGGCCAGGGCCTCCTGGTGGGTGGCGGGCAGCTGCCGCCAGGCGCGCGCCAGGTCGAGGCGCAGCCCGACCTCGTCCGGATGCAGACCCGGCTCGATCCCGTCGTAGGCGTCGGCGATCCGCACGGCCAACGCTGCCCGGCGGTCCTCGCCACGACGGGCGTTGGCCAGCACGCGGTACGTCACCCCGAACAACCACGCGCGGCGACTGTCCAGATCGAGGGGTAACTCGGCATACCGGCGCCAGGCCACCAGGAAGACCTCCGCGGTGACGTCCTCGGCGTGCGAAGGGTGGGCCCGGCGCTGCACGAACCGCAGCACGTCGTCATAGGCGTGCTCGTACAGTTCGCGGAAGCCTGCCTCAGGTGAGGTCTGCGTCATACCGGGCTCGTGTCCGGCTCGCACCACAGTGTGTCGCGGCCCGCAGCAGCCAGTGTCAGAGCAACCCGGCCCGGCGGGCCTCGCGGCGGGCCTCCACCGGGACGAGGCAGACGAAGCGCTCCAGGACGACCTGGGTGTCGTCGGTCACCTGCTGCCCCTGCGGCGCGTGCTCGGCGAAGAAGCGCTGGTGCTCGCGCCGCCACTGCGCCAGCGACCCCTCGCCCTCCCGGCGGGCATGCTCCTCGTCGACATCGGCGAACCGGCGGACCTCGACGTGGGTGGTGCGGATCAGCGCCGTCGGCTCACCCGACCCGTCCAGCACGATCGACAGATCGCCCGCCCGGGGCAGCTCCTCAGCCTGCGCCTCGTACTCCCACAGCACGCTCGCGGTCGCCGTCTTGGCGCCGGCGGTGACCAGCCCGAGCAGCCGATCGGCCTCTTCGGGAGTGGCGCCGAACGCCCAGGCCGGGGGCCGCAGCACCTCATCATCGGTCACCCCGAGATAGCCGTCGGCGGGGTTGAGGCGGGCGCGCACGCGGGCGTCGCGCCAGAAGTCCTCGAACTGGTCATCGGGATCCGACATGCCGACATCCTGCCGCAGGGTTACCCATCGGTCGGCCACCGCGTCTACCCTAGGCATTCGGCAGCGTCGCCTCCCCCCGTGTTCCACCCTTCCAGCGAGGCCCCAAGTGACCGACACCTTCGAGACCGTCAAGCACTACTCCGACGAGTCCCCCTCGACCGACGCCAACCGGCGCGGCCCGAGCTTCCCGGCGACCCACGACCTCGCGGTCGCTCCGGTGAAGTCGCCGCCGGAGACCGTGGACGGCTTCGTCAAGGAGTTCCTCGAGCAGCTCAACTACGGCCAGGGCGTCAAGTTGTCCCAGTCGACGATCAACGACCAATACCTCGCGCTCGCGCGCACCGTGCGCTCCTACCTGATGGCCTCCTGGCTGGAGACCGGTCACCGGCGCCGCAAGAACCCGACCAAGACGGTCGGCTACCTGTCGGCGGAGTACCTGCTGGGTCGCCAGCTGGGCAACGCGCTGCTCGCGACCAACCTGATGGGGATCGCCGAGCAGGCGATGGAGCAGTGCGGGATCGACATCGCGACCCTGCGCGCCCAGGAGATCGAGCCGGGGCTGGGCAATGGTGGTCTGGGGCGGCTGGCGGCGTGCTTCGTGGACTCGCTGGCGACGATGGACGTGCCGTGCATCGGCTACGGCATCCGCTATGAGTACGGCATCTTCAAGCAGTCCTTCGACGAGAACGGCCGCCAGGTCGAGTCGCCGGACCCGTGGCTGCGCCTGGGCTCGCCGTGGGAGTTCCCGCACCCCGAGCGCGCCGTCACCGTGGGCTTCGGCGGCCGCACCGAGCGGTATGCCGATGAGCTGGGTCGGGAGCGCACGCGCTGGTTCCCGGAGTGGCAGGTGCGCGGGGTGCCCTACCACTACATGGTGCCGGGCTTTAGGAATGGCGTGGTGAACACGCTGCGGCTGTGGAGCTCGCAGGCGACCGAGGCCTTCGACCTGCAGATCTTCAACACCGGTGACTACGCGCAGGCGGCGCGGGCGCAGACCTTCGCGGAGAACATCTCCAAGGTGCTCTACCCGGACGACTCGACGCCGCAGGGCAAGGAACTGCGCCTGCAGCAGCAGTACTTCTTCGTCGCCTGCTCGCTGCACGACTTCATCGAGAACACCCTGCCGGGCGACTTCGACCTGCAGAACCTGCCCAAGCGGATCATCTTCCAGCTCAACGACACGCACCCCGTCATCGCGGTGCCTGAGCTGATGCGGATCCTGGTCGATGACAAGGGCTTTGACTGGGACGACGCGTGGGCGATCACCCAGAAGTGCTTCGCCTACACCTGTCACACGCTGCTGCCGGAGGCCCTGGAGGTCTGGCCGGTGGAGCTGTTGGGTCGGCTGCTGCCGCGCCACCTGGAGATCATCTACCGGATCAACGACGAGTTCCTCGAGGAGGTCCGCGAGGCCTTCCCGGGGGATGAGTGGCGGGTGCGGCGGATGTCGATCATCGCCGAGGCGCCGCAGCGGGCGGTGCGGATGGCCTTCCTGGCCACCGTCGCCGGGATCAAGGTCAACGGCGTCGCCGAGCTGCACTCCCAGCTGCTCAAGGACGATGTGCTGCCCGACTTCGCCGAGCTGTGGCCGGACAAGTTCACCAATGTCACCAACGGCATCACGCCGCGGCGCTTCGTGCGGCTGTCCAACCGCAAGCTGTCCACGCTGATTACCGAGGCGCTGGGGACCGAGGAGTGGGTGACCGACCTCGACCTGCTCAAGGGCCTGGTGCCGCTGGCCGATGACGCCGCTTTCCGCGAGCGCTTCCGGGAGGTCAAGGCCGCCAACAAGGCACGGCTCGCGCACGTCCTGGAGGGTCGCAACGGCTTGATCCTGGACCAGGACCACCTGATGGACGTGATGGTTAAGCGCCTGCACGAATACAAGCGCCAGACCCTCAAGCTGCTCCACGTCGTTTCGGCCTACGAGGGTGTCAAGACCGGCCGGATCGAGCTGGCCGATCTCACCCCGCGCACGGTGCTCTTCGGTGCCAAGGCTGCCCCGGGCTACCACCTGGCCAAGGAGATCATCGCGCTGATCAACGCGGTCGGTCGCAAGGTCAACAACGACCCGGCGCTCGAGGGCCGTCTCAAGGTGCTCTTCCCGCCCAACTACAACGTCAACCTCGCCGAGAAGTTGATCCCCGCCGCCGACCTGTCCGAGCAGATCTCGCTGGCCGGCAAGGAGGCCTCGGGCACGGGAAATATGAAGTTCGCGCTCAACGGTGCGCTGACGATCGGCACCGACGACGGCGCCAACGTCGAGATCCGCAAGCTCGTCGGCGACGACAACTTCTTCCTCTTCGGGCTCTCCGAGCCGGAGGTCGAGGAGCTGCGCCAGCAGGGCTACGTGCCCAGCCGCTACTACCAGGAGGACCCGGTTCTGCGGTCCACCCTGGACCTGATCGGCAGCGGCTACTTCACCAATGGCGACCGCGGTGCGGCCGGCACGGTGGTGGACAACCTGCTCTACCAGGACCCGTTCATGGTGTTGGCCGACTTCCGCTCCTACCTGGACGCCCAGGATCGCGTGGACGCCGCCTACGCCGACCCGGACGACTGGAGCCGCCGCGCCATCCTCAACGTCGCCCGCTGCGGCTTCTTCTCCTCCGACCGCTCCATGCGCGACTACCTCGACCGCATCTGGCACGCCTAACGCCACCTTCTCGACCGGACGTGCGCTGTGTCGGGTTTTGGGCCCACCGGACGTGCGCTGTGTCGGGTTTCGGGCCCACCGGACGCGTCGTGTGCGCCATGACCCCGGCTAGGTCTGGTATCTGAGACACCGACCTCGCTCCCGGACTGTTGGCGAGCCAGCCTCAGCGGTGGAATGGCTGGCATGAGTCGCCTTCCCGCCACGCAGACCCCGACCGAGGTCACCGTTGACGTCGGCCCGCTCACGCCCGCCGAGGTCATCGCGGTCGCTCGCCACGGGGCCGGAGTCAGGCTGTCCGAGGCTGCCGCGGAAGGGATCACCGCGACCCGCCGGATCATCGAGGACCTCGCCAGCGACACCCAGCCGCACTACGGCATCTCGACCGGCTTCGGGGCGCTGGCCACCACCAGCATCCCGAGCGAGAAGCGCGCCCAACTCCAACGCTCCCTGATCCGTTCGCACGCGGCGGGCTCGGGCCCGGAGGTCGAGCGCGAGGTCGTCCGCGCCCTCATGCTGCTCCGCCTGTCCACCCTGGCCACCGGTCGCACCGGGGTCCACCTCGAGACCGCCCAGGTGTATGCCGATCTCCTCACCGCGGGCATCACGCCGGTCGTCCGCGAGCACGGCTCGCTCGGCTGCTCGGGTGACCTTGCGCCGCTCGCGCACTGCGCGCTGGCCGTGATGGGGGAGGGGGAGGTCCGCGACGCCGAGGGCACCTTGCTGTCGGCTGCTGACGCGCTCGCCGCCGCGGGGATCACCCCCGTCGAGCTGGCCGAGAAGGAGGGGTTGGCCCTCATCAACGGCACCGACGGCATGCTCGGCATGCTGCTCATGGTGCTGCACGATCTGGACACCCTGCTGACCACCGCCGACATCGCCGCCGCGATGAGTGTCGAGGGCCAGCTCGGCACCGACGACGTCTTCGCCGCGGACCTGCACGAGCTCCGCCCCCACCCGGGCCAGGGGGCCTCGGCCGCCAACCTGCGCCGGATCATGGCCGACAGCGGCATCCGTGAGAGCCACCGCACCGAGGCCTGCACCCGCGTCCAGGACGCCTACTCCCTGCGATGCTCGCCCCAGGTCCACGGCTCGGCCCGCGACACATGTGACCATGCCGCCCTCGTCGCCGGACGCGAGCTCGCCGCCGCCATCGACAACCCGGTCGTCACGCTGGATGGTCGAGTCGAGTCCAATGGCAACTTCCACGGCGCCCCGGTCGCGCACGTCCTGGACTTCCTGGCGATCGTGGTCGCGGATGTCGCCAGCATCGCCGAGCGCCGCACCGACCGCTTCCTCGACATCGCCCGCAATCACGGCCTGCCACCCTTCCTCGCCGACGACCCCGGCACCGACAGCGGCCACATGATCGCGCAGTACACCCAGGCCGCGATCGTCGCTGAGCTCAAGCGCCTCGCCACCCCCGCGAGCGTCGACTCGATCCCGTCCTCAGCCATGCAGGAGGACCACGTCAGCATGGGCTGGGGTGCCGCTCGCAAGCTGCGCCGCAGCGTCGACGGCCTGGCCCGCGTGCTCGCCGTCGAGATCCTCACCGCCGCCCGCGCCCTCGACCTGCGCGCGCCCCTCACGCCCGCTCCCGCCACCGCAGCCGTCGTCAAACTCTTGCGCGACAACGGGATCCAGGGCCCCGGCCCGGACCGCTACCTCTCCCCTGAGATCGAGGCCACCGTCGAGCTCGTCCTGGACGGCCAGGTCCGTGCCGCAGCCGAGTCCAGCACCGGCCCGCTGCTCTGACCCACCCGACCACACCGCATACCGGACACCAGATCACCCAGCCACCGCCCGACCCGAGGAGAATCATGGAAGGCGCCCGCCCCGTCCGTGCCGCCCGCGGCACCCGGCTCACCGCCCGCAGCTGGGCCACCGAGGCCCCCCTGCGGATGCTGATGAACAACCTCGACCCGGAGGTCGCCGAGCGCCCGGACGACCTCGTGGTCTACGGCGGCACCGGCCGCGCCGCCCGGGACTGGCGCAGCTTCGACGCCATGGTGCGCACGCTCACCAGCCTCCGCGAGGACGAGACCATGCTGGTCCAGTCCGGCCGCCCGGTCGGCGTCTTCACCACCCACGAGTGGGCGCCGCGCGTGCTGATCGCCAACTCCAACCTCGTCGGCGACTGGGCGACCTGGCCCGAGTTCCGCCGGCTGGAGCACCTCGGCCTGACGATGTACGGCCAGATGACCGCCGGCTCGTGGATCTACATCGGGACCCAGGGCATCCTCCAGGGCACCTACGAGACCTTCGCCGCGGTCGCCGCCAAGAGGTATGCCGGTTCTCTCGCGGGCACGCTGACCCTCACCGGAGGCTGTGGCGGGATGGGCGGCGCCCAGCCGCTCGCGGTGACGTTGAACGGCGGCACCTGCCTGATCGTCGACGTCGACGAGGCGCGGCTGCGCCGGCGGGTGAAGAGCCGCTACCTCGACGAGGTCGCCGACTCCTTGGACGCGGCCGTCGAGCGGGTGCGGGCCGCCAAGGCCGCGCGCGAGGCCGTCTCGGTCGGCGTCGTCGGCAACGCGGCCGAGGTCTTCCCCGAGCTGCTGCGCCGCGGTGTCGAGATCGACATCGTCACCGATCAGACCTCCGCGCACGACCCGCTGTCCTACCTGCCGACCGGGATCGACCTGGCCGACTGGGCGGAATATGCCGAGAAGAAGCCCGAGGAGTTCACCGACCGCGCGCAGGAGTCGATGGCCCGCCACGTCGAGGCGATGGTCGGGTTCATGGACGCCGGCGCCGAGGTCTTCGACTACGGCAACTCGATCCGGGACGAGGCCCGGCAGGGGGGCTTTGAGCGCGCGTTCGAGTTCCCCGGCTTCGTGCCGGCCTACATCCGGCCGCTGTTCTGCGAGGGCAAGGGGCCATTCCGCTGGGTCGCGCTGTCGGGTGAGGAGAAGGACATCCACGCCACCGACCAGGCCGTGATGGACCTCTTCCCCGAGAACGACCACCTCCAGAAGTGGTTGCGCGGCGCCAAGGACAAGGTCGCCTTCGAGGGCCTGCCCGCGCGAATCTGCTGGCTCGGCTACGGCGAGCGGGACAGGGCGGGCGTGCGGTTCAACGAGATGGTCGCCAACGGCGAGGTGTCCGCGCCGATCGTCATCGGACGTGACCACCTGGACTGCGGCTCGGTCGCCAGCCCCTACCGGGAGACCGAGGCGATGGCCGACGGGTCCGACGCGATCGCCGACTGGCCGCTGCTCAACGCTCTGGTCAACACCGCCTCCGGCGCGAGCTGGGTGTCGCTGCACCACGGCGGCGGCGTTGGGATCGGCCGCTCGCTGCACGCCGGCCAGGTCTCGGTCGCCGACGGCACCGACCTGGCTCGTCAGAAGCTCGAGCGGGTGCTGACCAACGACCCGGGCATGGGCGTCATCCGGCACGTCGACGCGGGCTATGAGGAGGCCGAGCAGGTCGCGGACGAGCGCGGCGTGCGGGTGCCGATGCGGGAGGAGTGAGCGCGGCGGGGGGTGCTCGGGGGGTGGAGCCCCCCGAGGGTGTGGACAACTCCTGAGGCGGTGGCCCCACCTGGGCGATGCTGGACCGCATGAGCCTGGACGTCGAAGCGCAGGAGGGGCACCATGGGAGTCATGACGATCACCGAGGTTGGGATCTACACGGTCGACGACCTGCACGCCTATCGCGAGGAGCGGCCCAACCTGGTCGTCCAGCTCGTCGAGGGTGAGCTGGTCGTGGCGCCGGGACCCAGCGTGGAGCACCAAAGCGTGCTCGGCGAGCTCTTCCTCATCCTGAGCGCGGCCATCTCCGCCTCCCACAAGGTCCTGCCGGCGCCGCTCGATCTCCGGGTGGGCGAGCGAACGGTGATCCAGCCGGACCTGATGGTGGTCCCGCGCACGGTCTCGTCCGGTCAGGAGGTCGAGGAGCCGCCGGTGCTCGTCGTCGAGATCCTCTCCCCGTCCAGCCGCGGCATCGATCTGGTGCGCAAGCCCGAGGTGCTGGCGCAGTTCGGGGTGCAGCACTACTGGGTCATCGATCCGCTCAACCCGTCCCTGCGGGTCTTCCAACTCACGGGCCAGACGTCTACGTCCGGGCAGGTCGTGGTGGGCGACGAGCTCTTCGAGACCCAGCTGCCGTTCCCGGTCTCGTTCCGACCCGCCGACCTTATCCGGTGACCCACGCCCGGCTGCTCGCTGCTCAACTGTTTGCGAAGCCGATCCCGCCGAGGAAGAAGATCGAGATCAGGAAGGCCCACCCACCGGTCAGTCGGAGCGCGCCCGGCTTGGCCCCCTGGGCGCCGATCACCAGATAGGCAGGCGCGGCGACGAGCGCGATGGGGGAGAAGGTGATCCAGAACCAGGCCCACCGCGTGGCGAGCCGCGGCTCGGGGCCGTTCATCAGGACGATCAGCCAGAGCAGGCCGGTGGCCAAGGGCAGGAGCCCGAAGACCACCGGTGCCTCGTAGTTGCCGATCGTGGCCCACGACGTGCGCGGCTGAGCGTAGGTGATCCGCACCGCAGGATTGGCCTCGCGCAGGACATCCTCGATCGGCTCGGTGAAGGTCTGCCGAGCCGTCGACACCTGGTTCGGATCACCCACCAGCTGCCGGACGTTCGTGAACTCTGTGACCATCCCCTCCCGCCACACCAGCCGGTACTCCACATCTCCCACCTCGATAGGCGTCGGCGTCCCGTCGGCACGCACCGTGTGCCCCTCGATCCGCACGCTCGACACATCACCTCGGTACAGGCCTCCCTCCAGCTGATCGAAGGTGCTCGCGCGCTCGCCGACGAGCGGCCCCACGATCAGGATCAGTGCGAAGAACGCGAGGGCCGTTCCGCGCAGCACATCCCACACCCGACCGGGTCGCCACGGGTCATACGACCGATCGCGCGGACTCCCTGCCGCATACCCTGATCGCGCTTCGAGATCACTCACCATCTGCCCCAAGCTCGGACTCTAGACCTCTTCGCGCCCCAGCGTGCCGAACCAGTCGAGCGCGAACCGGTGCGACCTCAATCCGTAGTCCAGAACCGCCCTTTGGTATGCCGCAACCTCCTCGAGCTCAGCCGGCACCTGCTGCTGTTCCACCTGGGTCTGCAGCCCTTCCAGGGCAGCCAGATCCGACCGCAACCGGGCCTCGATCCGCTCCAGCACAGGCCCCCGTTCGGGCTTATCGAGCAGCCCGAGGAAGAAGAGCCGGGACAGTGCCGCCGTCTCGACATCACCGCTCAGCTCACCCGTCATCCAGGTGCGAAAGGATTCCCGCCCGGCGTCGGTCACGCGATAGACCTTGCGGCCACGAGCCCCCACAGCCTCGTCGACTTCGACGTGGCCCTTGGCGAGCAGGCCGTCCAGGGCACGTTTCAAACTGCCCGAGCTGGCGCTGTAGAAGAGCGAGACGCCCTTCTCAAAGGCGCGGATCAGGTCATACAGGCTCATCGGCCGCAGGAGCAGCAACCCCAGGATCACGAACGCCATGACGTCACCCTACGCCCGGCTATTGAGTCTCACGGACATGTCTGATAGACATATTGCGTGAACCTCTCTCAGAGAGATGTCAGGTCCGGCTCCAACGACCTTCAGACCTTCCTGGACGGCCGCCTCCGCCGCTCGCTCGAGCGCCAGACCCGCCGCCGCAGTCCCCGCCTCCCCGCACCCCAGGTCCTCGTCGAAGCACCCGGCGTCCGCTTCTCCCACGGCGACATCGACCAGCCCTTCCACACCGCCAGCGCCGGCAAGAACTTCCTGGCTGTCCTCATCGCCCGGTTCATCGAGCGCGGCGACCTCAGCATCGACTCACCCCTCGGCGACGCCCTGCCGACAGCCGACCTCGCCCAGCTCCTGGCGGCAGACGGCGTCGACGTAGCCCGCGAGGTGACCATCGAGGACCTGCTCAGCCACCGAAGCGGGCTCCCCGATCCCTTCCTCCCGCCCCGGGGCCACCGCACGGCCTGCTCCCTGAAGGCTCTCGCCGCCGACCCGACGACCACCTGGACCCCGCGATCGGTCCTCGCCGAGACGTCCGACCTGCCTCCCCGCGGCCGCCCCGGCGCACGCTTCCACTACTCCGACGCCGGCTACGCCCTCCTCACTCTCGTCGCGGAAGAGGTGGGCGGAGCGCCCCTGGGTGAGGTGCTGCATACGGGACTCTTCGCCCCCGCCCGTATGCCGCACACCCACCTTCTCGACCCCTCCTCACCCGATCCTCGGCTGGCTGCGATGTGGCTCGGCGGCACCGAGGTGAGCGGCGCTCCTGCGCTGTCCATCGGGTCGATCGACGGGGGAGCGGTGACGACGGCGGCCGACTTGGTGGCCTTCCAGCGGGCGCTGCACGGCGGACAGCTGATCTCACCCGAGCTCCTCGCAGAGCTGGTGCGCCCCCGCTCGCGGATGCGGCCGGGCATCCACTACGGCGCCGGCTTCGTCACCCTGCGCTTCGGCGGCTTCATGCCGGTCGTGCTGCGCGGCCTGCCCGAGCCGGTCGGCGGTCTCGGACTGAGCGCGGTGCACGCGTTCTACTACGCCGAGCAGGACGCGCACGTGGTGCTCAACTTCCACGACACCCGCGCGATGAGCGCCAGCTTCCAGACCCACATCGCCATCGCCCGCGCGCTCGCGCGCACGATGTCCCGGTGACACGCCCGACCTCGACCGGCTCAGCCGTGCCCGGGCGCGACTGATCCGGTCCTGCCCGCGCGTGTCGCGGGACGGAGTGCCCGCCGACCGGCGCCGGATCGCAGCCGATCGGAGGATGGTGCGCGCCGCCGCGCCCGGGGAGTCTGGACGCATGACAGTGATCGACGTGCGGGATCTCCGCAAGACCTACGGCTCCACGGTGGCGGCCGACTCCGTCTCCCTGCAGGTCGAGGCAGGTGAGGTGGTCGGCATCCTGGGCCCCAACGGCTCGGGCAAGACGACGACGGTGGAGTGCATCGCCGGCCTGCGGCGCCCCGACAGCGGCAGCGTCCGCGTGGCCGGCCTCGACCCGGCGGCGGAGCGTGACCAGATCACCCGGATGGTCGGCGTCCAGCTGCAGCAGGCTGGCCTCCAGGGCAAGCTGACCGTGCGCGAGGCTCTCGACCTCTACGCCTCCTTCTATGACGACCCCGCCGACGGGCCAGCGCTGGCCGAGTCGCTGGGCATCGGCCCCAAGCTCGACGCCCGCTACGACAATCTTTCGGGTGGCCAGAAGCAGCGCCTGGCCATCGCTCTGGCCCTCATCGGTCGACCCCGGATCGCGCTGCTCGACGAGCTCACGACCGGCCTGGACCCCCGCGCCCGCCGCACCGTGTGGGGCGTGATCGAGCAGGCGCGCGACGCGGGGACGACCGTTGTCCTGGTCACCCATTTCATGGAGGAGGCCCAGCATCTGTGCGATCGCCTTGTGCTGATCGCTGACGGCCGGGTGGTCGCCGAGGGGAGTCCGCGCGAGCTGATCGGCAGCGCTGGAGCACCGACCACGATGACCTTCACGCCCAGCGCCCCGGTCCGTCTGGACGACCTCGCTCAGCTCCCCCACGTGTAAAGTACGTGTATGGCGCGCACTCGCACCAACATCGAGATCGAGAACGACCACGTCGTCGCGATCATGCGCCGCTATGGGGTCCGCACCAAGACTGAAGCCGTCGACCTCGCGCTGCGCCACCTGGCCGGTGACCCGATGAGCCGCGAGGAGGCCCTCGCCATGCGAGGCGCGCAGGCGATCGGGGAGCTGCCGGAGGACACCCCGCCCGCCGACGTCGCATGATCTTGGCCGACTCCTCCTCCTGGGTGGAGTACGACCGTGCGACGGGAAGCGCCGTGGATCTGGAGGTGCGGCGGCTGATCGAGGTGGATGGTCCGCTCGCCGTGACCGAGCCGGTCGTCATGGAGGTGTGCGCGGGTGCCCGGTCGGCCCGACGCGAGCAGGACCTGCGCCGTCTGCTCGGGCATCCTGCTCTGCTGCGCTTCGATCCGGTGGCCGACTTCTCCGGCGCGACGCGGATCTACCGTCGCTGTCGTCAGGTCGGGGTCACGCCGCGGGGTCTCATCGACTGCATGATCGCGGCCGTCGCCCTCCGCCACGATGCCGAGGTGCTCGCCTGGGACCGTGACCTCGCGCTCATCGCCGAGGTCGTCGGGCTCCGACTCCATCCCGCCTCGCTCAGGTGACGTCCGCGACCGCACGCAGGCTGAACTCGAGCGCCGCGGTCACGATGTCCCGCTGACACGCCCGGCCTCGACCGGCTCAGCCGTGCCTGGGCGCGACTGAGCCGGTCCTGCCCGCGCGTGTCGCGGGACGAAGTGCCCGCCCTCCCACCTCACCCCGCACGTCCCACCCGCCCCAGACGATCCGCCACCTCATCGACTGCAGCGGCCAGCTCGGGAGGGCCGATGACCTCGATGTCGACCTCGTAGAGCAGCAGCCAGGCCACCACGGACCCCCACGACCAGCCGCCCATCTCCACCCGGCAGCTGTTCGCGTCCACCTCGGTCACCGATCCGTGCGCCGCGGGTAGCCACCGCGCAACCTCGCGCGCGGGCGCGTGCATGAGCACCGTCCCCGTCACCGGCCAGCCCTGGTATGCCGTGTGCGGACTCAGCAGGTCCGCCGCCTTCTCCTCGCTCAACTCGCGCGGGGTGAAGCGTGGCCCGACCGGAGTCTTGGGGCGCATGCGATCAACCCGGAACGTGCGCCAGTCGTCGCGATCAAGGTCCCAGGCCACGACATACCAGCGGCGGCCGCGGCTCACGAGCCGGTGCGGCTCGGTGCGGCGGGCGGAGGCGACCCCGTCCTTGGCGACGTAGTCGAAACGGAGCTGCTGGTGGTCGCGGCAGCAGGCACCGATGTCGAGCAGGGTCAGCGGGTCGACCGCGCTCTCGTCGGGGACGCCGGACCCGCCGCCACCGCCACGCACCGCCGTGACCTGCAGCGCGTCCACCCGGTGCCGGAGCTTGGCGGGGAGCACCTGGCGGATCGTGGCCAGGGCCCGTAGTGAGGCGTCCTCCACCCCGGCGATCCCGCTCGCCGCCGTCTGCAGCGCGACCGCGATCGCCACCGCCTGCTCGTCGTCGAAGAGCAACGGCGGCAGCTCGGAGCCGGGCGCCAGCCGGTAGCCACCGTGCGGCCCCTTGGTCGTCTGCACCGGGTAGCCCAGCTCGCGCAGCCGGTCCACGTCCCGACGCACCGTGCGAGGGCTGATGTCCAGCCGGTTCGCGAGCTCGTCACCACCCCAGTCGCGGCGGGTCTGGAGCAGCGACAGGAGCGAGAGGAGACGGCCGGCGGGTTGCGACATGCTGTCCATCCTGCCGGAAGTAGCGGTCAGAAACTGACCCTTATCCCCCCTACGCTGAGTCACGAAGGACAGCACTTCCCGAGAGCTCTGCCCTCACGCACCCACGAAGGAGCACCATGATCGAGGCCACCGGGCTGACGAGAGACTTCGTCACCCGCAAGAACACCGTCCACGCGGTCCGCAGCATCGACCTGCACGTGGACCGCGGCGAAACCGTCGCGGTCCTCGGCCCCAACGGCGCCGGCAAGACCACCACCATGCGGATGCTCACGACCCTGCTCCGTCCGACCTCCGGCTCGGCGCGGGTCGCCGGCTTCGACGTCGACACCGACCCCGACCAGGTCCGTCGGCGCCTGGGCTACGTCGGGCAGGGCAACGGCGCCGGCCACAACCAGCGGGCGCTCGACGAGCTGGCCTGCCAGGGCGTCGTCTTCGGGATGTCTCGCGACGACGCCCGCACGCGTGCGCAGGACCTGATGAGCTCCCTCGACCTCGCCGGCAAAGAGAAGGCCAAGGTCTCCGAGCTCTCCGGCGGCCAGCGCCGCCGCCTCGACGTCGCGATGGGCCTCATGCATGCTCCCGAGCTGCTTGTCCTGGACGAGCCCTCCACCGGCCTGGACCCGCACAACCGCGCCAACCTCTGGGAGCACATCCAGGCGCTGCGCGCCGAGCACGACATGACGCTCCTGCTCACCACCCACTACCTCGACGAGGCGGACACCATGGCCGAACGCGTCGTCATCATCGACCACGGCCAGATCATCGCCGATGACACCCCGGAAGCGCTCAAGCAGCAGCACGCCGGCGACCTGATCTCGGTCACCACCGAGGGGCCCGACGCCGCCGCGCGACTCGCCGACCACCTCCAGGTATGGCGTTCCACCACCTCTCCGCCCACGTCCACCTCAGGGCATTCCACCTCTGCCACGTCCACTTCTGCGTCGTCCACTTCTGCGTCGTCCACCTCCGCGAACCCGACCTCCTCGGTCGAGACCCGGGGGAGCACGGTGGTGGCGACTGTCGCCCACGGTTCGCGCCGCGTGGCCGAGCTGGTGCACCTGGCGGAGGGACACGGCATACCCCTCCTCGATGTGCAGGTCCGGCGCCCCACGCTGGACGACGTCTTCCTCAACCTCACCGGCCGCAGCCTGCGCGAGGCCGGCGCGTCCGCCGACGACAGCGAGGCCGCAGCATGAGCACGAGCCAGTCCACCCCTCGCCACTCCTCGACCGCGGCGAACACCACGGGCGACGGCGGCACCTCTCCCACCACCACCACCAGCAGCACGCGCCTGGCAACAACCGGCCCGCGCTCGCTCCTTCGGGACAGCTGGATCGTCCTCTCGCGCGAGCTCCGACCGATGCTGCACGACCCTTTCTCGGTCGTCTTCTCGCTGGTCCAGCCACTCTTCTTCCTCGCGCTCTTCGGGCCGCTGCTGGCCGGGAATCTCGGCCCGGGGCTCCCCGGCGGCGATGTCTGGCAGTGGTTCGTGCCGTCGATCGTGGTGATGATCGCGCTCTTCGGCTCGACGATGGTCGGCTCCAACCTGCTCTACGAGATGCACACCGGCGCCCACGAACGGATGCTCGTCACCCCGCTATCTCGACCCTCGCTGCTCGTCGGCCGGGCGCTGAAGGAATTCGTCACGCTGGTCGTGCAAGCGGCGATCATCGTGCTGGTGATGGTGCCCTTCGGCTTCCGGATCTATCCGCTCGGCGTGCTCCTCGGGCTGGTGCTGCTCGGGCTGCTCGGGGTCGGGATCAGCTCGCTGAGCTATGCCCTCGCGATCGCCGTCCGCAAGCAGGAGTGGATGTTCTGGGTGGTGCAGCAGACCTTCCTGTTCCCGCTGATGATCCTCTCCGGGATGCTGCTGCCGCTCGAGGGTGGGCCCGGCTGGATGCGCGTGCTGTCCCAGGGCAATCCGCTCACGTATGTCGTGGAGGCCACCCGCTCCCTGTTCGCCGGTGAGCTGTGGACCGGGGATGTGCTCTGGGGCTTCGTCGCCGCCGGCCTCACGGCCCTGGTCGGCGTGAGCGTCGGCATCCGGGCGATGCGGGCCAGCGCCGGGTAGGGCTGGGCCCGCAGGTCGCGGCACGCCCGACGTCACCGACCTCCAGCGTTCGGAGCCGTTGTTCGGCCCCTGCCCTGCCCTGGTCGGTGCTCCGCGGAGCACTGTCCTAGGGTCGAAGCATGCTGGAGGGGCTGAATGCGGCACTGCTCGCCGCCGCCGATCAGCCCTGGGTGCTGCTCGCGTTGTTCGCCTTCTGCGTGCTCGACGGCTTCTTCCCGCCCGTCCCCAGCGAATCCCTGGTCGTCGGCCTCGCCGTCATCTCCGTCTCCGCGGGGGCGCCGGACCTATGGCTGCTCATCCTGGTGGCGGCAGCGGGGGCCGCCATCGGCGACAACAT
Source organism: Ornithinimicrobium pulveris (assembly GCF_050261105.1). Classification (GTDB taxonomy): domain Bacteria; phylum Actinomycetota; class Actinomycetes; order Actinomycetales; family Dermatophilaceae; genus Ornithinicoccus. Next base: position 3,060,341 of record NZ_CP189837.1, on the reverse strand, counting down.
CGCCTATCAGATCGGGCGCACGGTGGGCACCCGCCGCTTCCGGTGGATGCGCACCCGCAAGGCCGAGGCCGCCTTCGCCCGCGCCGACGAACTTCTCGCCACCCGCGGCGCCGTCATCATCATCACCGGCCGGCACATCCCGCTGGGTCGCGTCGCGATCAGCATGGGCGCCGGAGCGACCGCGATGCACCGGCCGACCTTCGTCTTCCTCACCATCATCAGTGGCCTGGTCTGGGCCGGGCTCGCCGTGGGGGTGGGCGTGCTTGCCGGACACTGGCTCGGTCACAACCCGCTGCTCGGCATCGTCGTCGCGATCCTGGCCGCGATGGCGATCGGGCTGGTCGTGGACCGGCTGATGGCCTGGTGGTCGGCGCGTACCCCGGTGGTCTGACGCTGCGAGACACTTGAACCATGCGTTTTCTGCTCAACCTCATCTGGCTCGTCTTCGGCGGGCTCTGGCTCGCGCTGGCCTACTTCTTCTTCGGCCTGATCGCCTGCATCTTCATCATCACGATCCCGTTCGGCATCGCCAGCTTCCGGATCGGCGCCTACGCGCTGTGGCCCTTCGGTCGGACCATCGTCCCGACCCGCAACGCCGGCGCCATGTCGACCATCGGCAATGTCATCTGGTTCATCGTCGCCGGCGTCTGGATCGCCGTCGCCCACCTCACCACCGCCGTCGCGCAGGCCCTCACGATCATCGGCATCCCGCTGGCCATCGCGAACATCAAGATGATCCCCGTCTCCCTGGTGCCGCTGGGCAAGGAGATCGTCGACAACGACCAGCTCGGCGCGGGCGCCCAGCCGCTGGTGAGCGTGCCCCAGGGCTGGGGCGAGCAGACCCGCCGCAGCTGAGGGGACCTACCCTGCTCAGATGCCCGCCATCGCCCTCCTCGTCCTCGCGACGCTCTTCTGGGCGGGCAACTATGTGGTCGGTGAGCGAGCCGTCCGGGTCATCGACCCGCTCTCCCTCACCTGGTTGCGCTGGCTGCTCGCGGCGATCCCGCTGGTCCTGATCGCCCAGCTCGTCGAGCGTCCTGACTGGCGCGTCGTCCTGCGACGGTGGCGAATCCTGCTCCTGCTCGGCATCGTCGGGGCGGCCGGGTATCCCTTCCTCCTCTACTCCGCCCTCGAGCACACCTCCGCGGTCAACGCCTCGGTCATCAACGCCAGCAACCCGGCCGCGATCGTGGTCGCCGCCGCGCTGCTGGGGCAGGCGCGCACCGGGTGGCGCGCCTGGGCCGGCGTCGCCCTCGGCCTCCTCGGGGTCCTGCTCGTCCTCACCCAGGGCGACCTGTCCCGCCTGCTGACGCTCTCCTTCAATGTCGGCGACCTGTTCATGCTGGCCGCCGTCCTCGCGTGGACGGCCTACACCCTGCTCGGCCGCACCCTCGGCCTCCCGGTCCTCACCGCCACCGCCATCCAGGTCGTCCTCGTCGTCATCGCGCTGGCCCCGTTCGCCCTGGCCACCGGCATCGAGCTCCCGCAGGATGGCCCGACCTGGTGGGCACTCCTGTTCATCGCCGCGCTCCCCTCGGTCGGCTCCTACGTCTGCTGGAACCTCGCCGTCGCCCGCGTCTCACCCAGCACCGCGGCTACCTCGATGAACCTGGTGACCGTCTTCGTGATCGCCATCGCTGCTCTCCTCGGTCAGCCGCCGACCCTCATCCAGCTCATCGGCGGTGCTCTCGTGATCGGCGGCGTCCTGCTCACCACTCCGGTGCGTCGCCGACGAGTCGCGCCAGCGCAGGTGGAAGGCTGATCCGGTGAGCTCGACCACCCGGATCTTCCAGCGCCTCGTCCGCGCCGACCGCTCCGACCAGAGCCCCCAGGACCAGGCGGCGACCGCCCGCAACGGCCTGCGCCAGATCACCGCCGAAGCGCTCCAGTCCACCGGCGACCAGGTCGTCAACGCCAAGACCGTGCTGCCCTGGGCGCTCGCCGCCGTGGGCGCGCCCGCCGCGCTCACCGCGCTCCTCGTGCCCGTCCGCGAGTCCGGCTCGATGCTCCCGCAGGCCGCGATGGCCCCGGTCCTCCAACGCTCCCGTCGCCGGGCGCACTACTGGTTGGTCGGTGCCGCTGGCCAAGCACTCTCTACCGCCGGTATGGCGTGTGCCGTCGCCTTCACCTCCGGCTGGGTCGCTGGCCTGCTGATCGTGGTCGCCCTCGCGATCTTCGCGCTCTCCCGCTCGCTCAACTCCTTGGCCGGCAAGGACGTCCTCGGTCGCACAGTGCCGAAGGGGGAGCGCGGGCAGATCAGTGGCCTGACCGCGACCGCCTCCGGCGCGGTGGCCATCACCTTCGGACTGGCCATCCGGGCGTTCGGCGGTGACGATGCCTCGCCGCTGGTGCTCGCCGGCCTGCTGCTCGCGGCGGCCGTGGCCTGGGTGCTGGCGCTGGCGGCCTTCGCCGGGATCCGCGAACCCGAGGTGGACAGCGAGGACCTCGTCTCGCGTACAGATGATCAGCCCAGCTGGGTCAGCCAGTCCTGGCAGTTGCTCCGGGACGATCAACCGTTCCGGCAGTTCGTGCTGGCGCGTGGCTTGCTGCTGGTCTCGGCGCTGTCGCCGCCTTTCGTCGTGGCGATGGCGGCGCAGGCCGGCGGTCACTCACTCGCCGGGCTCGGCCCGTTCGTCATCGCCCAGGGCCTGGCCGGTCTCATCGGCGGCCGGATCGCCGGGCGACTGGCGGACCGGTCCAGCCAGAAGCTCATGGTCTGGGCCGCGGCGCTGGCCAGCCTGGTCGTGCTGGCCTACCTGTTGCTCGAACGGATCCCGGACGTCCGCGATGCCGGCTGGCTGCACCCGGCCGTCTTCCTGGTCCTGGCGCTCGCCCACGTCGGGGTCCGGGTCGCCCGCAAGACGTATGTCGTGGACATGGCTGGTGATGATCGGCGCACCACCTATGTGGCGGTCTCGAACACCCTGATGGGCGTGCTGCTGCTCATCGTGGGTGGGCTCTCCAGCGCGCTGGCGCTGCTCGGAGCCGATGTCGCACTCGCCTTCCTAGCCGTGCTCGGGCTGATCGGCGCGTGGATCTCACACCGGCTGCCCGAGGTCAGCAAGAGCGTCACCGTCTGAGGTTTCCAGGGTGGCGGTGGTCGTCGCTGGGGACTTCGGTGCAGGCCGTCACGTCTCGCATCTCGGACACGCCCAGCGTCCCGCCCCGCCCGGACCGAGCGGCTCTTCCCTAGAGTCGGAAAGGTGAGCAGCGCAGCCTTCGACAGCATGTGGGCCGACCTCGATCCGGTCGGTCGGGTCGGCAGCGCCGGGTACCGACGCTTTGCCTGGACCCGCGAGGATCTGACGCTGCGCGAGTGGTTCGCCCAGGAAGCCACGCGTCGTGGCCTGGACCTGGTGGAGGACCGGGTCGGCAACCAGTGGGCCTGGTGGTGGGACGGCCCCGGCTCGGTCGACGATGCTGTCGCGGCGGGCCGTCGGGGCGTGGTCATCGGCTCCCACCTGGACTCCGTCCCTGACGGCGGGGCCTTCGACGGCCCGCTCGGCGTCGTCTCCTCCTTCGCGGCTCTCGACGAGCTCCGGGCCGGCGGGATCGTCCCGACGGTCCCTGTCGCCGTCGCCAATTTCGTCGACGAGGAAGGCGCGCGGTTCGGGATCGCCTGCGCGGGCTCGCGCGTGCTCACCGGTCAGCTCACCGCTGACCGGGCCCTGGCGCTGACCGACGCCGACGGCACGACCTATGCCGATGCCCTGCGCGCGGCCGGACGCGACCCCGACAGCTTCGGTCCCGACGCGGAGGCTCTGGCCCGGGTCGGCTGCTATGTCGAACTGCATGTCGAGCAGGGCCGCGCCCTCGTCGACCTGGGTGAACCCGTCGCCGTCGCCAGCGACATCTGGCCGCACGGCCGGTGGCGGTTCGACTTCCCCGGCGAGGCCAACCACGCCGGCACCACCCGCCTTCAGGACCGGCGCGACGCGATGCTGGGTTATGCCGAGCTCGTCCTCGCCGCGAGGGCTGGTGCTACCCGCCGCGGTTGCGTCGCCACGGTCGGGAAGGTGCACGTCACGCCCGGTGGCGTCAACGCCATCCCCTCCCACGTCACCGGGTGGCTCGACGCCCGTGGCGCCGACGAGACCCAGGTCCGAGCGCTCGTCGAGGACCTCACGACCCAGATGGGCGAGCACTCTGCGGCGGCCACCGAGGAGAGCTGGACCCCGACCACGCGCTTCGATGGTGACCTCAGCCACCGCCTCCGCCTCGTCCTGCAGGCACGCGGCGGCAGCGACGCTCAGCTCTCGGTCCCCGTCCTGGGTACCGGGGCCGGTCACGACGCCGGCATCCTGGCCACCGCTGGCTACCCGACCGCGATGCTCTTCGTGCGCAACCCCACCGGAATCTCGCACAGCCCCGCCGAGCACGCCGAGGTCGACGACTGCCATGAAGGTGTCCACGCCCTCGCCGCCTGCGTCGCGGATCTCACCACCCAGCCCGGCTCCACCACCCAGCCCGAGAAGGACCCGGCGTGAGCACGCGGACCTGGCACGCGGCATACGGGCAGCTGCCTGGCGGCCTCGCCCGCGACGTGCGCCTGCAGGTGAGCGACGGTCGCTTCACCGCCATCACCACCGACACCCCTGCGCAACCCGGGGACGAACGGCTGCCTGGCGTCGTCCTACCCGGGCTCGCCAACGCGCATAGCCACGCCTTCCACCGGGCGCTGCGGGGACGCACCCACGACGAGGGCGGCACCTTCTGGACGTGGCGCGAGCGCATGTATGCCGTCGCTGCCCGCCTCGACCCCGGCACCTACCTGGAGCTTGCCCGGGCGACGTACGCGGAGATGGCGCTCGCGGGGGTGACCGCGGTGGCGGAGTTCCACTACCTACACCACGGGCCGGGTGGTGAGCGGTACGACGACCCCAATGCGATGGGCCAGGCGCTGGTCCAGGCCGCCGCGGACGCCGGGATGCGGCTCACGCTGCTGGACACCTGCTATCTGGCGGGTGGGTTGAGCGGAGATGGTTATTCGCCGCTGGAGGGGACGCAGGTGCGCTTCGGCGACGGTGACGCGCAGGCGTGGGCCGAGCGGGTTGACCTGCTGCGCGACCACACCGATGGCGGCCCAGCCCACCTGCGCGTGGGAGCCGCGATCCACTCGGTCCGGGCGGTGCCGCGGGACCAGCTCGGGGTCGTGGCGGGGTGGGCTCGGGGGAGACGTGAGACTGCCCCACGTGGCGGGGCAGATGACGGGGTGCCCCACCTGGCGGGGCAGATTGCGCTTGCCCCACGTGGCGGGGCAGATGACGGGGTGCCCCACCTGGCGGGGCAGATTGAGCTTGCCCCACGTGGCGGGGCAGATGACGACCTGCCCCAACTGGCGGGGCAGGCTCACGTCTCCAGCCACCCTCCTCATGGTCGACCGTTGCACATCCACCTCTCGGAGCAGCCCGCCGAGAACGAGGCGTGCGAGGCGGCACATGGGTTGACGCCGACCGGGTTGCTGGAGGCGGAGGGAGTGTTGGGTCCGGACCTGAGCGCGGTGCACGCGACACACCTGAGCGGGCACGACATCGCCGCCCTTGGGTCACACGGCTGTTGGGCGTGTTTCTGCCCGACGACCGAACGCGACCTGGCCGACGGCATCGGCCCGGCGAGCGCACTACGTCGGGCCGGGGCACGACTCTCCCTCGGGTCGGACCAGCACGCCGTCATCGATCTGATCGAGGAGGCCCGAGCCGTGGAGATGCACGAGCGGCTGGCCAGCCTGGAACGCGGGCAACTCCAGCCGGACGTCCTCCTGGCGGCGGCGACCGCGCACGAGAGCATCGGTTGGGCTGATGCCGGACGGATCGAGGTCGGTGCGCGGGCCGACCTGGTGGCGGTGCGCCTGGACACGGTGCGGACCGCGGGGGCTCACCCGGGCCAGATCCTCCTCGCGGCGGGGGCACCGGACGTGGACACCGTGATCGTCGACGGTGAGGTCGTCGTGCGCGAGGGACGGCATCGGCTGGGGGACGTCGGATCGCTTCTGCGTGAGGCGATCGACCCGTTGTGGCAGGGTTGATCTCCAGCGGGAAGGGCCCGCGTCAGCACGTCGGAGGGGATTTCGGGGTGCAGGGAACGAAGGAGCTGACATGACGATGAAGCGTTGGAGCGCGATGCTCGTGGCCGCCAGCATGACGGTGGCGCTGAGCGCCTGTGGTGGCGAGGACGACGCAGAGACCACCCCGACACCGACCCAGGCGGTGGAGCCGGAGGAGGCCACCGAGCCTGAGGAGACCGAGGAGGTTGAGGCCACCGAGGAGGAGACTGAGGCCGAGGAGACCACCGAGGCGACCGAGGACGCCACACAGGAGACCGACGACGTCGAGGAGACCGAAGACTCCGACGACCAGGAGACCGGTGGCACAGCTGGTGGCGAGGGCGACGACGAGCTCACCGAGCCCGGCGCCGAGCTCGCGATCGGCGACGCGGCCGTCATCCAGATGGCCAGCAACGCCGACCCTCAGGACCCGTCCTACCGCTATCTCAAGCTGCGCGCGACGGTCACCGAGATCGAGGAGGCGGACCCCTCGCTGCTCGACGGGGTCACGCTCGCGACGCCGGTGGAGGACGAGGTTCCCTTCCTGATCTGGGCGGACCTGGAGATCCTGGACACCGAGGGTGACTACGACATCACCGACTACTACCCGCAGTTCAACGCCCGGCACGCCGACGGGTCCCGCGCCATGACCATCTTCACCAGCAGCGGCTCGATCGGAGAGTGCGAGAGCGAGTACTACGACAGCCTCGAGCCCGGCAGCACCGCCCGCCTGTGCATCGTCGCGTTGGCAGACGCCGGTCAGGAGATCGGCCAGGTCCTCTGGGGCGGCAACGACAACGCCGACGGCGAGGGTGACTGGCAGAACAACCCCTACTACGAGGACCCCATCGTCTGGATCGACTGATTCTGGCGCGGCCAAGGGCCTGCAAGGTCAGTACGCCTAGAACCCTCCCCAGCGAGGGACTTAGGTTGGACGCATGCGCATCGAACGGGCGGTGATTCACCACATCCACCTGCCGCTGCGCCAGCCCTTCGTCATCAGCTACGCCCGCTGGGAGGCCATGCCCTCGGTCGTGGTCGAGCTGCACACCGATGACGGACTCGTCGGCTGGGGTGAAGGCGTCGCCGACGAGTTCGTCACCGGCGAGACCACCGCAGCCTCGGTCGAGGTGCTCGAACACGTCCTGCTGCCCGAGGTGCTGGGTCATGACCTGCGGCCCGCTGAGCTGCAGCGTCTGCACGCGGTGATGGCTGCCCGGATCGGTGGCAACCCTTCCGCCAAGGCAGCGATCGACATCGCCTTCCACGACCTGCTGGGCCAGCAGGCGGGGTTGGTCGTCTGCGACCTGCTGGGCGGCCGGGATGACGACCTGACCTATCCCTCGGTCATCTCCATCGGCGAGCCGGAGGAGATGGCGGCGCAGGCCGAGCGTGCCCTCTCCTCCGGCTTCTCGGCGATCAAGATCAAGGTCGGGCAGGGGGAGTGGCGCACCGATGTCGCCCGCATCCGCGCCGTCTGCGAGGCGGTCGACCATCGGGCCCCCGTGCGGGTGGACGTCAACCAGGGCTGGTCGACCCCTGCGGTGGCGATCCAGGCCGTGCGCGAGCTGGGCGGCATCGGGGTGGCGTGGGTCGAGGAACCTATCGCGATGGGGGACATCGCCGGCCTGGCCGAGGTGCGTCGGCACTCCCCGGTGCCGATCATGGCCGATGAGTCCTGCCAAGGGCCGGCCACCTTGCTGAGCATCATCGCTGCCCGCGCTGCGGACCTGGTCAACATCAAGGTGATGAAGACGGCTGGCCTGCACAAGGCCGCGCAGATGGCGGGGATCGCCGACGCGGCCGGTGTCGGTGTGCAGATCGGCTCCATGGTGGAGTCCTCGGTGGCCAGCGCCGCAGGCTTCCATCTGGCCGCCGCCCGCACAGTCATCGGATCCACCGAGCTGACCGGCCCCCTGCTGTTCAGCGACGACATCGGCGACCTGACCTATACCCCGCCACGCGTCCACCTCCCCACGCGCCCCGGCCTCGGCGTCAACGTCGACCTCGACGCCCTCGAGCGGCTGCGCATCACCAGGCGGGAGGTCGTCCGACAGACCTGATGATCACCTCCACCCGACACCTCTGAAGGGGACGCGGCCACCGGCGGCGACCCATGGCATACGGAACCGAAAAGAGACCCCATGACCGCAGCGACCGCCCAGGAACCTGAGCAGAAGCGCTTCGTCTTCCCGCACACCTACGCGATCATCCTCAGCATCGTCGCCCTGGCCGCGATCCTGACCTACATCATCCCCGCCGGTGAGTTCGAGACCGAGACCCGCGAGGTCAACGGCGTCGAGCGCACCCTGGTGGTGGACGGCACCTATCAGCAGGTCGAGCAGCAGCCGGTCAACGCCTTTGAGATGTTCCAGGCCATCCCCGCGGGCCTGGAGGCCGGCGCGCAGATCGTCTTCTACATCTTCCTGGTCGCCGGCGCCTTCGCCGTCATCCGCGAGACCGGCGCCATCGAGGGCCTGGTCAGCAAACTCATCGCGTTCTTCGGCAAGCGGGACCTGCTCCTCATCCCGGTGCTGATGACGACCTTCTCGGTCCTCGGTTTCACCGTTGGCCTCTCGGAGGAGGCGATCGTCTTCGTCCCGATCGTGATCGCGATCATGTATTCCTTCGGTTACGACCGCGTCACCGGCGCCGCGATCGTGATCATGGGTGCGGCGGCGGGCTTCTCCGGCGGCATGTTCAACCCCTTCACCGTCGGCGTCGCCCAGGGCATCGCTGAGGTGCAGCTCTTCTCCGGCTGGCAGTTCCGCCTGGTGCCCTACATCCTCTTCCTCACCGTCGCGATCCTGTTCGTCATGCGCTACGCCCGCAACGTGCGCAAGGACCCCGAACGCAGCGTCGTGGCCGAGCTGGAGAAGGAGCGTCAGGCCAGCTCGAAGGACGACGACTCCGACCTGAACCTGCGCAGCTTCACCTGGAAGCACGGCGTGGTCCTCAGCCTGCTCGTCGGCGCGATCGTGCTCAACATGTGGGGGATCTTCACCCACGACTGGTTCCTGACCGAGATGACGGCCGTCTTCATCATCCTGGGACTGATCGCCGGTTTCATCGGCGGCCTGGGCCTCAACGGCACCTTCGACGCCTACATCGAGGGCATGAAGGGCATCGTCTTCGGCGCGATCATCGTCGGCTTCGCCCGCGCCATCCTCGTGGTCCTCGAGGACGGCGTGATCATCCACTCGATCCTCAACTGGGCCTCCGGCATGCTCTCGGCCCTCCCCGGGACCGCTCATCGCGGTCTCGATGTTCTTCGTCCAGCTGATCCTGAACCTGTTCATCCCCTCCGGCTCCGGGCAGGCCGCGACGACCATGCCGATCATGGCGCCACTGGCCGACCTGGTCGGAATCGACCGGCAGGTCGCGGTGCTGGCCTTCCAGTACGGCGACGGGCTCAGCAACTCGATCATCCCCACCTCCGCCTCCCTGCTCGCCTCGCTGGCCATCGCCAACATCCCTTACGAGAAGTGGGTGAAGTTCCTCTGGCCGCTCATCCTGATCTGGGTGGTCATCGGTGCCTCGGCGGTGGTCGTCGCGCAGCTCATCGGGCTCACCTGATCCACGGCGCGGCGCTGGCGAGCGCGGCCGTCGGATACGGTCGCGTGCATGAGCATCCTCATCACCGGCATCGGCGAGCTCGTCACCTGCGACGACACCCTCGAGGGTGCCGTGACCGAACCCCTGCACGCCGGCCTGGGTGTGCTCCGCGACGCCGCAGTGGTCGTCGGTGGCGGTGGTGAGGACAGCGCGCCCGTCGTCGAGTGGATCGGCCTCGCCGACCAGGCGCCCGAGGCCGACTGGTCGATCGACCTCGACGGCCGCAGCGTCATCCCTGGCTTCGTGGACAGCCACAGCCACCTCGTCTTCGGCGGCGACCGCTCGGCGGAGTTCGCGGCTCGGATGTCCGGCACGCCCTACGACGGGGGCGGCATCGCGACCACCGTCGCCGCCACCCGCGCCGCCAGCGACAGCGAGCTGCGCGAGCTGATCCAGGGCCGGGTGCGCGAGATGCGTGCCCAGGGCACGACCACCGTGGAGATCAAGAGCGGCTATGGCCTGACCGTCGAGGACGAGGTTCGCGCGCTGCGGCTCGCCCGGGAGGTGACCCCCGAGGTCACCTATCTCGGTGCCCACGTCGTCCCGCCCGAGGCGAGGGAGCAGGGGTCGGCCGGGAGAGCGGCATACCTGGACCTGGTCTGCGGCGAGATGCTCCAGGCGCTGCGCGCCGCACGCCCGCTGGATCGACGTCTTCTGCGAGCCCGCAAGCCCGACGGCCTTCGACGGCGAGGAGTCACGGCGGGTGCTCGAGGCCGGACGCGAGGCCGGGCTGGAGCTACGCGTCCACGGCAACCAGCTCGGCGACGGCCCGGGCGTGCAGCTGGCCGTCGAGCTGGGGGCGGCCAGCGTGGACCACTGCACCTATCTCACCGACGCCGACGTCGAGGCGCTCGCCGGCAGCGACACCGTCGCCACCCTGCTGCCAGGGGTCGAGTTCTCCACGCGGCAGCCCTATCCCGACACCCGCCGGCTGATCGAGGCCGGCGTCCAGCTCGCGATCGCGACCGACTGCAATCCGGGCACCTGCTACTCCTCCTCGATGCCGATCATGATCGCGCTCGCCGTCCGCGAGATGGGGATGACGCCGGCCGAGGCGCTGCTCGCCGCCACCGTCGGCTCCGCGAAGTCCTTGCGCCGCAACGACATCGGCCGGGTGCAGGTGGGTCTGCGCGCCGACCTTGCCGTGGTCGATGCCCCCAGCTGGCTGCACATCCCCTACCGCGTGGGCGTCCCGACCGTGCGTGCGCTGGAGGTCTGAGCCGCGGGCTCAGGGGCGTCGCGCCGCGCCCAGCGCGATCCGGATGAGCGGCACCTGCAGCGGGAGCCGCAGCAGCGTCCCGACGAAGGTCGCCACGTGCGCAGGTCGCCTCGTGCGAGCCGCACGGCGCCCGTGGGACAGGCTCATCTGCGCGTTCGCCGGCCAGACCGCGACGAGCAGGGCGGTGCTGGCCGCTCCTGCCACCACTCGGGTGCGCGGGACCAGAAGTCCTGCGCCGCAAGCGATCTCGGCCACGCCGGAGGCCAGGACGAGCTCGCGATGGGCGGGCAGTGCTCGCGGCACGATCGGCTCGAAGACCTGGGGACGCACCAGGTGAAGCGTCCCGGAGACCAGGAAGGCGCTCGCGAGCACGACCTCTCCGCGGGAGGCACGGGTGACGGGGGCGGCGTGGCGAGGGCGTGGTCGGGGCATCCCCTCAGTCTCTCCCGGAAGACCGCCCGCCACCCGCTGAGCAGGTGACCCCGCCCGCACGGGTGGGTCGCGCCATACGGGCCTCCCCGTCGCGCGCCACCCCCTCCCGTATGCCGGTTCTCCCGTGGCGACCGCCCCTCACCTCTGGCAGGGTCGTGACATGGCGACCAGACCCGTGACCCTGACCTTCCTCGGCGCGAGCGGCACGGTGACCGGCTCGAAGTTCCTGGTGACGATCGGGGAGCGCAAGGTCCTCGTCGACGCCGGTGTCTTCCAGGGCGAGAAGGAGTGGCGGGCGCTGAACTGGGCAGACTTCCCGGTCGACCCGGCCACGATCGACGCCGTCGTGCTGACCCACGCCCACACCGACCACGTCTCCTACCTGCCCGCCCTGGTCCGCGACGGCTTCTCCGGCCCGGTCTGGGCCACCGAGGGCACCCGGCAGCTCGCCGAGATCGTGCTGCGCGACGCGGGCCGGCTGCAGGAGGAGCAGGCCGAGCAGGCCAAGCGGGAGGGCTGGTCCAAGCACGAGGAGCCCAAGCCGCTGTTCACCGTCGAGGATGTGGAGCGCACGCTGCCGCTCTTCCGCACGATCGACTTCGACGAGGATGTCGACCTGGGGGAGGGCCTCACCGGCCGCTGGACCCGGGCCGCGCACATCCTGGGCTCGGCCAGCGTGCGGCTGGAGCTGCCGGAGACCTCGGTCCTGTTCTCCGGCGATCTCGGCCGCCACGACCACCCGCTGCTCAAGCCGCGCGGGACCCCGCAGGGCGCGACCTACGTGCTGTGCGAGTCGACCTACGGCGACCGCGAGCACCCCGAGCCCGAGCTGGCCCACGAGCCGATGGCGCAGGCGATTTCTCGCACTATCGACCGCGGCGGCCTCGTCGTCATCCCCGCCTTTGCGATCGACCGCACCCAGGCCGTGCTGCGCGCGCTGGTGCAGCTGATGCGCGAGGACCGGATCCCACGCGTGCCGGTGGTCGTCGACTCACCGATGGCGCTGCGGGTGCTGGATGTCTATCGCGACGAGTCCCTCGGCGAGCTGCGCGAGGACATCACCGTGGACGACTTCACCGACCTGCCCCAGCTGATCGAGGCCCGCACCGGCGATGAGTCCCGCGCCCTCAACCGCCGCTTCGACCCGATGATCATCATCGCCTCCTCCGGCATGGCTGAGGGCGGCCGTGTCCTGCACCACCTCGCCCGGCTGCTGCCCGACAAGCGCAACTGCGTCATCCTCACCGGCTTCCAGGCCAAGGGCACCCGCGGCCGCGACCTCGAGGACGGCGCCCGCTCGGTGAAGATCAACGGCCACCACATCCGGGTCCGCGCCGAGATCGTGCGCAGCAACGAGTTCTCGGTCCACGGGGATGCGACCGACCTCATCGACTGGCTGCGCGACCTCGACCAGGAGCCGGAGACGGTCTTCATCGTGCACGGTGAGGAGGAGGTCGCCGAGGCGTTCGGCGACCGGATCGCCGACGAGTTGGACTGGACCGCGGTCGTGCCCCGCTACGGCGAGGTCGTCTCCCTCATCCCGGGCGCCGACGACCCGCCGGACCTCGACGTCGACCGGCCCGAGTCGCCGGATCGCGGCGAGGAGCCCAAGGAGTAGCGCCCGCCGCGCTGCCCAGGTGCGTCGCCGCACCCGGCCGGGCGACGTCATACCCCGGTATGACGCCACGCACCCACACCGGCGACCGCAGTCCGACGTGGCCGGCCGGCTCTGGCGCCTAAGGTCGTGGTCATGAATGCGCCTGACCCTGCCCCGCGACGGACCGGGCCCACCGCCTGGATCGCCCGCGGCGGACAGGCCTGGCGGGACCGCCCGTGGTTGCCCGACGCTGTCCTGGTCGGGGGACTGGCCCTCTGGCTGCTGATCACGACGGCGGCGCTCGGGCTGGGCGAGTTCGTGATCGGGGTGGTCCAGATCGCGCCGCTCTTCTGGCGGCGGCGGTACCCGCTGCCCGTCGCGGGAGTGGTCGCGACCGGCTGCCTCATGCAGGTGGCGCTGATGGAGAGCCCGCACCCGGCGAATATCGCCGTGCCCATCGCGATCTACAGTGCCGCGGCCTTCGGCACCCGCTTCGAGTCCCGCGCCGTGCTCGCGCTGGGGCTCCTCGGCGCGGTGGTCGCTGGCGTGAGCTGGACAGCGATGTGGGGGAGCCTGGGGCGAGTCCTGTTCGCGATCGGCTTCCAGACCATCTTCCTGGCGATGTTCGTCGGTGTGACCTGGGTGCTCGGCGATGTCGTCCGCCGTCGCAAGGCTGTGGTCAGCCGCCTCGAGGCCCAGAACCGCGCCCTCGCCCGCGACCAGGCGCAGCGCAGCCGCCTCGCCGCGCAGGACGAGCGCGCCGCGATCGCCCGCGAGATGCACGACGTGGTCGCCCACTCCCTCGCCGTGGTCGTGGTGCAGGCCGATGGTGCCCTGTATGCCGCTCGGACCGCTCTGGAGCAGCCGCCGGCGATCGGGGCGGACCGGGCTGCGCTCGAACGGGCTGCCCAGACGCTGGACACCCTGGCCCAGACCGCCCGCGCCTCGTTGTCCGAGACCCGACGGTTGGTGGGCGTCCTGCGCGAGGAGGGCGCCGGCGCTGAGTACTCCCCGCTCCAGGGCCTGGCCCACGTCGACGACCTCGTCCAGCGCGTCCGGGACTCCGGGCTGGCGGTCCGGCTGGCCGTGCGCGGTGAGGTGACCAACCTCAGCCGCGAGGTCGACCTCGCGGCATATCGCGTCGTGCAGGAGTCGCTGACCAACGCGCTCAAGCACGCCGGACCGGACGCGACCGTGGACGTCGATGTGCTCCGCACCCCGGCGGTGCTGCTGGTCCGGGTCACCGACGACGGCCAGGGACTCAACCCGGACTCGGACGGGGAGGGCAACGGCATCCTCGGCATGGCCGAGCGCGTGGAGGTCCTGGGCGGCACGGTGCACGCCGGCTCCAGGCCCGCCGGTGGCTGGGAGGTGGTGGCGAGCATCCCGGCGCGGATCACGGAGGACGAGGCTGGCTCGGGCGACCGGCTCGGGGGGCGGGGCAGCGCGCCGGAGCAGGGTCACGGCATACCCTCGACAGGACCCATGACCGCCCCAGGAGGCATCCGGTGAGCATGTCCGACCAGCACCTGTCCGACCCCGGCTCGTCCGACAGCAGGTCCGGCCAGCACGCGGCCGACCACCCGAGCGGGCCCACGCGGCTCTTCCTCGTCGACGACCAGGAACTGGTGCGCGCGGGGTTCCGGATGGTGCTGGACGCGCAGTCCGACATGACCGTGGTCGGCGAGGCTGCCGACGGCCTGGCGGCGTTGGAGGCGATCGAGGCGACCCGGCCGGATGTGGTGCTGATGGACATCCGGATGCCGCGGCTGGACGGGGTCGAGACGACGCGCCGGTTGATGGCGGCGGGTGCGGGGGAGCGGGGGGTGCGCGTCCTGGTGCTGACCACCTTCGACCTGGACGAATACGTCTTCGCCGCGCTCAAGGCCGGTGCCTCCGGCTTCCTGCTCAAGGACGCCGGCCCGGCCGAGTTGCTCGCGGCGATCCGCGCGGTGCACGCCGGAGATGCCGCGATGGCGCCGTCGACGACCCGGCGGATGCTGGAGCGCTTCGTGCCCGACCTGCCCGACGCCGGTGCCGAGAGCGCCGCTGCTACCGAACGTCGAGCTGCCGCCGCTCGGTTGGAGCCGCTGACCGACCGTGAGCGCGAGGTGCTCGAAGCCGTCGGTCGCGGGCTGACCAATAGCGAGATCGCGGCCGAGCTGTTCCTGGCCGAGGCGACCGTGAAGACCCACATCGGCCGCGTGCTGCACAAGCTCGGCCTGCGCGACCGGGTGCAGATGGTGATCACGGCGTACGAGACTGGGCTGGTCGGTCGGCCCGAGTAGGCCATGTCACGCAGGCCGGGACCGAGGAGGTCGCGACCCACCCGTCCACACCGACCTAGAGCGTTCCCGCCTGGGTCCGCCGCCCCGCTAGGCTGGCCCTGACGCGAGAGCGTCCCGGACGACGGTTCAGTACCCGGTGAAGACAAGACTGGCCACGCCATGTTGTCGACTCTGCGCCAGAACCTCGTCATCAGGAGTGATCGTCATCGACTGGGTCATCCTCATCGGCTCCGGCATCCTCGAAGCCGTCTGGGCCACCGCCCTCGGCGCCTCCAAGGGCCTACGCCGTCCCCTGCCCACCGCGATCTTCGTGATCGCCGCCATCCTGAGCATGTGGGGGCTCGCGGTCGCGATGCAGACCATCCCCACCGGCACCGCGTATGCCGTGTGGACCGCCACCGGCGCCAGCCTTACCGTGCTCTGGGCGATGCTGCGCGGCACCGAGCCGGCGACGCTGGTGCGGGTCCTGCTGCTCCTCGGCATCGTCACCTGCGTGGTTGGCCTGAAGCTGGTGGCCTGACGTGGGGTGGGCGATCCTGATGGTCAGCGCGGTGCTCGAAGCGGTCTGGGCGACCGCGCTCGGGGCCTCGGACGGCCTTACCCGGGTGGGCCCGACCGTGGTCTTCCTGGTGTTCTGCGTGCTCAGCCTGCTGGGTCTCGCGCAGGCGATGCGCACCATCCCGATCGGCACCGCGTATGCCGTGTGGACCGGTCTGGGCGCGGTCCTCACCGTGTCCTGGGCCGCCGCGACCGGGGCCGAGCCGCTCACGCCGTGGAAGGTGGTCTTCCTGCTCGGGATCATCGGCTGCGCGGCCGGGTTGAAGTTCACCACCGGCGCGAGCGTGCCTGGCCAGCGCACGCCGGTGGACTGAGCACACGTCAGACCTGGGTCTGATGCCGGGCGACGAAGGTGGCGACCGGTGGTGGACGTGGGGGGTGATCGGGCCCGCCTACCGTCGTGATCATGACGACGACTTCGGTGAGCACCGCCTCACGCAACACGGCCGAGCTGGCCGCCAGCGCCCTGGACCTGACCAAGACGTACGGGCGCGGGGAGACCGCCGTGCACGCCCTGCGCGAGGTGTCCGTGGGGATCGAGGCGGGGCGGTTCACCGCGATCATGGGCCCCAGCGGCTCGGGGAAGTCGACCCTCATGCACCTGCTCGCGGGTCTGGACAGCCCGACCGGTGGCCGCGTCTTCCTCGGTGACACCGAACTCACCTCGCTCAGCGACGGCCAGCTGACCAAGGTCCGGCGGCGTGCGGTGGGCTTCGTCTTCCAGGCCTTCAACCTGCTGCCCACCCTCACCGCCCGCCAGAACATCCGGCTGCCGCTCGACCTCGCCGGCACCAAGGTCGACCCTGCCTGGGAGCAGTTGATCGTCGACGGTCTCAGGCTGACCGAGCGCCTCGGCCACCGCCCCGGAGAGCTGTCCGGCGGTCAGCAGCAGCGCGTGGCGCTGGCTCGCGCCCTGGTGACCCGGCCCGAGGTGATCTTCGCCGATGAGCCGACCGGTGCGCTGGACTCCACGACCGGGGCCGAGGTGCTCGCGCTGCTGCGTCGCTCGGTGGACGAGTGGCGTCAGACAGTTGTCATGGTGACCCACGACGCCAACGCGGCTGCTGTCGCGGACCGGGTCATCCTGCTCGCCGACGGTCAGATCGCCGGCGACCTCGTCGAGCCGGACGCCGACGCCGTGCTGCAGGCCGTGCGTGAGTTGGGGCGCGCCTGATGGCCGCGGGGTGGATGCTGTCCGGGCTCGCCTCCCGGGGTCGGCGGCTGGTCGCGGCGGCGATCGCGATCGTGATCGGCACGGCCTTCCTGACGGCCAGCCTGGCGATGCTCGCGACGGCGCAGGCAGGGATCGAGGACCAGGTCGCGGCGGGGGTGCGCGATGCCGACCTCGTCGCGAGCCCGACGGACATGTGGTTAGGTGCCGCTGACCTGGATGCGGTGGCAGCGCTGCCGGAGACTGCGGAGGTCGATGCTCCCGCGATGGTCTATCTGTCGCAGGGAAACAGCTTCATCATCGGCGCGACGATGCCCCCGGCGGCGACCCTGGTCGAGGGGCAGCTGCCCACTGGTCCGCGGGAGATCGCGGTGACCGAGCAGACGGCTGAGGGCGGCACCGGCATCGGGGACACGCTGTCGCTGGAGCCGATGCCGGCGATCGATGCGTCGACCGGTGAACCGGTTGACGCGGCCGCAGACCCGGACCCGATCGAGGTGTCGGTGGTCGGCGTCGTGAACCCGGGAGAGCTAGGTCCGCTGAGCTACGGCCGGGGCTTCGTGGCGCCTGACGCGCTGCTGCGCGAGCTGGACCCAGGCCTGATGTACGACCAGCTCCTCATCCACACCGCTGACGGGGTCGGTGTCGACGCGGCCCGCTCGGCCGTCGCCACGGTGCTGCCGACCGCCCAGCTGCTGACCGGCCCCGAGGCGGCGCAGCAGGCGGTCGACCAGATGACGGGGGAGACGGCTGTGCTGTCGGCGATCCTGCTCGGCTTCGGCGCGGTCGCGTTGGTCACGGCGGCGATCGTCATCGCCAACACGTTCATGATCACGTTGGCGCAGCGGGCCGGTGAGCTCGCGCTGCTGCGGTGCGTGGGTGGGTCGCGGACACAGGTGCGCCGCCTGGTGCTGATCGAGGCGCTCCTGCTTGGCGTGGTCGCTTCGGCGATCGGGATCGGTGTGGGGATGGCCCTCGCTGCGGGTCTGTTGGCCTGGGCGCGCGCCGCTGAGATCGGGATCCCGCTGGGCACCTCGCTCAGCATCCCCGTCACGGCGATCGTGCTGCCGCTGATCGCGGGCACGGTGATCACGCTGCTCGCCGCGCTGGTGCCGGCGCACCGCGCCACCCGCGTCTCGCCGTTGGCCGCGCTGCGCCCCACCGGCGAGAGCTCGGAGCGAGCCCGCACCCCATGGTGGCGTGTCGGAGCAGGTGCCCTCGCCTTCGCCCTGGGCTGCGCCCTGATGGTGTATGCCGCCACCGGCCGGGACATGATGTCCGGCGTCCTCGGTGGCGTGGTGTCTTTCGCCGGTGTGCTGCTGATGGCGGTGGTCGTGGTCCCGTTGGCGGTGCGGACGTTGGGGCTGGGCGCACGGGCGGCGGGTGTCCCAGGCCGGTTGGCGGTGGACAACGCGGTGCGCAACCCCGGCCGGGCCGCGGCGACCAGCGCCGCGCTGCTCGTCGGCGTCACCCTGATCACGATGACCACGATCGGCGCCGCGACCGGCGAGCGGACGGCTCTCGGAGAGATCGATGACGCCTTCGCGGTGGACCTCGTGGCGACCGCTCCCAACGATGTCGCCCCGGACGACAGCACCCCGATCAGCGGGACCATCGACCGCGCCACGCTCGCGCAGGTGAGCGAGGTCGAGGGTGTGGAGGCTGCGCGTCTGGTGGAGACGGCATACCTCAGGCTCGGGCAGCAGGACTATCCGACGCTGGCGCTCGGGCTGGACCAGGGCAGCAGCGACGTGGTGCGCAGCGCCCCGCAGCTGGCCGAGCTGACGCCTGGCACCGTCGGGCTGAGCAACACCTTGCAGGCGATCCATGGGCTGAAGGTCGGTGACACAATCGAGGTCAGCGGGCCGGGCGGCAGCCGCGAGTTGACCGTCTTCGAGATGGGGATGGGCAACAACCTGGCCATGAACGCCGAGGACGTGCGCGCCCTGGGTGGTGACGAGGTCGGCCAGCAGGCGGTGCTGATCAAGGTGTCCGACGACACCCTCGGTTCGACGATGAGCGGGCTCAACGAGATCGCCGCCGGAGACGCGTCGCTGACGATCCAGGGCTCGGCCAGTGAGCGTGCCGTGATCACTCAGGTGCTCGACGTGCTGGTGCTGGTGACCACGGCGCTGCTGGGTGTGTCCGTGCTGATCGCGGTCGTCGGCATCGCCAACACGCTGTCGCTGTCGGTGATCGAGCGGCACCGGGAGCACGCGCTGCTCCGGGGCCTGGGGCTGACCCGCGGCCAGATGCGCTCGATGCTGCTGACCGAGGGCGTCCTGCTGGCGGTGGTGAGTGCCCTGATCGGGCTGGCGCTGGGACTGCTCTATGCCTGGCTGGGCGTGCAGACGGTGCTGCCGGATGGCACCGACGTGCGGCTCGGTATCCCGTGGGCCCGGCTGGGCCTGATCCTCGGCGTGGCGCTGTTGGCTGGGGTGCTGGCCAGCGTGCTGCCCGCGCGGCGCGCGGCCCGGGTCACCCCGGCGGAAGGACTCGCCACCGCCTGACGCGACACGAGACACCAACGCCTGCAGAGCCCACCGCGCTCATCAGGTCGCAGCAACAGCAAGGAGACGCCAGCTGGATCAGGACACGAACCAGGGCCGCCGCCACGCGGGACACGTGGCGCCGCCAGGCCCTTAGCCGCCGGGTCGGGACACCCGGCAGGCAGTCGGCAGGGACGGGACACCCGGCCGACCCCGACCGCCCGGTCGCGCCCCGCAGGGGAGCGCGCGACCGGGCGGTCGCACGCTCTTGGCCTGCCTAGGGCATGGGGCCACGGAGACGTGAGCTTGCCCCACCTGCTGGGGCAAGCTCAATCTGCCCCTCCTGGTGGGGCAAGCTCAATTCGCCCCACGTGGTGGGGCAAGCTCAATCTGCCCCGGCTGGTGGGGCAATCTCACGTCTCTCCGGAACCTCACATCACTGCTGGTCAGCGAGGTGGGTGCGCAGGAACGCGATTGCGTGGCCCCACAGTGGCTCGATCTCAGCGCCGAGGAAGACGTGTTCTGCGCCGGGCACGATCACGAGCTCGCTGAGGGCGCCCGCAGCCTGCGCAGCCGCGTGGAAGACCTGAGCCTCCTGCACCGGCGCCACGGAGTCCCGGTCCCCGTGCATCAGCAGCAGCGGCGGAGAATCCGAGCGCAGATGGGTCACCGGGGAGAGTCGGCGGGCGAGGTTCAGACGCCGCTGGCCAGACTCACCCGGCCACATCATCTCCATCAGTGCCGGGGTCCGGGTCAGGTCCGAGGCGCCGTACCACCACACGATGGCCCGCACATCGGCGCGTCCGCCACCCACGCCCAGATCCCCGAGCAGCGTGGGGTCGGGCTCCGGGTGGCTTCCCACCAGCCCAGCCATCGCCGCCAGGTGCGCGCCGGCAGAGTCGCCCAACAGCCCCACCCGATCGGGGTCGATCCGGAGTGCCTCGCCATAGCACCGCAGATAGCGGATCGCCGCGACCAGGTCGTGCACCGCGGCCTCGACCGGCGCCTCCCCGAGCAACCGGTGATCGGCAGTCGCCACCGCCAGGCCAGCATCGATCATCTCCTGGAACATCCGGTGCTGCCCCCACTGCAGGGGGACGTGCCGGCGGTCGCCGCTCACCCAACCGCCGCCGTGCACCCACAGCACGACCGGGGCGGCCTCAACACCCTCCGGGACGTGCACGTCGAGCACGAGGGGTCGGTAGCCATCCACCAACGCATAAGTCAGCCCGGTCCACGATCGAGCGCGCTGCAAGGGTGGGTAATCGAGCGGTGGGAAGTGCGTGATGGGTGGCCAGGGTCCGTCCTCGACGGGTGGACGGAGTTCGGTGATGTCCATCAGCTCACCTCCACCGTCACGATGGTCAAGTCGTCGTGCACCTTGCGGCCCCGATCCTGCAGCGCGGTCGCCTCGTCGACCTCGGCCTGCCGGACGGCATCCCGGATCTGCTCGGGATGACCGGCGACGCACGCGGCCACGAACTCGGCGAGGCTGTGCGTGCCCAGTAGGTCGAACGCACGCGTCGCCCCGTCCGACGCGGCGATCAGGTGCCTCAGCCCAGCTCGCGGGAGGGTCCGCACGAGGGCTTCGTCAGCCGCTGCCGGGTCATGGTGCACGCACCACCATCCGCCTGGTTGGTTCCGGGTCGCCTCGAGTGCGACTCGATGGTGGTGCCACCGACGCTCCGAGTCCACCGGTATGCCGCGACGCACGTCCTCTTGGATCCCCGTCTCGACGAGGGGCTGGAGCGCGTGGTCGATCCGATCGTCGGTGACGTGCTGGGCGGTCTCCCCGACGACCACGATCGAGGAATCGCACAGCGTCAGCAGTTCTACGTCATCGGTGCCCACACGCCAGGCGACCACCGTGCCGCTGGGGGAGCCAGCGCCCAGGTCGCAATCAGGGCCGTGGGCAGCGGCGACCCGCGTGATGGTCTCCCGTAGCGCTTCCCGCATCCCGCGAGAGTGAGCCTCACCCCTCGCCTCGCTCAGCCGCTCACCGAAGGTCCGGGCCACCTGCTGGGCGAACCACGCCACGGAGTGTGTGCACCCAGCGCGCTGCTCCTTGGGCAGGCCAGCGCCATCGACAAGCACCACGACACCGTCGCCGACCCACACGGCATCCTCGTTGTCCCGGTCCTCCGCTGCGGGGCTCGTCAGAACCCTCATGCCCCAGTGTCCAGAACCCTCATGCCCCGGTGTCCAGAACCCTCATGTGCCGGTGCCCAGCATGACCTCGGCCTTCGGTGTGTGGACCGGGTGCTCACCCACGACCAGCCCATACGGCTGGTCTGAGCGCAGTGCCTGGGCCAACCGGGTCGCGGCATGCTCGAACTTCCTGCCCAGGAACTCATCGTGCTTGGCGGTGTACCGCTGCCCGCCGCCCGGCATCAGCGTCAGCTCGCCGAAGACGATGCTCTCGGGCAGGTCATAGAGGTCGACCCGGATGAAGGGCAGCGGCATTGCTCGCGAGAGCTGTTCGGCGATCGCGACCAGCTCGGGCAGCCGCGCCGGCACCGGGACCTTCGGGTCCACGGGATTGGTTTTGCTGACGGCTCCAAGGTCCTGACCGGCTCGATCCAGGTACCGCCACTTCGCCGATCCCCGATGGCCGTGCCTGGCCATGTCGCGTAGCAGGACGTGGCCCACCTCGCCGTAGAAGGCGTGGATCTTGATGTCGACCGGTAACCGGTCGCACTCACCGGTGTCCAGGACCTCCTCGACGAAGAAGGGCGGAAGCACCCGGCCGATCTCGTGGCGGCTCCTCAGCTTGTCCATGACCTGGTCGCGCGAGACGCGCCGCCCGCCGCCGATCAGCCGGAAGCCGTCCCCGTCACGCTCAAGCAGAAAGACGCCATTGCTCGCCGACCCCGCATCGCTCTTGAGGACGAAGCGCTCGGGCAGGTCGTCCCACTCGATCGCCGCCAGGGAGGCGAAGGCGTGGCTGATCCTCGGAACTCGGACGCCGTGGCTCTCCGCCAACCGGTACATCGCGAGCTTCCGGTTCATCCCGACCCGAACGTCCCCGCCCTCGGCCCCCGCGGCCCACCCGGCGAGGACCTCCCGCTGGTAGGCCGAGTACTGCGACAGGAAACTGGGTCGCCGGGCCCGTTGCTGGAGCAGGTCCTCCACCCGCGAATCGTCGCCGAAGTGCTGCACATCCTGGTCCAGGCGGGCGATTTGTCCCTCCTGTTTGCCGAGCCGATCCTGCTGGGCCTCGATCTGTGAGCGGAGGTCCTCGATCTCCTGGCCGAGTCGGTCGATCCGTTGGTCGCGGCGGGCGACCGGTGGGAGCGCGCGCACCAGACGCCGCGCGCCGCGCCTCGCGAGCCCACGGGGACCGCTCGCCCCCCTCACGAGGAACCGCCCGGAATGCCGTCGAGGCTCTCCTCAGCAGGCGTGCGGACCGGATGATCCCCGTGCAGCAACCCGTACTTCCGGCCCGAGCGCAACTCGGTCGCCAACCGTCGCGCCGCATCCTCCCAGTGCCGTCCGAGGATCTCGTCATGCTCGGGGGTATACCGCTGGGGCCCGCCCGGCATCATCGTCACCTCGCCGAAGAAGATGCTCTCCGGCAGGTCGTACAGATCGATCCGGACGAACGGCAGCGGCACGGCTCGCGATAGACGCTCAGCGATCGCCACCATCTCCGCCAGCCGATCTGGCACCGGCACGTCGGGGCCGGCTGGATTGGTCAGGCTCACCGGACCCAAATCCGCTCCAGCCGCGTCCAGATAGCGCCAGCGCGCCGTGGCCCGGTCCCCGTGCCGCCCCATGTCCCGCAGCAACACGTGCCCGACCTGCCCGAAGAAGGCGTAGATCTTGATGTCCACCGGCAACCGCCCCGGGATCCCGGTATCCAGGAACTCCTCGACGAAGAACGGCGGGCAGATGGCGTCCGCCCTCAGGCGCGAGCGCAACTTGCCGCGATAGAAGGACGGCTGGCGCTGCGTGCTTCCGCCCACCGTGCGGAAGGAGTCCCCGACCCGCTCCAGCGGAAAGACCCCGTTGCTCGCGGCTCCACCGTCGCTCTTGAGCACGAAGCGATTAGGCAGGCTCGCCCAGTCGATCTCGTCCGGGGTCTGCCAGCCGCCGAGCACCTGCGGGACCCGTACTCCGTGGCTCTCCGCGAACCGGTACATCGCCAGTTTGCGGTTCATCCCTTCGCGCACGTCACCACCCCCCGCTCGCCAGACCCGAGCGACGTCGCGCCGGTAGGACGCATAGCGGGTGGTGAAACTGGGCCGTCGCAGCCGCTCGACCAAGCGATCCTCGAAGGCGACCTCAGCGCCCAGCCGCTGGAACTCCGCCTCCAGATGCCGGATCTGGTCGTCCTGCACACTCACCTGGTCGCGCAGGGCGCCGAGCTGTCCCCTGAGTTCGGAGCGCTCCAGCAACAGTCGGTCCAGCTTGGCTTCCCGGCGGGCGACCGGTGGAAATGACCGAAGTGTCCGCCGCGCGGCCAGACCCAACGGTCCCGCCTGCCGCGGCGTTCCTGACGCCTTCTCGGTTCCCATCAGCCTAGGCCTATCACAGCTCCCGCACAGGCGCTCCCCACCTCACCGGCGAGCCGCTGGCGCAGCCCGCTCGCCCGCACCACGCGCCGCTCGACCGCTGCCCGCACGACAGCCTCGTTGCCGACGACGCGCACCTTCTCCTGGGCACGCGTGACCGCGGTGTAGAAGAGCTCGCGGGTCAGCAGCGCGCTCTCCGCCTCCGGCAGCAGCACGGTGATCTCCGTCGCCTGGCTGCCCTGCGCTTTATGGATGGTCATGGCGTGCATCGTCTCGACGTCCCCGAGACGGCTGGGCGCGAAGCGCTGCGCTCCGGCCGGTCCTTCGATCACCGCCATCCGCACCGGCGTCCCGTCGGGTCGCTGCGACGCGACGACTACGCCGGTGTCACCGTTCAGCACCCCGGTTGCGTAGTCGTTGGCGGTCACCAGCAGCGGCCGCCCGAGATACATCTGGTCATAGAACGGCAGCCCGGTCTCCTCGGCCAGCCAGGACTCGACGTACTGGTTCCAGGTCCGCACCCCGTGCGGTCCGGCGCGGTGCGCGCACAGCAGTCGGTGGCGCCCGAGCGCGGCCAGCGCCCCGTCCCCGTCCCCTCGCCGGGCGGCGTCCAGCACCGCGCCCGCGTGCCGCGTCAACAGCGGTCTCAGGTATGCCGTGTGGTCACCCTCGTCATCCCCGACCCACTCGACCTCCGCGCTCCTGGCCGACAAGGCAGCGACCACGGCGTCCGCGTCACCCACGCGAAGCGCCTCGGCCAGGGCGCCGATCGTCTCCCCGAACCGGTGCACGGTGCGCAGCCTGGCCAGCGCGACAGGGGAGGAAAGCGACTGCGCGTCTTCAGCGCCCGCCACCAGGTCGGCCAGCACCGCACCCGCATCGACAGACACCAACTGGTCAGCGTCGCCGACCAGGATCAGCCGGGTCGTGGGCCGCAGCGCCTCGAGCAGCCGTGCCATCTGGGTGAGCGACACCATGGACGCCTCGTCCACCAGCACCACATCGTGCGGCAGCCGGTTGGCGCGGTGGTGGCGGAACCGGGTCGTGCTACCCGGCACCCAGCCCAGCAACCGGTGCAGGGTCATGGCCTCGACCTCGCCCAACGGTTCGATGATCGCGCGCTCGGCCTCCTCTGGTGTTCGCTCCAGGATCCCTGCGAGGGCTCCGTCGAGCGCCGCCTTGACCCGGGCCGCTGCCTTTCCGGTCGGTGCCGCGAGGCCGACGCGCAACTGCCGGTCGCCCGCCGCTGCGGCCTGCTCGGCCAGGAGCGCCAGCACCCCGGCGACCGTGGTGGTCTTGCCCGTTCCCGGCCCACCGGTGAGCACTGACGTCCACCCGCGCGCCAACACCTCAGCAGCAACCCGCTGCTCGGCAAAGGTCTCCCCGGGAAAGATCCGCGCCAACCCGGCAGCGAGCACGTCCTCATCGATCGGCGGCAGCTCCTGCTCGGCCCGGGCCCGCAGGGCATCGACGACCTGGACCTCCTGGTGGTGATAGCGCTGCAGGTAGACCAACCCCTGGTCCACCACGAGCGCCCGTTGAGCCACCAACTTGCTCCCGGCGACGGACTCGGGCCATTCGTCGGCGTCTGGCCAGTCCAGCTCCGGCAGCGCCTCGGCGCCGTCCCTCGCCAGCGCTGTCAACTCGATGGCGACCGATCCGGTCCGCACAGCTCGGGCGGCCATCGCCGCTGCAAGCACGGCATTCTCGTCCTGCTCCCGCGTGACCCGCGCCAGGGTCCGGGCCAGGTGCACGTCGGCAGCGGTCAGCACGCCCGCCTCGTTGAAGGCGCCGAGCAGCCCGCCGGTCGAGCGGGCCCGCCGCCGGTCGAACGCGTCATTGACCTCGAAGATCTCCACACTCATGCTGCCCCCTCACTCTCGCCGTGCCCGTCCAGCAGGTCCGAGACCGACACCACCAGGCTCACCGGCGGCCGCCAGGAGAAGACCCCGCACGGATGCCCGTCGACGACCGGCGTCTGCGGCCCACACATCCCTCGCACATAGAGGTAGAGCACCCCGCCCAGGTGCTGCTCCGGGTCGTAGCCGGGCAGCCGCCAGCGCAGGAATCGGTGAGCGACCACGGCATACAGGAGGGCCTGGAGCGGGTAGGAGCTGTGCCCCATCGCCTCGTGCAGCTGCTCGGGTCGGTAGTCCGCGGCGGTGAGCGGCTGGTCGGGCCGCCCGAGCCAGTTCGTCTTGTAGTCGACCACGAGATAGCGCTGCTCCGGCGTGCGCAGCACGACATCGATCGACCCGGTGAGGTAGCCGCGCAACGCCTGCCCCGCGAGGTCGGGGTTGGCGTCGAGCACGTCGGCCCAGCCGCGGATCGGGTCGCCGCTGGGTAGATGTGCGCGCAGGACCGGAGCCAGGTCGCCGAGGAGTTTGCCAGTGGGCGCACCCCCGCCCGTCCCGTATGCCACACCCCCCACCCTGCGCAGGTCACCCCCGCCCAGTGGGAGTTCGAAGTCCAGCTCGGTGAGCCGGTCACCTCTGCCGATGTCCCGCAGCGTGATGTCACCGGCGACCGGTCCCAAGGGGCTGTCGCAGACCGCGACCAGAGCGTCGGCGAGCAGGTCCTCGCCACCCTCACCGAGGTCGACCGGCCACAGCACCTTCTGCTCGCGGATGTGCTCGAGCAGCTCGGTGCGCAGGTCCGCAGCGCGAGGGTCCGCGTGCTCCAGCACACCGTGCACGAGCGAGCCGAAGGTGGCCCCGACCGGCAGGTCCGCCATCGGCGACGGCACATCGGAGCCGGTGGGAGGCGCGAGCCCGGCGTCCAGGCCCGGCAGCGCGGGCGTGCTCTCCACGACCGGGTCGACGGTGTCCGGCTCGTCCTCGCGCGGCACGACCTCGGGCTCGCTGCCCACCCCAGGAGAGAGGTCGTCCTGGGCCGCCGACAGTGCGGTGTAGGAGCTGCGCCGCCAACCGGTGTCGATGACCCGGGTCCAGGGCGCCACGGCCAACTGCGGGGGAGCGGTGATGGGCACCTCGGGTACGTCGGCGGCTGGGTCGGCGCGCTCGAGCTGGAAGGCGCCCGCGGTCGCCCAGGCCTCCAGACGTTCGGTGGCCTCGGCGTCCCGGCGCCCGACCGACACCATGTCGGGCACCGCCCCGACGCCCGGGCCACGACCGAAGAGCACGCGATGCAGGGGTGAGTTGGCGGCATTGGTGACCGGCGCCCACCAGGTCACGACCTGGGACTGGGCGCGGGTCATGGCGACGTAGAGCAGCCGGAGTGACTCCCCGGCGTCCTCGTCCTTGTGGGCACGCACCGAGTCCGCCCAGCCCGGGTTGCCACCCTCGCCGCCGACGTCCAGGCAGCGCTCCCGGTCCGCGGAGTCGTCGTGGAAGAGCGGGATGTCCGGGCTGTCGCTGATCCAGCGGTCGGCGAGGCTGGGCAGATAGACGACGGGGTACTGCAGGCCCTTGCTGCCGTGGATCGTGACCAGCTGCACGGCGGCGGCATCGCTGTCCAGGCGCCGAGTGCGGGCGCCGGAGGACTGGGGTGCGTCCTCGACCATGCCGGCCCGCAGC
Source organism: Ornithinimicrobium pulveris (assembly GCF_050261105.1). Classification (GTDB taxonomy): domain Bacteria; phylum Actinomycetota; class Actinomycetes; order Actinomycetales; family Dermatophilaceae; genus Ornithinicoccus. Next base: position 3,032,879 of record NZ_CP189837.1, on the reverse strand, counting down.
CACTCGACCAGGGCGACCAGCCCGAGCTGGTCACGCCGGGCGACCTCGTGCAGCAACTGCGCGACGTGCTTGAGGTCGGTGAGGGTGCGCTCGCCGCCGACCCGGCCCAGCACCCGGGCCGGCAGGCCACCGGTGATGAGCACCTCGAGCACCGCGGCCACCCCTTGGCGGGCATACACCGCGGCGAGCTCCCGGCACTGGTGCGCCAGCTCATCGTCCAGCTCCGCGGCATCGGCGCGGCCGGTGTCGAGGCGAGCGACGTCATACCCAAGCAGGTCGGTGAGCGCGGCCGCCCGGGTGAGCGGGGCGCGGTGCGGGGCGATCATCGCGTCCAGCAGCGCGAGCCAGTCATGGGCGGCGCGGCTCTGCAGGACGCTGGAGCCGCCCGCGCTGACCGCGGGGATGCCGAGGGCATGCAGCGCGCGCTGCGCCTCGAGCAGGTCCTTGCCGCGGTGCGCGATGACCGCGATGTCGCGGGCCTGGACGGGGCGACCGTCGAAGGTGGCGTCCGAGGCCAACAGCGCCGCGACGTCCTGGGCGAGGTCACGGGCGATGAACGGGCGGACCACAGGCATCCGCCGGTCGTCGCCGAGGTGCTCGCGCAGCAGCACCTGGCGCAGGCGGACCGGGGCCTCCTGGGGCGCGCCGACCAGCCGCCCCTCGGTGCGGTCAGCCTTCACCTCATGGACCGCGATCTGCTCGTCACCCAGGTGGGCGCCCCCGAGCAGTACGCCCAGCCCGTCGACCACGCCGGGATCGGAGCGGAAGTTGCGGGGCAGGGTGCGTTGATCGCTCGCGGTCGACGCGGCCAGCAGGTAGGTGACGACATCGCCGCCGCGGAAGGCGTAGATCGCCTGCTTGGGGTCCCCGATCAGCACCATCGCGTGGGCCGCGCCGGAGAAGGCGCGGTCCAGGATCTGCCACTGCACGGGATCGGTGTCCTGGAACTCATCGACCAGCACCACCTTCCAGCGCTGGCGCATCCGCTGACGGGCGGGGGAGTCCTCCTCCTGCAGCGCGTCGGCGAGTTGGCTGAGCAGGTCGTTGTAGTGCATGACCTGCAGACGGCGCTTGCGGATGTCGAGCTCGGCGCGGACGGCCTTGGCGAAACGCACCCGGCGGTCGGCGGTGCTGCCCTTCTCCAGCATCCCCAGGTCGGGACGCAGGCCGGCGAGGCTGTCGCCGACGACGGTCCGAGCGATCTTCAAGGCGTCCTTGCGGCTGAAGGCCGGCGTCTGCTCGGAGGACATGAACCCGCGTAGGTAGAGGTCATCGACTACCTCGACCAGCAGGTCATCCACGTCCTCGACGAGCGTGGCCGAGGCATCGGTGCTGCCCGCCACCCCGAGGCTGCGCAGCACTTGCTGGCAGAACTGGTGGGTGGTCGCGATCGTGGCGGCGTCCAGGTTGGTCAGCGCGGCGCGCAGCCGGGTCCGCCGCCGCGCGAGCTCCTCGTCGTCGACGTCGAGCAGCAGCGCGACCAGCTCGTCCCGCTCGTCCGGCGGAGGGGGGTCGGAGAGCGCCCGCTCGGTCTCGACCAGCCGCTCGCGCACCCTCGCCCGCAGCTCCTGGGAGGCGGCCCGGCCGAAGGTGACGACGAGCATCTCGGGCAGTGTCACCACGCCTTCGGCGACATAACGGGCGACGAGGGCGGCGATCGTCCAGGTCTTGCCTGTCCCCGCGCTCGCCTCGAGCAGCACCGTGCCCTGCGGCAGGGGATCGGTGATCGCGAACTGGTGCATCGTCATACCCGCTCCATCCGTTCGCCGCCGTCGAGCACGGGCGCCCAGACGCGCAGCGCCACCTGACCCAGTCGGCTGGTGACGCCGGGTGTCCAGCGTTCGTCCTCGGGCGCGGTGCCGAGCACGTCCTGCAGCGGCAGCGAGGCGCCATGCACGAAGAGCACGCTCGGGTCATCCTGCTCCTTGGGGAAGGCGTTCTCGTAGGCATCATTGGTCCGCCACTCCCGCTCTGCGGCAAGGGTGGCCGAGCCCTCGCTGCCCGGCCCGGAGTGCCAGGCCGCGGCCCACGACAGCGCGGTGCCGGGGGACAGCGGCAGCGGTTCGCGCAGCCCTCGGTCGCGCAGGTCGACGAGCTGGTCGAGCAGCTCCAGCGCCCGATCGGGCGCGTGCGGGCCGTGCGAGACGTGCACATAGCCCGGCGCCCGGCCCCACCGGAAGCGCCCGATGAGGTGGCTGCTCGCCTCCTCGCTCAGCCCGGCCGACAGCGCGAGCGAGGTGATCCAGGAGCGCAGCCGTTGCTTGGCCTTGATGCTTGAATAGGTGACCTGGAGCGCCCGCTGACCGACCACGCCCGGCACCGTCCCAGTCAGCCGGCGCCCGCTGGGCAGGGTGAGGTCGACGTCGGCCACGTCGCGCGGAAGCGGCACCCCGAGCCCGCCGAGACCGGTCACCCGCCAGGTCGCCTCGCACAGCGCCTGCACGTGGGCGGTCACCTCGCCCAGGGCGCGCTGGCCGAGCTGGAAGGGCGGCAGCTCGCCGCGCCACTGCTCGGCGTCGAAGGTGGCGACGGGGTCGCGACCTTCGAGCACGGCGGTCAGGATCCGGTCGCCGACCGACCAGGACGCCAGACCGTCCAGCTCGACCGGGATGCCCTCGGAACGCTCCTCGGGGACCTCGGGCAGCATCAGGCCGAGGCGGGTGCGCAGGAAGGCGCGGGCCGGGTTCTCGAAGAAGCGGATGAGGTCGTTCAGGTCGACATCGCTGGGCTCCAGGGGCGGCAGCAGGTGGGTGGCGATGGGGGTGGGCTCGGCGCGGACAGCGGTCGCCTGCCGCGCCCCGGCGAGCGCGGCGGGGTCGTAGCTGAACGGCCGGTTGTCGGGCAGCAGCGGCGGGCGTCCAACGGGGTCGTGCTCGGCGCCCAGGTTGCGGGGGTCGAAGGGTTGGAGCGGGTGGGCGGTGAGCACCCGGTCGACGCCCTCACCCCGGGCCGTGTGGCGGAGGGTGTCGAGCAGCTCCCCGAGCGGCACGGCGGGCGGTCGCTCCTGCCCGGAGTGCTCATCGAAGCCGGTATAGGTCACCACCAGCGTCTGCTCCGCCGCCAAGACCGCGTCGAGCAGCAGCTGGCGGTCCTCGGCGCGCGGGTCGCGCTCGCCGGTCACCGGCCGACGGGCCAGGGCGTCGTCACCGTCGGGCGTGGTCGTGCGGGGAAAGACGCCGTCGTCCAGCCCGACGAGGGCGACGACGCGGTGCGGCACCGAGCGCATCGGCAGCATGGTGCACACGGTCAGCGTCCCGGTGCGGAAGTTGGAGCGGGTCGCCCGCCCGGCCGCCTGCTCGGCGAGCAGCGCGCGCACGTCGGACAGCGCGAGCGAGACCGAACCCTCGCCCGCGGCCGCTGCCTCGAGCCGGTCCAGCTCGCGTTCGAGCTGGGTGAGCTGCCACGCGTCCTGGTATGTCGTGTCCGCCAGACCGCGCACCCCGTCCCGCAGGCGCTGGATCCACTCGGGCACGGTGTCGGCGTCGCGCAGTCCGCGCAGCGTGTGGCCGAGCCGGTCGACGAGCTCGGCGAGTCGGCCGGCCAGGTCGAGGTCGCCGGAGTCGAGGGCGTCCAGGGCGAGGGTCTGGCCGAGGTGATCGAGATCCTCGCCGTCGACGGCACCGCCGACCAGGATCCGGTCGAGCGCGACCTGCCAGGTGTTCTGGCGCAGGTTGGACAGGTGGTAGTCGGCCCGGTGCTCGGCGTCCAGGCCCCACCGCACCGCGGTGGCGTCCACCCAGTCACCGAGCCGGTCGAGGGCGTCGTCGTCCAGCCCGAACCGGCGCCGCACGGGGGACGTCCGGGCCAGGTCCAGCACCTCACCGGCCGTGACGCGGCCCCCGGCCAGCTCGACGAGGCGACCGGCGAGTTCGAGCAGGGGGTTGGTCTGTTGCGGGGCGCGGTCGGCGAGCCGGACACGCAACTGGTGGGCGGGGTGGGCCTGCTGGTCCCGGACGATCTCGCCGAGCCCGAAGGCCGCGTGCACGAGCGGTGCGTAGGCGTCGATGTCCGGGCACATCACCAGGATGTCGCGCGGCTCCAGCGTCGGGTCGTCCTGGAGCAGGCCGGTCAGGACGTCGCGCAGCACTTCGACCTGGCGGGAGCGGCCGTGGCACGCGTGCACCTGGATGCTTCGATCCGAGGCCGGTATGTCGCGACTCGCCAGATCGTCCTCGCCCGCGCTGCGGTCGGCGGCGAGGTCGTGCTGGAGCAGGGCCAGCAGGGTGGACGCCTGAGGTGGTGGGGAGACGTCGGTGACCGCCTTCGCCTCGGTGGTGTCGTCGGCGAGCAGGGCCAGGCCTCGCTGCAGCTCGCGGGCGTCCCGGCCCAGGCTTGCGAGCAACGGGTGCGCGATGAGCAGACCGGTCTCGTCCTCATCGCGGGGGATCGGACCGTCGGCCACCGCCGGAGCGAGGGTTTCCCAGGCGGCAGGGGAGGCCTGCGGCAACCAGAGGTGGACGTCCAGGTGCTGGCCCAGCGCACCGATCACCTCCAGCTCGGCCCGGGGGATCCGGGTGTGGCCGAAGAGCGAGAGTCGACCGGGCAGCTCCAGCGCGCCCCGGCGCGGGTCGCCCAAGGGCCCGAGCGTGCCCGGGCCGTGCTCCCGCAGGATCGACACCACGCGCTCGAGACGGTCGTGCGGTGGCTCTTCCCCGACGAGGTCCACCACGCGGCGCCAGAGCTCGGGCTGCCAGGCCAGGTCCTCGGCGACCGTGCCGCCCAGCCCGTCGCCCGAGCCGCCCACCGTCCAGTCCGCGACCAGGGAGGGGCGCTGGGCGGCATACTCCGCGAACAACCCGGCCAGCCGACGGGACACGGCATACCGGCGACCCCGACGAAGGTCCCGCTCGGTGCCGGTCTGCCCGTGCCCGAGGTGGCTCGCGAGGGTGGTCGCCCAGGGCTCGTCGAGGGAGGCGTCGATGGCGCGCAGCACTGGCCACGCGAGCCGGTCCGGGTGCCAAGGGTCGTCCCGGTCGATGCCGAGCACCAGCGAGACGAGGGAGTGCGGGTTGAGGAAACGCACGCCCGCGCACACGCCGTCGTCGCTGCTGCCGGCACCCAGCCGGTGCGACAGCCGCTGTGCCAGCCACCGCTCGACACCCCGCGTCGGCACGGCGATGACCTCCTCGGCGAACGGGTCCCCCAGGGGCGCCGCGAGGAGCTCGGCGAGTCCGTCGGCCAGCACCTCGGTGCTGCGGCCACGGTGCACGTGCACTGTCACGATCTGGACCCTAACCGCCGCCACCGACAAGCCCCACCGACCACCCACCCCCCTCCCGACCGGGGACGCGGTTTGTCGTGACCGGGGACGCGATCTGCCCCGACCGGGGACGCGGTCTGCCCCGACCGGGGACGCGGTCTGCCCCGACCGGGGACGCGGTCTGTCGTGACCGGGGACGCGGTTTGTCGTCCTAGAAGACGACATTTCGTCCAGGGTCTGGTGTCTGTCGGTGCTGGCCGCTACATTGCCGCCGTCAACCGACGAGCGGGGCGAGCAGCAGGGGTTTCCCAGATTTTCCGACCGCCGGTGCAACATTTCGACCCACTGGTCGCGTCCAGGCAGCATGCGACCTCGACAGAACGGCGTCCCCATGGCGATGCGAGCTCTCTGCAGCACGGTCCTGGCCGGTGTCCTCGGCCTCACTCTGGGGGGTCTTCCCGCGCTCGCGGACGAGCCGGGTGATGCCGCGACGGTGACCGCAGATGCGGCGACAGTGACCACGCAGTCCGACCCCGGCGACACCGTCGTCCACACCAGCCTCGAGGAGGCGCTCTCGATCGACCTGGGGATGTCGATGGAGGAGTTCGTGGCCGCGGGAGTCCAGGCCGAGCAGGCCAGCCCGATCCTCGAGGCGGCCAGCACCACGGACAACCCTGAGGAGCCGGTGGTCGGCATCCTCACCGCCGAGGGCATCGAGCCGTTGGAGCCCAGCACCCTGCCCGGGGGCGACTCGTTCGCCGACCTGGACGCGCTGCGCCAGGCTTATCTGTCCGAGGTTGGCCCCGAGGGTCTGACCGGTGTCGCCTACACCCTTGAGGGGTATGAGGTGATGGTGGTGGACCCGGACGTCGCGCGTGAGCGTGGCCGCGCCGACACCAGCACTCCGGTGCAGTCTCCGCAGGAGTGGGCTGCGGCATACCCGGGCGTCTCGGTGGTGGGGACCACCGGCCCGGAGGTGGCCGCCTCGCTGCGTGGCGGCGACGCCATCAGCTACGGCGGTGTCGGCTGCTCGCACGGCTTCAACGGGTGGTACCAGGGCAACCCGGTCGGCATCGGTGCCGGGCACTGCCGCTTCATGGGCGGCTCCTCGATCTCCGCTGGTGGGCGCTACGTCGGCGAGGTGAACTGGTGGCAGTTCGGCGCGCCCGGCTCCGCGGTCGAGTCGTGGGGGACCGACCTGTCGACCTACACCCAGGGCTCCAACTTCAGCTATCCCGCTTCGATCAAGACCGGCTCGACCAGCCTGACCGTGACCGGCCGCGCCAACGCGGTGCTCGGTCTGCCGGTCTGCAAGTCCGGTCGGATGACCGGCTGGACCTGCACCAAGATCAACAAGATCGGCTGGCAGTGGATCGGCGACGGCTCGGGCGACATCAACAAGCCCAAGCGGTGGGTCTGGTCGCTCTTCGCCGACCACCGGATCATCCCGGGTGACTCCGGCGGCCCGTGGGTGGCCGGCCACAAGGGCGTCGGGGTGACGTCGTCGTACGACGCCTACGCCAATGGTGACCCCTACTCCACCGCCTCGCTGCTGACCTCCTTCGACGACTACCGACCCGGCGTCGCGGTGAAGATGTGGCTCGGCACGCCCTCGATCAAGGGTGCCGAGCGGGTCGGGGATCGGACCTACCGGGCCCGCTGGAACAACGGCTCGACGGTGTCGGGGACCCTGAGCAGGCTGTCTGGCGACTCGATCTCGCCCGGCACGGTGATCGACGTCAGCGTCGACGGGACGCGGGTGCTGTCCGCGCCGGTCGCGTCCAACGGCGCCTTCAGCTTCACCTGGACGGGGTCGGGCAGCCGCTCCAACAAGGTGGTGCTGCGTCCGCGCAGCGGCTACTCGACCGGCACGTCCATCACCGTGACCGACTACCCGGACGGGGCCTACCCGACCGTGACTCGCCGCTCCGGCAGCAACCGCTACGCGACCGCCGCGGCGATCGCGACGGCGCACTACAGCCCCGGAATCTCCACCGTCTACGTCACCTCGGGCGCGAACTTCCCCGACGCGCTGTCGGCGGCCGCGGTGGCCGGCAAGGAGGCGATGCCGGTGCTGCTGACCGCGCCCGACAACCTGTCCGCGGCGACGCGGTCCGCGCTCGCTGAGCTGCGGCCGGGGCGGATCGTGATCGTCGGTGGCGGCGGTGCGGTGAGCCTGAAGGTGCGCAACCAGCTGTCCGGCTATGCGCCCACCACCCGGGTGACGGGCGAGGACCGGTATGCCGTGTCCGCCGCCATGGCCTCGGGCTACGCCGCCGGTCAGCGGCGCGTCTACATCACCAGCGGCGAAGCCTTCCCGGATGCCTTGAGTGCCTCCGCCGTGGCGGGAACCCAGGATGCGCCCCTGATGCTGACGCGCCGCGACCGGCTGCCGTCCGCCGTGCGCGGGCAGCTCCAGCGGCTGCGCCCGAGCGAGATCGTCGTCGTCGGCGGCACCGGCGCGGTGAGCGCCGGCGTGGAAGCCGAGTTGCGTGGGTTGGCGATGACCGTCACCCGGGTCTCCGGCTCCGACCGGTATGTCGTGTCCGCCGAACTCTCGCGTCGCTTCGCCTCCCCGGCGCCGAGCGCGTGGGTGGTGCGCGGCGATGACTTCCCGGACGCGCTAGCTGCTGCTGCGGTCGCGGCCAAGGCCAACGGCCCGGTGCTGCTGACCCGTCCGACCTCTCTCCCGGCCGCGGTGCGCACGGCGCTCCTGCGGGTCAAGCCCGCGAAGATCTTCATCGCCGGTGGGACAGGCTCGGTGAGCTCGGGCGTCCAGCGCGACCTGCGCTGGCTGACCTACCAGTGACGGCGAGGTGGTCTGCCCCGACAGGCACGCTCCATCTCGACCGAACGCGCGCTGTGCTCGCCAGGACCACGACCGAACGCGCGCTGTGCTCGCCAGGACCACGACCGAACGCGCGTGAGATCTACCGCACCCGCGCGGGTTCGCCGCCCGTGAGCCGCACGAGGTCTTCGTAGGTCAGCGCCATCACGGTGTCCGGAGTGCCACCGGCGGCCCAGATCTCGTCGAAATCTGCCAGGTCCTCATCCACCAGAGCCCGGAACCGCGTGGGGTGACCAGTGGGAGCGACCCCGCCAATCGCCATGCCGGTGGCGGCGCGGACGAAACCAGCGTCGGCCCGCTTGACCGAGCCGACCCCCAAGGTCGTCGCGATCAGGTCGGTGTCCACGCGGGCGGCCCCGCTCGCCATCACCAGGAGCGGTTCGCCGTCAGCGTCGAAGACCAGGCTGTTGGCGATCGCCGCCACCTCGCAGCCGATCTGGGCGGCGGCGAGGGCTGCGGTCCGGGCGTGCTCGTCCAACCAGATCATCCGCTGCTCGATCCCGGCGGCCGCGACGGCGTCCAGGACCCGTTGGTTCGTCGGGTGCATGAGGTCAGGCTGCCAGAACCCTCCGGCGAGCGCTTCGGCCCCGTCGCTTCCCGTCCACTCAGACGTGCACAACAGATCAGGTGAGCGAGAACGTGCAGGTGGGCGGCGGCATACGGGACGTTGTGCACGTCCGAAAGTCTGAACCCGATCAAGGAACAGGGGTCGACACCGCGACGAGAGGCCTCAGCTCAGCTGCAAGGTCGTGATGCAGGTGGCGCCGCCCTCACCGGTGTCGAACTCGGTCTCACCTGACAGCTCCCCGCGCGTCACCGACACCACACCCTGCGTGTCCTGGGGCAGCCAGAAGCCGATGAACCCGTTGGTCCAGGTCGTCGCCTCCTCATCGACCAGCACGTCGCCGTCGTTCGTGGTGATCGTCACGTGCATCTCCTCATCGACCAGCTCCCCCTGGCAGCCGCCGAGCGCGTGGTAGTGGCACTCGTGCGTGTGCTGCTCGTAGGGGGCGATGGACACGTAGACCTCGTCGCCGGGCACCGGCACCGCGTACTCGTCTTCGCCGTCGATGAAGATCACCTCATCGGTGCGCACCGACGCGTGCACGCTCAGCGGGCGGGTCTCATCGAGCTGGTCGAGCGCGTCCACCGCGTCGCGGACATCGCTCACCTCCTCCAGCCCGTAGGTCGCCAGCATCGCGGTGACCTCGGTGGGCAAGGCGCTCGGCGCCGACTCGGCATCGGCGTCCGCCGTCCCCTCCACCGTGTCCACGATCTCGACGTCCGCCACGTCCGACACCTCGGTGTCCTCCGATACGGCACAGCCGGCCAGGAGCACGGTCGTGGCGAGCAGGGCGGCGGGCAGGTGGCGCTTCATAACGGCTCCTCCGGTGGGTTCACTATCGTATGTAGTTTCTCACGCGGGCGGGTCACATCCGCTGGGCGGTAGCCAGCCACGCGTCGCTCTCCTCGGTGTAGCCGAGCCGTCGCAGCCACACGCCGGTCGTGACCCGCTCCACGAACGCCCACGCGTCCACGCGGTCCGCATCCAGCTCCAGCCGCGCGCTCACCCGCCGCACGAGGTCGGCGTGCCATCGCCGCCCGGCGCCCGCACCCTGGCTCGCGTCCAGTCTGTCGATCTCGCGCTGGTGGTCGCGCAGGGCCACGCCCAGGTCGTACTCTGGCTCGCCAACGAACCCGTCCGGGTCGATGAAGACGTGCTCTCCCGTTGCTGTGTCCCGCACAAGCGCGTTCAGCGAGTGCGGGTCGCCGTGCACGACGACCTGACGATCGCTGGGGCTGCCCGCGAGGTCCCGCGCCACCGTGGCCGCCCGCTCCACAGTCCCCGTATGCCGCAACCCACCCTTCCCGGCCAACTCACCTTCGAGCAGCTCGAGGAGGCTGGCGGCCTTGTCGCTCGGACCGGTGGGCGAGCCGACCTGGATGGGCAGTTCCCAGGCCCTGAGCAAAAGGTCTGCGAGGGTGACGGCCTGCTCGAGAGGGTCAGGAGTGGTCTGGGCGAGCGGTGGCCCGAGGGGCTCGAGCAGGGCCACCCCGAGGTCTAGGTCTGCGTCCAGCACCCGCGCATAGCCACGCCCGTCAGCTGCCTGCAGGACCCGCACCTGCTGGGAAAGGTCGGTGCCTGCGCCGTCGAACTTGAGCACGGCGGCGCCCCACCCGCCCGTCGACCCGCCCGTCGACCCCGACGGTGACGTGATCGTGGGAGGGGAGCTGCGGCATACCTGGAGCACGGGCAGCCCGGCTCCCTCGAGGTGGGCCCGGTCGATGCGTAGCCCCCAAGCCTCGATCGCCCGCGCGAGCGTGTCGGGAAAGCTGGCGAGCAGGTCGCTCGCCCACGCCTGGTCCGCCCAAGGGCGGGCGCGCGCGAGAGCGACGACCTCCTCGACCTGCACGATTCAGTCGACTGGCTGCAGACCCTGCGACGTCTCGACGACCCAGCTCACCTGGTCCGGCGTCGGCCACGCGTCGAGGTGCTCGAGCAGGTCGACCTCCCATCGCGGGTCGTCGTCGGCAAGGTAGGCGTCGCGCATCATGATGTTCAGCCCGACCATGTGCCCGTCGCCGATGGACAGCTCGAGCTGGACCGGGATCTCGCCGAGCTCGAAGTGCCCGCGGACCGGCCAGGTGAGGCCGTGCGGCACGGTGCGCGGGGCGTCGTCAGGCACCTGGAGGAAGACGTCGGTGGATTCCTGGTCGACCAGTGTGCTGGCGGTGGCCACGTCGAGCTGGGCGCGCAGAGCCGTCGCGGCGGGGGTGAACTCGACAGGTGCACTGTCGAGCATCTTCTCGATCAGGGAACGCGCGTAGCCCGGCAGCTCGATGCTCTCGAAGACGTCGTCCACCGGGACCCAGGCGTCCGCGGCCGCTGGACGGGACTGTGCGTCGATGGCCAGGCCTGCGCCCATCAGCGCAGCGAGCCCGGCGATCACCGGGCGCGGGTTGTCGATCCCGAACCTGCGCAGCGTGCGGTCCGCCCAGGCGTCGGTGGCCTCGTCGAGCGGGGCGGTGGCCAGGGTGACCGCCGCGCCCCCGGCGGCGCCGAGGAACTCAGGGGAGACGGGCGGCCACCCCTCGGTGCGGCGGGTGAGGTCCCAGGCGTACCACCCGACGAAGCCCGCCCGCGCCAGGCGCAGCAGGTGGCGCTTGCCGGGGGAGAGGCGCGCGGGGTCGGGCAGGGCGAGGGCGCCGAGAGCGAGCGCGCTGAGCCCGATGGTCCGCGGGTTGAGCGCGGGCTTGGAGTCGGCGGAATCGACGTCGCTGACGCTGACCTCAGGGACGTCGTGGGTCGGGTCGGTCGGCTCGAAGCTCACGGGGGAAGTCATGCTCTGACCCTAGGCGGCGCGGCTGGGGCCACGCTGGGTCGGGGGAGCGCCGACGAGCCGCTCCCCGGTCCCGCTGTCAGAGGTCGGCGAGCAGCCCGGCCGGCTGCTCCACGCAGTCCGCCACGAAGCGCAGGAAACCGCCCGCCGTGCCGCCGTCGCAGACCCGGTGGTCGAAGGTGAAGGAGAGCTGAGTGACCTTGCGGACCTTCAGCTTGCCCTTGTGCACCCACGGCTTGTCGATGATCCGCCCGACCCCGAGCATCGCGGCCTCGGGGTGGTTGATGATCGGCGTGGATCCGTCGACCCCGAACACCCCGTAGTTGTTGAGCGTGAACGTCCCGCCCGTCAGCTCGGAGGGGGACAGTTTCCCCTCCCGCGCTCGACCGGTCAGCTCGCGCAGCGCGGCGGCCAGTTCGGCGGTGGTCATCGACTCGGCGCCGTGCACGACCGGGACGACCAGGCCGCGCGGGCTCTGCGCCGCGAAGCCCAGGTTGATCCCGCCATGGTGCACGATCTCGCCGGCGTCGGTGTCGACCGAGGAGTTCAGTGCCGGGTATGCCGACAGTCCAGCGACCACGATCCGCGCCAGGAGGGGGAGCACGCCGATACCGGCGTCGGGCCGGGCAGCCTTGAGTGCGTCCTTGGTCTTCATCAGGCGTGTCGCGTCGACGTCCACCCAGGTGGTCGCGTCCGGGATCTCGCGCCGCGACGTCGACAGCCGCTCCACCATGATCCGCTGCACACCCTGGATCGGAATCCTCCGGGACTCCCCGCCGCCACCGCGCCCCGTCCCGACCGAACGCCCCCCATCCTCGACCGAACGCGCGTCATGCTCGCCAGAACGGCCACCGGACGCGCGCTGTGCTCCGGTTTCGGGGGTACCGGACGCGCGCTGTGCTCGCGCGGCCTCCAGATCTGCCCTCCGTATGACGCCAGTCGGCCCCGGCGTGACCGTCGCCAGATCGATGCTCCACTCGGTCGCCAGCTTGCGCACCAGGGGGGAGATGACGCGCACCGCGCGTCCGGTGGGCTCTGTGGCCGACCCAGCGGACGTTCGGTCGTCGTTTTCGGCGACATCCTGCGCGTCCGGTCGGGGAGGGGCGGGGTCGGTGCCGCTGGTCTTCCCCTCACCGCCACCAGTCTCGCTGCGGGCGCGGCGGCGGGAGGTGCGGGTGCGGCGGGCCGGGCCGTCGCCCGCGCCGTAGCCGATCAGCGGCCGCTCCGGCTCATCCTCGCCAGCGCCCCCGGTCGGACCCTCGCCACCACCAGATTTCTCACCCACGCGCGTGCCGGCGCGCTCCTCGGTCCGGTACTGCTCACCTGCAGCCGCACCATCGGCAGCAGGACTCTGCGCCGCACCACCCTCGGTCGGCAGCGCCCCACCACCAGCCCCACCACCAGCCGCCCCGCCGATCGTGATCAGCGGAGCGCCCACCTCGAGGACGGTCCCGGGCTCGGCGTGCAGCTCGGCGACGGCACCGGCATACGGGCAGGGGACATCGACCGCAGCCTTGGCGGTCTCGACGGTGACGACCTCCTGGTCCACCCCGACCTCATCGCCCACCGCCACATGCCAGGAGACGATCTCGGCCTCGGTCAGCCCTTCCCCAAGGTCAGGCAGTCGGAAGACCTGCGTCATGCCGACACCTCCTGCGTGACAGCCGAACCCGCGTGAGTGAGGTCCGGCTCGTCGTCCCACTGCAGGCGGGCGATGGTGTCCAGGATCCGGTCCACCCCGGGCAGGTGGGTGTGCTCCAGGATCGGCGGCGGGTAGGGGATGTCCAGCCCGCTCACCCGCAGCACCGGCGCGGCCAGCGAGTGGAAGCAGCGCTCCTGCACCCGGGCCGCGATCTCCGCGCCCATCCCGGCGAAGCCCTGCGCCTCGGCGAGCACCACGGCCCGCCCCGTCTTGCGCACCGACGCCGCGACCGTCTCGTCGTCGAACGGCACCAACGAGCGCAGGTCGATCACCTCGACGCTCCAGTCCTCCTCTGCCGCAGCCACGTCGGCCGCCTTCAGCGCGTTCGGCACCTGCGGGCCATAGCTGATCAGCGTCACGTCCGTGCCCTCGCGCCGCACCGCAGCCCGCCCGATCGGCTCGGTCCGCGTCGGCAGCTCGACCTGCGCCTTGGACCAGTAGAGCGACTTCGGCTCCATGAAGACCACCGGGTCCTCCGACGCGATCGCCTCACGCATCAGGCTGTAGGCATCGGCCGGCGTCGACGGGGTGACCACGTGCAGCCCGGGGGTGTGCACGTAGTAGCCCTCGGAGGAGTCGCAGTGGTGCTCCACGCCGCCGATCCCACCGGCATAGGGCAGCCGGATCACCATCGGCAGCGTCAGCCTGCCCTGCGTCCGGTTGCGCATCTTGGCCACGTGCGAGACGACCTGCTCGAAGGCCGGGTAGCCGAAGGCGTCGAACTGCATCTCGATGACCGGCCGGAAACCCTGCGTGCACAGCCCGACCGCGAAGCCGGCGATCCCGGCCTCGGCCAGGGGGGTGTCGAAGCAGCGGTCCTCGCCGAACTCCTTGGTCAGGCCGTCAGTGATGCGGAAGACGCCGCCGAGCTGGCCGACGTCCTCGCCGAAGACGAGCACGGAGTCGTCCTCGCGGATGGCGTCCCGGAGGGCCGCGTTCAGGGCCTTGGCGTATGTCGTGGTGCCGGCTGGGGTGCTCATCGCTGGGTCTCCTCGTGGCTGGCCTCGGATCCGTGCGCGGCGCTGGCGGTTGCGGCCAGCTCGGCGAGCACCAGGTCGCGCTGCTCGCGCAGTTGCGGGGTGGGCTCGGCGTAGACGTGCTCGAACAGGCTCATCGGGTCCACGACCGGGTCGGCGTTCATCCGCGTGCGCAGGTCGGCGGCGAGCGCCTCGGCCTCCGCCTTGACCTCCTCGATCCGGGCGTCGTCGAGGGCGCCGCGGGCGACCAGGTAGGCCTGCAGCCGCACGATCGGGTCCTGCCCGGTCCACTCGTCGACCTCGTCGGGGGTCCGGTAGCGGGTCGCGTCGTCGGCGTTGGTGTGCGCCTCCATGCGGTAGGTGTGGGCCTCGATCAGCACCGGCCCCTTTCCGCTCCGAGCATGCCCGTATGCCGCTCGCGTCACCGCGAGCACGGCGGCGGGGTCGTTGCCATCGACCTGCTCGCTACGCATGCCGTAGCCGATGCCCTTGTAGGCGATGGCCGGGGCCTTGGTCTGCTTGGCCAGGGGGACCGAGATCGCGTACTTGTTGTTCTGCACGAAGAAGACGGTCGGGGCGTTGAAGACCGCTGCGAAGTTGGCGCCCTCGTGGAAGTCGCCCTCGGAGGTGGCGCCGTCGCCGATGAAGCACAGCGCGACGCCGCCGGTGTCCTTGCGGCGCATGCCGTCGGCGGCGCCGGCGGCGTGCACGGCCTGGGTGGCCAGGGGCGTGCACTGCGGGGCGGTCTGGGTGGCCGCGGGGTCGTAGCCGCAGTGCCAGTCCCCGCGGAGCAGCGTCAGCACCTCGACCGGGTCGATGCCTCGCGTTACCAGGGCCATGGAGTCGCGGTAGGTCGGGAAGAACCAGTCGGTCTCCGCCATCGCCAGCACCGGCGCGACCTGGCAGGCGTCCTGGCCGCGGGAGCTGGGGTAGACCGCGAGGCGGCCCTGCTTGGTCAGGGCGGTGGCCTGGGCGTCGAACCGGCGGCCGATGACCATCGCGCGCCAGACGGCGAGGAGATCCTCGTCGGAGGGCATCTCATAGCCGCGCGCCCGCGCGAGCTCGTCGGGCTCGACGACGCTGCCGTCGGGGGCGATCAGCCGCACCGGCTCGGGGCAGGGCAGCAGGTCGGTGGCGGTGTCGATATCGGTGTCGCTCATCGTCGAGGTCTCCGTCTCCCGGGGCCCTGGCGGTGAGCCAGGCTGGACGTCTGCCCTCCATCGTCCCGCGATTCGGGCATCCATCTCCACAGCGCCCGTCAGGTCAAGACATCTGGCACTCTAGGCTCGTGAACGACGACCAGACGTCCAGTGTGAGCCAGGACACGACCGCATCGACGAGACAGGTGGCGGGTGCCCTCGATGAGACCGACCGGGGGATCGTCGCCGAGCTCCGCCGGGATGGTCGCCTCTCGGTCCGCGCCCTCGCCGAACGGCTGCACATCAGTCGGGCGACGGCATACTCCAGGCTCGAGCGCTTGCACCGGGACCGGGTGATCACCGGCTACGCCGCTCGGATCGATCCCGACCAACTCGGGCTGGCGACGGCGGCCATGGTCGCCGTGACGATCGAGCAGAACACCTGGCGCGCGGTGCTGGACGGCGTCTCGGCGATCGCGGGGGTGGAGCGGGTGACGCTGGTCGGCGCCGACTTCGACCTGCTCGTCGAGGTGCGCGCCCGCGACAACCACGAGCTGCGCGATGTCGTCCTCAGCGAGGTCCAGGCGGTTCCTGGGGTGCGAGGCACCCGTACGTGGTTGATCTTCGATGAATGGCAGTCCTGAGCCCCGGGTGATTCCGCCGCCGGGCCTGGCGGCGGCCTTCTTAACGTCTGCTTACTTAACTCAACAATGGCAGAAAATGAACACCCCTGACGTCCTCCCGAAACAGGCGTGCGGATTGCTCAGGACGGCGCCGAAGAAGGCCTGAAGGCAGCGCCGTCCTGCTCCCAGATCGCGGGTTATCCGGCTCTTCCCAGTTGCGGTGGGGGTGAGTTCGTGACGCGCCGAGCGGCGTGGGTATCGGGGTGAGAGGGGTCGAGGTCCTCAAGATCGGAAGCGACCAAGCATTCCGAGAACCTCGAGGACCTCGACGATGGACCACCCTACGTCGTGCTGCCGTGCCCTCGGCGCGGCCGACGCCTACTGCGACAACTGCGACGTGCTCGTCGGGCTGGACGGCTATCACGTCCTGGACGTAGCGCGCGGACCCGAGGGGATGGTGGTGCGGGTGGAGTCACCGCCTGGGCCGGTCGGGTGCCCGGACTGCGGGGTGCGCGCGACCTCGCGGGGCCGACGCGAGCACCGGCTGGTCGACATCCCGGCGTTCGGTGTCCCGGTGCGGCTGGTCTGGGTGAAGCGGACCTGGGGCTGCACAGAGTCGTCGTGTCTGCGGCGTTCGTTCACCGAGACCGACGAGCGGTTGGCGCCACCACGCTCGACGTGGACGACCCGGGCGAGGTCGTGGGCGGTCGGTCAGCTGCGACGCGAGCACGCCACCGTGCACGGCCTGGCCCGCCAGCTGGGCCTGGGCTGGGACACCGTCTGGTCCGGGATCGAGCCGATCCTGTCGGCCGCAGCAGCCGACGAGTCGCGGTTCACCGGCGTCACTAGCCTCGGCGTGGACGAGCACGTCTGGCACCACGTCTCGACGAAGGCACCCGAGGACGGTGGTCGCGGCCCGAAGGAGCTCACCGGCATGGTGGACCTGACCTGCGATGAGAACGGGCAGGTCAGGGCGCGTCTACTCGACCTGGTCCCGGGCCGGTCCAAGAAGGCCTACGCCGACTGGCTCACCGAGCGGGGCGCGGGCTTCACCGCCGGCGTCAAGGTCGCCACGCTCGACCCGTTCCATGGGTACAAGGCCGCGATCGTCGACGAGCTGGCCGAGGCCACCGCTGTGCTCGACGTCTTCCACGTCGTCGCCCTGGGCACCAAGTGCGTCGACGAGGTCCGCCGCCGGGTCCAGCAGGCCACCACCGGGCACCGCGGCCGCAAGGGCGACCCGCTGTACGGCATCCAGAACATCTTGCGCGCCGGGGAGGAGAACCTCACCGACAAGCAACGCGCCCGCATCCAGCGGGCGTTCGCCGCCGACGAGGCCCACGACGAGGTCGACCTGACCTGGCAGTGCGCCCAGCAGCTCCGCTCGGCCTACAAGCAATTGGACAAGAACGAAGGACGGCAGATCGCCGAGCGCGTCGTAGCTACGTTCCCCACCTGCCCGATCCCCGAGATCGCCCGCCTCGGCCGGACCCTGCGCAAGTGGAAGGAAGCGTTCCTGGCCTACTTCACCACCGGCGCCACGAATGGCGGGACAGAGGCCATCAATGGCCTGGTCGAGTTGCACCGCCGCCTGGCTCGAGGCTTCAAGAACCGATCCAACTACAGGCTCCGCATGCTCCTCATCGGCGGAGGACTCAACCTATGACCCCCACCGCAACTGGGAAGAGCCGGTTATCCACAGGAAGGCGGGCATCATCTGCGGTGGACGGGCGCGGGCTGGCACCATGTCTCTCGGTGGCGTACGGAACAGCCGAAGCGGCCGAGATGGTCGCGGTGGAGTGTGACTGCTCGCCCACGCGCTTGTCCCGGTAGGGGGCGCCCTGGCGGAGCGTGGACAGGAAAATCATTCTCCAGGATGATTCCGGTGAGTAACTTCACCGATTAGCGTACTCGGACCGTTGGGGCTATGCCATTGGAGGCTCATCCCAATCGGGGGTGTAGGAGTTGGGGTCTGAAGCCGCCGGTCTCGAGCAGGCTTCGGGCGATGTAGTTGGTCAGGTTGCGGAACCCGAGTGCGGAGCCGCGCAGGTGTTCGAGCCGTCCGTTGAGCGCCTCGGTCGGCCCGTTGCTGGTGCCGGGTCGTTCGAAGTAGGCGAGCACGTCAGCGGCTCGCTTCTTCAGGGTCCGGCCCAGGGTGGTGAGCTCGGTGAGCACCTTGGGGACGCCGGCGCTGAGGTCGGTGATCAGCTTCTCCATGAGCTCGCGGCCACGTTGCCGGTCCTCGTGGCGATAGGCGGCGATCATGCGCTGGTAGACACCCCAGGTCGCCTCGACCTCGACGTGAGCGTCATCAACGAACAGCGCGCGTAGCCTGTCGCTCTGCTTGTCGGTGAGCAGGTCCGCGCCGGTGTGCAGCGTGCGCCGCGACTTGTAGAGCGGGTCGTCCCTGAACCCACGGTGCCCGTGGATCGCGAGTTGGACCCGGCGCCGGCACCTGTCGAGGGCGTCACCGGCCAGGCGCACGACGTGGAAGGGGTCCATCACCGTGACCGCGTCCGGGATCTCCTCTGCAGCGGCGGTCTTGAACCCGGTGAAGCCGTCCATCGCGACCACCTCGACCGCGTCACGGAAGGCGTCGTCGCGGTCGGCGAGCCAGGTCTTGAACGCCGCCTTCGACCGGCCCTCGACCATGTCCAGCAGCCTTGCTGGGCCGGCGCCATCGCGGACCGGGGTGAGGTCGATGATCACGGTGACGTACTTGTCGCCACGCCTGGTGTGGCGCCAGACGTGCTCATCGACGCCAATGACCTTCACGCCCTCAAACCGCGTGGGGTCGTTGATCAGCAGCCGCTTGCCTTCAGCCAGGACCGCGTTGTTGGCGGTGTCCCACGCGACCCCGAGTCCCTCGGCGACACGGGCGACGGTGAGGTGTGCGACCACGATACCTTCCAGCGCCCACCGCAGCCCGGTGCGCGAGAGCTTCGCGCGTGGCTCCGCCGCGGCGCTGGTGTCTTGGCGCCACACGTGTCCGCAGTCGGCACAGCGGTAGCGGCGCACTACAACTTCCAGCACGGTCGGTCGCCAGCCCAGCGGCTCGTGGGCCAACCGCCGGATCACGGTGTCACGAGCAGCGCCTTCGCTGCCGCACCGTCGGCACCACTGATCTGGTTCCACCACGCGGCACGCGAGGACCGCACGATCCGGTTCAAGTCGTTGTCCGGTCACGCTCAGACCGAGGCCGTCGAGTCGAGCGAAGGCGGTCAGGTCAGGGCGGCCGAAGCCGGCCGGCGGGGTAGCGTCGGACACGTCGAGGTCTTTCGGATGGATGGCGTAGGAACCTCCGTCGTCGGGAGACCTCGACGTCTACCTGCGGACCGACGCGCCCGGCCGACCTAGACCGTCATCTGAGAAGACCCCTGAAACGTCTTCGACGACGACAGGACCGGCGAGGAGGAGGGCGCGGTGAGCTAAAGGAATGGAGCTTGCTCGGCTTCGACGCCGCCGCAGGCTCCGGTGAAACGGTCGGTACTGGTCGGTCGTCGTCGGTCACCACCGGATGGTGGCGTCCCCCACGCTCGGCGTTTGCACAGGTCAGCGGCTCGTTCGCCCAGTGGGCGCATCAAGCGATAGACGCAAAGCCGACGTGATTAGGTCGTCGGTTCGATTCCGACAGGCGGCTCCGGCGAACAGCCCCTGACCTGCGGAAACGCAGGGCAGGGGCGGTTCGGTTCTGGTGGTCGCGCGATGCGCTGGCCTCACGGCTCTGCCCGACACCGACGTCGCTCTCCTCTGCGACGGACCCCTCGCCGACTGAGCGCTCGCGGCCGGCATCCTGTCCGTGTGCCGACAGGCCTCGCACCGCTCGGCAACGCAGCGTGGCGTTGCGTCGCGACCTGGCGACGGCTCGGCGGGGCGCGATCGTCTCGTGCGTTGGCGGACTACGGGAGCTTGGACGCGAGGACGTCGGCCGCCAGGATCTCGGGTGCTGCGCCGAGGAGGTGCTGGTTGGCCATCAGGGCTGCGACGATGGCGCCGTTGGCGTGGGCGTCGCGAGCGGCCTCGTCGGGGAATGCATCGAAGATCCAGAAGGTGTCGGCGTGGGTCCTGACCGCGAACCAGACAATCGTTCCTACTTCTTCGTTGGCGAGCGAGACAGCGCCGGCGAGCAGATCGGCGAGCGCGTCGTGCTGCCCATCGGCCGCGACGATCTTGGCGACGAAGGCATACGGAAGTGATGCGGGTGTGGACATGAGGGGTTCTCCTAGGTGTCGAGGTTTCTTGGTGAAGCGAGTTCAGCGTATGACGAGCAAGGGCATGTGAGAAGTGGCGTATACGACAGTATTGCTATTGTTCGCGCCATGCGTATCGGACTGATCGCGATCGACGGCTGCTTCGGTTCGGCTGTCGCGTCGGTCATCGACATCATGCGGGTGGCCGACGGAGCCCGCGGCGATGTCGACCCGCGGATCGACCCGATCGAACTCGCCATCCTCGGACCGAAACGGAGAGTGACCACGACGGCATCGATGACCCTGTCGGTGGACCACCCGCTGTCGGAGTCCGCAGAGTTCGACGTGGTCGTCGTCCCTGCGCTTGGAACCCTCACGGCCGCCGCTACCAACGACGCCCTCCAGAGCCGAGATGCTCGTTCGGTCATCGCCTCGCTCGGGCGCCTCGACGACGCGACCACCCGGATCGCCGCGGCGTGCACCGGCGTGTTCGCTGTCGCCGAGACCGGACGGATGCATCATCGGCGGGCGACGACCAGCTGGTTCCTGGGGCCGGAGTTCCTGAAGCGCTATCCGACCGTCGCCCTCGATCTCGACACCATGGTCGTGGTCGACGGGAACCTCGTCACCGCCGGCGCCGCGTTCGCCCACATCGACCTCGCGCTCTCACTCGTGCGATCGATCAGCCCCGACCTGGCCCAACATGTCGCCAAGCTCCTCATCATCGACGAGCGTCCGTCGCAGGCGGCCTTCGTCGCCTACGAACATCTCCGGCACGAGGACCCGATCGTCGTCGAGTTCGAACGCTTCGTGCGCGCCCGCCTGGACGAACCGTTCAACGTCGCCTTCGTCGCGCAGTCGCTCGGCACCAGCCGGCGCACCCTCGAACGACGAGTCCGTGCGGCGCTCAACCTCACTCCGCTCGGCTTCGTCCAACGGCTTCGCATCGAACGAGCTCGGCACCTCTCAGCAACCACGGACCTCACCTCCGCCGAGATCGCGCTACGGGTCGGCTACGCGAACGCCGAGACTCTGCGCTCCCTCCTGCGTAGGGAGCGACGCCGTTCCTGACCTATCGCCATGCCTGTAGCCGGTGTCCTAGTGCTCGACTGGAACCACCTCTCAGCACGTCGCGTCGACGCTCCTGCGTCGCCCCTGGACGACCCACTCGACACGCCCGCAGCACAGGCCATGTGACGTGTCCCGGCTTCCCGGACGGTCGGGGTTGGGTGGCTGTGATGTCGCTGCGTTCTCGTCGAGGGGGGTCAGCAGACTCGATCAGGGTCGATTGGGATGAGACGCGAAGGCGGTCAGGTCAGGGCGGCCGAAGCCGGCCGGCGGGGTAGCGTCGGTCACGTCGAGGTCCTTAGGATGGATGGCGTAGGAACCTCCATCGTCGGGAGACCTCGACGTCTACCTGCGGACCGACGCGCCCGGCCGACCTACACCCTCATCTGGGAAGAGCCGCCAACATGCGGACCGAGGCCAGGGTCGCGAACTCTCAAGCCGTGGCCCAGTCCGCCATCGACGACCTCGGGCTGTCGCTGACAGCCCCGGAGCTGTCGACCATGATCACCGTCCAGGTTCCCGCCGGCTCGGCAGTGGTCGACATCACCGCCGCCGCAGCTACCCCGGAGGAGGCCGTGGTGCTGGCGGATGCCGTCGCCCAGGCCTATGTCCACTACCGGGTGGACCGGTCCGGTCAGCTGCAGGCCGGAGCCGGAGGAGGCGGCGGGGACGAGCGGTCGGACCGGGCGATCGTGCTGAACGCCGCGACCGTGCCGGAGCGCGCAGCCGGACCGCCCGTGGTCGTCTATCCGGTGGCCGGTGCCGGGCTGATGCTGATCCTGGGTACCGCGCTGGCCCTCGTCCTCAAGCGTCGGGATCTCACCGAGGCGCTGGCGTTCGCGGACTCAGTGGACGGGCCGGACCGGAGTGATCGGGTAGCGGCCCACGAGCTGGGCCGACCGCGGCCCACCGCGCGCCCACTGGTCTCAGGAGGACGGGCATGAAGGTCATGCTGATCAGTTCACCGGGCGGCCACCTGGCTCAACTGCTCCCGCTGCGGGAAGCGCTGGAGGGTCACGAGGTGATCTGGGTGACCGCCGAGTCTCCGCACACCGCCGAACTGGCGGAGCGGGACCGGGTGGAGTACACCGCCTATCCCACGACCAGGCACGTGCCCAACGCGCTGCGCAACCTGGCCAAGGCTTCGCGCCTGCTGCGCGAGGACCGACCCGACGTCATCGTGTCGGCTGGTGCGGGGGTAGCCGCACCCTTCTTCCTCATCGCCTGGCAGCTGAAGATCCCTTCGGTCTACATCGAGGTCATCGACCGGATCTCGACGCGCACCCTCACGGGCGCGATGGTCTATCCCTTCGCCACGCGTTTCATCGTGCAGTGGCGCGAGCAGGCCCGGCTCTATCCAGGAGCCCTCGTGTCAGGAGCCTTGTTGTGACCAGCATCTTCGTGACCGTCGGCACCGACCATCACCCGTTCGACCGATTGACGGGCTGGATCGAGTGGTGGTCCCGGCAGCGTGGACTGGACCTCACCTTCCTGGTCCAGCACGGAGCATCCCTGCCGGTCCCGGGTGCGCGCAACCGCGTGAGCCTTCCGCTGCGAGAGCTGCAGGAGGCGCACAGACACTGCGATGTCGTGGTGGGGCAGGTGGGTCCGGGCACGATCGCCGACGCCAACGCTGCCGGCAAGCGCCCCCTCGTCGTGCCCCGCCGAGCGGCTCTCGGCGAGGTCGTGGACGACCATCAGGTCCTCTACGGGCAGTTGATGGCGCAGGAGGAGCGGGTCCACCTCGCCGAGGACCGGGGCTCCTTCGAGCGCATCCTGGACGAGCTGGTGGCCGATCCGGCGCTAGGCCGGGTCGACCCCTCGGCCTCGGACGCGGCCGCGGTCGCTGCCGAGGAGGTCATGGGCGTGGTCCACACCCTCGTCGCTGACCACCACCGGCTCCCACGCCTGCCGGACGTCGCGCGTCGCTGGGTGAGACTGCGTCGCGCCACCCGGTGAGTGCTCTGCCTTCACGTGGGGTTCGTCGACCGACGGCAAGACTGATGGAACGACCTCTGCTCAGGTGCCCAGCCAGACCTGCTCCGGCGCCGGGTGGGACAGGAAGTGAGTCATCGCCTGGGTCGACGCATAGGCCCCAGCCTGGCCGAAGACGACCACATCACCGGGCTGCACCTCAGCGGGCAGTTCGCCCGTCCCGACCCGATCCAGCGACGTGCACAGCGGCCCGGCCAACGTCGTGGGCACCAACGCACCACCGGACCCGTCGCCCCCCAGCACCCCCACCCCCGGCCGTAGGGCCAGGGTCGGGAACGACTGCCCGGTCAGCAGCGGCCGCAGCAGGTGGTTGATGCCGCCCTCGAGCATGACGAAGCGCTCGCCTCGCGACTCCTTGACCCGCACGACCCGCGCGCCGTACACCCCCGTCGGCGCCGACAACCACCGTCCAGGCTCGAGCAACAGCTCACCGGCGAACCAGGGGTGCTCCTCCAGGATCCGACCCAGCCCCGCGCCCAGGGTGCGGATGTCGAGGGAGGGCTCGGACACGGCATACCGGACACCGAGGCCGCCCCCGAGATCGATGAGGTCCAGCTCCCGCCCGAGCAGCGCCTGCAGCCGGGATCCGATCGCGAGCGTGGTGCGGTGGTTGGCCAGCAGCAGGCCCGCGTCCAGCTCGTTGCTGGCCGCGAAGACCTGCAGGCCGGTGATCTGCACCCGGTCATACCCCTGCGCCGCGGAGACGAACTCCTCGATCACCTCCTCATCCACTCCGAACGCGCTCGGCCCGCCGCCACCGATGATGGCAGCGCCCTCCGACACACCTGAGGCGGGATTGACCCGCACGCTGACCGGCAGCGGCCGCGGACCCGGGTGCAACTCGTGCAGCCGCGCGACGTCCTCGATGCCGTCCACCTGGATCCGCGCCCCGGCGAAGAGCGCCGCCTGCAGGTCGCGCGCCGACTTGGCCGGCCCGGCGACCACCATCCCCGACCCCGTGCCGCCCGCCGCGAGCACCGCGGAGACCTCGCCGGCCGAGGCGCAGTCGAACCACGCCCCCTCGGCCGCGAAGGTCTCCAGGAGGGGCTGGCCAGGGTTGGACTTCACGGCATACGCCAGACGGACGCGACCGGGTAACGCCGCCCGCAGCCTCCGGAAACGCTCCCGCGCCGCCGCCAGGTCGTAGGCGAAGAACGGCCCCGCCTGCCGGTCGGCCAGTTCGAGCAGCTCGGCCTCGGTGAAGGCGAACAGATCGGTCGTCGCAGCAGTCATGATCATCTCTCCCACCACGGCGCCAGGCGCCGCAGTCCTTCCTCGAGTTCGTCGAGCGGGCCGCCCAGGCTGACCCGCAGGTGGCCGCGACCGCGCGCCCCGAAGGCGCTGCCCGGCACGGTCGTCACCCCACCCTCGTCCCGCAGCCGCAGCGCGAACGCCTCGTCGTCGCCGGCACCCTCCGGCAAGGGCAGCCACAGATAGATCCCCGCGCGAGCAGAGCGTGTCCCCGGTGGCGACAAACCGGGTCCCCGGTCGGGGCAGATGGGGTCCCCGGTCGCGAGGTGCCAGCGGGTGCGGACGTGCTCGCGCGCCTCGGTCAGGACCTCGTCCGCCGCACCGAGGAGGGCGAGGGCGGCCTGCTGGGACGGGCGGGCGGGTGCGGTCGTCATCGCGTTGTGGACCAGGCGGGCGGGGGCGAGCAGCTCGGCCGGGCCGGCCGCCCACCCCACCCGCAGGCCGGGGGCACCGAACGCCTTGCTCGTCGAGCCGAGCACCACGCCCGCCTCGACGCCGGCCACCTCGTGCAGCCCGGCGGGTCGGGCGTCGACCCACAGTTCGCGGTACACCTCATCGCTCACCAGCACCGCGCCGACCCGCGCGCACGCCTCGGCGACGGCGGCCAGGGCACTGGGCGACGCGACGCCGCCCGTCGGGTTGGCAGGGTGGTTGAGCACCACCAGTCCCGTATGCCGTGTCCTCCCCAAGACCTCCACCAGCGCCTCGGCGTCGAGGTCACCGTTCGGGGCGAGGGGATAGGTGATGGGGTCGGCGCCGCACACCCGGGCGAGCTGGGGGTAGGTGACGAAGCCTGGGTCGGGGACCAGCACGGCCGAGCCGGGCTCGACGTGCGCCTGGAAGAGCGCGAAGAGCGCGGCCTGGCTGCCGGCAGTCACCATCACCTGGTCGGACGTCAGCCGCGCGCGGTCCGTGCGTGAACCCCAGGAGTGTGCGGAGGAGGTCGTCGAGCAGAAGGCCGCGACGGCTTCGACCAGGTCCGGCAGGCCGGTGTTGGGGCCGTACGGCAATCTGCCGTCTGCCTCCGCCACCCTCGTGAGCGCCTCGCGAGCAGCATCAGGAAGCGGCCAGCCCGGCTCGCCGAGCGCCAGGTTGATCGCGTCGGACGGAGCTCCCATCGAGGCACGCCTGATCGCCGACGGCCCGCCCCCGAAGGCGTCCGCCACGCGGGTGGCGGTCACCGCAACGCGTCCTCGAGCACAGTGGCGGCGTCGGTGGAGGCGTCACGGTACTTCACGATGACCGGCGCGTAGAGCGCGAGACCCAGCCGGTCGGCATACGGGCCGCGGGCGGGTCGGCTGCCGGGCACGACGACCGCACCCTCGGGCACCTCGCCCCGGTGCTCGGTCTCGTGCACGAGGTCGTAGATCGTGGTGGCCGCGGTGAGGGAGACGCCCGGAGCGAGGACAGCGCCGCGGCGGACGACGACGCCCTCGTAGAGCCCACTCTGCGCGCCGACGAAGACGTCGTCCTCGACCACGACGGGTCGGGCGCCGACCGGTTCGAGGACCCCGCCGAGCTGGACCGCGGTGGACAGGTGGACGCGTTCGCCGACCTGCGCGCAGGAGCCGACCAGGACGTGGCTGTCGACCATCGAGCCGGCGCCGACGTGGCCGCCGACGTTGACATAGCTGGGCGGCATGACGACCACCCCGGGTGCCAGGTGGGCGCCGCGGCGGACCGAGGTGCCGCCGGGGACGAGCCGGATCCCGTCCTCCGAGCTGATCCGGCGGGCCGGAACCAGGGACTTGTCGACGGCACCCCCGGGCCAGTCCAGCTCGACGTTCTCGCTGAGCCGGAAGGCGGCGAGGATGCCGTGCTTGACCCACGGGTGGGCCTGCCAGTCGCTGTCGGTCGACCGGGTCGCGGCGCGGGCCGAGCCGTCCTCGAGCGCGGTGAGCAGGTGCTCGACGCGCTCGCGGGCCTCGGCAGGATCTGCCGCGGCTGCGGCGGCGGGGTCGCTGAAAAAGGCCTCCAGCTCCACCAGACCACCGGCTCGTCGGACCGAGTCAGCAGCCGAGTGCTCCGCGGAGCACCCCTGATCGGTGCCGCTGCGGTCGCGCTGGTCATCGATAGCCATGCCCCTCATGACACCAGGGCCGCGGGGGAGGCGGGGATGGCGGGCATGCGCGTGGTGCTCGACCAGGTGCCGGTCGCCTGGCGCCGGGCGGCCTGGAGGTCGGCGAGGGCGGACTGCACGCCGGTCCAGGTGCCTGGCTCGGCCGGGCTGAGCGGCAGGCGGACGCTGGCACTGGTCAGCCCGAGGCAGGCGAGCGCGGCCTTGACCGGGACCGGGTTGGTCTCGGCGAAGAGCGCAGCCATCAGCGGCGCGAGCAACGCGAAGCGCTCGCGGGCGGTGTCCATCTCACCAGCGCGTGCGGCGGCCACGAGCTCGGCGGTCTCGACGGGTGCAACATTGGCGCAGACCGAGACCAGCCCTTGGGCACCGACCGCGATCGAGGCGAGGGCCAGGTCGTCGTCGCCGGCCAGGATCGCCCGACCCGCGGGAGCCTGCTGGCACAACTGGGCGATCTGACGCAGGTCGCCCGAGCTCTCCTTGAGCGCGACGACTTGGTCGACGGCCCAGATCTGCCGCATGGCCGTCGGGGTCAGCGAGCAGCCGGTCCGGCCGGGCACGTTGTAGGCGATGATCGGCAGCCCCGGGGCAGCATCGGCGACGGCGGAGTAGTGCGCGACCAGCCCGCTGACCTGCGGCTTGTTGTAGTAGGGCGTCACGACGAGCAGGCCGTCGGCACCGGCGGCGGCCGCCTGGGCGGCCAGCTCGCAGGTGCGCTCGGTGTCGTTGTGACCGATGCCGACCACCACGGGCAGCGGCGTGCTTCGGCCGGCGTCGCGGGTGGGCTGCCGAGTGAGCTCGACGGCCTGGCGGATCAGCGCGTGGCGCTCGACGTCGGTGACGGTCGCGGCCTCTCCGGTGGAGCCGAGCACGACGAGATAGTCCACGCCTCGTCCGTCGGCGAGCACGTGCCGGATGAGCCGCTCGTAGGCGGCGTGGTCGACCTGCGGCTTTCGCACCTGACCGTCCGCGCTGCTGCCGGAGCTGAACGGAGTCGCGAGGGCGACGCCCAGTCCGGTGAACGGGGTGGCGGTCAGGGTGCTGGTCATCAGGCCGACCTTTCGTGAGGGGTGTTCTCGTGTGGGCTGTCCCCGCGCGAGGGGTTCTCGAGGGGGTGGGTGGTGCTGGATCCGGGGGTAGAACGGGTGGAGGAGGGGTGTGTGGCCGCGGGGCACGGCGCCAGCTCGGGCAGCAAGTCCGCTGCGAGGTCGTCGAGTCCATAGCGCCCCGGGGGCTGCGTCACCAGCCACCGGGCTGCGGCGAGCGCACCGTCAGCGAACAGGCCGCGGTCGTGGGCGCTGTGCCGGATCGAGATGGTCTCCAGCGGCGACGAGGCGATCACCGCGTGCTCACCGACCACCGAGCCCAACCGCAGGCTGGTGGTCTGCACCTCGGTCGCCTCGCGCCCGGCACCGGAAGCCAGCGCCTCCCGCAGGGTCAGGGCGGTGCCGCTGGGGGAGTCGACCTTGTGGCGGTGGTGCGTCTCGGTGACCGCGAGGTCGACCATGGGCCGGCCCGCGCCGGGTGCTGTTGCTGCGGCATACCTGCCGAGCAGGTGGGCCAGGTGGCGGACCACGGCGACGCCGAGCGAGAAGTTGGGGGCGACCAAGACCGGGACGTCCGGCGCTGCGACGAGCGCCACGTCCCACCCGGTCGTGCCGATCACCAAGGGAATGCCGGTGTCCTCGGCCCACGTGAGGTGCCCGGCGACGGCGTCGGGGTGGCTGACGTCGATGGCGACTTCGACGGGTTGCGCCGGTGGGGTGCCGCGGCCGATCGCCCACCCGATCTCCAGGTCCTCGGTGGACGCGGCAGCGTCCCGGATCGCCGTGCCGAGGCGTCCGGTCCCGAGGAGTCCGAGGGTGAGCATTGGTCGAGTATGGAGTGTCTCCAGCCACCTCGACAACGCACGTTTTCGCAGGTCAGAGTATGTTTACGGTCAAGGGTCCCGGCGCCGGAGGATCGTCCCGTCGGTGGAGCAGATCGCGGTCATTTCGTCCCGTGGGGGACCGCAAAGTTGAGACGGCGCGGTTCGTGCGCGAGGGGCAGCTTCTCGAAGCTCCCCGCTGCCTGATGTGCGCATCCGGCTGTGCAGAATCCGCGCCCAGGCACCCGACACGCAACACCAGATGTGAACAGTGCAGGACACGCCGGGCGGGTGGTGGCGCGAGGGTTGGGCGGGGCGGGTGGTGGCGCGAGGGTCTGCCGGGGATGCAGCGAAGGTCGGCCGCGGGGGAGTGGCGCGAAGGTCGGCCGCGGGGGGAGTGGCGCGAAGGTCGGCCAGGGAGCGGGGCGCAGCGCGGGTCAGCGGGCGAGGCCGGCGCGCCAGGCGATGGCGACGAGCTGGGAGCGCTCGTGCGAGCCGGTCTTCATCAGCAACCGGGAGATGTGGGTCTTGACCGTCGATTCGGAGACGTACAGCATCCCGGCGAGCTCGGTGTTGGTCGGGGCGTCGATCATCAGGGTGAGGACCTCGAGCTCGCGCTTGCTGAGGATCGAGAGGTCGATGTGTCCCGACTCGTCCACATCGAGGGTGCTGCGCAGGGTGTCGATGACCTTGCCCGCCACGGACGCATCGATCCACGAGCCGCCGTCCGCGACCTGGCGCACGGCCCGGGCTAGGGAGGACGGCGCGGCATGCTTGAGCATGTAGCCCGATGCCCCGGCCCGCAGCGCCCCGTAGAGCGCGTCGTCGTGGTCGAAGGTGGTCAGCACCAGCACCGCGGTGAGGCAGTCGTCGTCCCGCGCTTCCGCGATGCGTCGGGTGGCTTCGATGCCGTCGGTGCCTGGCATCCGGATGTCCATGATCACGACATCGGGGGTGTGCTCCGCGACCAGGGCGCAGGCTTCCTCGCCGTCCGCCGCCAGCCCGATCACCTCGATGTCGGCCTCGGCGCGCAGCAGCATCTGCATGCCTTCGCGCACCTCGCGCTGGTCGTCGGCGATGACTACCCGCACGGTCATCAGGAGGTCTTCCGATCAGGACGGGAGGGCAGCAGGGCAGTGGTGACGAACTCATCGCCCTCCCAGCCGGACTCGAACCGGCCACCGGCCAGCTCGACGCGCTCGCGCAGGCCGCGCAGGCCGGTGCCGCCGTTGGGGGTGGCGGGGCCGTCGGAGCGCGCCTCATGGCCAGGGCGGCTGCGCACCTGGACCTGCACGCCCTCGTCTACCCAGGACTCGTCGACATCGACCACGGTCCCCCGTCCGCCGTGCTTGAGGGCGTTGGTCAAGGATTCCTGCACGACCCGGTATGCCGCAGCTCCGACCGAGGGGTCCAACTCACCGATGTGGCCGGACCGGTGGAGGTCGACGATCAGCCCGCTGCGACGGGGAGTGTCCAGGAGGGAGTCGAGCGCGTCCAGGCCGGGACCGAAGCTGGCCTGCCGGTGCCCGTTCTGGCTGGCGTCGCCCTCGTCGGTGCTCGCCTCGTCGCCGCGCAGGGTCTCCAGGAGCCGGTGCAGCTCACGCATGCTCTGCTCACCGGTGGCCTCGATGCTGCTCAACGAGTCGACCACCCAGCCCAGGCGCTCGTCCTGCGGGCCGGAGTCCGCCACGGTGCGCGCGGTCGCGCGAGCGCCTGCGGCCTGCATCATCATCGCGCTCACCGAGTGCGCCACGATGTCGTGCAGCTCACGAGAGATCCGGGAGCGCTCGGCGCGGGCCACCTCCTCGGCCTGGGTGTCCAGCTGGGTGCGCAGTTCTTCGGCGCGCTTGGCGTGCTGGCGTTCGCGACGGGCGATCGACCAGACCATGAGGACGGCGCCGGTGAAGAAGGCCCCGGGGAAGAGCATCGATATCGGTGTCGGGTCCGGAGTGAAACGGTAGACCGACACCAGGTTGGTCACCACCGTGATCAGGCCGATGGCCAGCGCCAGCCGAGCCAGCGGAGACGGCAGCCAGCGTGCTGCGGCATACAGGGCGACCATCGGGCTGACGAAAGGTTGCGCCTCGAAGACCACGAAGGGGATGGCGGCGGTGAGCGCCACCACGATGATGAGCACCGGCAGCGGATAGCGGCGTCGCAGCAGGAGGGGGCTGGCCAAGACGGCCACCGCCGCGACGAGCACCCAGGTGGGGAGCACGCTGCCGTCGTAGGCGTGCATCTCCCCGAGCCCGACGCCGGACAGGACGAGGTCGCAGACGAAGGCGACGATGGTGAAACCGATGGTGCGGAGGGGTCGACCGGGCCGAACCGGACGCTGCTCACGCTGCGCCGTCTGTCTCACATGACCCTCCCTTGGGACTCCGGCCCGTTTGAACGAGCAGCCAAAACTACCTCGAAAGGGCTGTGCTCGTCCCTGTCGCCCCCTGCAGCGACAGGGACGAGCACACGCAGCCGCAGGAGGTGCCGCGATCCTCCCTGTTGGACCACGGGCGTCCACCATGCCGTCGGTGTCGGGACGGGCCGGCCAGAGGCCGGGCGCTCCCGTTGCCACCGTCCGCGCACCTCGGACATGGCTTGCTGCTGCTTGTGCTCTAGTCTTCCGTGCGCGCGCGAAAGTCCGCGTCATTCTCTGGACGGATTTCCGCACGGTCTGGTCGGCCGTTCGGCTGTGGCAGGCTTAGCCCATGGAGCGGGCCCACCTCGATCTGGACACCCTCGGCACCGGACGGGGAGCGGTGATCCGCTACGGCCACTGGGGTCGGCCGTTGCTGGTCTTTCCCTCCGAGGCCGGCCGGGCCTGGGACTTCGAGAACAACGGGATGATCGACGCGATCGCCGACCTCATCGAGGGCGGTCGGGTCAAGGTCTACTGCGTCGACTCCCTGGACCACCTGACCTGGTCCGACAACAGCCTGCCGACGGAGCACCGCGCGCGGCGACATGCGGCATACGAGGGCTGGGTCCTGGACACCGTGGTCTCGTTGATCGACCGCGACTCGCCCGGTCACAGCGGTGTCGTGGCGACCGGCTGCAGCATGGGCGCATATCACGCGGTGAACCTGGCGCTGAAGCGGCCGGACGTGGTCAAGGTGGGGATCGGGATGTCCGGCAGCTATGACCCGACCTCCTGGCACGGCTGGGGCGAGATCGGCGAGGCGACGTACTTCAACAACCCGACCGCCTACATACCCGGCATGGGTGGCGGACACCTGGAATGGGTGCGCTCGCACGCGGCCGTCGTGCTCGTCGCGGGGGAGGGGCCGTTCGAGGTGCACCCGACCCAGGCGCTGCCCAGCACCCGGCATCTCGGGCACCTGCTGGCGGAGAAGGGGATCCCGCACATCCTCGACATCTGGGGTCACGACAGCGCGCACGACTGGCCGTGGTGGCGCAAGCAGCTGGCGTATCACCTGCCGCGGTTCGTCTGAGGTTGCTGCGGGACAACGAGACGGGGTGCCGCCCCAGGCTGACGGCACCCCGTTCGTCTGACTCAGAGCCGGGTCACCGCCCGGGCCAGGAGGCCGGTGCCGGGCTCCAGCCGAGGAAGCGGTAGTCAGATCCAGATCCACCGGCCGGGTGGTTGACTACGCGGACCTTGCTCGCGGCCTCGACGAATGATCCGTCACCGCGAGAGATCATCACGTGGCCATATCCACCGTCCCAACTGTTGCGGGTGAACACGAGAGCACCCTTGGGGATGTTGGTGGTGGTGTACTTCATCGTCCCTGCCGCCTTGAGCGCCTCGAAGGCTGCCAGGGCGGAGGGGTAGCGCCCAGAGGTGCCGTAGGCGTTCTCCACGAAGCGCTGGCAGAAGCCGGCGTACTCCGTGCTACCGATCTTGGAGTTGGCCCAGTCCACAGCCCGCGTCTCTCGGGTCCTGGTGTCCGTCACCTTCCAGGTGCAGCCGTTGGAGCAGGTCGCAGTCGTGACCTGGGTTCCGATCTGGATCACGCCGGTGTAGCCGGTGGTGCCTGGGGCGTAGGACTGGAAGCTGAACGAGGTGGCGGCGGTGTCGGTTTCCTTCTGGGTCCAGGCCTTGCCATCGGCCCTGCCGTACTTCGTGGTCTTCTGGTTGACGCCGGAGTAGCGCACCCAGTTGGTGCCGCACTTGGCGGACACCATGATGGACACCGTTCCCCCGCTCACGGCCTTAGAGCTGATGGACTTTCCATCTGCGGTGCAGCCGGTTCTGTACGGGTCGGTGTTCTCATGAGATGCGGCGGCCGAAGCCGACGTAGACATGACGGTGAGCTGTCCCACGGTCATCAGCAGCGCCACCAGGGCAGCGAAGAACTGCTTGCGCATCTTGGGGGTTCCCTTCGGGAAGGTGGTCCGCTCAATCGGCGGTCCGGGTGAGGGGAGTATGGAGCCGGGGAGGTTCCGCGCGGGGGTTCTGAAGGCCCAGATCCGAATCCACTGCGACACAAGTGAGACATAACGCTCTGGGCCCGCCGATCCGCTTCGGGCGTCTGCCGCGATCCGACTGGCGACTCATGAATCTTTCATGAAGGTTTGCCTAAGGTTCTACCGACGCCAGCCATATTCAGGAGGGGCATCGATGACCGCGTTGGCCAGTTCGTATGGGGAGTACGAGCACCTGCTCTTCGACCGCGGGTACCTCCTCAGTCGGTACCAGGACGGTGAACCTGTCATCCTTCAGCGGCTCGGCTGGGAGAACGTGCGACTGGGGGAATGGACGCTCGCGCACTCACGGCGTATCGACCTTGCCCAGGTGGAGCGCGGCGGTGCCAGGTTGGTTCTTCTTGGTTGGGGGTGCTCGGTTGAGATCGATTCGGTGGACGGTCAGGAGATCGCACACTGGCTGGCTGATGCGGACCAAGATGATGAGTTCCAGCGCCGCGTGAACAGCCTCATCGGACGATTCGCGGTGTTGCGCTTGGGACCTGAGGGAGTCCGTGTCCAGCAGGATGGGTTGGGCCTGAGGGGCGTGTATTACAGCGCTGCGCAGTACCCAACTGTCGTGGGATCGCACGCGCATTTGGTGGGTGAGGTCATCGGGACCCCGCCCAGCGCCTGGGCACGACCCACCTTCACCAAGGAAACGAACCTCCGGTCGGCGCCCGGACGCCAGACAACGAGAAATGGCGTGCTGGCGTTGACCCCCAATACGGAGCTGGATCTCTCCAGTCGAGCGCTTCAGCGGATCCTCCCGGTCGAGCAGCGCGTCGAGGCGGGGAGAATGCCCGAAGTGATGACGCAGATTCGTGAGATCGTCGAGCGAGGCATCGATCTGCTCGCCGCCGGTCCGCGCCCGCTGGTGATCTCCCTTTCGGCCGGGATCGACTCCCGGTTGACTCTGGCTCTGGCGCGGCGCAACGTCCAGCGCATCACGTGGTTCACGTACGAGTTGGCATACCAGGCACCGACGTCCGCCTCGGAGCACGATGCGACAACCGGTGAATGGCTGGCCGAGAACCTCGGCCTACACCATCGACCGATCACCATCAACTCACCGGAGGTGCCAGTTGATTTTTCGGCCGTGCTCATGGCCAACCGTTTTCGCGCCCACTCTGTGGCATTGGCGCATGCTTACCTCAAGAAGCTCCCCACGGATGCGCTTCATCTCAGGTCGAGCGGCTACGGCATCTCCGGTGCCTTCTACTTGACCCACGGCTTCCCGAACGATGAGGTGGATCCTCAGTACCGGATGCACCTGGCCTCGTTCCTGAAGTGCACCGATCCGCACGTACACGACGCCTTCGTAGACCTCTCGGACGCAACATCATTCGATGCGATCAAAACTCATGGCTATGACCCGCTCGACTTCCAGCGCTGGGAGTACCGCGAGGGCGTCTGGTTGCAAAGCACCCTCCAGGAGAGCGACCCCTCCAGCGAGACTGGCATCCTCTTCGGGTCTCGACAGATCTTGACGAAGTTGCTCTCGCTGCCCTTCCAGGACAGAGCCACGTATCGACACTTCATCTGGCTCCTGCAGGAAGCATGGCCAGAACTCCTGGACATCCCGATCAACGGTCGCGACTACTCGGCGATCGAGTTGAGTGACCTGAGTTGGAGCCCTGGCGACGTGGTGCAGCGCGAGCGGCCGCCTCTGCTCAGTTTCTGATCAGCAAAGTCTGTGCGTCTGCAGTTGAGTCCCGCATAGTGGTGTAGCGCGGTAGCTGAGGTCGTCGTCTCCGGCGTGTGTGCCGGACGAGGACGCGGCCACCGCGTGATCCTTCGAGTGAACCTCTCACAGCACCCTCGAACGGAACTCGCGATGACCGCTCCCCACATTGTCGACCCTGCTGGCCTGCTCGGCGAAGCCCTGGCCGAAGCGTCACCGGATCTGATGCGCCACCTGTTGCAGTCGATCATCAACAGCCTGCTGTCCGCGGACGCTGACGCCGTGGTCGGCGCCGAGTACGGCCGGCCCACCCCCGACCGGATCGCTCAGCGCAACGGCTACCGGCACCGGCCCCTGGACACCCGCGTCGGCACCATCGATGTCGCGGTCCCCAAGCTGCGCAAGGGCACCTACTTCCCCGAGTGGCTGCTCGAGCGGCGCAAGCGGGCCGAGTCCGCGCTGATCACGGTCGTGGCCGACTGCTACCTGGCCGGGGTCTCAACCAGGCGCATGGACAAGCTGGTCAAGACCCTGGGCATCGACTCGCTGTCCAAGTCCCAGGTCTCCCGGATGGCCACCGACCTGGACCAGCTCGTCGAGGAGTTCCGCCACCGCCCCCTGGACCAGGCAGGCCCGTTCACGTTCGTGGCCGCCGACGCCCTGACGATGAAGGTCCGCGAGGGCGGGCGCGTCATCAACGCCGTCGTCCTGCTCGCGACCGGGGTCAACGGTGACGGGCACCGCGAGGTCCTCGGCACCCGCGTCGCGACCAGTGAGACCGGCGCCGCGTGGAACGAGTTCTTCGCCGACCTGGTCGCCCGCGGCCTGTCCGGGGTGCGGCTGGTGACCTCCGACGCGCACGCCGGGCTCGTCGAAGCGATCGCGGCCAACCTGCCCGGCGCGTCCTGGCAGCGGTGCCGTACCCACTACTCGGCCAACCTGATGTCGGTGACGCCGAAGTCGATGTGGCCGGCCGTCAAGGCGATGCTGCACAGCGTGTACGACCAGCCCGACGCCCCGGCCGTGCACGCCCAGTTCGACCGGCTCATCGACTACGTCACTGACAAGCTGCCCGCCGTCGCCGAGCACCTCGCCGGTGCCCGCGAGGACATCCTGGCGTTCACCGCCTTCCCCAAGGACGTGTGGACCCAGATCTGGTCGAACAACCCTGCCGAGCGCCTCAACAAGGAGATCCGCCGCCGCACCGACGCCGTGGGCATCTTCCCCAACCGCGACGCGATCGTCCGCCTCGTCGGCGCCGTCCTGGCCGAACAGACCGACGAATGGGCCGAAGGACGCCGCTACCTCGGACTCGAGGTCCTGGCCCGCTGCCGCAGCACCATCGTGCCCAGCACCGAACCTGAGATCGGAGCTGATGCCCTACCCGCGCTAACCGCCTGACAACCCCTGTCGAAGGAGCACAGCGCTACACCACTACCCGGGACTTGACCGCGTCTGCTGACGTGAGCGACCCACTGGGCTAACGTTTCCGCCATGGCTAGCGACGTGCGCAACCACTTGATCGGACTGCTCCTCGGTGCGGAGGAGGACTGGCCCCGCGCCTTCGAGTCGATCTTGCGGATGGTGGGTCCCCTTGAGGTGGATGGCAAGACGCACACGATGGAGAGCGAACGGGTGCGCATCCACCCCTTCGACCTGACCGACCCGGTGCGCCACGGGCTGGTCATCGACCGCCTCGCCTACTGGTACTACCACCCGCGCGAGTGGCTCAAGAAGGCCGCTCTGATGAACGACACCTACTTGCTGAACAGCCCGTTCACCTTCCAGGCCATGGAGAAGCACTCGGCCTACGTGGCGATGCTGCGCCTGGGCATGAAGATCCCCAAGACGGTCCTCGTGCCTTACAAGAACCCGGTCGACAACGTGCGCTGGGCCTACACCTCGGCTCACTACAACGACCCGTTCGACCTCGAGGCCATCGCCGAGGATGTCGGCTACCCGCTCTACATGAAGCCGTTCGATGGTGGCGGCTGGCGCGGCGTGTCCCGGGTGGACGACGTCGACGGCCTGCACCGGTCCTACGACGATTCGGGCAACATGCTGATGCATCTGCAGGCGACGGTGGACTACGACCACTTCGCTCGCGCCTTGTCGATCGGTCCGGAGACCATGGTCATGGACTTCCGCCCCGGCGAACCCATGCACTCCCGGTATGCCGTCACCCACGACTTCCTGTCCCCGCAGGCCGGGTGGGAGGCAGAGACGGTCTCCAAGGTGGTCAACGCGTTCTTCGGTTGGGAGTTCAACTCCTGCGAGATGTTGGTCAAGGGCGACGACGTGCACCCCATCGACTACGCGAACGCGTGCCCGGACGTCGCGGTCACCTCGCTGCACTACTACTTCCCGTGGGCGATCACCGCTCTGGTGCGGTGGTCGGCCTACTGCCTCGCCACCGGACGCAAGGCCTTCATCGGCGTGCGCTCGCCGCGTGCCTACTTCGACATCGCGGACAACCAGGACATGTCCTACCTGGAGAAGATGCAGGCGTACCGCAAGTTGGCTGACGAAGAGTTCGAGGCGGACCGCTACTGGGACTGGACCGAGAAGCACCTCGGGCACCTGCCGGAGCGGGTGCACGAGTGGGTGGGGTCGAAGGACTTCGACAAGCTGCTCATCGACACGGTGAAGGCGACCTACCCCGAGCACGAGCACGAGCAGTTCCTTGCGCACTTCCGCGGCCTGACCGGTCTGTGGGTCGAGGACCAGTCGGCCCAGCGCGCTTCTCAGGGCTGAGGGGGCGTGGCAACTCCACGCAACGCGTCGAGTCGGCTTCAGGACTTGCGGACCCAGCTGTGGCATTTCCGTCAGGGCGGCTTAGGTCAGTGGAGGCGGCATCGGGCACGACGCCGCATTCGCAGCCTCCCGCCCCCTCTAGCCGCAGTCACGGCATCCCCGACAGCGATCCCCGCGTGGGAGATACCGGATCGACGACCGCGGCGATCGTTACGGGTGGGCATCGTCGCGGACGAGTTCACTCGTCTGTGCCTGCAGTTTGAATGGGACCAGCTTGAACTAGACCGGAAGAGCTGGCGTGAGCAACTGGCAG
Organism: Ornithinimicrobium pulveris; assembly: GCF_050261105.1. Lineage (GTDB taxonomy): Bacteria > Actinomycetota > Actinomycetes > Actinomycetales > Dermatophilaceae > Ornithinicoccus. The sequence continues at coordinate 2,995,428 of NZ_CP189837.1, read as the reverse complement.
AGCAACCGATCGAGCTGCTCTTCGTCGAGTCGGCGTGGAACGGCAACTCGGGTTCGTGGAAGTACGCGCTCACCGGGTCGAAGGCCCCGTGGCCAGAGCTGGTCGACTTGGTGGCGCATTGCCGTGAGCAGGGCATCCCGACGGTTTTCTGGAACAAGGAAGACCCAGTCCATTTCGAGGACTTCCTCGACAGCGCCGCCCTTTTCGAGTACGTCCTGACGACCGAGGCCGACCTGATCCCCGATTACGTTGCTCGGCTCGGGCACGACCGCGTCGCTGCCATGCCGTTTGCCGCGGCGTCATGGATCCACAACCCTGTACGTCTGCGCGCTGGGGCCTCACGGGACATCGCGTGAACTATCGCCTCGTGGACCTCCGGTTTACCAGGATTCAAATCCGCAAACTCTTTCAGCTCCGATCGCGCGGCTGGGCGCCGAGGATCTCCAGCGGCACCCCGAGTTCCTCGGCCAGCGGCGCCAGCAGCACCAAGCGCGCCCCGGTGCCTACTATCCGCAGACGTGCGTCGATCCCGGCCGCACGCACCCTGGCCAGGGCGCGCACCGAGGTGGTGAGATCCTGCGCCCGACCGGCGGTGCCGACATACACAATGTGCAGTTCACCTGGGTGCGCCGGAGCGTTGTCCGCGTCCGGTGCGAGAGTGCCGGTCGACCCGTTGAGCGCGGACGCGCTGACCGTCGCGACCTCGTCCACCGACCCCACGCCCGGCACCGGGTGGTGCGCGTTGCGCACGGTCGCGACCTTCTCCATCCCGCGGCGCCGCAGGACCTCGGTGAAGCTGTCCGTGGTGGTGACCACCAGCGCCGCCCGGCGCTGGACAAAGGTGACGGCCCGGGCGGCGGCCGCGACGGCATACCAGCGGATCTGTTGCTTGGGTGAGCGCCCGGGGTTGCGGGCGTCGGAGGCCAGGTCGGGCCAGGCGTCGCGCATCTCGAGTACGAGCGGCCTGCGCAGCAGCAGCGCGGTCGCCGGGGAGCAGGTGGCGGTGTGGGTAGTGCGGGGGCGGGGCGATCACGTGCACGTGGTGCCCCTGGCGCCGGAAGTCACGCACGAGGGCCGACCACCGCAACTGTGGGGGGCCGACCTCGGGCGGGTAGTAGTGCGTGAGCAGCAGGATCCGCATCTCGTTAGATGACGCCCCCCGCAGGGAATCGGGCGCCCGGGACAGCGCTGGTGAGTGAACCGTCAGTCTCCGACGGCGGGTCCGTCGGGTCGGGCTCGGGGTCTGTCGGCGCCGGGATGTCCGGCGGATCGGTCGGTGACGGCGTCGGGCTGGGAGTCGGCGTCGGCGTGGGCGACGGGGGAGGCGTCCACGGCGGCGGGGTCCACGGCGGCGGCGTGTAGGTGGGTTGGGGGTTGTACGGCGGCTGCGGGTTGTAGGGCGGCTGGTAGCCCGGGTCGACAGGTGCGGGCTCGATCGGCGCAGGCTCCACCGGCGCCGGCTCGACCGGAGCCGGCTCAGGCTCGACGGCGGGCGGGTCCACCGCGGGCGGCGGCTCGGCCTGCGGCTCCGCCTCGACCACCGGGATCTCGATCTGGCCGAGCAGGTCCTCCTGGACGATCTGCGCCCAGCGCTGGCCACCGAAGATGTTGACGCTCAGCGGGTCTCGGGTGGAGACCGTCGCCTCGACGATGCCCTCGTCGGCGAAGATCTGCGCCACGTCGATGATGTTGACCCGCCGCGTCTTGGCCCACTCCCGTGCGGCCTCATCCGTGGGCTCGCCGCCATCCATCCGCGGCGGCTGCACGATGACCCACAGCTCGGTCTCGGGGAAGGTGCTGCGGATCGCGCGCTGCAGCTCGGTCAGCTCACCCGGCAGGTCCTCGGGGGTGTTGGACCGCCCGTAGTTGAGGATGATCGCGTCCGGCTCCTCGGGCACCAGCAGGTCCAGCCGCGGCCGCGCGTAGTCCGGCGTCGCGCCGACCAGGCTGGCGTTGTAGAGGTCGATCGTCGCCTCCGCGTCCCCGAGGCTGACCACCGGCCCGTATGCCGTGGGGTCGTCCGGGGAGGGCGAGCGCAGGTCCACGGTGCGCTCGTTGGAAAGCATCCGCCACCAGGCACCGACCCAGTCGTTCTCGTGCGTCCCGGTCTGGTCGCCCAGCACCGCGATCGTGAGATCGTCACCCTCCTCGAAGCGCTCCATCACGCTGACCGGCTCCGGGGTCTCGGTCGGGCGGGGGGAGGAGGTGACGGCCGGGGCCTGCGTGGTGGCCTGCGCGGTGTCGGTGGGCGGGGGAGCGGTGGTGGCCACCGCGTCGTCGAGATCGGCCTCCAGGGGGTCGCTGACCACGGAGTCCAACGGCTCCCACTCGCCGCGGATGGTGTCCCACCAGCCGGAGAAGCCGCGCTGGGAGATGCCGATCGCGACGACGGTGACCAGCAGGACGTTGGCGAGGATGACCACCACGCCGAGTCCTGTCGATTTCAACCGAGATCCCGTCACAACATTCCATTCTGCCGCACGATCGCCACGGCGAGCGTCCCGCACGCCAGCGCGGCGAAGGCCCACAGCGAGGCGACGGAGACATGTCCCCAGCCCGAACGGCGGGAGAGACGCTGGTAGAGGTGCTCGCGGTGGGCCTCGGTGAGACGTTCGCCACGTCGCGCGCGTCGCAGCAGCGTGAAGCCGGTGTCGGCCAGATACGGCACGAGCGGGGCGAGCACCAAGGCAGGGTGGGCGCCCGCGGACTGCTCGAGGAGGAGGGCCATCGCCGCGAGGCCGCCGAAGAGATAGCTGCCGCTGTCACCGAGGAACATCCGGGCCTTCGGGACGTTCCAGGGCAGGAAGCCCAGGGCGCCGCCGACGGTCAGCGCCGCGAGCAGCGCCGCGCCGCTGGTCGAGCCGGTGGCCACCACCAGGCCCCAGGCCGCCATGGTCAGCGCGGTGATGCCGTTGATGCCGTCCATGAAGTTGACCGCGTTGACCAGCACTGGCACCGCGATCGCGCCGATCAGCGCGGTCAGCCAGTCACCCAGCAGCGAGCCGACGGCGGCGCCGATCAGGGCCTGACCGACGAAGCGGCTCAGCGGCCCGATGTCGGTCAGATCCGCCGAAAGTCCGAGCGCGGAGAGAAGCACGCAGCCGGCCACGGCGACCCAGGGGACGGACACGGCATACGGGAGCAGGTCGGTGACCAGGGCGACGAGCAGGACCCCGCCGAGCACCGCCAGACCGCCGCCGCGCAGGGTGGGCCGGTGGTGGGAGGAGCGGTGGTTGGGGACGTCGACGACCTGAAAACGACGCAGGAGCATCAGCACGAGCGGGGCGAGGAGGCAGGTCGCGACCGCCGCGCCGGCGCCCACGGCCAGCAGACCGGGAGCGCTCATGCGTCCTGGGACTGGTCCGCGGGGTCGAGCCGGTGCTCGATGGGCTGGGAGACCACATCGGCGCGCGAGCGCATCCAGGCGACCAGCTCGCCGGGGTGCTCGAAGACGTGGGGCAGCTCGTCCGGGGCCATCGGCGGCACCTGCACCGACTGGACCAGCTCGTGCGCGGTCGACACGCCCGGGTCGTCGCCGAAGAGGTCTTCGCTGAGTTTCTCGGACTGGCGCAGACCGGTGAACTCGACCTTGACGTCCTTGCGGCCGGACAGCTCGATGAGCGTCGTGGCCAGCGAGGCGATGCGGACCGGCGAGCCCATGTCGAGGACCAGGACGTCGCCGTCGGAGCCCATCGACGCGGCCTGCATGACCAGCTCGCAGGCCTCGGGGATGAGCATGAAGTAGCGCTGCACGTCCTCGTGGGTCAGGGTGACCGGTCCGCCGCGTCGAATCTGCTCGGTGAAGGTGGGCACCACCGAGCCGCGGGAGCCCAGCACGTTGCCGAAGCGGACGGAAACGTAGCGACCGGGCTGGGTGTAGGCATACCAGGACGTGAGCCGCTCAGCGATCCGCTTGGTGTAGCCGAGCACGGCAACCGGCTTGGCGGCCTTGTCGCTGGAGATGTTGATGAAGGTGCCGACCCCGCTGCGGGCGGCGGCGCGCAGCACGTTGAGCGTGCCGAGCACGTTGACCCGCCAGGCTTCCTGCGGAAAGGCCTCCAGCAGCGGCAGGTGCTTGAGGGCGGCGGCGTGGAAGACGACGTCGGGGCGGTGCCGGGCGAAGACCTCGTCCATCGCCTGCGGGTCGCGGATGTCGGCCAGGATCAGGTCGCCGTCGTCCATCAACGAGCGACCCTTGATCGACAGCTCGGTGCCGTGCAGGCCCGACTCGTCGCGGTCCATCATGAGCAGGCGGGCGGGGCGGAACTGGTGGATCTGGCGGCACAACTCGGAACCGATCGAGCCGCCCGCGCCGGTGACGAGGACGACCTTGCCGGTGATCTGGGCGGCGATGGCGGCCTGGTCCAGGCTGGTGGCGCGGCGACCGAGCAGGTCTTCGAGGTCGACATCGCGCAGGTCGGCCGCCCGAGGATCGGAGTGCATCATCCGGTCGACCGTGGGCAGCACCTTCATCGTCAGCCCGAGCTCGTGGGCCAGGTCGTTGAGCTCGCGCATCGTCTGCGCCGAGGCCGGGATGGCGACCGCCAGGTGCGTAGCGTCGTAGCGACGGGCGATCTTGCGCAAGGCGCCGAGGTCGCCGCGGACCGGGACGCCCTCGATCCGCAGCCGCCGCTTGCGCCTGTCGTCATCGAGGAAGGCGACCGGGCGGAAGGAGGCCTGGTCGTCCTCGAGCAGGTTGGCGACCAGTCGACGCCCGAGCACACCTGCGCCATAGACGATGACGGCGTGCTCGACCTCGCGGCGCGCGGCCTGTCGGCTGCGGGTGGCGCGGACCACCATCCGGGTGGCCAGCATGAGGACCAGGGCCATCGCGCCGGCGACGGCGGGGGTGGAGCGGGGCACGACGACCGGCTGCAGCCAGATCGCCCAGACGCCGAGAGCGAGGCTGGTGAGCACCGCCGCGCGCGCGACGGCGACCACTTCTTCGAAGGAGCCGCGGACGTGCCGGATCAGATAGGGCCCATAGATCAGGCCGATGAGGATGTGCAGCCCGCCAGCGACGCCGGCCACGATCCAGGTGTTGGTGACGAAGGCCCGGTCCAGGTCATAGGTGAAGCGCAACCAGACCGCGAAGATGACCGCGACCGCCCACATCGTGCCGTCGCCGAGGGCCCACAGGACACGGATGAACCAGTCGGGTAGGCGACGGGCCTTCGCCATGGGCGCACCTCGGGCAGCCGGGACAGGACAGACAGGACACTGAATGAGCACTTAACGGGCGTGAAGATCGTCCCACCAGTCACAGCGGGCACGCAACTTACTCCCTGGTTCGCCTCAGCGCAGCGCGACGCGCCGTATCTCATCCGAGGGGGTGAGGCCTGCTGCCGAGGGGCGGTAGGTGGCGGTCCAGTGGGCTTCACCCGGCTGGGTGACCCGCAGCAACGAGCACCTGCTCCCACGTCACCCGCCGAGGACTGCCCATGCGGTCGGTCGTCGCCAGGCTGGCGATGGCGCGGCTGTAGTCGGAGCGCCCCAGCTCGTCGCCGAAGCGGTCGAGGACGATGAGTGCTCGCGGGCGGGCGAGGCCTCCGAGGGCCTCCCGGACGCTGTTCATCAACTCGACGCTGAGCGCGTCGAGCGGGTCGTTGCCACTGCGCGGCTGCGGCTCGGGGATCTGCTGCTCGGCGCCGCGCGCCAGGGTCACGGCGGCCACCAGGGTGCGGCCGAGCTCCGGGTCCTTGGTCCAGGTCACGGCGGCACGGTCGACGAAGGGGTGCTCGGTGAGCACCTCGGTCACCTCGCGCAGCGAGACCAGCTGACCGGAGATCGAGACCACCTCGTCGGTGCGGCCCAGGTAGGTCGGCTCGCCACCGGGTGCGCGCTCGGCCGAGTCGCCGGTCGCATACAGGCCCGGGTGGCGGGTCCAGTGGTGGTCGATCACCTCGGGGTGATCGCCTTCGACGCCGACCATGGTCCCGGCCACCGGGCGGCGCAGCACGACCTCACCGACCTCGCCCTCCTCCACCGGGTCACCGTGGGCGTCGACGATGTCCAGCCCGCAGTCCGGCAGCGGGTGGTCGGTGTCCAGCCCAGTGATGCGGACGATGCCGCCCAGCTCCAGCTGGCCCCAGGCGTCACCGAGCTCGAGGTCGGCCTCGCCGAAGGCCTCCTTGATCCAGGCGGACAGCTCGGGTTCGACCGGCTCCCCGGCGGTCACCACCCGGCGCAGGCTGGGCAGGGAGTCGAGGTTGGGCAGCTCGCGGGCCCAGCCGCGCACCGTGCGCATCACCGAGGGGCGGGTGAGCAGCACCTCGACGCCGTAGCGGCGCACGATGTCCCACACCCGCCGGTGGTCGGGGACGTCGAGGGTGCCCTCATACATCACCGCGGTCCCGCCACAGGCCAGCGGTCCGTAGATCCCGTGGAACTGGGTGACCGCCCAGGACACCTCGCCCGCGCACCAGAACGCTCCGCCGGTGGCCAGCGCGCGGTGCACCCCGACCGCGCCGGCCAGGGTCTGCCCGGTCCCGTGCACGATGGAGACGGGCCTGCCGCCGCGCGTCGCCAGGGCGACGGTCGCGACCGGATGATCTGCGGGCAGGGCGACCGGATCCGCGTCCGCGGGCTCCTGCCCGGGTCGGCTCGCCGCCAGTATGTCGTGGAGCCAGCGATCTCCTTCGAACCAGTTGACGTCCATGCCGGTGCGGCGGACGACCACCGTGTGCTCGATGCTGTCGGTCGCGAGCATCGCCTCGTCGGCGCGGGCCTTGAGGGGCAGGACCGAGCCGTGCCGCCAGGCGCCGTCCTGGGTGAAGAGGACCTTGAGGTCCAGCTCGGAGAGCCGGTCGGCCAGCGGGTCGGCGGGCAGGGGAGCGGGGAGGACGGTGTGGATGGCGCCGATCCGGGCGCAGGCGAGCATCGCCACCACCGTCTCGGGCAGCCACCCCAGGTGCAGGCCCACGCGGTCCCCGACCCCGACGCCCATGGCGACCAGCGCCCGGGTGAGCGCGGTCACCTGCTCGTGCAACTCGGCATACGTCAGGGTTCGGCGGTCGCCGGGCTCGCCCTCCCAGTGGATGGCGACCTGGTCGGCGCGCTCGGGCAGCCAGCGGTCGATGCAGGTGACGGACAGGTTGACGGTGGCGCCCTCCAGCCAGTTGCCGGAGCGCGGGCCCGGGCTCCAGAGGCGCGTGGGCGGGGTGAGCAGGCCGATGGCGTCGACGATCTGCCCCCAGCCCTCCTCGGGCGGGTCGGTCAGGCCGGGCACCTGGGTGGGGCTCTGGTCAGGCATGGCCCAACGTCCTTCCAGCTGCGCGGGCGGTGCGCGAGAGATGCGCGGCGACCTGGGCGACCCGCTCCTCATCCTCGATCGAGTCGACATTGGCCGACAGGGCCGCGACGGTCACGCCCTGGCCGTCCACGATCGGCACCGCCACCTCGGCCGGCAGCATCGGGTCCTCGGGGAGCACGGCCAGGTGGTCGGCGGCGGCCCAGGTCGTGCGCTCGTCCCCGACCCGGTCGCCCAGCCCGGCGGGGGCCATCTCCAACGCCCGCTTCCACTCCTCGTCGTCGGCGTGCGCGAGCAGGAGGCGGCCACCGGCGGACTCGAGCGCGGTGTGCACGCGGTGCGTCCCGCGGTAGGCGCCGCGATCACCCCCGTCGACGCGATCGACATACACGACCTCGCCGCGGACCAGGGTCTGGACGTGGATGGTGCTGCCGAGCTGGTCGCGCAACTGGGCGAGATAGGGGGCGAGCGCGCCGAGCAGCGGCAGACGGGAGAGGTAGTGGTGGGAGAGGCGGGTGAGCTCGGGGCCCAGTCCGTAGCGCGAGGAGCGCGGGTCCTGGACGACGAGGTCGGCGAGGACGAGGGAGCGCAGCAGGCGGTGGACCGTGGGGACCGACATCGCGCTGCGCTCGGCCAGGTCTGTGAGCTGCTGATAGGCCGGTCCCTGGCTGAGCAGCTCCAGGAGCTGGACGGCGTTGCGGACGGTCCCCAGCCCGCCCCGGCCAGAGGCCGCTGTCTCGCTCGTCATGGAGCCATCTTCCACCACGAGGCAGAGGGATGCCAATACGCGTCATAACATTCCGGTCACAAACCCTTGCTTTTCAGATAGTGAAACCCTAGTGTCACTTCTGGGCGACCTGCTCGCCCGTGGTTCACCGTCGAACGCACCGCAGAGTGGAGACCAGTTGTGCTCACCCGCGCTTATCAGCACTCGCTGAACGGCAGCAGCCGACCCGAAGGGCTGCCGCTGCTTGAGGTCGACAACATCGCCCTGCGCTTCGGGGGCGTCAAGGCGCTCACCGATGTGTCCTTCTCGGTCACGCAGGGCCACGTGCACGCGATCATCGGGCCCAACGGCGCCGGCAAGTCCTCGCTGCTCAACTGCATCTCGGGGATCTACCACCCCCAGCAGGGGCAGATCCGCCTCCACACCGGTGGCAGAGAGCGGGACGGCAAGCCCGTCCCCGAGGGGCAGCACACCCTGACCAAGCTGCCCCCGCACCGGATCGCCCGCCTCGGCGTCGCACGCTCCTTCCAGAACATCGAGCTGTTCTCCCACCTGTCGGTGCTGGAGAACCTGATGCTCGGCCGGCACATCCACATGAAGCACTCGGTGCTGGCCTCGATGCTGTGGTTCGGCCCGGCGCAGAAGCAGGAGATCGAGCACCGGCACCTCGTCGAGGAGGTCATCGACCTGCTCCAGCTGCAGGCGGTCCGGCACAACCCGGTCGGCTCGCTGGCCTACGGCGTGCAGAAGCGGGTCGAGCTCGGCCGGGCGCTGTGCCTGCAGCCGGCCCTGCTCCTCCTCGATGAGCCGATGGCGGGCATGAACGCCGAGGAGAAGGAGGACATGGCCCGCTACATCCTCGACGTGCACGAGCTCGCCGGGGTCAGCGTGGTGCTGATCGAGCACGACATGAACGTCGTCATGGACATCTCCACCCGCGTCAGCGTCCTGGACTTCGGCCGGTTGATCGCCGACGGGACGCCGGATGAGGTCAAGGTCGACCCCGCCGTCATCGAGGCCTATCTCGGCGCGGACGAGATGGACGAGGCCGTCCAGGAGGCCCTCGCCCACCAGGAGGAGCACGTGCGCGAGGAGCGCGCACGGGAGGAGGAGAGCCGTGGCTGAGCGCACCGCCGACACCTTCCCGAGGCTGCTCGTCGACCTGGCCGCGAACCGGCCCGACGACGTGGCGATGCAGGAGAAGCGCTACGGCATCTGGCAGCCGCTGACCTGGAAGGGCTATGCCGACCGCGTCCGCGACACCGCCCACGGGCTGGCTGCCCTCGGCGTCGAGCGCGGCGACATCGTCGCGGTGCTGGGCGACAACCGACCCGAGTGGTTGATCGCCGAGCTGGCCGCGCAGAGCATCGGCGCCGCCGTGGTCGGCATCTACCCGACCTCGATCGGGGATGAGCTGCGCCACATCCTCACGCTGTCCCGCGCGCGGGTCGTCGTCGCCGAGGACCAGGAGCAGGTCGACAAGTTGCTGCGCCTGGGCCAGCTGGAGGCCGCGCGCCGCGAGGAGCTGGCCGCCTCCGGTCAGGAGCCCGATGCCGACGAGCTCCCGCTGCGCATCGAGCACGTCGTCTTCTACGACCCGCACGGCCTGGAGCAGTACGACCACCCGTGGCTGATGGACTTCACCGAGCTCGAGGCCACGGGCCGGGAGTGGGGCGAGGGCCACGAGGGCTGGTACGACCAGCAGGTCGCCGCCGGGGACGCCGGTGACATCGCGATCATCTGCACCACCTCGGGCACCACCTCCAAGCCCAAGCTGGGGGAGCTGTCCCACCAGAACCTGCTGGCCATGGCCGACAACCTCACCGAGGTCGACCCGGTCACCAAGGACTTCCGCTACGTCTCCTTCCTGCCCTTCGCCTGGATCGGTGAGCAGATGCTCGCCGTCGCCTGCGGTCTGTCCCGCGGCCTGACGATCTCCTTCCCCGAGGACGCCGCCACCCAGCGCGCCGACCTGCGCGAGATCGGCCCGGACGTGATGTTCGCCCCGCCCCGGATCTGGGAGTCGATGCTCTCCGAGGTCCAGGTCCGCATCGACGAGGCCGGTCGCCTCAAGCGCGGTGTCTTCGGGTGGGGGTATGACGTGGGAGACAAGGCCGCCCGCGCCCGGGTCCAGGGCAAGAAGGGTGGCAACGCGGCCATCCGCTTCCTCGCCGACCAGGTCGCGACCCGCCCCGTCCGTGACCAGCTCGGCCTGGCCCGGATCCGGCGCGCCTACACCGGTGGCGCCCCGCTCGGCCCGGACGTCTTCCGCTTCTTCCACGCCATCGGCGTCAACCTCAAGCAGATCTACGGCCAGACCGAGATCTGCGGCATCGCGGTCGTGCACCGCGACGACGACATCGCCTTCAACACCGTCGGCGTCCCGATCCCCGGCACCGACCTGCGGATCAGCGACGACGGCGAGATCCTGCTGCGCTCTGCCTCGGTCTTCCGTGGTTATCACCGCCAGCCCGAGGAGACGGCGAAGACGGTTGATCAGGAGGGGTGGCTGCATACAGGGGACGCGGGCTATCTGGACGAGGACGACCACCTGGTCGTCATCGACCGCCAGAAGGACGTCCTGACTGCCCCCGACGGCAGCCGCTACTCCAGCGCCTTCATCGAGAACAAGCTGAAGTTCAGCCCCTACGTCGAGGAGGCCGTGGTCTTCGGGCCCAAGGAGGCCGGCCAGGGGATGACGGCGATGATCACCATCGACCCCGGCACCGTCGGCTCCTGGGCCGAGCACGAGCGGCTCACGTACACGACATACACGGACCTGGCCGGCAAACCCGAGGTCTATGACCTGCTCGCCGAGGAGTTCACCCGGGCCAACGAGGACCTGCCCGAGGCGATCCGCGTCAAGCGCTTCCTGCTGCTGCACAAGCAGCTCGACCCCGACGACGACGAGATCACGCGCACGAGGAAGGTCCGGCGCAATGTCATCGATGAGCGCTATGCCGACATCATCGACGCCCTGCGCCGGGGCGATGACCGGGTGAGCATCTCCTCCCGGATCACCTACCAGGACGGCAGCAGCGTGCTGCGCGAGCTGGACCTGGACATCTTCGACCTGACCACCTACGAGATCCCCGCTGGTCGGGGTCGACGTCCCGTCTGGAGTGGCCGCCGATGAGCACTTTTATCAACCTCCTGGCCTACGGCCTGGCCGACGGCGCGATCCTGGCGCTCGCCGCGCTCGGCTTCGTGCTGATCTTCAAGGCCACGGGCGTCATCAACTTCGCCCAGGGCGAGTTCCTGCTCGTCGGCGCCTACATGTTCTACACGGCCTTCGTGATCTTCCAGCTGCCGCTGGTGGCCGCGGTCGTGATCGGCGTCATCGTCGCCACGATCATCGGTGTGCTCGTGGAGCGGCTGATCCTGCGGCCGATGATCGGCGAAAACCCGATCAGCATCATCATGGTCACGATCGGGCTGTCCTCGCTGCTCAAGGGCCTGGTGCAGATGTTCTACGGCCCGCAGCCGCGGTCGATGCCGCCGATCCTGCCGCGCGGCTCGATCAGCTTCCTCGGCACCACGCTGCCGATCAACCGGCTGGTGATCATCCTGGTCGCGGCGATCGTGCTGACCGTCTTCACGATCTTCTTCCAGCGCTCGCGGCACGGCATCGCGATGCGGGCGGTGGCCGATGACCAGCAGGCGGCGATGACCGTGGGCATCTCGGTGCGGCGGATCTTCGCGCTCTCCTGGGCGCTGGCCGCGGTGAGCGCGCTCATCGCCGGTGTCCTGCTCGCCGACGTCACCGCGGTCGACATGAACCTGGCGGCCTTCGGGCTGATGGTCTTCCCGGTCGTGATCCTCGGCGGCCTGGACTCCGTGCCCGGCACGATCGTCGGCGGTCTGACGATCGGGCTCCTCAAGCAGTTCACGGCCGGCTATCTAGATCCCGGCCTGGCCACCGTCGTCCCGTATGTCGTGCTCGTCGTGATCCTCCTGGTCCGGCCCTACGGCATCTTCGGCGAGACCCGGATCGAGAGGGTGTGACCCATGGCTGCCACCGCCACCGGTATTCACCACCGCAGCTATGAGTCCGAGCTGCGCCCCCGCGCCACCCGGGCGGAGTACTTCCGCCTCGCTCTGATGGCCGTGCTGCTGGTCGTCGTGCCCTTCGTGCTCGACAACTACTGGCTCTCGGTCGCCAACGGCATCCTGATCGCCGTCATCGGCGCGGTCGGGCTGAACATCCTGGTCGGCTACACCGGGCAGATCTCGCTGGGTCAGGGCGGCTTCCTCGCCGTCGGCGCCTACACCTCGGTGATCCTGTCCGACCGGATGGGGCTGCCCGTCCCGATCTCGATCCTGATCGCGGTCCTGATGACCGCGGTGGTCGGCACCTTCTTCGGGTTGCCGGGCCTGCGGCTCAAAGGTCTCTATCTGGCGATCGCCACCCTGGCCAGCCAGCAGATCATCGAGTTCATCATCCGGCGCTGGGGCTGGCTGACCGAGGGTCGCGGCTATATCAACGTCGACCGCCTCGAGGTCGCCGGCTTCCGGGTGGACCGGGCCATCTTCGAGCAGACCTGGTACTGGATCCTGCTGCCGATCACGGTGCTGGCGGTGCTCGCCGCCCGCAACCTGTTCCGCACCGGGCTCGGCCGCTCCTTCATGGCCGTCCGGGACCAGGACATCGCCGCCGAGGCCATCGGCGTCAACCTGACCCGCGCCAAGCTGACCGCCTTCGCCGTGTCGTCGGCCTTCGTCGGCCTGGCCGGTGCGCTGATGGCGCACTACAACGAGATCGTCACCTGGGAGCGGTTCACCCTGGACATCTCGATCCTCTACCTGGCGATGATCATCGTCGGGGGTCTGGGCAGCATCCAGGGAGCCGTCTACGGCGCGATCTTCATGACCCTGCTGCCCGTCCTGATCCGGGAAGTCGCCGACCAGCTCCGCGGCCCGATGCCCTTCCTGTCGGCACAGCTGCCGGCGCTGCAGGTCGCGGCCTTCGGTCTGGTCATCATCGTCTTCCTGATCTTCGAGCCACGCGGGCTGGCCCGCCTCTGGCAACGGCTGAAGGACTACGTCCGCTTCTGGCCCTTCCGCTACTGACCCGGGCGCCGCCCGCGAACTCACCCCACCGGCGCCTGCGCCACACCACCAAGGAGAAGCACATGAGCACCACCCGCACCTATCTCGGCCGGACCTTCGCCCTCGCCGCAGCTGCGGCCCTGACCCTGTCCGCCTGCGGCAACAACGGCGGTGGCGGCAGCGATGACGACAGCCCGATCGGGGTCGGCATCATCGCCGACCTGACCGGCGCGACCGGCGACGTCGGCACCCCCTACAACAAGGGCATGCTCGCCTACATCGACTGGCTCAACGGCGAGGGCGGCATCGAGGGCCGCGAGATCGACGCCCGCTCCAACGACTACGCCTACGAGGTCCCGCAGGCCGAGGACCTCTACCGGCAGTACGTCAACGCCGGCGTCGTCGCGATCCAGGGCTGGGGCACCGGTGACACCGAGGCCCTCGAGGGTCGCGTCGCCGACGACGAGCTGCCCTTCATGTCCGGCTCCTTCGCCGAGTCCCTCGTCGACCCGAGTGAAACGCCATACAACTTCGTGGTCGCCCCGACCTACTCCGACCAGATGCGCGTCGCGCTCAACTGGATCAACGAGGACTCCGGCGGTGACGCCGAGGTCGCCGTCTTCCACCACGACAGCCCGTTCGGCCAGGCGCCCGTCGCCGACGGTGAGGCGTGGGTGGAGGAGCAGGGCTACGACCTGGGCTACCAGTCCTACGCGATGCCCGCCGGCACCCCGAACTATGTCGGTCAGCTCAGCCAGGCCCGCTCCCAGGGCGCTGAGTACATCGTGATCCAGAACGTCGGTTCGCCGGCCGCCCAGGTGGCCCGCGACATCGAGGAGCAGGGGCTGGACATGAAGATCGTCTGCCTCAACTGGTGCGCGCACGAGGGCTTCATCACCGCGGCCGGCTCCGCGGCCGAGGGCCACATGCTGATCCAGCCCTTCGCTCCGCTGACCTCCGACAAGCCGGGCCACGAGAACATCAAGGCCTACATGGAGGAGAACAACGTCTCCGAGAGCGACGTCACCGTCTCCTACGTGCAGGGCTGGGCGGTCATGGACGTCATGGCCCAGGGCATGCGGAAGGTGCTCGAGGACGGCGATGAGCTGGACGGCGCGGCGCTGAAGGAGGCGCTGGAGACCATGGGCGCGATCGACACCGGCGGCCTGATCGGCACCGGCGAGGTCGAGTTCAGCGGCGACTCCCACCGCGGCACCAGCGCCAGCGGCATCTACACCGTCGAGAACGGCGAGATGGTCGAGGTCGAGGCGGGCGCCACGCCATGAGCACCCCGGTGACCGAAGCCGAGCCGACGGCACCCGCCGGGCAGGGCCGCCCGCTGCTCGAGCTCAACAACGTCGAGGTGATCTACGACGACGTGATCCTCGTGCTGCGCGGCCTGTCCCTGCAGGTGCCCCAGGGCAAGGTGGTGGCGCTGCTCGGCTCCAACGGGGCCGGCAAGTCCACCACCCTCAAGGCGGTCTCCGGACTGCTGCCCAGCGAGCACGGCGAGGTCACCGACGGGACGATCCTCTTCGATGGGCAGGACGTCACCCGGATGGACCCGCCCGAGCGGGTCAAGAACGGGATGAGCCTGTGCATGGAGGGCCGGCACGTGTTCCCGCACCTCACGGTGCACGAGAACCTGATCGCCGGTGCCTACACGCAGAAGGACACGGCCGACGACCTGGCCCAGGTCTACGAGTTCTTCCCCAAGTTGGCCGATATGCGGGCCCGGATCGCGGGATACCTGTCCGGTGGCGAGCAGCAGATGCTCGCCATCGGGCGGGCCCTGATGGCCCGGCCGCGGCTGCTCATGCTGGACGAGCCGTCGCTGGGGCTGGCACCGCTGCTGGTCGAGGAGATCTTCGGCTGGATCAAGCGGCTCAACACCGAGCACGGGCTGACCGTGCTGGTCATCGAGCAGAACGCCCGGCGCGCCCTGGAGATCGCCGATCACGGCTACATCATGGAGCAGGGTCGGATCGTGCTCGAGGGCCCCGCGGCCGAGCTGCGGGAGAACCCGGACGTCAAGGAGTTCTACCTCGGCCTGGGTGATGAGGGCAGCCGGAAGAGCTATCGGGACGTCAAGCACTACCGGCGCCGCAAGCGCTGGCTCTGACCCCACCCACGTCCGCTACCGCATACCCCTAAACGCTTGGAAAGAGGACCCATGTCGATCGAGGCTGCCCTGAGACAGCGGGCCGAGCGGCTCGCCCCGGCGCTGGCCGAGGTGGTGCGCGGCGCCGCCGAGCGCGTGCCCGGCTTCGCCGCCCGGCTCGCCGAGGCGGGCACGGACGTCGATGAGGTATGCGGTTCGCCGTCCTTAAGTGCACTACCGGTGCTGTCCAAGGACGAGCTGGTGGAGCGCCAGCAGGCCGACCCGCCGCACGGGGGCCTGCTGGCCCCGGACGCGCAGGTGGCCCGCTGGTTCCAGTCCCCGGGGCCGCTGTATGAGCCCCAGCTGGTCGGGGCCGACTGGCGCTGGGGGCAGGCGCTGGGCGACCTCGGCGTGGGGGAGGGCGACATCGTCCTCAACTGCTTCGGCTACCACCTCTCCCCGGCGGGGGCGATGTTCGAGCAGGGGGCGCACGCGGTGGGGGCCTCGGTGGTCGCCGGCGGCATCGGCAACCAGGAGCTGCAGGCCCGCGCTATCGCCGACCTGGGTGTGACCGCCTACACCGGGCTGCCGTCCTACCTCAAGGCCCTGGTCGAGCACTACGACAAGGCCGGGCTGCCGGCGGACCGCTGGCGGCTGGAGCGGGCGCTGGTGACGGCCGAGCCGCTGCCGGACTCGCTGCGCGAGGTGCTCATGGAGCGGGTCCCCCACGTGCGGATGGCCTACGGCACCGGCGAGACCGGGCTGCTGGCCTGGGAGCCGGCCGACGAGGAGCCCGGCAACGGCCTGGTGCTGGCCGAGGGCGTGGACGTGCAGGTGTGCGCGATCGGCACCGGGGAGCCGCTCACCGACGGCACCGAGGGCGAGGTGGTCGTCACCCTCTTCCGCGAGGACTACCCCCTTATCCGCTTCGGCACCGGCGACCTGTCCGCCTGGATGCTCGGACCGGACGGCTCCCCGCGCCTGAAGGGGGTCCTGGGCCGGGTCGGGGCCGCGGTCAAGGTCAAGGGGATGTTCCTGCACCCGCGCCAGGTGACCTCGGTGATGGAGGGCGCTCCCGGCGTGCGGGACTGCCGTTTCGTCATCGACCGCGCCGACCACGTCGACCAGCTCACCTGCCTGGTCGTGGCCGACGGCTCCGTCGCCCCCGAGCAGCTGGCCTCCTCGCTGGCGACCCGGATCCGGGAGGGCCTGCGCTTCCGCACCGAGGTCCAGGTCGTCGACGACCTCGGCGAGGGCGAGGGGCCGATGGTCGACCGGCGCGACTGGAGCTGAGCCGCATACCCTGGGGCCGTCCCCTGCCCCAGAAACGGATGGATCCTCCGGCGATGTCGATCGTGAAGTCGCTGCGCACCCAGGTGTGGCACCTGCGCAAGGGTGGCGTGGCCCAGTGGCGCACGCACCGGGCCCGCGCCCGCCTGCCGCGGCTTGCGCCGGCGGCCAGGGCCGAACCGGCAACGGCGATCCCGGCCTGGGAGCTGCCCCAGCGTCCCCCGCGGCGCTCACTGCGGGTCGGGATCATCGCCGACGAGTTCACCCGCTTGTGCCTGCAGTTCGAGTGGGACCAGCTGGAGCTGGGCCGCACCACCTGGCGGGAGCAGCTGGCCGACCGGCCGATCGAGCTCCTCTTCGTCGAGTCGGCGTGGAACGGCAACTCCGGGTCGTGGCAGTACGCCCTCACCGGCTCCAAAGCGCCCTGGCCCGAGCTGAGGGAGTTGGTGGCCCACTGCCGCGAGCACGGCATCCCGACGGTCTTCTGGAACAAGGAGGACCCGGTCCACTTCGAGGACTTCCTGGACACGGCGGCCCTCTTCGACCACGTGCTCACCACCGAGGCCGGCAAGGTCCCTGAGTATGTGGAGCGGCTGGGCCACGACCGGGTCGCCACGATGCCGTTCGCGGCCGCGTCCTGGATCCACAACCCGGTCCGGTTGCGGGCCGGGGCCTCCCGGGACATCGCCTTCGGGGGGATGTACTACCGTCACCGCTTCCCGGAGCGGCGCGAGCAGATGGACCTCCTGCTCGGCGCGGCCAGGGACGTCTCGCCGCGGATGGAGCGTGGGCTGGAGATCTTCTCGCGATTCCTGGGCACCGACGAGCGCTACCAGTTCCCCGACGAGCTGGCCGACCGCGTCCTCGGCGAGCTGTCCTACCGGCAGATGCTCACCGCCTACCGCGACTACAAGGTCTTCCTCAACGTCTCCTCCGTGCCGGAGAGCCGCACGATGTGCCCCCGCCGGCTCTTCGAGATCAGCGCCTGCGCCACCCCGGTGGTGTCCACCCCGACGCCGGCGATCGAGGCGGTCTTCGGCCCCGAGGAGATGGTGACCGTCACCGAGCCGCAGGAGGCCCGCTGGGCGCTGCGGGCCCTGGTCCGCAACGACCAGTGGCGCGAGCGGCTGGCCCACCGGGCCGCCCGCACGGTGCTCTCGGAGCACACCTACCGCCACCGCGTCGACGACCTCCTGACGAGGGTCGGCCTGGAGCGGCACCGCAGCACCGAGCCGACGGTGTCGGTCGTCTGCTCCACCAACCGCCCCGGGCAGCTCGACCACGTCCTGGTCGGCGTCGCGGCCCAGCTCGAGGTAGACCCGCAGCTGGTCCTGGTGACGCACGGCTTCAGCGCCCCGGGGGACCTGCCTGCCAAGGCGGCCGCGCTGGGCCTGGGGGACCTCGTGGTCGTCGAGGCCGACTCCGGGCTGACCCTGGGGGAGTGCCTCAACCTGGGCATCGCTCGCGCCGACGGTGAGCTGGTCGCCAAGCTCGACGACGACGACCTGTACGGCCCGCACTACCTCGCTGACCAGCGCCGGGCCCTGGACTACTCCGGCGCCCAGGTGGTCGGCAAGCAGGCGCACCACATGCTGCTGGAGGGCAGCGGAGCCCTGATGGTCCGCTTCCCCGAGCGCGAGCACCGCTTCACCGACCTGGTGATGGGCCCGACGTTGCTCATGCCGCGCTCGGTCGGGACGGAGGTCCGGTTCGGCGCGCGCACCCGCGGCGAGGACACCGACTTCTTGGGACGTGTGATTCGGTCCGGTGGCCGGATCTATTCGTCGGACCGGTTCAACTTCATCCAGGTCCGTCGATCCACCGGCCACACCTGGGACGCCAGCGACCTGGAGCTGCTGGCCAACGGGCAAGTCATCTCCTACGGCACGTCGGAAATGCACGCTTTCGTATGAGGGTCGTGGCGGCGGAGAGAAAGCAAAACGGCGCGCTATAGTCGAGCAGGTTCACCCTTGAAATCACAGAAGGTTGTTATGACTCAGAGCGTTGCGGTGATCGGTCTTGGCTACATCGGCCTGCCGACGGCAGCCATCCTCGCTAGCCACGGCTACAAGGTCCTGGGGGTGGACGTCAACGACAAGCACGTGGATGCGGTCAACCGGGGCGAGGTGCCCTTCGTCGAGCCCGACCTGGGCGCCTACGTCGCCTCGGCGGTCAGCCAGGACCTCCTGTCCGCGCAGAAAGACACCCCCACGGCCGATGTCTACATCATCGCCGTGCCGACGCCCTTCGCCGAGGGCTACAAGGCCGATCTGACCTACATCGACGCCGCGACCGACGAGATCATCCCGCACCTGGAGGGCGGCGAGCTGATCATCCTCGAGTCGACCTCCCCGCCCGGCGCCACCCAGCACGTCGCCGACCGCATCACCGCGGCCCGCCCCGAGCTGACCACCGGCGCCGAGGGTGACCCCACAAACGTTGATGTAGCCCACTGCCCCGAGCGGGTGCTGCCCGGTCGCGTCATGGTCGAGCTGGTCGAGAACGACCGCATCGTGGGGGGTCTGACCAAGCAGGCCGCGGTCCGAGCCAAGGAGCTCTACCAGTCCTTCTGCCGGGCCGAGATCCACCTGACTGATGCGGTCACCGCCGAGATGGCCAAGCTGACGGAGAACTCGTTCCGCGATGTCAACATCGCCTTCGCCAACGAGCTGTCGATCATCGCCGAGAAGCTCGGCATCGACGTCTTCGAGCTCATCGAACTCGCAAACAAGCACCCGCGCGTCAACATCCTGCAGCCCGGCCCCGGTGTCGGCGGTCACTGCATCGCGGTCGACCCGTGGTTCATCGTCTCCTCGGTCCCCGAGCAGGCGCGCATCATCCGCACGGCTCGCGAAGTCAACGACAGCAAGCCGGAGTATGTGATCAACCAGGTCCTCTCCCACATCGAGGGCAAGGACAACCCGGTCATCGCCGCCCTCGGTCTGGCGTTCAAGCCGGACATCGACGACATGCGCGAGTCCCCGGCGCTGGACATCACCAAGCAGCTCGCCGAGCGAGTGCCCGGCGCGACCATCCTGGCCGTCGAGCCCAACGTCGACGAGCTCCCGGCGCAGCTGAATGAGGACAGCAACATCTCCCTGGTCACGCTTGAGGATGCCTTGGAGAAGGCGGATGTCGTGGCTCTCCTGGTTGACCACCGAGAGTTCAAAAGTGCGAACTTCAGGCAGTGGTCGGTGCCGATCGTAGATACACGCGGAGCATGGCGATGAACCCCCCCAACTCAGACGGCTTCGCTAGTCCTGGTCGGTACTGAATGTGATGGACTTTCCACGTGCGTTCCGCGCTCACTTTAACGAGCTCGCTGACGACTTGAAAACCCAGGCCGAAACACTCATATTTTGCCCCTCGCCAGGGAACTGGGGAGATTCAATCATCAATGCAGGCACACGGAGCTTCTTCAGATTCTACGGAATCAAGTATCGCGAGCTGCGTAGGGAATGGCTGTTCGAGCACGACCTTCAGGAGTCCCATGTTGTGATAGGAGGTGGCGGTGGATGGTGCAGCTACTGGCACACAACGCCCGAACTCGTTCTAGCGCTCTTGCCGCACGTCCAACACCTCACAGTCCTACCTACCACCTATGGGGCCGGAGAAACGGAGAACCTAAACAATCCTAAGCTCACCCTCTATGCGCGCGACACGACCTATTCGATGGAGAACCAGCCAACTGCTCGCTTCTGCCACGATATGGCATTCCATTGCACAGATTGGCGGGAGGTGCAACCTTCTCCGAGAGGAAGTCTGAGGGCCTTCCGTGACGACAAGGAGAGTGCGCGGCCGGGAATAGAAGTCCCTGGGAATGAAGACATCAGCCTCATAGGTGACGGATTCACCGACCCAAGGCCGCTATATCATCGGTTGGCGCAACATTCAGAAGTATGGACTGACAGACTTCATCTGGGGATCGCTTCAGCACAACTTGGCATTAATGTGAAACTCTTCCCCAGTGCCTACCCTAAGATCGAATGTGTCTACTCGGCATCTATCGAACAAATATATCCTAACGTATCGCTAGCACAAGATTGTGAAATGCCTCATGGCTAACCGCCCTGACATTTCGGTAATAATCCCCTTCCGGGACCGAGACCCAGCTCGAATTACGATGACAACGATTAGCCTTAGGAGGGCTGTCGGCAGCCTGTGTGCCGAAATCCACGTCGTGGATTGCGGGAGCATCGACAAACATGGCGTCCAAGAGGCAGCGCTAGAGGCTGGGGCGACATACCACAGGTTCGAATCCAACCACTGGACGAAGCCTCGAGCCATGAATACTGGGTTGAGGGCTGCCACGGGTCGGTGGGTCCTCTGCGGCGATGCGGACATGCTCTGGGCGGAGGGTAGCGTAGAACGAGCCGTTACTATGATGGACCATTTACCTCCCGCAACCTTAGCCTTTCAGACTCGCGACCTACCGGCTACACTGACCGAAGAGATCCTCACCGAGCCGGCACGTTCCGCGCAAAGACTGGACGACTACTCTGTTTCCAGCGACCTGCACTCTAGATGGGGTAACGGGGTACTGCTCTTCCCTCGAGAAATGGCCATCTCGGTTGGAGGATATGATGAACGGCTATCGGTCTACGGCGTGGAGGACCTCGACTTCTGCTCCCGCCTCCAAAAAGAGGGGGCTGCGTTCCTGTGGAGCGATCCCTCAATCTCCAAAGTTTACCATGTTTGGCATCAGCCCCTGAGCCAAACGACGAAGACTCGCCCTTGGGCTGCTAGGGCATTGAACAGAAACCGAGCCATATATGGGGATGATAAGAGTGTCGTCCGGAACGTTGTTCAGGGGGGGTTCGGTGCAGGGCCACTGGTGACTGTGGCCATCGCTACACGGGGGCGTCCGGAACTTCTAGAGACGGCCTTGGCTTCGGTTCTGTGCCAGACGGTCCAGGATTTTGAAGTGGTCGTGGTTGAGGATGGCCCTGTGGATGATCGTACTCGGTTGGTGGTGGAGAGTTTCGGGGATGAGCGTTTGAAGTACGTACCCCAGGACTGGGCTGGGATTTCCGCTGCACGGAACCGGGCTCTCGATATGTCCACCGGACGTTTTACCGCGGTCATGGACGATGATGACATCATGCCACCTTGGCGGTTGGAAGCTTCGCTGGGTTCTATTCGCGCAGGGGAACACGGGTGCGTAGGAAGCTTCGTGACGTTCTCGGACTTGTCAGGCGAGTTGGTGTCTTGGCAGGATCCATTTCCCACGCTTTTAGGTGCCTCGATGCGAGGTGGTTTTGCGGGACATCCCACGTGGATGGTGCGGACCGATGTTCTTCGTGCTTTTCGCTATGACGAATCCTTCAGTTCTGCTGTGGACAACAACCTGGCTCTGCGGATGGTTCGTTCAGGCATCAAGCTCAGGCACTCGGGGGAGGTCCTTAATGTCCGGCGTGTGCACGAGGGACAGGTGACGGCCTTGGACTCGGCCTTTCAGGGGCGGGGTGCCAAGTTGAATGCGCGTTGGCTCAGCGCAGGGCTAACTCCTCACGAGATCCAAGAGAACGTGAAGTCGGGACGTGAGTCCCAGATGGCACGGAAGCCGAGCCAAGCTGACCATGATGCTGTGGTGGCGCTGCTACCCGATTCTCTTGTGACGCGCAGGACGGTGCTGATCGCAACCCAGGAGGCCGAGGCCCGGAAGTGGCGTGAGCGTGCTGGGGTCCGGGAGATAGTTGAAGCCAACTTCGACGGTGTGTTCTTCGCTCAGATTACTGTCGACGGACTTACTTGGCGTGAACTGGCAGACGTGCAACGCAGCCCGAACCTTCACATCACGAAATGGGGAGTTCGAGCAGAGGATTCGAAGGAGTCGCCCGAGCTTGGGGACTCAGTTGATCCACTCTGGCGTTCCATCTTCGACCACGTATCTGCGTCCATGGAACTAACTGACGGAGGGGTGTGGTGCGTCTATATCGAGACATTCCACCCGGACGGAGAGATGGGCCAGAATCAGGTGACTATGCGCATTGCGCCAAGGGAGATTGGGGCATGATCCTACTGTCGGCAGTTATACCATTCCGAAACCGCGACCCCCTGCGGCTGCGAGCGGCAATCCAGTCGATAGCAGCGAGCACGACTGTTCCGCACGAGATAATTGTCTCGGATTATGGTTCTGATGATCCCAATATTGCCGAAGATGTGGCGAGTGAGTTCGACGCTCGCGTGGTCTATACTCAAGCTGGGTATTGGTCTAGGTCCGCTTCCCTGAATGCAGGTTTCGCGGCCGCAGGGGGGAAAGTTCTGCTAGGCGCAGACGCAGATATCATTTGGAGTCCGGGCGCTATAGATCAGACGGTACAGAGAATCTTGGCTGATGATCGACACGCCGTTGCCTTTGAGTGCCAATTTATGGGTCCCGACATTACGGTAGATATGGTTCAAGAACGAGACCATGATTGGGCTCTCTATGACCGACACTCGAAGTTGAACCCGAGGTGGGGAGTGGGGATGCTGTTCTTCCCTCGATTCGCCTTTGAGCTGGTTAACGGTTATGAAGCTCGCATGAAGACGTACGGATACGAGGACAATGACTTTTCGAACCGCATTCGAGCAGTCGGTTATCCTATTCACTGGGTCGGCGCGCGGGGTCTTCGCGCGTACCACGTATGGCATGAGCGTCCAGGAATTCTGGCAAAGACGGATCCCGAACTCGCTAAGGAGTATGACGCAAATCGAGTCCTCTTCTTGCATGATAAGAGTGTCGTCCGGAACGTTGTTCAGGGGGGGGTCGGTGCAGGGCCACTGGTGACTGTGGCCATCGCTACACGGGGGCGTCCGGAACTTCTAGAGACGGCCTTGGCTTCGGTTCTGTGCCAGACGGTCCAGGATTTTGAAGTGGTCGTGGTTGAGGATGGCCCTGTGGATGATCGTACTCGGTTGGTGGTGGAGAGTTTCGGGGATGAGCGTTTGAAGTACGTACCCCAGGACTGGGCTGGGATTTCCGCTGCACGGAACCGGGCTCTCGATATGTCCACCGGACGTTTTACCGCGGTCATGGACGATGATGACATCATGCCACCTTGGCGGTTGGAAGCTTCGCTGGGTTCTATTCGCGCAGGGGAACACGGGTGCGTAGGAAGCTTCGTGACGTTCTCGGACTTGTCAGGCGAGTTGGTGTCTTGGCAGGATCCATTTCCCACGCTTTTAGGTGCCTCGATGCGAGGTGGTTTTGCGGGACATCCCAGTGGATGGTGCGGACCGATGTTCTTCGTGCTTTTCGCTATGACGAATCCTTCAGTTCTGCTGTGGACAACAACCTGGCTCTGCGGATGGTTCGTTCAGGCATCAAGCTCAGGCACTCGGGGGAGGTCCTTAATGTCCGGCGTGTGCACGAGGGACAGGTGACGGCCTTGGACTCGGCCTTTCAGGGGCGGGGTGCCAAGTTGAATGCGCGTTGGCTCAGCGCAGGGCTAACTCCTCACGAGATCCAAGAGAACGTGAAGTCGGGACGTGAGTCCCAGATGGCACGGAAGCCGAGCCAAGCTGACCATGATGCTGTGGTGGCGCTGCTACCCGATTCTCTTGTGACGCGCAGGACGGTGCTGATCGCAACCCAGGAGGCCGAGGCCCGGAAGTGGCGTGAGCGTGCTGGGGTCCGGGAGATAGTTGAAGCCAACTTCGACGGTGTGTTCTTCGCTCAGATTACTGTCGACGGACTTACTTGGCGTGAACTGGCAGACGTGCAACGCAGCCCGAACCTTCACATCACGAAATGGGATTCGACCAGTGCTAGTGTCCCGGGGCAAGCTGAGTACTCGACGGCCCGGGCGGTTCGTGCCATAGAGGCTACAGTATCTGCGGTAGCTGTGACAGGCTCGGGCCGAGAAGCAACCTCGGTTGAAGGTCGAGGCTGCGGTGACGCGAGTTTCAACTTCTCAAGAACTTTGGGCGCTGACGGTAACGTGCACCTGGATGTGGTTATGGAAAGGGCAGTAGGGTGAAAGTATCGGTTGCAACGGATCGCTTTCGGCGAACGTCGATGAGGGCATCCCCGGGCGAATATGACGGTTATCCCGCAGTGTCAGATCTCTTCGTGGACGTGTCGCCGATTAAGATGAACAGATTCAGGTCGAGTGTGGCCAGCGCCCTGCCATTTCTGGACTTGAGTAGTGGGCCCCTTGAAACGGCCTCACCGCTGTTCCCGCTTTCTGCGTCTCTCCTCCGAGATCTGTCCAACTTCGACATTACTCCAAGCAATATTGAGTGGCAACCGGCGGATATCCCGACTGGAAGCGGACGTTTGCTGGTATCTGCTGGGCCGAGCGCGAAAGGTGTTCGCGATGAACTAGCCCTAGGTGACCCGGATCTGGCAGAGCTCCGACTGCTGCACTCGGGTAAATTTCATGGGAGCCTCTCAACGACTCGGGACTGCCTTGTTTCGTCGAACATTCCTCTCCTCCTGGAGTTGGCATCATACGCGTCCTACGTGACGGCGCTGGTAGCCGTCGGAACGTTGTTCGCGGAAGATTTCGACGCGCGGGAGTTGTTGATCCCCGTCCGGAGCGTCGAGGGGATTCAAAAGGCCGGCGAACTGGGACGGGTATGTGAGTCTGTCGGTTTGATGCTCAATTTGGTGGAGGTTGACAGTGACGAAGTTTGGTGAATTTCAAAGAATTGGTTTGCCCTTCCCCGCGTCCGAGGCGATGTTTGTAGTTGGGACGGACGGCTCGGGTCTGTCTGAGAAGTCTGTTTTGTTGTGCATCGACTACCCTGAGCCGTACGAAGGTGTCTTCTGGTCGTCAGAGCTGTCCTGCAACTTCGTCTACTTGCCAGGAGCGCGAAGCGGTGTGTCAGAGGTCTCGAAGGCGGTTAAGCTCCCGCCCAATGTTACTAGTTTCGGTTTTAGGTTGACTCCCTGGGGTAGGGGTGGGGGTACTGAGGCGGCGAAGTTGGGATGGATCCGGCTCGAGACGTCTGGGGTCATGGGCGAGGAGCGCCGCGAATACACAGTATCCTTCCAATGGTCACTCTAGACATGGCTGCGCGCCTTTAGTCGTCCCGATGCTTCTCATGGAGGCTCAGCAGACGTTCCTTTATCTCCGTGAATTCGGTCCAGTCCTGTGACGTGTAGGGGTGCAATCCGAAGGTTGCTGCCCTCATATATAGGCTTGGCAGCAGTTCGGCTGGGAAATGTTCGTAAAAGTCAGGGTTGTAGGATTCCATGAATCGAAGCGTCATCCCCTCTACCAGTTCCTGGGTGTCTGGAGAAAGACCCGAAAAGTGTCTACCGGCAGCTAGTTCTCCTAAGTGCTTCAGGATGTAGTAGGTAACGAAGTCATTCGCAAACGTGCTGCCGAATTTGAGGGGGCGCTTTCGAGTGATATCCTTTGGGGATAGGGCGATGTTTAGCCCCAAGCGCTGTGCGACGCCGAGCGTAAGGAGACGTTTGCGGACAGCTTTTTCGTCCTCTGGCGAGGCGAGCGAGTCCAGAGATTTGCGGAGGAGGTGTGGGTATTGTCGGAGAATGATCATGACAGTGCCCACCTCTGTGATCCCGCGGACGTAGTCAGCGCCGATCATCTTGCTGGCTCGGATCAGTGAGAATGTTCCAGGCGGCGGGGGTGTGTTTATGCTAGATGCGAGGATAGAGCCGAAAGAATGGTACTTCGCTGAAGTGTGGTGGCTTGCCAGGAGGGCGCCTATGCTCATGAATGCCCAGCTGTGATTAACTAGAGGGGTGGTTCGTATGTTGGTGCTAATGACCAGGGGCGAGAAATCGTTAAAGAAGTCACGCTCGCGCGCGAAGTGGCCTCCGAAGTCGATTGATACCAGATGTGTGTCGGGGGGCATAAGTGCCAGGGCAGCGAGAGAGTCGAATCCGCCGCTGAAACTGAGGAGATGCCCGGTTCGGGGCTTGTCAGGGATGCTTTCGTTTCCACCTGTCTTAAGGTTAGCCTGCGAAAAACGGGAGATGATTTCGGCCACGTCTTGCTGCACCGGGAAGTTTAGGTCGATTGATTGGTAAGCCTGGCCGCATAAAGCAGCGGCCGCTAGGCCAACATAGGAAGTGGGTACCCTCATAGGTTCGCTGAACTTGAAGTGCAGTGGGTGGTCCACCGTAGGCGTCTGGGCTTGGAGCGTTATTTCGGTGGTCGTGTGTCGGTCTAAAGAGAATGCAATGTGGTTCAATGAGATCCTGCCTATACGTCGTCGTGGGAAGTGGAAGGCGTCAGGAGTCCTAGGAGTGCTTGCGTCGTTCTTGTGAGGGAATGCTTTGCGAGGAGGTTCTGGGCTCCCTCGGGGTTTCCCATGTTCCTGATACTTTGGGCGATTTCTGCTAAGTCTGAGTGCAGCCACTGATGCGGGTAAATGTTATCCGCTCCCGGCCATGTTAGTAGTACCGGATATGCGCCCGAGGCGACACCGTCCGCGATACTGTAGTGGAAGGACTCGTGATCGCTAAGTGAAAGCACGATCCCAACATTCTGGAACCAACTGTCCATGTCGTTGCCGTGCCGGTCCCAGATAACGGAGCCGTGGTGTCTCCTGTTAAGGAATTTGATTCGTGCCGTCAGTCTTTCGTAATACGCTGATTCTTCCGCATTGTCTCTGAGCCATGGATAGTGCTCGGGTCGGTGGCCCTTGATGCGCAGTATATAGCGGTTATCGTGGAGACGTAGTCTCTCGAGGAGGTCGAGAGCGAGGTCTGGCCGTTTTGATTTTGGGATGGCTCCAACGAGGCCAAGCGTGTGTGCCGCAACAGGGTGCTTGGGGAGTCGCATTCTCTCGGCATCTACGCCGTTTGGGATCAGGGAAGACTTTTGTCTGGTGATTCCATGGCTGGAAACGGCGGATTCCATCACGGTTTGGCCCACGAAGACGAAGTGGTCTACTCGGTCGTGAGCGATCTGGCGTAGGTAGGGGCCGCGAAGTTCCTGGGCGTGGACGCGCACGATGAGTCGCTGGTGAGGCTGGAGGTGGTGGGAGTACCAGACCGCGTTGCCAAGGCCCCATTCGCAGAAGACGACGTCGGCATCCTGTAAGAGTTGCCTAGAGGTCGTTTCGTCGTGCTGGTTGTGACCTTGCCACTTGTCAATGGTGACGGTGGCACCAGCGGCTTTGGCCGCATCGATGAGATGTCCGGCGAACTTTAGATCGTGTCCGGCGATGAGAAGCCGGGTCCCCTCGAGGGAGGGCACCCCATCGTCTGGGACTTCCGGATCGTGCTGGCTCGGAGGGCGGGTGCTTGTCCGGGAGACTTCGACTCCCTCGAGGTTATGGGCAGCGTGGTTCGTCAAGACGGTGCCGTTGACTGGAGCAGATATGCCTGAAGGACGGGCATATGGCAAATCGCCGGGCTCGCCTTCGTCAAGAGAGACCCATGCCCAGTCCCTCCAGGAGAGGGCATGGAGAAGGTCTTCGGCAGTAGTCCGGTCGGGTCGCGAGCCGAAGCGGACCACCTGGTCAGATGGGCCATCGCTGGGGTCGTCCGTGAGGACTGTCACCTGATTGCCTAGGTGCTGCCGTGCTTCGTCGAGACTTTCCACAGGGACGTAGAGCACTTCGGGGAGGACGCTTTGTGCGGCCACTGCGTCCAGCATGGCCGGGGTGGTGTCATCCACTACAGCGGCGTAGGGAGGGAGGCCCGTAGCGGTGACAGGGACGCCGGCTGTGCGGGCCACGATCGTCAGAGCGGTAGCGGCCGTGTGAGACCGCAGGACCGTGCGCATCTGGAGCCAGGCTTCCTGGCGGCGAGCCTCAGGGTCCTTCGTCCAGGCTCGGAGCCAGGCCCGCCAGTCCTGGGGGTTGTCAGAGCAGGCGATGGCCGACCCAAAGGTCTCGGTGATGCCTCGACCTGGAGCACTAAGGACAATGGCGCCACTGGCTGCGACCTCCACGACCCTGCGGGAGAACATGGAGGGAGAGTCCGCGACGGAGTTGACGTTGAGATTGGCTGTGTGCGCCTTGTAGGCGTCCAGTACCTGCGCGTAGGGGAGTGCACCGACGACGTGCCGCTGGAGGTGCGCGGGGAAACCATAGGGGGAGTCTGGGTTGTCGGCCTGGCGGTCGTAGATGGTGAGTCCGAAAGGAGCGGCTTCGGTGAGAAGACGCGCGAGCTCCTCGCTGCGTTGCGGAAATCGGTCCCCATAGAAGGTCCCTGCGTAGCTGGTGCCGCCACGGAACTCCATGGTGCCCGGCAGGGGGTTGTGGATCGAAGGCGCGGCATAGAAGGGCAGGGCGGAGGCGGTTTGCGTGTGCTCCGCCGCAGCCAGGTAGCGGGGAATCATGTTGGCGTCAGTGGTGAAGACGTGGTCGCACTGCGCTGCGGCACGCACGAACCTGTCGAAGTGGACCGGGTCCTCCTTGTTCCAGAAGACCGTGGGGATCCCCCGGTCCCGGCATTCATCCACCAGGGCCTGGAAGTCCGCGTGCTCCTCGGTCGAGTAGTAGCCGACGCCTCGGTGCCACTCCCCGTGGTTGTCCCAGGCGGACTCGATGAACACAAGGTGGGGCTGCACCTCGTCGAGCTGAGCCGGCCAGGTCGTGCGCCCGAGCGAGGTCACCTGGACCTCCGCTGCCAACGTCCGTGTCGTGAACTCGTCAGCGACGACAGCCACACGTAGGTCCGAGAGGCGCAAGGACTCAGTTGCTGAGTCCGCGTAGTGCCGCGCCGCCGCCCGGTGCGCAGCCAGCGCATCTTCTCCCAGTGCCGCCCAGGACCGCTCCTGCCTGATCCACCTCCGGGCGTGGCGACCGAGTGCCCGGCGGACGTCGGCATCCTCCAGCAGAGGGGCGAGCGCGTCGGCGAGGGCGGTCGCGTCGTCGGAGGCGTGGAGGACGGCGCGCTTGCCGTCCTCACCGGCGATCGAGCGGTTCGGAGCGACGTCCGAGAGGACCACCGCCCGGGCTGTCGACATGGCCTCAAGCGGCTTCAGCGGGGAGACCAGCTCGGTGATCAGCGTCGAGCGACGGGGACACACCACCACGTCGAGGCTGCTGAGCAGGGCAGGGATGGCGCCGGAGGGTAGGCGGCCGAGGAAGGTGACGTGGTCGAGCCCCTGTTCGGACGCCGTCCGCCGCAGATCTTGCTCGACCGGGCCGGACCCCGCCAGCACGACATTGTGAGGGATGCCGCGCTCCACCAAGATCTGGGAGGCCTGCAACAGGAGGTCGAGGCCTTCGTAGGCGACCATGCTGCCGGCGAAGCCGATGGCCGGCAGCTCGCTCCCTTCGGCAGGGGAGCGGCCGAACCTCTTGCGGAGCTCGAGGTCCGGGTAGAGCGGCATGAACTGATCGGGATCCACGCCATTGGGCAGGAGCGAGATCCGGTCCTCGTCGACACCTCGACGGACGAGCTCCGCCGCCACCTCTGCGGTGATGGCCAGCACATGGTCGGCCTCGCGAGCGACCAGCGTTTCCAGTGTCTTGGTGATCCGGAAGCGGTCGCTCTCGTCCCATCCCGGCTTACCGGAGGCTTCGGTGAGCTCCCAGAGACCGCGGACCTCGTAGACGAACGGGAGACCCAGCCGTCGTGCTGCGATGAGGGCCGCCAGGCCCGTGCGGTAGTTCGACGCGGCCTGGATCATCGAGGGCCGGTAGAGGCGGGCCTCCCGCACGAAGGCATCTGCCATCTGCTGGATCACGTGGTCATGCGGGTCCCGGCCCTCGTGGGGCCCCGGTAGGTGGACGTAGTCGATGTCCGACAGAGTGGTGACGCTGCGCTTCAGCTCGGGTGCACGGCTGTCGGTGCGGGCGTCCCAGGGATAGCCGGCGCGGGCGACGACGCGCACCTCCACGCCCTGTGCCGTCAGCGCTGCCGCGACTCCCCTGGTCCGGGTCGAGTAGCCGTTGGAGTTGTAGACGGGCGTGGAGTGCACGCAGTACATCAGCCGATCGCGCTCGGCGATGTAGGCGATGCCAGGGGATCGCTTCGGGATCCAGTTAGCCACATCCTCGAGACGCCGGGCGCCTCGGATGCGGCCTGCGATGGCGGCGACCGAACCGGTCAGGCCATCGGCGAGGTCGGGCCATGCCTGGAGGAGGGCGGCTGGTTCGTCGATGAGGCCGTGCGTGAACCAGGCCCTGTTGACGACGTGCCCCAGCGCCTCGGTGCTGGGGCGGGTGTCGAGCCGAAGCTTGAGCTCGTCGTAGGTGCACTCCGATGGTTTCTTCTCCCAGAGCGTCTTGTCCTCCGACGACGGTGGTGTCTCTGGTGTGACGAGGGCGGGCTGAGCCTCGGCGCCCGACGAGCCGGGGCGGTTCGTCCCGAAGTTGCGGATCGGTGCCAGCGGCCTGGTCAGAGCCCTGCTGAGACGGATGGCGCGGGACCGGCGCAAGCGGGCCAGGTCAGCCTTGAGCCGCCGGTTCTCCACCCGGTAGGCGTCCAGGGCCGCGTTCGCGGTCCCGAGTCGCCGGGTCAGTGCAGGCCTGGCCTCGGCATCCTTGCGGATCCTGCCCAGCTCGGACCGCAGAGCGTCGGCCTCGGCCCGGAGGAGCCTTTCCTTCCCGCGGAGCGCCAAGAGCTCGGTGTAGAGGCCCTCCGGGTCCTCGGTGACCTCGGCCTTCACCTGCTCCTCGTGCTGGCGGGCGTCCCTGACTTCGTCCGGATGCAATGTCGAACTCCTTGTCGTGCCTGACAGCCCCGAGCCATCCTAGACGCCTCTTAGGATGGGGCGCTATGAGGGAAGCGCCGGTCGTCGTCGCTGGGGTGCAGCCGCATCCCGGCTCCCGGTTCAGCGGCAGGGTCTGGTTTGCGGGAGCGGGAGGCAGCAGCGGCCAGGATCTCGGGGTTCACGGGTCGGGAACGGTGCTGGGGAGGTTCGTGAGCACGAGCGAGGACCTGGCCGCCGCGTTGGGTGGCGCTGGCTCGGTCGCGCCAGTCGAGGTCGGGTCCTCGGTCCGTGGCTCCCTCACGCTCTATCTGCGCAACGCCTCGGGCGAAGTTGTCATCCTGCCGGACCCTCTCGGCTCTGGGCTGGTCTACCGGTTGGCCGCAGGGCAGACCGAGCTGATCTCCTCCGACCTCGCCCTGCTCGTCCGCGTCGCAGCCGACCTGGGCATCACGGTCCGAAAGTCCCTGGGCTACCTGGCGCTCCTGGTCGCCACGGGAAGCGGCGGTCTTGGCCTCACGCCATACGAAGGTGTGGAGGTGCTCGACCCAGGCACCTGGGTGAAGGTTGGCCCGGACGGTGCCACCTATCTCGACTATCCCGAAACGGCCCAGCTCACCGGACCGGTGGGGGACTACGAGACTGGTAAGGCGGAGGCACGGGAGGACTTCCTGACCAACGTCAGATCCGCAGCAAACCACCCAGTGGAGACACGGATCTGCCACCTCACCGGCGGCAGTGACTCGCGGTTGGTGGCTGCCGCCCTTCGACAGGCAGATCTCGGTGACCGATTCCTCTACTACTGCATGGGTGGTCCAGGCGACCCCGATTACGACTTCGCAAGCGGCATCTGCTCCGGTCTGGCGCTGGAGATGACCTCGTGGAGCGGCTATGCCGAGCAGAATCAGGCAGATTCGTGGCAGGAGTCCATGGTCGGCACCCTTGAGGCGACCTCCGGTGCCTTGTCCACCCTCGCCACCACGTGGGCAGTGCCGGTCTCCTCCATGGTCCTCAGTGGCGGCTACGGGGAGTTCCTCCGTTCCTTCTACAACCAGGGGCGCCCTGCGACCATGCCGGGCGATGAGTTGGCCGAGCACATGTTCGGCCAGTTCAGCATGGGGCGGCGCGACGAGATGTGCATCCTCGCCCCGGGGCACAAGCGACAGCTGGTCGCTGCGCTACAGAAGCGGGTGGACACCGGGGTCGAGCGCGGGGTGCGCTCGGACGCGGTCCTTGACTACCTCTATATGACCGAGCGCAACAGGTTCTTCGTGGGAGAGATCTCCCGGGTACTCTCGCACTCCTCCAACCGGTTCGACCCTCTCTACAGTGTGGCAGCGGGGAGAGTCGCGCTGTCGATGCCCGGTGAGGAGCGGAACGCCAACGTCCTCGGCCTGGACCTCCTGCGCGAACTGGCACCGAACCTTGCCGCGATGCCTTTCGACCGGGAGCGTTACGCGGGCACCTATGAGGATCTGCGCGGTGCAGTCCCCAGGGCGGAACTGCCCAAGGGTGCACCGGTCGTGCATCCCCGCCCACCGCACATTCCCTACACCGCCCGCCTGGGCTGGAGTTTTCCGTCCCCGAATCAGGAACAGGTCCGGCGTGCCAGGGAGCTGGGGATGCAGCCGCGTCTCATGGTGACCTACGACATTGTCCAGCGTCAGCTGCCCGAGTTGCTGGGCTCAGTCCCGAGGGACGAGCTGGCGTCGGTCCTCAACCTGACCCTCCTCAACAAGTATCTGCAGCGGCCCCCCGGTCACCGAGTGATCTATCGCGCTCTGAGCAATCTCTACGGCGCGCTGTCGTGGTACGTCGTCGACCCGTCGCCAGCACATTAGGACTTTCTGCGAAAGAGCCGGAGCCGGGTTTCCCCACGAGTGTGCAGGCGGATCGCTGCTCGCGCGAAGGCAGTGTCGGACGGGACGGTATGGGGTTGGTCGTCGCCCGGCTTGATGAAGTGGTGCCCGACCTTCTGCCGGTCCGGGCCGTAGTAGATCATCACCAACTGCAGGTCTGCCTGCGGCTCGTGGGTAAAGGTGCTCACCAACTCACCGTCCCGATGGGTCCAGGGGATCATCGGACCGTTGATGTAGACATGCCCCGTGGCGACTGTGCTCTTGATGTCCACAATTCCACGCAGCACCTGGGCTGAAGCGTCAGGGGTGGACGAGAAGCCCGGGTAGAAGACCTCCTGGGGAGCCAGCGGCTGATGGCCAGCCGCCTCCGTCTCGGCGGCGACAGGTGGCTCGGTGAATCTCCCCAGGCCTCTGACGTGTGCGGCGGTGAGGGCACCACGGAGTGCAGCGCGAACCTGCGGATGGTCCAGGGCGGTGTGGCCTGGCTGGTCGGGCACCACGCTCACGGTCAGTTCACCGTGGTGTGCCTTGAGCTGCCCGTGAGACAAGAGTTCCTGGATCACAGCAGGCGCCTCGAGGAACGTGACGTCTTCGGTGTTGGTCAGGACGCTGAGGCTCGGGACGTGGCCGGCCCGCCGGAAGCGTTCAACGACGCTGACCTGGGCGGGGTGGAGGGCGAATTGCTCATCGATGCTCCGCCCGTTGAGCTGGTGAGTCTCTATGGCTCGCAGGGTGGAGGGGAACTCGTAACGGCGCATATCGAACTGCGGGATCTCGGCCACCGCACTCGCCCCTGGCACATGCGCGGCCAGCATCATCGCCAGGAAGCCTCCCATGGAAGAGCCGAAAAGGACGACCTGGTCCTCGGGCACGGCAAGGCTCGCGGCCAACCTCCTGATCACCGCGCTAGCTGCCTCGACCAGGTCAGCGTCCGGATGCATGAACCACCCCCCGAGAACCTGCTCGGAGAGGTAGAGCGCGGGGTCGCTCAGCGCGATCACGTGCTGGTCCGGGAAATGCCTCTCCCAGCTCCACCGGTGAAAAATTGGGTTGCTACGGGTCGCCCGGGACTGGGCGGACGGGAGCAGAACCAGCAGCTGCGATGCCTCGGGCGGACCTTGGCGGAAGAGCATGTCGAGGCGCATCCCAGGGTGCAGCTCGGTGCTGCTCTGGACCAGGCCTCCGAAGGCCGTGCCCTCGTCCAGCAGCTTCCTCAGCTCGACGCGGCGTGCCGCAGGCGTACCCATGAGATCCTCACGTCCAGAATGTGGTGGCAGGTCAGCCTACGGTGACCGTCTCGCTGGACTCCGTCTGGGCTGCTGCCCCCGGGCGGAGACGGGCGAAGGCGCGTACTCGGTAACTCCCTGGCGGAACCTCGGTGAAGGTCACCCGATGTCCGCCCTTCTTGTAGGGGGTACGGTCGGCGATCTCAGCCCCTCGATAAAGGTAGAAGGCCACGGCCATGTGCGGGGGCAGCCCACTGGTCGACGCCTCAACGCGGCCCGCGGCGGCACCTGCGCGCACACTCCACTGCGGTGGCGATCCGTCGGAGCCGTCAATGTCGCTGTCCTCCTTCCGCTTCGCATGTTCAACCGGTGCCGACCCTTCGAGTACTTCCCGCAGGATCTTGTCCGCGGCGACGTGATCTCCTTCTGCCACCTTCCACGCCCAGAGGCGGTAGGTGCGGGCGACGGGCTGCGCCTCCCCGTCCATGACGAGTTGGCCCTGATGCAGCCAGAGTGCTCTCGTGCAGGTCTCCTCGATGGTTTGGGCGGCGTGGGTCACGAGGAAGACCGTGCCGGCCCGGGAACGGATCTCGTCCATCCGTGCCTCCGCCCGTTGCACCGAGGCTGCGTCACCGGTCGCCAGGACCTCGTCCAGGAGCAGGATCTCCGGTTCAGCCGCCGCGGCGATGGCGAAGCGCAGGCGTGAGGCCATCCCGGAGGAGTAGGTCCGGATGGGTCGCTCGATGGCATCACCGATGCCGGCGATCTCCAGCACCTTCGGGACTGTCGCGGCGACCTCGTCCGGGGTCAAGCCCAGGGCTAGCAGCCCTAGCCGGGCGTTCGCCAGGCCTGACAGTGCTGGCTGCAGCGCTGCGCCGACACCCAGGAGGAGCGGCTGGGAGATGGCTCTGACCGACCCCCGCGTGGGGACGTCCAGTCCTGCGATCAACCGCAGCAAGGTGCTCTTGCCGCTGCCGTTCGTGCCCAGTAGCCCGATCGACTCACCGGAGTAAGCAACGAAGGACACCGAGCGCAGTGCGTGCACTGTGACGGTCGGCCGCGGAGTCAAGGAGTTCGCGAGGCGGCCAACCAGGCTTTTCGCCTCGGGGCGGGAGACCTCGACGTGGAACTTTCTACTGACGTTGTCGACGACGACGGTGGGCGTGCGGCTGTCACTCCTGGCCATAGGTCTCCTCCCCCTGCCAGAAGTACCAGAGCCCCAAGGTGGCGGTGATGAGCGCCCAGACGGTCAGCATCACCCAGGAGCGGCCCTCGGGAAGGGTGTCGTAGAGGAGCAGGTCCCGCGACATGTCCAGCACGATGAACATCGGGTTGTTCTGCATCACCGCAAGCCAGAATCCCTCTGAGACGAAACGCTCCACGGCGAAAAAGACGCCGGAGGTGTAGAACCAGAAGCGCGCCAGGAAACTGACCGCGTGCCGGACATCGGGGACGGTTGCGCCTAGCCGCGCCACGTAGAGCGTCAGGCCGAAGTTGAAGATGATCTGGAGGACGAAGACCAGCGGGAAGAGAAGCCACGTCCAGGTGATCTCAGTGCCGGGCGGCAGGATGAGCAGCAGGATGGCCAGGGTGGTCAGGACGGGGATCATCGAGAGCGTCTCCCGCGTGATCACCGACAGCGGAATGGCCATACGGGGAAAGGAGAAGGCCGTTGTCAGGCCCCGGGCCTGTTGCAAGCACTGCACGCCCTGGTTGAGGCAGGTCATCGTGAACTGGAAGAGGAAGATGCCGATGACGAGGAAGCCGGGGAAGTTCTCGATGCCGCGAGAGGTCTTCAGGATCAGGCCGAAGATGATGAAGAAGACCAGCGCCTGCAGTGCGGGCACGCCGATGAGCCACACGTTGCCCAGGAGCATGTCCCGGTGCCCGGAGAAGGCACGGGCCTTGGAGTCGGCGTAGATGAAGTGGCGACGACGCCACGTCTGCTCCAGGTAGTCCAGCAGCGGCGGTCGTCCACCCACCGGGCGGAGCGGACGGTCCGTCTCGGGGGCGGTGGGGTGGCCGGAGGTCATGGCGTTCCATCCTCTCGCGTGCCGCCTGAAACGCTAGGCACGACACGACCCGGGATCGATGCATAGGCGAGGATGTGACGGCGCACGAGGCCAGTCCAGGTCAGCTCGGACGCATGCTTGCAGGCAAGGCTTGCGAGAGCCCGGCGCCTGTTCGCGTCGGTCAAGGCGGCCAGGGCCGTTGCCAGGCCCAATGCCTTCCCAGGGGGAACAAGTAGGCCTGATTGTCCGTCCCGCACCAGTTCCGCCAGTGCGGGGAGATCAGAGGCGATGACGGGGCGTCCGGCACCCATGGCCTCGGCGACCTTGAGCGGCGGGACGAGGCGGGTGACCTCGTGGTCGTGGCGAGGGACCACGACGACATCGAGGGCATCGAGCCAACGCAAGGATTCCTGCCTGGGGAGACGGCCGGGGAGCAGGACATGGTCAGCGATGCCGAGTCGCGCGGCCTGCTCCTTGAGCCCGGGCCAGGCGAGGCCGTCCCCGACGATGGCGACCCGCACATCCAGGCCCTGCTCGCGGGCGAGGGCGACGGCGTCCAGGAGAGTGTCGAAGCCCTCGTAGTGGACGACGGAGGAGACGGCACCCACCCAGAAGCCGTCGGTCGGCAGACCGAGCCGGCGCCGAGCCTCGGCGGGCTCGATGCTGCGCTCGAGGAGGGCGGGGTCGATGCCGTTGGGCACGACGGTGATGCGGTGGGGGTCGACGCCCCGCTCGGCCAGGTCGGCCTTCATCACCTCCGAGAGGGTGATGACGTGGTCGGCCTGGGCGGCCAGCTCGGTCTCGCGCAGGCGCCAGGCGGTGTAGCGCTCGCTGCCGTAAGGGTCCGGGTCGCCGTGGCGCTGTCGGCCCGAGGCCCAGGTGCGCTCGAGCTGGCCCCGGACCTCGTGCACCCAGGGCAGGTCGAGCGTGCGGGCGGCCGCCTGTGCGGCCAGTGCGTTGGGGTAGTGCGTCGTGGAGTGGATGACCGTGGCCCGGTGCTCCGCGGCGAGCCGGACGATGTGCTCAGCCCAGACGTCCACCCGCTGGGCCTCGCCCGGGGGCAGCCCCGCAGGGACGCAGCGGTGGTAGGCGATGCCGTCGACCACGTCCACGTCCGTGGTGAGGACCTTGCCGATCGAGACGGGGTAGGCCGGCCGCGTGATGGCTGCCACGGCCATCCCGGCGGCGCGCTGGGCGGTGAGGATCGCGTGGGTGCGCAACGCATAGCCGGACCGGGTCCAGGGCAGGGAGTTGGTCAGCACGTGCAGGGGGCGGTGCTGGTCGGTGGCGCCGGGCTCGTCACCCACCGGCCAGTCCCTGGTGGCCCTGGGAAGCGGGCGCGGACCGCCGGTGAGGGCCTCGAGGTCCCCGGACAGGCGGGCGCGGACACGTGTGGGGAGGTCGTCCGTGGCCAGGAGGTCGCGGATCTGCTGCAGGTCTCCGGTCAGCCAGGCCCAGCGGGCGCGCTGGGCAGCGGGCGCCTGCGGTCCTGGTGCGATGCCGGCGTGCA
Source organism: Ornithinimicrobium pulveris (assembly GCF_050261105.1). Lineage (GTDB taxonomy): Bacteria > Actinomycetota > Actinomycetes > Actinomycetales > Dermatophilaceae > Ornithinicoccus. The sequence continues at coordinate 2,957,832 of NZ_CP189837.1, read as the reverse complement.
CCGACAGCGTGGCCGCCAGCCTGCCGGAGCGGGGGAGGGCAGCGAGACGCGCGCGGGCGCGCTTCGGGTGGTCGAGCATGAGCTCGCCCCAGGCCCCGAGGACCCCGGTGGACCTGGTGGCGCGGGAGCCGAGCCGCGACCTGGCCGCGGACGGCAGCTTGCGCCCGGCCTGCACGGTCAGCCACGTGAGGTCGTCGCGGGCCATGGCGGCGACCGTGCCGACGGCGGCGAGGAGGTGCTGCCCGCGCTGGGTGATCCCGGGGATGCGGGGAGTCATCGGGCAGCCGCCTGGTGGCGCGGGGCGGGGACGAGGCTGCGCAGGAGGGCCAGGTAGGTGTCGCCGGTGCCGGCCTCCGAGGCGTGCTCGGCGGCCCAGGCGCGCATCCGGTCCCGGTCGGGGTGGGTGCCGGTGCGGGTGAGCGCGACCCACTGCTCGGCCAGGGCGGCCTCGTCGCGGGGCGCGACGGCGAAGCCGGCGCCGGTCGCCTCGATGATGTCGGCCGTCTCGCCGGCCACCATGCCCGAGACGTGTAGCCCCAGGGCGAGCGCCTCGTAGAGCTTGGACGGCACGGCCTTGTGCAGTCCCTTCCAGTCGCGCAGGCTGACGAGCAGGGTGTCGGCCCACTGGTAGTGGGCGTAGATCTCCGAGCGAGGGACGTGACCCAGCAGCTCCACCGGGGCACCCAGCTCGGCGACCAGCGACCGGACGAGCGGCAGGCGTGCACCGGTGCCCAGCACCCGCATCCGCACGTCGGCCCCCGCGGCGCGGGCCAGGGCCAGGGCGCGGACCGCCGTCTCCAGGTCCTGGGCACGACCCACGGTGCCGACGTAGACCACGTGCAGCGGGTCGCCCGGTGCCCAGCCGCGGCGCTCGGTCGAGCCCGGTTCCTGGAGGCCGGGGACCGGGTGGTGGGCGTTGCGGACGGTGCTCACGCGGCGCAGCCCGCGCTGCACGAGGGTCTGGGTGAAGCTGTCCGTGGTGGTGACCACGACGTCGGCCCGTCGCTGCAGGAAGGTGACGCCGCGGGCGGCGGCCCCGACCGCATACCACCTGACCTGCTGCTTGAGAGCCCGGCCGGGGTTGCGGGCGTCGGAAGCCAGGTCTGGCCAGGCGTCCCGCATCTCCAAGACCCACGGGACGCGGAGCAGGCGGGAGGCGAGGAAGCCGGCCCCCATGGTCGGCAGCGCCGGGACGGTCGAGACGACCACGTCGGGGGCGATCTGGCGACGGCGTCGCCACGAGGTCAGCACCCCGTCAGCGGCCGACAGGCACTGGTCGACCAGCGTGGTCAGGGCGCTGCCGTCGTGCTCGCGCCAGCGGACCCGGTGCACCGTCTCCCCGTGCTGGCCAAGGTGGGTGCCGCCCACGTCGTGGGCCTCCGCGGCGCCGATCGCCTTCCCGGACGGGTAGTGCGGAGGAGGGGCAACGACGTGCACCTCGTGGCCCGCCGCGACGAAGTCGCGCACCAGGGCCGACCACCGCAGCTGGGGCGGCCCCAGCTCAGGGTGGTAGTAGTGCGTCAGCAGCAGGATCCGCATGGGGGAGGGCTCAGGGGGTCGGCTCGACGGGGGTGCCCGGGTCGACCGGGTCGGTCGGTATGGGGTCGGTCGGTATGGGGTCGCTCGGCTCCTCGGTCGGAGGATCCGTGGGTGCGGGCTCGGTCGGGTCGGGCTCGGTCGGGGGCGGCGTCCAGGGCGGCGGCGTCCACGGCGGCGGGGTGTAGGGGGGAGGCGTGTAGGGCGGCTGCGTGGGGGCCGGCGGGACGTAGGGCGAAGGCTCGACCGGTGCCGGTTCGACCGGGGCGGGGTCCACTGGGGCGGTCTCGAGCGGGGCCGGGTCGACGGGAGCCGGGTCGACCGGCGCCGTAGATGATGACGTTGTTATCGACCTCCCGGCGCACCGCCTTGCGGGAGCGGTAGGCACGGACCACGAAGCGGCCGGCCATCATCAGGGTCAGCGCGACGGCGCCGCCGACGGCCGGGACCGACCGCGGGACCACGTAGGGCTGCAGGAAGATCGCCCAGACTCCCAGGGCGACGGCGGTCAGGAAGGCGGCCCTGGCCACGGCGATCACCTCCTCGAAGGAGGCGCGCACGTGCTTGACCAGATAGGGGCCGTGGATGAGGCCGGCGAGGATGTGGATCAGCGCAGCGGAGCCGGCGACGATCCAGGTGTTGGGGACCAGAGCCCGCTCGAGGTCGTACTGGAAGCGCATCCAGACGGTGAAGACGACCGCGACGAACCAGGTGATGGCGTCCCCCAGGGCCCAGAGGAGGCGCACGACCGCCTCGGGCGGGCGGGGACGGGACATGGATCGATCCTCACAGGGGTGTCAGGGCGTCGGTCAACCCGTCGATGCTCCCAGACAGTGCTCAGGTTGCGCAAGGTGCCGGTGTGGCACCAGTGAATCGTGTGAGACCTGTGGTAGTGGAGCGGCGAACCAGACCCGGCTCACGCGTTAGCTTCGTCACCCACCTGCGCGGAGGACTTGCCCGAGCCCTTGGCGACCAGCTTGGTGGTCTCGCGGTTGGCCAGCATTCGGGCCAACCCGATCAGCGCACCGGAGAGCACCGCGAAGGCGATGGCCTCCTTGATGTCGATGTCCGGGTCCTCAGGGTTCTGCGGGGAGTCCTTGCCGGTCACGAACTGCCAGGTGCCGTCAGTGGCCTTCCTGGCGATGAAGCTGGCGGCGACCGCGGCTCCGGCGGTCAGGACCTTGGCGACGATATTGCCCATGTGTCCGATCCTGCCACAGGCCAGGTAGGGTCGAGGGCACGAAACGACAGGGGAGCGCCCCGGCGCTGAGAGTGCGGCACCCGCCGCAGACCCTAGAACCTGCTCCGGCTAGCACCGGCGAAGGAAGTCGACAGGAGGCCGACACCCATGCGCACCACCCACCCAGCCCGTTCTGCCCTCACCCTCTGCCTGGCCAGCGCTCTCGCGCTCAGCGCCTGCACGCTCGGTAGCGGCGACAGCGAGTCCACCCCCACCCCCGCCTCGGTCCCCACCCCGACCGAGGATGTCGCCGAGGGCACGGCGGCACCCGGTGACACCGACGACACCGACACCACCGCCACCACTGGCGCCGCAGGGCAGGGCGACACCGAGGAGACCACCGAGGCCGCGCCGCCCGCCGACCCCGGCACGGTCACCCTCGTCACCCACGACTCCTTCGCCGTCCCGGACGACCTCGTCGCCGCCTTCGAGGAGGAGACCGGCTACGACCTGCAGATCCAGGCCTCCGGCGACGCCGGCTCGCTGACCAACCAGCTCGTCCTCACCGCCGGCCGCCCGATCGGTGACGCCGTCTTCGGCATCGACACCACCTTCGCCTCCCGGGCCATCGACGAGGGCGTCCTCGCGGCCTACGAGCCCGACCTGCCCGAGGGTGCGGAGGAGCACGCGCTGGAGGAGGGGGCTGCGGCATACCTGACCCCGGTCGACTACGGCGACGTCTGCGTCAACGTCGACAACGCCTGGTTCGCCAACGAGGGGATCGAGCCGCCGACCAACCTCGAGGACCTGGTCGAGGAGCAGTACCGCGACCTGTTCGTCACCCCCGGCGCCAGCACCTCGAGTCCCGGTATGTCGTTTCTGCTCGCCACGGTCGGGGCGTACGGCGAGGGCGAGTGGCAGCCGTACTGGCGCGCGCTGATGGACAACGGGGCCAAGATCACCTCCGGCTGGACCGACGCCTACACGGTGGACTTCACCGCGGGCGGCGGCGACGGTGACCGGCCGATCGTGCTGTCCTACGCCTCCAGCCCGCCCTTCACCATCCCCGAGGGTGGCTGGGAGCCGACAACGAGCGCGCTGCTCGACACCTGCTTCCGCCAGGTCGAGTACGCCGGCGTCCTCGAGGGCGCGGCCAACCCCGAGGGTGCGCAGGCGGTCGTCGACTGGCTGCTGTCGGCCGAGGTGCAGGCCTCGATTCCGGACAACATGTACATGTTCCCCGTCGACGACCAGGTCGAGCTGCCCGAGCTGTGGGCGCAGTGGGCCGCGGTCGCCGAGACCCCGATCACCGTGCCCCCGCGGCAGATCGAGGCCGAGCGCGAGACCTGGTTGCGCGAGTGGGCGGACATCGCCACCGGCTGACGGCGCCGGGGGTCGCGCTCGGGCTGGCCGCGCTGGTCCCGATCGCCTTCCTCAGCGTCTTTTTTCTCCTCCCCGTCGGCGGCATGCTCGCCCGCGGGTTCCTGCCGGACGGCCAACTCGACCTGGGCGGCATCCCGGATGTCCTGGGTCGCCCCCGCACCCTCCGCGTCCTGACGTTCACGCTGGTCAGCGCGGCGGGCGGGACGGTGCTCACGCTGCTCCTCGGGCTGCCGGTCGCCTTCGTCCTCTACCGGCTGCGCTTCCCGGGCCGCGGGCTGCTCCGGGCGATCGTGGTGATGCCCTTCGTGCTCCCGACCGTGGTCGTCGGCGTGATGTTCCGCTCGCTGCTCTCCCGGGGCGGCCCGCTGGGCTTCCTCGGGTGGGACGGGACGTGGGTGCCGATCCTGATGGCCTTCGTCTTCTTCAACCTCGCCGTCGTCGTCCGCACCGTGGGCGGGCTGTGGGAGGGGTTGGACCGGCGGGCGGAGGAGTCTGCCGCGGCGTTGGGCGCCAGTCCCTGGCAGGTATGGCGCAGCGTCACCCTCCCCGCCCTCGCACCTGCCGTGGTCTCGGCGGCGACGTTGGTCTTCCTCTTCTGCTCCACGGCGTTCGGCGTCGTGCTCACCCTGGGCGGGTTGCGCTACGGGACGATCGAGACCGAGATCTACCTGCTGACCACGCAGTTCCTGGACCTGCGCGGAGCGGCGGTGCTGTCGGTGCTCCAGCTGGTCGCGGTCGTCATCATGCTCTGGATCGCCGCCCGCACCCGCACCGCCCGCGAAACCTCGCTGCGCCGAGTGGGCGCCCAGGCGGCGGCGCGGAGGCCGGGGAGAAACGACATACCGGCCCTGGTGGTGACCGCCCTCGCGGTCGGCTTCGTCCTCCTGCCCGTCGGCTCGCTCGTCGTCCGGTCGCTGCGCGTGGGCGAGGGGTGGGGGCTGGCGCACTACCGCGCGCTGACCGACCCGTCGGCGAGCAATGCGCTGCGCGTCAGCGTGACCCAGGCGATCGAGAACTCGCTGCGCACCGCCGTCGACGCCACCGTGATCGCGATGGTGCTCGGCCTGATCGTGGCGGTCGTGGTGTCGCGGCGGCCTCGAGCGCCCGGCTGGCGGCGGGCGGTGGCGGCGCTGGATGGCGCGTTCATGCTGCCGCTCGGGATCTCGGCGGTGACCGTCGGGTTCGGCTTCCTGATCACCCTGGACCGGCCGCCGCTGGACCTGCGGACCTCGCCGATCCTGGTGCCGATCGCCCAGGCGATGGTGGCGCTGCCGCTCGTGGTGCGGACCCTGACGCCGGTGCTCCGCTCGATCGACCCGCGCCAGCGCGAAGCGGCGGCTGCGCTCGGGGCGGGGCCGTGGCGAGCGGCGTGGACGGCCGAGGCGCCGGTGCTCTTCCGGCCCCTGCTGGCCGCGACCGGGTTCGCCTTCGCGGTCTCGCTCGGGGAGTTCGGCGCGACCGCCTTCCTCGCCCGGCCGGACCGGCCGACGGTCCCGGTCGTGATCTACCAGCTGATCTCGCGCCCGGGTGCCGACAACCTGGGGATGGCGCTCGCCGCCAGCGTGATCCTGGCGTTGCTGACCGTGGTCGTGATGGGCGTGGTCGAGCGGCTGCGCGTGGGGGCGGTGGGGTCGTTCTGATGGTGATCGTGTCGATGGAAGTTGAGGTGCCTGATGCTCGAGCTCGATGATGTGACGGTCCGTTTCGGCGAGACGGTCGCGGTGGACGACGTCTCGCTCAGCCTTGACGAGGGGCAGGTGCTCGCCGTGCTGGGTCCCTCCGGCTGTGGCAAGTCGACGCTGCTGCGGGCGGTGGCGGGTCTCGAGGTCCTGACCGCCGGGTCGGTGCGCTGGCGGGGTCGGGACCTGCGCGGGGTGCCGACGCACAAGCGCGGCTTCGCGCTGATGTTCCAGGACGGGCAGCTCTTCGCGCACGCCAGCGTCGCGGACAACATCGCCTATCCGTTGCGGCTGCGCGGGGTCGCCGGGGCGGCCCGGGGTCGGCGCGTCGACGAACTCCTCGAGCTCGTCGGCCTGCCCGGCTATGGCGACCGCCGCACCCCGACGCTCTCCGGCGGGGAGCAGCAGCGGGTCGCGCTGGCCCGTTCGCTGGCCGCCGATCCCGGCCTCCTCCTGCTCGACGAGCCACTCTCGGCGCTCGACCGGTCCTTGCGCGAGCGTCTCGCCGGCGACCTCCGCGAGATCCTCGTCGAGACCGGCACCACCGCGGTCCTCGTCACCCACGACCACGACGAGGCGTTCACGATCGCCGACCGGATGGCGGTCATGCTCGCCGGGCGGGTGGTCCAGGAGGGCGCCACCGCCGATGTATGGCGTGTCCCCGCCACTCGCGCGGTCGCCGACTTCATCGGCTACGAGACCTTCCTCGAGGGAGAGGCTGCCCGGTCCGTGCTGGGGGAGTCGGTCGATGGGGTCGCTGCCCTGCGGCGGCGGGCCCTGAGAGTGGTGGTCGATGGGTCCGTGAGCGGGGTCGTCCAGCGGGCCGTCGCGGTCTCCGACGCGGTCCATCTGGAGGTCGAGGTGCCCGGTGTCGGGACGGTCTCGGCGCTCGGTGACGATCCTGGACTGGAGGTCGGCCAGGAGGTCCGACTGGGCCTGGACCGGAGCGCGGTGGCGATGGTGCCGGACGGCGAGCCGGCCGCAAGGTGAGGGTGCAGGGGGGCGGGGGAAACGGCATACCGGGAATGTGATGCAGATCACAGAAGATCGACGCAACGTTTCCGCTCGCCGGGACGTCTATGAGGTGTCGGGACGGGACACCCGACGAACCAGTCACGAGGGGTCGCGACCGCGAGACAGGGGACAGGGACGGGGCGCCGGTTCAGGGGACCGGCGCCCCGTTTCTGCGTAGGGTGGGGGATCGGGAACCACGCACCTACTATCACCGTCTACCTGACGTCAGTTGCTGACCGATCGGGCGAGGAGGTCCTGATGACACGCCCTGCACAGCACGCCACCGGCCGACGACGCCTCGGTGTCGCCCTGCTCCTGGCCGCCGGGCTCACGCTCTCGGCCTGCGGAGATGCCGCCGACGAGACGCCCACCACCACTCCTGATGCGCCGGCGGCGACCGTCCCGGCGCCCGCTGAGCCGACCACGGAGGACCCTGTGGACATCACCGAACGCCCCAGCCCTACCTCGATCACGCCGCCCGGGGATGACGACGCCTCGCCCACCGGAGAGCCCAGTGGCGAGGTGCCCAGCGATGTCGCTGAGAAGCCTGAGGTGCAGGAGGCCGTGGCCGCGGAGGCGCAGCGACGCAGCGTCGAGGAGTCCGAGGTGGAGATCGTGGACTACCGCGAGGTGACCTGGCGCGACGGGAGCCTGGGGTGTCCTGAGGCGGGGATGATGTATACCCAGGCGCTCGTGCCCGGCGCGCTGCTGGTGCTTGAGGTCGATGGGGAGAAGGCGTCGTACCACGCCGGGCGGCAGGGTGGCTTCAGCTATTGCGCTGACCCGCAGGAGCCGCTGCCGGCTGAGGAGGGTGGCGGCGGCGACACCTGAGATGGTGCTCGTGAGCCTTGAGGCTCGCGGGCGGGAGGCGCTGGGGCGTCGTGGGTCATGTGGCCTGCGGCGCCCTCTGCCGTGTCGGGTCGAGAGCGAGCCACCTCGCCCCGGCGTGTCTTGCACTGTGCAGATCTGGTGTTGCGTGTCGGGTGCCTAGGCGCAGATTGTGCACACCCGGATCCGCACATCAGGAGGAAAGCGATCGCGCGTCAAGGGGGGAAGGGCGCTTATCCACAGGGGTCCAGCAGGGCTTCAGCGTGATCGGCAGGGTGGGGGCATGACGACTGAGCCCAGCGATGAGCCCCGCAGCGAGGAGCCGAGCAGCGAGGAGCCGATAAACGTGAGCTGTACCAGCCTCACGATCGGAAAGAGCACGATGAGCCGCGGGGGCGCCAAGACCGGTCAGGCCCGCTCGGCGTTCCCGATCCTTGAGAACCAGCGGGGGTTGGCGACGTCGGCGCAGTTGAAAGCTGTGGGCTGGACGGGTGACGCGATCCGGCACGCTCGGTCGCGTCGCATCCGACAAGTTCTGCCCGGCGTCTTCATGCATCACCTGGGGCCGCTGGACTTCGATGATCGACTCGTTGCGGCTGCGCTATGGGCTGGCAGATTCGCTGTCCTGACGGGGAGCCTGGCGCTGCATCACCATGGCGTGAAGGTCGATCTCGGAGTCGGGACCTTTCTCGTGCCGTCATCGTGTCGTGCCCGCTCGGCGGCTGGCGAGTTCTCCGTGCGCACCGTGCGGAGTGCACGAGAGATTGTGGTGCAGTCACACCGAGGCTGCGTCGCGATCACTGACCCTGCTCGTGCGCTGTGTGATGCTGCCGCGTACGACGAGCTCCGCGGATCGGACCTGCGCGCCGCCACCATCGCGGTCCTGCAGAAGGGACTGACGACGCCCGAACGGCTCCGGGCTGAGGTGGAGCAGAGGCGAAGCCCCCATCTCGGTGAGATTCACGCGGGACTGGAGAGTTTCGACGACGGTGCCTGGAGTCTTCCTGAGGTGGAACTGGGCACCTTGGTGGACGCATGCCGGGATCTGCCTCGGTATCTCATGAACGTCCGCCTCTCAGTCCTTGACCGCGAATCGGATCAAGAGATCAGGATCGGCACGCCTGATGGCTACTTCCCCGACGCTGGGGTGGTCGTTCAAGTCCACTCCCGGACCTACCACTCGGGAGTGGATGACCAGGGCCATGACCTGTGGAGCAAGACGGTCGAAGCCGATGCGACCTATCTCGAGCACGATGTGCCGCTGGTCGCCGTGACTCCCACGAGCATCCGCAAGCGTCCGGAGAAGATTCTCGACAGGTTGAAGGCGGTGGTGCACCACCACCTCGGGCGTGACGTCAGCCGTCTCATCATCCGGGACGCGGAGGGGCAGCTCATCGACATGGAGGAGTCGGGCAGTGGCGGGCAGTCGGGGAGTGTCGATCACCCAGCGAGCAACGAGCAGCGAGCAGCCGGAGAGTGAGGCTGCTCCCGACGCCGCGTCCTAATGTGCAGATCCGGCTGTGCACAATCCGCGCCCAGGCACCCGACACGCAACACCAGATCTGCACAGTGCAAGACACGCCGGGAGGGAAGTGGATCTGAGGTGTCCCAGCAGGAGCAGGAGCAGGAGCAGGAGCAGGAGCAGGAGCAGGAGCAGGAGCTGAGCGGGACCGGTCGGAAAGAGGGAGAGTTCGTGCTTCGTCGCGGGGCGAGAGGGCCTCGATTAGGCGCGGGCGCGGGCGCGAGCGCCTACCCGCGGGGGCGGATGGTCAGGGCCTGCTGGACGGTGCCGACGGGGCCGCTGATGTCATGGGCCACCGAGGAACTCTGGCCCAGGCCTGAGGGGCCCCAGGTGACCTCGGTGCTCAGCCCGAGCCACCCGCCAGTCGGCTGGCGGTGCAGGTGGAGGGTCAGATCGACGTTCGGGAAGAGCCATTCCTGCGGATCTTCCCGGATCGCGATGCCGTTGGCGGTGTCAAGGAGACCAACCCAGGCAGCCAGCGCGGTCGAGTCCTCGCCGGCCACCAACGGGTGATCGGTCCCGACCCACACCGACCGAGCGCCCGGCCCACCACCGGGCACGGCCCGGAAGTCCAGCGACCGGATGAAGCCGCCACCCCAGTGGTCCATGCCTTCCCAGCGCTCCAGCGTCTCCGGCCCGGGCAACTCCATCGTCGGCGTAGTGTTCACCGAGCCCGTCGCCGCCTGCGCCAGCCGCCACGCCGTCGCCCGCACCACGTCGCGCCCCCCGGCCGACGCGGTCGCCTCCACCAGCTCGATCGTCCGGCCGGGCCGCAGTGTCCGGGTCCGCACGGTCGTCTCGGACAGGTGGATCATCCCGAGGATGTCGAAGGTGACCCGCCCCCACTGCAGCTCGGGCCGCGGCTCGTGCCGCTCCAGCGCATGCATGAGCAGCCCGCTCATCGGTGCCATGTGCTGTTCCTCGGGCTGCCAGGCGCCCTGCGCATGCTCGGTAGGGTGATAGCGCCCATCACCCTGGGCGATGTAGTAGTGATCCTGCGGGTCCGCCATGGTCCCTGAGTCTAGGAAGGGACCATGACCGAGCTCACGAGCCCTCCCGCCGAACGACGGTGGTCCCCGCAGGGGCGCACCGTGCGCCAGCGGCTGCTCGTGCTCATCACCGCTGTCATGGTGCTCGGCCTGGCCGTCACCGGCGTGGTCTCCTTCGCCCTCCAGTACGCCTCCCTCCGCGACCGCGTCGAGGCCGAGCTCAACCAGGAGATCGCCGAGCTCCAGCGGATCGCCGAGGCCGGCCCGGTCCGTGGTGGGGAGCCGTTCACCGACCTCGAGGGCCTCTTCTACGCCGCCCTGTCCACCGCCGTGGCCGGTGAGGACGAGGCGATGATGTCGCTGATCGAGGGGCAGCGCTTCTACATGTCCGGGGGCGAGCGCGACTTCGAGATCAACCACCCCGACGTCCTCTCCGCCGTGGACGGTATGGCGCTTCCCGAGGGCCGCGCCCGCATCACCTCGGTCCGCACTCAGGGCACGGAACTGCGGGTCCTGGCCGCCGACGTACGCCTACCCGGTGAGCCCCGCACCGGCACCTTCGTCATCGCCAACGACATCGGCAGCCAGCAGCAGGAGATCCACCGCCGCGCCTGGACGTTCGCGATCACCTCCCTGGTCGCGCTGGCGCTCGCCGTCGGTCTTGGGCATATCGTGCTTGGTCGCCTGATGCGGCCCCTGCGCGAGCTGCGCGAGGCCGCCGCCGAGATCAGCGCCGACGACCTGTCCCGTCGCGTCGAGGTCCCGGCCGCCGACACCGACGTCGCCGAGCTGGCCGTCCGCTTCAACGGGATGCTCGATCGCCTCGACGAGGGCGTCCAGCAGCAGCGGCAGTTCCTCGACGACGCCGCCCATGAACTGCGCACCCCCCTGACCATCGTGCGCGGCAACGCCGAGCTGCTCACCCCCGAGGACCCGCAGGACGTGCACGCGACCCGCACCCTGATCCTCGACGAGGTCGACCGCATGCAGCGCCTCGTCGACGACCTCCTCATGCTCGCCCGCGCCCAACGCCCCGATTTCATCCAGCCCGAACCCACCGATGTCACCGAGCTGACGATCGAGGCGATGGACCGCATCAGCACCATCGGTGACCGGGGCTGGCGGGTCCGGACCGACGCCGAAGGTGAGATCCAGGTCGACCGGCAACGCGTCATACAGGCGCTGGTGCAGTTGGCCGCGAACGCGGTGAAGTTCAGCGAGCCCGGGACCAGGATCGAGATCGCCTCGCGATGGGTCGACGGCGACCCCGAGGGCGAGGCCGGGGGAGAGGCGCGGCAGGCGCTCGCGGCCGGTGCCGACCCGGCCGAAAGCTATCTGGCGCTGCGGGTGAGCGACCAGGGTCGCGGCATACCGGCGGAGGTGGTGCCCCGGGTCTTCGACCGGTTCGTGCGCGCCGAGAATGTGGGGCGGGCCGAGGGCTCGGGGCTCGGGCTGCCGATCGTTCAGGCCATCGCGGCCGGGCACGGGGGAGCGGCAAGCGTCGAGTCGCTGGAGGGCGTCGGCTCGGTCTTCACGCTGTGGTTCCCGGCCGACGCGGAACGCCTCGAGCTCGGGGCCGTGTGAGAATCCCCGCATGGCCCACATCCTGATCGCCGAGGACGAGGACGGGATCGCGCGCGTCATCGATCGCGCGCTGCGCGGGGAGGGACACCGCACGACCATCGTCACCGACGGCATCGCCGCGCTCGAGACCGCGACCGGCGGCGGCGTCGACCTCGTCGTGCTCGACGTGGGGCTGCCGCGGATGGACGGCTTCACCGTGCTGCGGATGCTGCGGACCATGGATGAGCCGGTCCAGATCATCATGTGTACCGCGCGCGACTCGGTCGAGGACACGGTGGCGGGGCTGGACCACGGGGCGGATGACTACCTGGCCAAGCCGTTCCGCGTCGAGGAGTTGCTCGCCCGGGTCCGGCTGCGGCTGCGGCAGGCCGAGGAGCGGCGCGGTGAGGCGGGTGCCGTCGCGACCGATCAGGTGTCGGCTGGGGGCGTGGTGGTGGACGCGACCGCGCGGACGGTGACCGTGGACGGCGAGCCGGTGGACCTGTCGGTGCGCGAGTTCGCGCTCGCCTGGGAATTGATCGAGCATGCCGGCCAGGCGCTCAGCCGAGACCAGCTGCTCGACCGGGTGTGGGGGTATGAGGTCACGGGCGCGTCCAATGTGGTCGACGTCTATGTGCGCTATCTGCGGGGCAAGCTGGGCGCGGAGCGAATCAGCACGGTGCGAGGGGTGGGCTACCGCTTCGTGCCCTGAGGGGCGGTTCTCCGCTTCTCATCGTCCTCTCCTTTGCGGGGGGCATCCTGTCCCGTATGAAGATGCTCGCCTCCCTCCTCGCCCTCGCCGCTGCGGCGGTCGGGGCGATCTGGCTGTGGCTGGCGACCTATGCCTCCGACGACGGGGAGAGCGTCGGGGTGGTCGTGGCCTCCACCGAGCGGTTGGCCGGTGGCGCTCCGAAGGTGCCGACCAGTGAGGGGATCAAGACCCTGCAGCGCGAGGTAGACGCCGCTCGGGTGGCGGACCAAGAGTCTCGGTCGGCGCTGGCGGTCGTCAACACGGTGAGCCTGGGCCTGGCCGAGACAGTGATCTCCGCGGCCGAGGAGGCCCGGGCGGCCGACCGCGCGGCAGCTGCGAAGGCCAAGGCTGCCAAGGAGAAGGCTGCCAAGGAGAAGGCGGAGCGCGAGAAGGCGGAGCGCGAGGCGCGCGAACGGGAGGCTCAGGCCCGCGTCCAGCCGGCCCCGCAGCCAGTTCAGCCGGTGCAGCCGGCCCCGCAGCCCGCGCCGGCCCCCCAGCCGGTCCAGCCCGCACCCCAACCCGTCAATCCACCCGGCATGTGCTGGGACGACGATGAGTGGGAAGAGTGCGACGACGATGAGTGGGACGACTGACCCCTCGCGGCTGACTCTTCTGGGTTGACTCTCCTGGGTTGACTCTCTGGGTTCGCTCCCCCTTGGCTCGTTCCCCTCGTGTGTCCCCGGCGTGTCCTGCACTGTGCAGATGTGGTGTTGCGTGTCGGGTGTCAGGGCACGGATCGTGCACAGCCGTATCTGCACCTCAGCCAATCAGCCATGCCTGTCAGTGGCTCGGGTTACCTTGACCGCGTGAGAGTGCCGCCGACCCCCTGGCCACGTCGGGTGCTGCTGATCGAGACAGCACTGGTCCTTGGCGTGAGCCTCGGGGCGTCCGCGGTCTGGGCGATCCTGTCGATCATCCGCAAACTCACCGCCGAGACGCCGCTCTCTGCGCAGACCACCTCGATGAACACCAGCGTCACGCCCGGTCGGCCCTGGCTCGACCTCTCCTACCAGCTCGCGGGCATCGCCATCGCCCTGGTCCCCGTCCTCCTCGCGCTGCACCTGCTGGCGCGCGAGTTGCCGGTGGGACACGGCATACGGGCCGCGGGCCGTCGCGTCATGGGACTGGACCTGTCGCGCCCCGCCCGCGACCTGCTCGGCGGGACCGTGCTGGCGGCCGCGATCGGGCTGCCCGGGCTGGCGTTCTACCTGGGCGCGCGCGAGCTCGGGATCAACACCACGATCGCCGCCGCCAACCTCGACCAGGTGTGGTGGGCGATCCCGGTCCTCATCCTGGCGTCGTTGCAGAACGCGCTGCTGGAGGAGGTGATCATGGTCGGCTACCTGTTCACGCGGTGGGCGCAGGCGGGTTGGTCGACCTGGACGATCATCCTGACGTCAGCGCTGATCAGGGGCAGTTATCACCTGTATCAGGGCTTCGGCGGGTTCATCGGAAACATCATCATGGGGGTGCTGCTGGGGTGGGTCTACGCGCGGACGCGGCGGGTGATGCCGCTGGTCATCGCGCACACGCTGCTGGATGTGGTGGCCTTCGTCGGCTACGCGCTGCTGGCACCACACCTGTCCTGGCTGTGAGGTGATCTGTGACGGATCGACCGGTCGCTGGCCGACGTCGACCGATAGTGTGGCTCGCATGAGCAACGTGTCCGTCGTGCACCAGCCCGCCGAGTCCCGCTTCGAAGCCCGCAGCGGTGAGGAGGTCGTGGGTCACCTGTCCTACGAGACCATCGGTGGCACCGCCGACCTGCAGCACACCGTCGTCGAACCCGACCACCAGGGCGAGGGCATCGGTGAGGCCCTCGTCGAGGAGGCGCTGCGCGAGATGCGCGCCAACCGCATGACGGTGCGTCCGAGCTGCAGCTTCGTGGCGTCCTATATCGAGGAGCACCCGGAGTATCAGAACCTGCTTGCTCCCGGTCTGGAGGACGAGTTCTCTGCCGGCGGCGACGAGGCAGCGGATGCGGCTGCCGCTGGTGAGGACGGCGGGAGCTCTGGCTCCGCCGCCGACGAGCAGCAGTGAGCATCGAGCAGATCCCGATCCGCGACGAGTCGATCCGGCTCGGCCAGTTGCTCAAGCTCGCCAACCTCGTCCAGGACGGCGCGATGGCGCGGATGGTCGTCGAGAACGGCGAGGTGAGTGTCGACGGCGAGATTGTGATGCGTCGCGGCACGCAGATCCGTCCCGGTCAGGTCGTGGAGTACCAGGGAGAGCAGGTCACCCCGCAGCATCTGGGATGATCGGGGGATGCAGACTCCTCCGCTCGCCCTGACCATCGCCGGCTCCGAGGCCACCGGTGGCGCCGGTGCCCAGGTCGACCTGAAGACCTTCCAGCAGCACGGCGTTTTCGGCTCCGTAGCCCTGACCTGCATCGTCTCCTTCGACCCCAAGGCCGACTGGGGTCACCGCTTCGTGCCCGTCGAGCCGCAGGTGATCGCCGACCAGTTGGAGGCGATCACCACGGCCTATGGTCCGGATCAGCTGGATGTCGTCAAGATCGGCATGCTCGGCACTCCCGCCACGATCGAGACGGTCGCCGGGGCACTGCGCGAGCGGGGCTTTGGGCACGTCGTCCTGGACCCGGTGCTGATCTGCAAGGGTCAGGAGCCGGGCGCCGCGCTTGACACCGACCAGGCGCTCAAGGCCCAGGTGCTGCCGCAGGCGACCTTCGTGACGCCCAACCACTTCGAGACGATGTCGCTGTCCGGTATGTCGTCGATCACCTCCGTGGACGAACTCACCGAGGCGGCGCGCCGGATCCACGAGGCTTCTGGCGCCGCGGTGCTCGCCAAGGGTGGTGTGCACCTGCCGGGTGATGAGGCGATCGATGTCTATGTGGACGCCGAGCGCACCGAGGTCCTCAGCGGCCCCAAGCTCGGCGACGGTGTGCAGGTCGCGGGCGCAGGCTGCACCCTCGCCGCGGCAGTCGCTGCTCAGCTCGCGCTGGGTGCCGAGCCCTTCGAGGCGGCCAAGGCGGCCAAGGAGTTCGTCACCCGCGGCATCGAGGGCCGGCTGAGCAGCAGCGCGCCCTTCGAGGTGGTCTGGCAGGGCGCCTGAGCCAGCCGGTCCCTCTTCCATGGACCGGGGACGTGCTGCGCTTGCGCCGGGGACCTCGTGGGGAGCCTCAGAGCTCGCCCCAGCGGGTGGTGGCGTAGCGGGTGAGGTGTGACACGACATACGTGAGGGCGTAGCTGGCGGCGAGCAGCGTGAGCGTGATGCCGACCATCGCCTGCCCTTGGCGCGCGACAGCCAGCGAGAAGAACCACGGGACGGTCAGGCCCACCGCGCCGGCTGCGGCCATCGCCCACGGTGGCGTGGTGCGCCCGGCGATCATCTGCGCCGGGACGGCCATCACGAGCAGCGTCCCGAACGCCATGATCACCTGGAAGGTGTCGCCGGTGCTGGCCTCGATGCTCCAGGACATGCCGGTAATCCATGCCAGGACTCCGCCGATCAGCATGATCAGCCAGCCCTTCACGGGGTGGCCCAAGCGGACCATGGTGGACCCGCGGGGGGACAGCGACATGCTGCCCAGGATAGGGGCGTGGCGCGTTCGGTGGCCTGGTTGGGCGACCTGCTGCGCGTTCGGTGGGGTGGTTGGGCGACCTGCTGCGCGTTCGGTGGGGTGGTTGGGCGACCTGCTGCGCGTTCGGTGGGGTGGTTGGGCGACCTGCTGCGCGTTCGGTGGGGTGGTTGGGCGACCTGCTGCGCGTTCGGTGGAAGAAGGGCGCGCGATCAGGTGCGCTGGGTGAGCCACTCCCCGCAGATCTCGATCAGCCGGTCGGAGGCCTCGGTCTCGCCGATGGTGCAGCGCACGCCCTCGCCGGCGAACGGGCGCACCGTGAGTCCGCGCTCCTGGCAGGCCTGCGCGAAGGGCACCGCGTCCTCGCGCAGCGGCAGCCACACGAAGTTGCCCTGGGCATCCGGCACCGGCCAGCCCTGCTCGCGTAAGGCCGCGACGACGCGCTCGCGCTCGCCGACCAGTTCTTTGACCCGCACCTCAAGCTCGTCATAGGCCGTCAGTGAGGCGATCGCCGCCTCCTGGGCCAGGTCGCTCACCCCGAAGGGCGTCGCAGCCTTGCGCAGCGCGGTCGCCACCTCTTCATGGGCGACGGCATAGCCGACGCGCAGCCCGGCCAGCCCATACGCCTTGGAGAAGGTCCGCAGCACCGCGACATTCGGGTGCTCGCGGTAGATCGCCAGCGCGTCCGGCACCGTGTCCTCGGTGGTGAACTCCAGATAGGCCTCGTCGATCACCACGAGCACGTCCTGCGGCACCTTGGCCAGGAAGTCGCGCAGCTCATCGGCCCGCACCGCCGGTCCGGTCGGGTTGTTGGGCGTGCAGACCAGGATCAGCCGGGTGCGCTCGGTGATCGCCTCGGCCATGGCGTCCAGGTCGTGCCGGGCGTCGGCATCCAGCGGCACCTGCACCGGGCTCGCACCGGCCAGCGCCACCACGATCGGGTAGGCCTCGAAGGACCGCCAGGCGTAGATCACCTCATCGCCGGGGTCGCAGGTGATGTTGATCAGCTGGGCGAGCACGGCCACGCTGCCGGTCCCGGTCGCCACATGGCTCGACGGCACGTCGAGCCGCTCGGCAAGTGCCGCGGTCAGCCCGGTCACGCCCATGTCCGGGTAGCGGTTGATCGTCCCCGCCGCCTCGCGCACCGCCTCCAGCACCGAGGGCAGCGGCGGGTACGGGTTCTCGTTGGAGCTGATCTTGTATGCCGTGACCCCCTCGAGCGGAGCCGCCGGCTTCCCGGGGGTGTAGGCGGGGACCCCGGCCAGGGTCGTCCGCAGACGCACGGGGTTGGGCTGGGCGGTCTCCTCGGTCATGGAGCACACCCTAGTGAGGGGGTCCGACATGCCACCATGGAGCCATGAAGCTGATCCTGTCGATCCTGGCCAACGCCCTCGCCCTCTGGGTCGCCGCCGCGGTCCTGCCGGGCATCTCCTTCGGGGGATCGGGCACCAACCTGGCGCTGACGGTGCTGGGTGTGGCCGCCCTCTTCGGGGTGCTCAACGCGCTGGTCAAGCCGGTCCTCAAGTTGCTCTCGCTGCCGGTGATCGTGCTGACTCTGGGGCTCTTCCTGCTGATCATCAACGCCGCGATGCTGAGCCTGACCTCCTGGTTGTCCGGTGTCCTCGGGCTCAACTTCACCGTCGACTCCTTCTTCTGGGACGCCGTCCTCGGCGGCCTCATCATCTCGGCCGTCGGCGTGGTCACCGACATGATCCTGCCGGACACCCGCCAGCGCTCCTGAGCGGTCCGGTCGGCCCCCGCGCAGCCTGACGTGCGCGTGAAGGAGCCACCTGACGTGTGCGGTAACCTGACGAAAACCACAGCCGCCAGCGTCGGCCCTGCGGGGCGCAGAAGAGGAGTTCGCGTGAGCGACGAGGACGTCAGCACGGGATCTGGGCACCAGCCCCCCGAGCGGGACATCACCGACGGGGGGCCGGACATGATCCAGTTCCTCGACCCCGACGGGAACCGGGTCCCGGTGACCGACCTGAACAGCCCGTATGCGGCATACGTGGACGAGCTCGACGCGGACGACCTCAAGGGGATGCTGCGTGACCTCATCCTGGTCCGCCGCGTCGACGCCGAGGGTTTCGCGCTCCAGCGCCAGGGTGAGTTGGGCCTGTGGCCGAGCCTGCTCGGCCAGGAAGCCGCCCAGGTGGGGCCGGGCCGCGCGATGCGCACCCAGGACTACGCCTTCCCCGGCTACCGCGAGCACGGCGTCGCCTGGTGCAAGGGCGTCCCGCCGGAGAACCTGCTCGGCATGTTCCGCGGGGTCAACCACGGCGGCTGGGACTCCAACGAGAACAACTTCCACCTCTACACGATCGTGATCGGCAACCAGATGCTGCACGCGGTCGGCTACGCCTTCGGCATCCAGCGCGACGGCGACACCGGCACCGGGGACGCCGACCGCGACACCGCGGTGATGGCCTTCACCGGCGACGGCGGGACCGCGCAGGGCGACTTCAACGAGGCGCTCGTCTTCGCCGCGGTCGCCAACGCGCCGGTCGTCTTCTACGTCCAGAACAACCACTGGGCGATCTCGGAGCCGAACGAGAAGCAGTTCAAGGTGCCGCCCTACCGCCGCGCCGACGGCTTCGGCTTCCCCGGCCTGCGGGTGGACGGCAACGACGTCCTCGCCTCGTATGCCGTGTCTCGAGCAGCCCTCGACCGCGCCCGGTCCGGGGAGGGGCCGACGCTGATCGAGGCCTTCACCTACCGGATGGGCGCGCACACCACCTCCGATGACCCGACGAAGTACCGCATCTCCGCCGAGGTCGACGTGTGGAAGAAGAAGGACCCGATCGACCGGATGAAGAAGCACCTCCTCGCCGAAGGCGTCGTCGATGAGGAGTGGATCTCCAGCATCGAGGCCGAGGCCGACGAGCTCGCCAAGCGCATCCGCACCGCCTGCCAGACGATGCCCGACCCGCCGCACGAGGAGATGTTCCAGCACGTGTATGCCGACACCCACCCGGTCGTCGCGCGCGAGGCGGCCGACTTCGCCGACTACCACGCCGGCTTCGAAGACTGAGGGAAGTGACCGCATACATGAGCAGCACCTCGACCGCCCAGCGGACCACGATCGCCAAGGCCCTCAACGGCGGCATGCGCGCCGCGATGGAGCGCGACCCCAAGGTCGTCCTGATGGGCGAGGACATCGGCAAGCTCGGTGGCGTCTTCCGCATCACCGAGGGCCTGCAGAAGGACTTCGGTGAAGACCGGGTCATCGACACCCCGCTCGCCGAGTCCGGGATCATGGGCACCGCCGTCGGGCTGGCCCTGCGCGGCTACCGGCCGGTGGTGGAGATCCAGTTCGACGGCTTCGTCTACCCGGCCTTCGACCAGATCGTCAGCCAGGTCGCCAAGATGCACTACCGCTCGCTCGGCAAGCTCAAGCTGCCGATGGTGATCCGGATCCCCTATGGCGGTGGCATCGGTGCCGTCGAGCACCACAGCGAGTCCAACGAGTCCTACTTCGCGCACACCGCTGGCCTGCGGGTGTGCACCGTGTCGACCACCGAGGACGCCTACTGGATGATGCAGCAGGCGATCGCCTCCGACGACCCGGTCGTGCTCTATGAACCCAAGCGTCGCTATCACGAGCGCGGAGTCCTCGACCTCGCAGGCGGCGTGCCGGATCTGGCGGATGCGCCATACCGGATGGACCAGGCGGTCGTCCGGGCCGAGGGCACGGACGTGACCGTCCTGACCTACGGCCCGATGGTCAAGGTCGCGCTCGCCGCGGCCCAGGCGAGCGAGCTGGAGGACGGCCCCTCGATCGAGGTCGTCGACCTGCGCTCCCTGTCGCCGCTGGACCTCGACGTGATCGAGGAGTCGGTCAACAAGACCGGCCGGTGCGTCACGCTGTCCGAGGCGCAGACCTTCGCCAGCATCACCTCCGAGCTGGCAGCCCATGTGCAGGAGGCGTGCTTCTACCACCTGGAGGCGCCGGTGCTGCGCGTCGGCGGCTACAACATCCCCTACCCGCCCAGCCGGCACGAGGAAGTCTTCCTCCCCGACCTCGACCGCGTGCTGCACGCCGTCGAGACTGTCCTGGACTACTGACCTTCTGACCTGGCCGGTCGCTCGGCCCACCGACCTCGCACCTAGGAGCCCCTCGTGCCGCAGTTCAAACTCCCGGACCCCGGTGAAGGCCTCGTCGAGGCCACGATCATCGAGTGGAAGGTCGCCGTCGGCGACACCGTCAAGACCAACGACATCGTGGTCGAGGTGGAGACCGCCAAGTCGCTGGTCGAGCTGCCGATCCCGTGGGACGGCACGGTCACCGAGATCCTGGCTGCCGAGGGCGATGAGGTCGAGGTCGGCACCCCGATCATCGTGATCGACAACGGTGACGGCGGTGACGCCTCCGAGGGCGCGGGCTCGACCGAGGTCGAGGACGTGGTGGACGAGGAGGCCGCGAAGTCCGATGACCTCGTGCCGTCCGCGCCCGAGGGCGGCGGTTCTGCTGGCTCGGCTGGCGGGGGCGGCGCGCCCAAGCGCGAGGCCGTCCTGGTCGGGTATGGGGCGATCGAGGGCTCCACGACCCGTCGCCGCAGGCGCGGCGCGGCTGCGGCGGAGGCCGAAGCCGAGGAGGTCGGGCAGCCGCGGGCCAAGGCGAAGTCGACGCCTCCCGTGCGCAAGTACGCCAAGGACCGCGGAGTGGACATCAACGACGTCACGCCCTCGGGTGAGGACGGCGTGATTCGCCGGTCCGACATCGATGCCTTCGTAGCTGGCGCTGGCGCGGGCGGCTCGGGTGGCTCGGGCTCGGGCGGCGCTAGCGCTGGCGCTTCTTCCCGACCGGACGCGCGCCGTGCACCGGAATCAGGGGCACCGGACGCGCGCCGTGCACCGGAATCAGGGGCACCGGACGCGCGTGGGGCAGCGACGCCATACCAGCGACCGCAGTTCGACCGCACGGGCGAGCGGGAGGAGCGCACCGACGTCAAGGGCGTGCGCAAGATGACCGCCCAGGCGATGGTCGGGTCCGCTTTCACCGCGCCGCACGTGACCGAGTTCATCACCGTGGACGCGACCGCGACGATGGAGCTGGTCGACCGGCTCAAGAAGGATCGCGAGTTCCGCGACCTGCGGGTGAATCCGATGCTGATCCTGGCCAAGGCGCTGACCATCGCGCTCCGTCGCAACCCGGGCATGAACGCAGTCTGGGACGAGGACAACCAGCAGATCGTCCAGCGCAACTACGTCAACCTCGGAATCGCCGCGGCGACTCCGCGCGGGCTCGTCGTCCCCAACATCAAGGACGCGGACCTGATGGATCTGCGTCAGCTGGCCGAGGCGATGGCTGACCTGGTCGGCACTGCCAAGGCGGGGCGGACGCAGCCGGCGGACATGTCGGGCGGGACGATCACGATCACCAACGTGGGCGTCTTCGGCGTCGACACCGGCACCCCGATCATCAACCCGGGTGAGTCCGCGATCGTGGCCTTTGGCGCGATCCGACGTCAGCCCTGGGTCGTGGGGACGGGCGCGGACGAACGGATCGAGCCGCGCTGGGTGACCCAGTTGGCCGTGTCCTTCGACCACCGCCTGATCGATGGCGAACTGGGCTCGATGTTCCTCGCCGACCTCGCCGCGCTGATCGAGGACCCGGCGAAGGCGCTGGTCTGGGGCTGAGCCCTCGGGGTGAGCGGTCAGGCGGTGCGGTCAGGCCGTCTGGGGCATCTCTCTTTCCGCGATCACCGCTGCACTGGGTCACGTGTGGCCGCAGCGCCGCGGCTCTCGTGGCCAGAACCGCTGCACTGGGTCACGTGTGGCCGCAGCGCCGCGGCTCCACACCCCTGCTTCCGGCGTGTCTTGCACTGTTCCGATCTGGTGTTGCGTGTCGGGTGCCTGGGCGCGCTTTCTGCACAGCCGGATCTGCACATCAGAGGTGGGCGGCGATGAGCGGTCAGCCTTGAGTTCAGGGCTCAGCGCCTAACCTGACCCGAGTGAGGTGCCGGCGACACCGATGCTGGCGGACGGCTGAAGAACCACAGCGCCGCCACGAATCCCGCTACGACCAGCAGGCAGGCGCCGGCGACCCAGATCCCTGGCTCCCACTGGATCGTGAGCTCGAGCACGACCGCGATGGCGGCGATCGCGAGCGCTATCTGCCCGGCGGTCCGCGTCGCGCGGAACTGGGCGAGCCGTTCGCGCTGATCCGTTTCGTCCCCGGTCAGCAGCCGCGCCGCTGGGGTGAGGCGGCGCGTCACCGAGTGGAGCACGCCATACCCGAGGAAGAACAGCGCCCCGAAGATCGCCACCTTGGTGTTCCCGCGCGAGAACCCGCCGATCAGCACGACCACCGCCGCTGCCGTGCACAGCAGGGTGAACAAGCGGTCCTTCAGTCGGGGGCGGTTGGCCATGGCCCCAGTATGCCGTCGCCCACCCCTCGCGTTCGGTGCGCCTGAGCGTGAGCTTGGCGCGCGTTCGGTGGGGTCCGGGGGCGACATGGCGCGCGTTCGGTGGGGTCCGGGGGCGACATGGCGCGCGTTCGGTGGGAGAGGGGTCAGGGTCAGGGGAGGGCGGAAGAGTGGGGCAGGGTAGGTCAGGGTTCGCCGATGAGGGTGCGGATGCGGTCGGCCGCGTCCTCGGTGGCGCGTTCGCCGGCGGCGATGGCGTCATCGGCCTTGTGGAAGTCCTGGAGGTCGACGCCTTCGATGGCTGGGTCAATGAGGACATCGGGGCGATACAGGGACAACCGGGCCATCGTGAGCTGGGTCTGCATGACATCGATCGCGCGGAAGGCTTCCTTCAGGGCGCTGGCCACAGGCAGCCTGCGGGCCGCCTTCTCGGCATCGCGCGGGCGCTCGAGCGGCTCCAGCGCCGTCGCGTTCACCGCGATCACCCGGCGAGCGCCGAGGAAGAGCGCGCCATCGACCGGGATCTGGTTCAGGATCCCGCCGTCGACGAAGATCGCATCCGCGACCGGCACGGACTCGACGAGCCCCGGATAGGCCGTGGTCGCCCGCAAAGCCGTGTGCAGATCGCCGCTGCGCAGGTAGTGGATCTGGCCGTCGACCACATCGGTCGTGGTCAGCACCAGCGGCAGCTCCAGCTCCTCGAACGTCTCGGGAAGGTGCTCGGACAGCCACCCGCGAAAGCGCTTCGTCGACAGCAACCGCCCACCCAGCCCCCAATTGATCATCTTCATCCAGCCGATCTGCTCGGCGATCTCCTGCATCTCATCAGCGCTATAACCCGCCGCGATGAAGGCCCCGACCAGCCCACCCATGCTGGTGCCGGAGACGAGATCCGGCCGCACCCCTAGCCGCTCCAGAGCACGCCACACCCCGATGTGGCACAAGCCCCGCGCGCCACCGCCGCCCAGGGCCAGTCCGAGCAAGTTCGCGTGCGTCTCGGGCATGGTCTCACCCTGCCACGGTGACCAAAGACGAGGCGAGCGGAGGGGTGTCGGTGGGACACGGCATACTGGACGTCGACCCCACCTGACCGACAGGAGATGACGGCCTGCCATGAGCCAGACCGCCCGCGTGATGACCGTCTACGGCACCCGACCGGAGGCGATCAAGGTCGCGCCCGTGATCCGTGCCCTGGAAGCCAGCGAGTCCCTCGAGTCGGTGACCGTGGTGACCGGCCAGCACCGCGAGATGCTCGACCAGGTCAACGAGATCTTCGGGATCGTGCCTGACCACGACCTCGACGTCTTCGCGCACGGCCAGGGGCTGAACACCCTGATGGCCAAGGTGTTCGAGCGCCTCGACCCGGTGCTCGCCTCGGTGGCGCCGGACGCGCTGGTCGTGCAGGGCGACACCTCGACCGTGGCGGCGGCCTCGATCGCGGCCTTCTACCGCCAGATCCCGGTCGTGCACCTAGAGGCGGGGCTGCGTTCGGGTGACATCCACAGCCCCTTCCCGGAGGAGGCCAACCGCAAGCTGACGTCGCAGGTCAGCGCGCTGCACCTGGCTCCGACGACGACCTCGCGCGACAACCTCCTGCGTGAGTCGATCGACCCGGAGACCGTGGTGGTGACCGGCAACACGGTGATCGACGCGCTCTTCCACACGGTCGAGCAGGGTCTTCCGGTGACCGACCCGCAGCTGGCCGAGCTGGTCGAGACCGGTGAGAAGTTGCTCCTCGTCACCTCCCACCGCCGGGAGAACTGGGGCGGTGCGATGGAGGGTGTCGGGCGTGCCCTGCGCCGGCTGGCCGAGCAGTTCCCGGACGTCACGACCGTGCTGCCCGCGCACCGCAACCCGATCGTGCGCGAGGCGGTGCTGCCGCACCTCGAGGGCCTGAGCAATGTCGTGGTCACCGAGCCCCTGGCGTATGGCGAGTTCACCCGCGTGATGGCCGCCGCCACCGTGGTCCTGACGGACTCGGGCGGCGTGCAGGAGGAGGCGCCCTCGCTGGGCAAGCCGGTGCTCGTCATGCGCGAGAACACCGAGCGCCCCGAAGCTGTTGAGGCTGGCACTGTGCGGCTGATCGGCACCGATGAGGAGCGGATCGTCAACGACGTGAGCACGCTTTTCACCGACCAGGGCGCGTATGACGCGATGGCCAACGCGGTGAACCCCTATGGCGACGGCAAGGCCGCCGCCCGCTCGGTCGCCGCCATCGAGGCGCTGCTGACCGGTGGCCAGCGGCTGCCGGACTTCGTCGCGGAGGGCTGAGCACTCGCTCGCGCCGCTGACGTCGAGGCGTGAGGGGCTGTGACGTCGGGGCGCAGGGCGGTCTGGTGTCGGGGCGCGAGGTCCGCTGACGTCGAGAAGCAAGGTTGCTCACGGGATGCAACGCAATTGCGGTGCATCCCGTGAGTAACCTTGTCTGGCTCGGTCGGTGCGAGGCGCGGACCGGGGTGCGCCGCAGGGCACGGCCCAGGCGGGCGGGTCCTGCGTCTCGCAGCGTCAGGGGGTGACGAAGCGTCAAGGGGTGACGACCAGGGCGTCCAGCACGCGGCGGGCCAGGTCCTCGTCACCGACGACGTGGTATGCCGTGTCCTCAGTGCTCACCCGGCCCGCACCTCGGCGGGTGAGGGCATAGGTGGACAGCGAGATGTTGGTGACCTGCTGCTCGCTGGCCTCCTCCTCGGTGTGGCCCGAGAAGAGCTCGTGCCCAACGAGTTCGCCGTCCGCATCCGTGCTGACGCGCACGCCAGCCCGGCCCAGCACCGGGCCGGTGCTCTCTAGGATCACGACGGTGCCGGGCTCGGGCCGGACGTGCTTGATCACGATGTCGGCCAGCGATCCGAGGAGCAGGTCGGTGAAGATGCTGGCGCCGGGGGAGTCGAGGGAGCCGGGGCGGTTCACGGCCTCGCGCAGGTCCTGCTCGTGAACCCAGACGTCGGCCATCCGCATCCGGGCGAGGTTCTCGAAGGTGGTCTCGCGGCCCATTGCACCGCGGACCGGGGTGTCGAGGGCGAGGTCGGGGTCATACATCTGGGCGGCCCGCACGTCGATCAGCCCGCGCAGGTCAGCGGTGAGCGCACGCGGGTCCCGGCCGGAGCGAGCACGCACGCCCTCCTCGATCCAGACACCGAATCGGTTCTGCACGTGGGCCGGTGAGCCGATCTCGACGTGGGAGTCGGCCGCGGCGCCCCCCTGCTCGGCGTGGGAGTCGTTCGCGGACTGCTCACCCGACCCGGCCACCTCGTCGGCCCACCCGCTGATCGGATGCTCGGACCCGGACAGATAGTCCTCCAGGTGGTGGACGTGCGCCAGATGCGCACGGGTGTTCCAGCCCGGGCACGCGGTGGGCAGCGACCAGTCCTGCTCGCGGAAGCCGTCAGCGACGTCGGCGAAAGAGGCCAGGGTCTGCCGGTAGGCCTCGACCAGGCTCGGGACGTCCTCGGGAACGGTGGGGTGCACAGCCATACAGCCAGGCTAGTGCCGCTCGGTGAACGGGCGGTGCTCGCCCAGGTCACGACATACCCGAAAGCAGCGACCTCCAGCGTGCACATGCACGCTGGAGGTCGCTGTCGCCGGGCGCGTCCCGGCCTGAAGGGCCGGCGTCACGCCTCAGATCCGCAGGTCGAGATCAGCTGCAGCTGGCCTCGAACTCATCCTGGGCGGCCTGGGAGTCCGTCACGTCGATGTCGGGCAGCTCGATCTCGGAGTCGCTCCGGGACTTCTCCGGGTCGTCCAGGATCGCCTCGGACGCCTCGCGGAACGGAGCGTTGATCCGCTCGAGCAGGTCGGCCTGCTCACCGTCCGCGTCCTCCTGCAGGCCCATGATCCGCTGGCTGAGCAGGTTGACCGAGTCGAAGGCGATCGGGTCGGTGACCTCGCCGTTCTCCAGCTTCTCGCGTGCCTCGTCGGAGCGCTCGGAGAGGGGCACACCGGGCGAGGTCTGGAAGAAGTCGACGCAGATCTCGTCGGACATCGGAGCGGCAGCGGCGCCGTTGGTGGCGGCCGCGTCGTCGGTCGTCGCCGCGTCGTCGGTGGCGGCGTCCTCGTCGGCCGCGCCGGTGGCGGCACCCTCGTCCTGGGTCTGCTGAGTCTCCCCGTTCGTCGGCTCGGCGGCGTCATCCCCGTTGGAGCAGCCGGCCAGCACCAGGCTCAGGCCCAGCGCAGCGGTGATGGTGGTGTTACGCAGTCGCATCTTTCCGTCCTTTCGTCGTCCTCGTCTCATACGTGCAGCGCCCCGGGGCGTGACACGGGCCCGACGGTGGGACGGCGGGCCACCGCGTCGGCGACCCTGACTGACTGCGACCTTCGATTGTGCCACTGGTCCCTGGGCGGGTCTGTCTGAGGCGACACCTAGCATGGTCGCCATGCCCACCGACGCCCCCGCCCGCCCGGCCGCTTCCCCAGCGACCGCGGGCCTTGGCGGGTGGGTCGCTCCCCTCACCGTGACGGTCGTCGCGTTCCTCGTGGCGATCCCCGCAGCGCTGTGGTCGGGGGCTGTCGCGCCCGTGCTCCTGGGCGACGCCGGACCCCTCGTCCGATGGGGTATGGCGTTTGCCGGCCTCACCCGCGACCTCGCCGCTGCCCTGGTGATCGGTCTGCTCGTGGTCGGCGCGTTCCTGGCTCGGGAGGGCGCGACAACCGATCGGCGAGGCACGGCCGCGCGGGCTGCGTGCGGCGCGGCCGTGGTCTGGCTGCTCAGCGCGCTCGTCACCCTGTTCCTCACCTATGGCGAGCTGGCCGGGCTGCCGCCGGACACCCCGGGCTATCTGTCGGGGATGCTCGACAATGCGTGGGCGCTGGAGTCCCTGCGGCTGGTGGTGCTGGAGGCCGGTTTCGTCACCGCTCTCATCCTGCTCACCGCCTGGGTGCGGACCCGCGCCGGCCTGGCCTGGGCCGCCGCGCTGGCCTTGGCCGCCCTCGCGCCCGCGGCCTTCGGGGGGCACGCCAGCGGTGCCGAGGGGCACCACACCGCGGTCACGGGCCTTGGTCTGCACCTGGTCGGGATCACCGTCTGGGTCGGTGGCCTGATGGCGATCGCGCTGCTGCTGCCGGTGCTCGGCTCGGCCCTGCCCGACACCGTCAAGAGGTTCAGCGTGCTCGCCACCTGGGCCTATGCCGCGGTGGCGCTGTCCGGCCTCCTCTTCGCGAGCGTCACGGTGGGTGGCCTGGGCGGGTTGGACACGGCATACGGGACCCTGATCCTGCTCAAGACCGGGCTGCTCGTCCTCCTCGGTGTCGCGGGGTGGATGCAGCGCCGTACGGTCGTGGCGCGCGGTGTCGACAGCCCGCGCCGGTTCGCCCGGCTGGCCTTCGGTGAGCTGCTCGTCCTGGCGGCCGCGATGGGCCTGGGCGTCGTCCTGTCTCGCACACCTCCCCCGATCCCGGACGAGGTCTCCTCCGATGTGGTGACGTCGCTGACCTACTTCCCGCTGCCGCAGCCGTGGACTTGGGGCCGGATGCTGACCGAGTGGGAAGTCGACTGGTTCTTCCTGCTGGTCAGCCTCGTCGCGCTGGGGCTCTACACCTGGGGGATGCTCAAGCTGCGTCGCCGTGGCGATCGGTGGCCAGCCTGGCGGCTGCTGCTCTGGGTGCTGGGCTGGGGGCTGTTCATCTTCGTCACCAGCGGGCCGCCGGCGGTCTATGGGCGGGTGATGTTCTCCCAGCACATGATCATGCACATGGCGCTGATGATGGCGGTGCCGATCCTGCTGGTCCCGGCGCAGCCGATCACGCTGGCGCTGCGCGCGCTGCCCGCCCGTCGCGACAAGACGCTCGGCCCGCGCGAAGTGCTGCTGGCTGCCGTGCACTCGCGGTGGGCGAAGTTCGTGATCAATCCGGTCGTGGCGGGGGCGATCTTCTTCATCAGCCTGGTGGTCTTCTACTGGACCGGCATGCTCGCCTGGGCGCTGACCAGCCACTTGGGGCACCTGTTCATGGTGATCCACTTCAGCCTGGCGGGCTATGCCTTCGTCTGGTCGCTCGTCGGGCAGGACCCGGGTCCGCCGAAGTGGCCAGCGCCCTTCCGGATCATCGTGCTGCTCGCCACTCTGGCCGCGCACGCCTTCTTCGGGCTCGCGCTGATGCAGGGCACCTGGCTGCTCGCGCCGGAGTTCTACAAGACGATCGACGTGCCGTGGGTGGACAACCTGCTGCTCGACCAGCAGCTCGGTGGCACCATCGCCTGGGGGATCGGGGAGTTGCCGACGGTGGTCCTGATGCTCATGGTCGCCGTGGACTGGATGCGCCGTGACGCCCGCGAAGCCACCCGGTCCGACCGCCGCGCCGAGCGCGACCACGATGCTGAGCTCACGGCATACAACGAGCGCCTCAAGGCCATCGCCGAACGGGACAGGAAGGTCCGCCGATGAAGATCGCCGTCATCCAGCTGCACCACGGAGAAGGCTCCGAGGAGACCGTCGAGGAGCGCGCGACCAGGGTCGCCGACCTCGTCCGCACCGAGGGCGCCGGGCACGACCTGGTGGTGCTGCCCGAGCTGTGGAGCGCGGGCGCCTTCGCGGCGCGTGACTGGGAAGAGCGTGCGCAATCCCTGGCCGACGGGCTGCCGCCCGCGCTCGCCCCGGTGGCCGAAGCGACCCGCGAGATCGGCGCCGTCGTGCACTCCGGGTCGGTCGTCGAGCGGACCACCGACCCGGGTGCCGAGGGCAAGCACCTGTGGAACACCTCGGTCGTCCTCGACCCCGCCGGTATGCCGTGTCTGACCTACCGCAAGATCCACCGGTTCGGGTTCGGCGGGGGTGAGCCCAAGCTGATGGAGGCTGGGACCGAGCTGGTCGTCGGGGACCTGCCGGAGCCCGCTGACGCGCTGACCGTGGGGCTGTCGACCTGCTATGACCTGCGCTTCCCCGAGCTCTACCGGGCCCAGCTCGACCTGGGTGCCCAGCTCTTCCTGATCCCGGCGGCCTGGCCGGCCGCGCGGGTGGAGGCGTGGCGACTGCTGCAGCGGGCGCGCGCGATCGAGAACCAGTGCTTCGTGGTGTCCTGCAATGTCGTGGGGACCAATGGTGGCGTCGAGATGGGCGGACGCTCCGCGGTGACCGATCCGCGCGGCGAGGTGCTGGCCGAGGCCTCGACCGATCAGCAGGAGGTGCTGTCGGTGGAGATCGACCCCGCCCTGGTGGCGAGCGTCCGCGAGGACTTCCCGGTGCTGCAGGACCGCCGCCTCTAGACGGCATCCGCCAATTCTCCTGCGCGGCCAGCGTTTTGGCCGAGCAGGCGCTGACCTGCGGCGCTACTGTTGCGCTGACCCCAACCGAAAGGCAGAACCATGGGACTCGGACTCGGCATCCTGCTGCTCGTGATCGGCGCCATCATGGCCTTCGCCGTGAACTATCAGGTGAGCGGCATCGAGGTGTCCACGATCGGCTACATCCTGATGGCCGCGGGTGCGCTCTCGCTCCTGCTCGGCCTGGTGATGAATGCCCAGCGCACCAACACCACCCACCGTGAGGTCGTCGACCGTCACACCGACTCCGACGTGCGCCACCGCGGCGACGGCGTCTGAGTCTTCGGCAGATCCACAACGCTCGCTGACCGCCGCCGGTCAGCCCCCGGGGCCGGGTCGCACACATACGTGCGACCCGGCCCCGTGGCGTAGCATCTCTGCGTCCAGCAGCGCCCACCCCAGGTCAGCATCCGGAAGGCTCAGATGACCGATGCCGCGCAGGGCGCCACCTCGCAGGGACGGCGTCCCGGCCCCGCCGCGGCCCGCTTCGCAGCCCTCCGCGACCGGGTGCACACGCTGCTGCCAGGTCCACTGCGCCGCATCATCCCGACCACCGCGATCGGGTTCGCGATGCTCAGCTCGTTCACGTATGCCGTCGATCTCGCCGTCCTCGCGCTGATGTTCCGGGGGTTGCACCTGCCCTACCCGATCGCCGTCACCGTGGGCTATCTGGTCGCCTTCACCCTGGCCTTCCTGCTCAACCGCTGGCTGAACTTCCAGTCGCACGGAGACGTCGGCGAACAAACTGGGCGCTATGTGCTCACCGTGATCGCCAACTACTTGATCTTCATCCTGCTCCTGGCGAGCACGCTGGAGGCGCTCGGCGTGCACTACCTGGTGGCCCGCCTGATCGCGGGCGCCTGCGAGGCGGTCTACATGTACCTGATGATGCGGCTCTTCGTCTTCCGCCAGAAGCGTTACGCCTGAGTGGGAGTCGAGCTCTCCTAGAAAGCGTCCTCGGGCAGGTCCATCAGCGCCACGTCCGCAGCCACGATCGAGCGCCGGTCAGCGCCGAGCCGCGGTAGCACCTCGATGGCGAAGAACGACGCCGCCGCCACCTTGCCCTGCAGGTATGCCGTGTCACCAGTTCGCTGCCCGCCATCCAGCAGGCGCTGGGCCACCTCGGCCTGGCGCAGGAGCAGCCAGCCGATGAGCAGGTCACCGGCCGCGAGCAGCAGCTTGGTGGTGCCCAGGCCCACGGCATACACCTGCGTGGGCTCGGTCTGGCTGGCGATCGCCTTACTGGTGAGGTGCTCAACCATCGCATTCACCTCACCGAGCGCCCGCCCGACGGCCTCGCGCACCGACCCCAACCCGTCATCTGCCTGGGCGGACACGGTCTGCATGACCTGGGAAGCGACATACCCCAGGGCGACTCCCTTGTCCCGCAGGATCTTGCGGAAGAAGAAGTCCATCCCCTGGATCGCGGTCGTGCCCTCGTAGAGCGAGTCGATCTTGGCGTCGCGGACGTACTGCTCGATCGGGTAGTCCTGCAGGAAGCCCGAGCCGCCGAAGGTCTGCAGCGACTCCGTCCCGAGCAGGGTGAAGGCACGCTCGGAGCCGCAGCCCTTCACCAACGGCAGCAGCAGGTCGTTGACCCGCGCGGCGAGCGCGACCTTCTCGGAGATGTCAGCCGGGTCGGTGAGCTCCTCGGAGTCGGCGAGATCCTGCGCGCCGTGCACCTGGTCCTGGAAGGACGCCGTCCACAGCATCAGCGCCCGCAGCCCTTCGGCATACGACTTCTGCAGCATCAGCGAGCGGCGTACGTCCGGGTGGTGGGTGATCGTGACGCGCGGTGCGGCCTTGTCGGCCATCTGCGCGAGGTCGGCGCCCTGGACCCGCTCCTTGGCGTAGTCGAGCGCGTTCAGGTAGCCGGTCGACAGGGTCGCGATCGCCTTGGTCCCGACGAGCATCCGGGCGTACTCGATGATCCGGAACATCTGCGCGATGCCGTCGTGCACCTCGCCGAGCAGGTAGCCGACCGCGGGGTTGTCCTCGTCCTCGCCGAACCGCAGCTCGCACGTGGTCGAGACCTTGAGTCCCATCTTGTGCTCGATGTTGGCGACCTGGACGCCATTACGCTCGCCGAGCTCGCCGGTCTCGGCGTCGGTGATGTGGCGGTCGGAGACGAGGAACAGGCTCAGGCCCTTGGTGCCGGGGCCGGCGCCCTCAGGGCGGGCGAGCACGAAGTGGATGACATTGTCGTAGAACGGGGCGACGCCGCTGGTGATGAAGCGCTTGACGCCGGTCAGGTGCCAGGTGCCGTCGCCGGCTTTGTAGGCCTTGGCGCGGCCGGCGCCGACATCCGAGCCGGCGTCCGGCTCGGTGAGCACCATCGTTGCGCCCCAACGCTTGTCGATCATCAGCTGGGCGAGCTGCTGCTGCTCGGGGGTACCGAGGCGGTAGAGTACGTTGGCGAAGGTGAACCCGGCCGCGAACATCTTGACCGCCGGGTTAGCGCCGAGCACCAGCTCGGACAGCGCCCAGGTCAGGCTCGGGGGAGCGGGGGTGCCACCGAGGCCTTCCTCGATCTCCAGGCGCCACCACTCGCCCTCGACCCAGGTCCGGTATGACGTCTGGAAGCTCTCCACCATGCTCACCTCTCCCGTGGCTGGGTCGAGCACGGGCGGGGTGCGGTCAGCCTCGGTGAAGCTGGCGGCGATGGGGCCTTCGGCGAGCTCGGCGACCTGACGAAGCGCCTCGCGGGCGGTCTCCTCGTCCACGTCCTCGTAGGGCGCGCTGCCCAGGATGGTGCCGCGCTCGAGGACGTCGAACAGCATGAACTCGATGTCGCGCACGTTGCTCTTGTAGTGGCTCATCGCAGCCTTCCCTCAGGTGGGGTGAGTATCCGATACTCGCCGTACTTACTTGTTGGTAGCAAGTGTCACCCAGGGGCGGCCGATCGCACAAGACCCCAGGCGTGGAAGGGGTGGGGGTGGCGCGGGGCGAGGGCGATGGAGGATGATGCAGCGCATGATGTCGACGAAGACGCGCGCCCTGGTGGCGGCCCTGGCGACCGCAACCCTGCTGGCCGGCTGCAATGCCGGTGCAAGCACGAGCCCGGAGCAGACGCCCGCCGGTGGCGGCAGCACGCCCGCCGAGGGAGGCGGCACAGACGGGGACGACGCGACCGGTGGCACGGACGGTGACGACGGGGCGGATGAGACCGGCGACGACGGCACCGCGGGCGGCGGCTCGGATGAGACCGTGCGCATCGGCCTGGTCGCCGAGCCCGCGAGCCTGGACTTCACCACCACCGACGGCGCCGCGATCCCGCAGGTGCTGCTCGACAACATCTACGAGACGCTCGTGACCGTCGACGTCGAGTCGGGCGAGATCGTCGGTGCGCTCGCGCAGGACTGGGAGATCTCGGAGGACCGCACCGAGTACACCTTCACCCTCAAGGACGGCGTGACTTTCTCCAACGGCGCCGAGTTCACCGCCGAGGACGTGAAGTTCAGCCTGGAGCGGGTGCTCTCCGATGACTGGACGGTCAGCCTCAAGTCCCAGCTGGCCGTGATCGACTCGGTCGAGGCCACCGATGACCACACTGTCGTCCTCACGCTGAGCGAGCCCAACAACGCCTTGCTCTACGCCCTCACCACCCGCGTCGGTGCGATGTTCGACTCCGAGCATGTCGACAACCTCGCCGAGGAGGCCATCGGCACCGGCCCCTATGTCTTCACGAACTGGCAGCGCGGCTCGAGCATCAGCCTGGAGCGCAACGAGGACTACCACGGTGATGCTCCCTACTTCCAGGGCGTGGAGATCAGCTACTTCCGCGATGCCAACGCGCTCAACAACGCCATGCTCACCGACCAGATCGACGTGGTCGGCACGGTCCAGGCACCGGAGGCGCTCGGCGAGTTCGAGGGCGGTGACTACCAGATCATCGAGGGCACCACCAATGGTGAGGTCGTGCTGTCGATGAACCAGGAGGAGGGCAACCCCCTCGCCGACAAGGCGCTGCGCGAGGCGGTCCGCTACGCCGTCGACAACCAGACCCTGATGGACACCTGCTGGGCCGGTCGCGGCACGCTGATCGGCTCGATGGTGCCGCCCACCGACCCCTGGTACGAGGACCGCACCGGCGACTACGAGTTCGACCTCGACCACGCCAAGGAGCTGATCGCCGAGGCCGGTGCCGAGGGCCAGGCCCTGCGGCTGCGCATCCCCACGCTCCCGTATGCCGTCGCGTGCGGCACGGTGGTCGAGTCCATGCTGGAGGAGGCCGGCTTCGACGTGACGGTCGATGAGCTGGAGTTCCCGTCGGCCTGGCTGGAGACGGTCTTCACCAACAAGGACTTCGACATGTCGATCGTGGCCCATGTCGAGCCCCGCGACATGGCCAACGTCTTCGGCAACCCGGACTACTACACGACCTACGGCACCGAGGAGATCCAGGCGCTCTTCGAGGAGGCCAACACCGGCTCCGAGGACGAGCAG
This sequence comes from Ornithinimicrobium pulveris, assembly GCF_050261105.1. GTDB lineage: Bacteria > Actinomycetota > Actinomycetes > Actinomycetales > Dermatophilaceae > Ornithinicoccus. Next base: position 2,923,780 of record NZ_CP189837.1, on the reverse strand, counting down.
GTCGAGAAGATGCAGGAGGCCGCCGCGCTGATTAGCGAGGATGCGGCCGCGGAGTTCCTCTTCCTGCTGCCCAACCTGATGGTCGCCGACCCGGACATCACCGGCCTGCCGGAGAACGCGATCAAGGAGTCCTTCCCGCTCGCCGACCTGGCACGCAACTGACCCCGCCACCCGGCCGAGCCGCACCGATCCGCCTGCCCAGCCCACGGCATACGGGGACAGCACCATGATCCTGCGACTCCTGCAGCGCCTGCTCGTGCTGGTGCTCAGCCTGGTCGCGGCCTCGCTGGTCGTCTTCGGGTTCATGCGCGTGCTGCCCGGTGACCCGGCGCGCGTCGCGCTCGGCATCAACGCCTCCGACGACGCGGTCGCGCGGCTGCGGGAGCAGTTCGGGCTGGATCGGCCGGTGGTGGTGCAATATCTCGACTGGGTACGTGGCCTGGTCACGCTGGACCCCGGGATCGAGTTCGTGTCCAAGGCGCAGATCGGCCCGCAGATCGCCGACCGGCTGCAGGTCACGCTGCTGCTCGTGCTCGCCGCGATGATCCTGGCGCTGATCATCGCGCTGCCCGTGGGCCTGTGGATGGCGGTCCGGCACCGGCACTGGGATGGTGTCGCGATGTCGGCGTTGTCGCAGGTCGGGGTGGCGATCCCGGCTTTCCTGGCGGCCATCGTGCTGATCTCGATCTTCGCGGTGCGTCTGGGTTGGGTGCCCTCCGGTGGGTGGGCGGTCCCGGCGCAGGACCCGCTCGGCTTTCTGCAACGGCTGGCGCTGCCGGCGATCTCGCTGGCGCTCGTGCAAGCGGCGGTGCTCGCGCGGTACATCCGCTCGGCGGTGCTGGACGTGCTCCGCGAGGACTACCTGCGGACCGCGCGGGCCAAGGGGCTGCGGCCGGTGCAGGCGCTGGTGCGGCACGGGTTGCGCAACGCGGCCGTGCCGGTGGTGACCGTGCTGGGGCTGCAGCTGGCGACGCTGCTCATCGGCGCGGTCGTCATCGAGCGCGTCTTCGTCATCCCGGGGCTGGGGTCGCTGCTGCTGGACTCGGTCGCCAAGCGCGAGCTGCTCACTGTGCAGGCCGTAGTGATGGTGCTGGTCGTGGCCGTGCTGGTCATCAACTTCGTCGTCGACCTGCTCTATCTGGTCATCGACCCGCGGCTGAGGACGTCGCGATGAGTGGCGCGAGGTCGATCGTGACCCCCGCCATCAACCCCGTGGGGAGGGTATGGGCATGACCGAGGCGATGCAGGGCGCGCCCGCGCCAGCCACCCGCGAGGGTGACGCGGAGGAGATCGGTGGGAAGCGGCATACGGGACGCGGGTGGAACCCGAGCCTGATCATCGGCGGCTCGATCGTGCTCGCAATCGTCGCGCTCGCCCTCGTCTCCTACGTGTGGACGCCGTGGCCGCCGATGCGGGTGCTGCCGACGCAGCCCTACCAGACCCCGAACGCCGAGCACTGGCTCGGCACCGACCGGCTGCGGCGCGACGTCTTCACCCAGATCCTCGTCGGGGCCCGGACGACCCTGTATGTCGGTCTCGTCGCCGTGGGCGTCGCAGCCGTGGCGGGCGTGCCGCTCGGGATCCTGGCCGCGATGTCGCCGGGCTGGTTCGGGCAGCTGATCATGCGCACCAATGACGTCCTGCTCGCCTTCCCGGCGCTGCTGCTGGCGATCATGTTTGCCGCGCTCTACGGCGGGTCGACGCGGGTGGCGATGATCGCGATCGGGATCGCGACGATCCCGGCTTTTGCGCGCATCACGCGGTCCGGGGCGCTGGGCGTGATGGCCTCGGAGTATGTCGTGGCCGCTCGCGCCGCAGGCCGGTCCGGGCTGGGGATCGCGGTGCGGCATGTGCTGCCGAATGTCGCCGGGCTGGTGATCGTGCAGGCGTCCGTGTCGTTCGCGATCGCCATTCTGGCCGAGGCAGCGCTCGCGTATCTGGGGTTGGGGACGCCGACCGGGCAGGCGTCCTGGGGGCGGATGCTGCTCGAGTCGCAGACGACGCTGCGGCAGGCGCCGCACCTGGCGCTGATCCCGGGAGCCGCGATCGCGCTGTCGGTGCTGGGCTTCAACCTCTTCGGCGATGGCTTGCGCGACTGGCTGGACCCCAAGCTCGAGCGCCGCTGAGGGGGTGCAGCTGGGTAGAGCGCGGGACTGGGCGGGGGCCTGCCCCATCCCGACCGAACGTCCGTTGTGACGCCCGACAGGGCCACCGAACGCGCGCTGCGTCGGCTGAGAAGGCCACCGAACGCGCCCTGTGTCGGATGAGAGGGCCACCGAACGCGCGCTGCGCAGGGACGAGGTGCCCATCGCTCGACCTGGGTGGCGGCATACGGTGGGCTCATGCTCTTCGCGTTCTCCGTCGCTCCGTCCGTCTCCGACGAATCTGGCTCGGTCAGCGCTGCGGTCGCCGACGCCATCAAGGTGGTGCGCGACTCCGGGCTCCCGTATGAGCTGACCTCGATGTTTACCACCATCGAAGGCGAGTGGGACGAGGTGATGCCGGTGATCAAGGCAGCCTGCGATGCGGTGGCCGCCCATGGGCCGCGCGTTTCGCTGGTGCTCAAGGCCGACCTGCGGCCGGGATTCAGCGGTCAACTCACCGCCAAGGTAGACCGGGTCCAGGAGCGTCTGCGTGACTGAGGGCGGGTCACGCGTGCGGTCCGACGGAACGTCCCGTGAGAGTCGTCACGTGGAAGTTGGGCCCGTCCCTGACTCTCACGTGACGACAACCACGGGACAGCCTGAGGACGGGAGCGTGAAACGGTTCCGGCCCGCACAGGACGACCTCGACACCGCGATCCAGACGTAGTACACGAGCGGCGTCGACGAGGACGCCCGCCTCCAGCGGCTCTCGGTCGGCGGCCTCGTTGAGCTGGAGCGGACCAAGCGGCTGGTCGGCAGCCGATGGGTACGTGGCCGCTCTCGAACTCCTCCCACGACTGCATCCCACACACGGGACTGGGGGTGGATAGCCTTCAGGCACGGCACAGAGACGGCATACCCGGACGACCGCACACGAGGAGGTGAGCATGACCGCGCAACCCGCCAGCGCCCCCGACCGGTCCGTGCTGCGCGTCGAGGGCCTCGACGTCGGCACCGGCCACACGCCGCTGCTCCACGACGTGACTTTCAGCATCGAGCGCGGCGAACGGGTCGGCCTGATCGGGGAGTCCGGATCGGGCAAGTCGCTGACCGCGCTCGCGGTGATGGGTCTGCTCCCCGAAGGACTCGAGGCGCGCGGGGACATCCGCCTGTCCGCCCGCACCCCTGCCCAGCGCAACCTGCTCGACCTGCCCGAGCGCGACCTCGCCCGACTGCGTGGCGACGGCATGTCGATGGTCTTCCAGGAGCCGATGACCGCCCTCAATCCCACGATGCGGGTGGGTGACCAGGTCGCCGAGGTCATGCTCCTGCACCGCACCCAGCCCTCGCGTGCCGCCGCCCGTCGTCGCGTCATCGACCTCCTCGAGCAGGTCGACCTGCCCGACCCGAGTCACCTCGCCAAGTCCTATCCGCACGAGCTCTCCGGCGGGCAGCGCCAGCGCGTCGTCCTGGCGATCGCGCTCGCCAACGACCCGGCGCTGCTGATCTGTGACGAGCCGACGACCGCGCTGGATGTCACCGTCCAGGCCACCGTGCTCGACCTGGTCGTCCGCGGGGTCGAGGAGCGGGACGCCGCGATGCTCTTCATCACCCATGACCTCGGCGTGGTGGCCACGGTGTGCGAGCGCGTCCTGGTCATGTATGGCGGCCGCATCGTCGAGGCCGGTCCGGTCCACGACGTCTTCACCGACCCGCGGCACCGTTACACGCACGGGCTGGTCGCGGCCAGCGATCTGGCCGGGGCCGACGGTCGGCGCGGTCGGGCGGCGCTGCCGACGATCCGGGGCTCGGTGCCTCCGGCCGGGCGCTTCCCGGCGGGCTGTGTCTTCCGCACCCGCTGTGATCACGCCGATGAGGTATGCCGCACCCAGCCACCCTGGGTGCCGCGCGGTGAGCACCCGGCGGGGGAGACGGCATACGGGCACGCCTGTCATCACCCGGCGGGAGGCTCCGATGAGTGAGCAGGAGTCGGCGGCGGTCGAGCTGCGGGGCGTGAGCCGGGAGTTCCGGCGGCGGCGGACCTCGCTGCGGCAGCCCGCGCCGGTCGTGCACGCGGTCCGCGACGTGTCGGCGACGATCGGGCGCGGCGAGCGGTTCGGGATCGTGGGCGAGTCGGGGTCGGGCAAGTCCACGCTGCTCAAGTTGATCTGCGGGCTCGACCGGCCCACCTCCGGCGAGGTGTATGTCGAAGGTCGACCCATCCACGACCAGTCACCCCGGCGCCTCGGTTGGCTGCGGGAGCGGTTGCAGTTGGTCTTCCAGGACCCGATGAGCAGCCTGGACCCGCGGATGCGGGTGCGCGACATCGTCGCCGAACCCCTTGTGGCGCAAGGCAAACGCTCGGGCAACAAGGATCGGGTGGTCGAGCTGCTGGAGCGGGTGGGGCTGTCGGCGGAGGCTGCGGATCGCTATCCGCACCAGTTCTCCGGCGGCCAGCGGCAACGCATCTCGGTCGCCCGCGCCCTCGCGCCCGACCCTCACATCCTGGTCGCCGACGAGCCCGTCTCCGCGCTGGATGTCTCGGTGCGCGCGCAGGTGCTGAACCTGATCGATGAGGTGGTGGAGGGCTTCGACCTGACGCTGATCTTCGTCTCCCACGACCTGTCGGTGGTGCGGCACGTGTGCGACCGGGTCGCGGTGATGCGGCAAGGGGAGTTCGTCGAGGTGGCACCGACCGAGGACCTCTTCGACGCGCCCCAGCACGAGTACACCCGCTCGCTGCTGGCGGCCGTCCCGGACCTGCGCTCGGCGTTGTCGGGCCGGACGGCTGAGGACCTGGCGGCCGGGGCCGCCGCTCCCCGAGGAGACTGAGGCCCATGCTCCCGCACCTGCCCGCCGGGCCCACCAACTCCCTGCTCGACGTCCCCGGCCTGACCGTCGGCCACCACCACCAGGTGGGCGAGGGCTGGCTCACCGGGACGACGGTCGTGCTGGCGCCGCCGGAGGGCGCGGTCGCGGGGGCCGACGTGCGCGGGGGCGGGCCGGGGACCCGGGAGACCGACCTGCTCGACCCGTGCAACCTGGTCGAGCGCGTGCACGCGGTGACGTTGTCGGGCGGCTCGGCCTTCGGGCTGGCGGCGGCCGATGGGGTGATGCGGTGGCTGCTCGAGGAAGTGCGGGGTTTCCCGATGGGTGCTCCTGGGCACGTGGTGCCGATCGTGCCGGGCGCGGTGATCTTCGACCTCGGTCGTGGTGGGGAGTGGGGCGCGACACCGGACGCGAGCTTTGGTCGGGCCGCGGCTGCTGCGGCCACGGCGGACGAGCTCCCGCTCGGTGTGGTGGGCGCCGGGACCGGAGCCCAGGTCGCGGGCGGCCTGAAAGGTGGGATCGGCTCAGCCAGCGCCACCCTTCCCGGCGGCGGGGTTGTCGCCTGCCTGGTGGTGCTGAACGCGGTCGGCTCGACGGTCGACCCGAACTCGGGTGAGCTCTACGGTGCCCGCCACCTCGTCGACGGAGACCTCGACCTGCCCCGTATGCCGCCGCTCACCTCGCTCCGCACCCCCGACCCCGCGGAGGTCGAGGCGGCCCGGGCGCGTGCGGTTGAGCTGGGTGCCGAGGGACTGCCGCGGACGCTCGCAACGACGATCGGCGTGGTCGCGACCGACCTGACCCTGACCGAGTCCCAGGCGCAGCGGCTCGCGATGAGCGGGCACGACGGGATGGCGCGCGCGATCGCTCCCGCGCACACGATGTTCGACGGAGACACGCTCTTCGGCTTGGCCACGTGTGCTCGTGCGGCTCCCGACCCGCTGGCCTTCCACCACGCACTCCACGCCAGCGCCGAGGTGGTGACGCGGGCGTTGGTCCGCGCGACCTTGGCGGCGGACACGGTCACCACTTCTGCGGGGACGTGGCGCGCCTACCGCGATGCCTTCCCCAGCGCCCTGGCCTGATCTCGACATTTCCGCGCCGCCGCATCCCCAGGTTGGCAGGGACGTGAGAGTGCCCCACCAGGTGGGGCAAGCTCAAGTCGCCCCGGGTGGTGGGGCAAGCTCACGTCCCCGCAAGGGTGGGCCTGGTCGCCGTGCTCTAGCCGCCCGAGCGGACACAACCGGCGGGCTGAGCGGAGGAGCCAGGCACACGACATACACTCCTCGCCGTGACGACCACCCCCAGCCAGACGTCCGGTCGCGAGTTCGCGCTCACCCTGTCCTGCCCGGACCGCCGCGGCATCGTGCACGCCGTGTCCGGCGCCATGCTCGGCCAGAACCTGACGATCACCGACTCCCAGCAGTTCGCCGACCTGAGCACCGGCGAGTTCCACCTGCGGATGGAAGCCACCCGGGAGGGCGAGGCGACTGACGTCAAGACCCTCCGTGCCGCGCTCACCCCGGTTGCCGACGAGCTCGGCGGCCAGTGGCAGGTGCACGACCGCGCCGAGCCGCACCGGCTGCTCGTCATGGTGAGCAAGATGGGGCACTGCCTCAACGACCTGCTCTTCCGCACCCGCACCGGCCAGTTGCCTGTGACCATCCCGGCGATCGTGTCCAACCACGAGGACTTTCGGGACCTGGCGGAGTGGCACGGTATCCCGTTCCACCACATCCCGGTGACCAAGGACACCAAGCCGCAGGCAGAGGCGCAGCTGCGGGAGATCGCCGAGGAGCACGCGGTCGACACCATCGCGCTGGCGCGCTACATGCAGGTGCTGTCAGCGGACCTGTGCCGAGACTGGTCGGGCCGGATCATCAACATCCACCACTCGCTGCTGCCCAGCTTCAAGGGCGCCAAGCCCTACACCCAGGCGCACGATCGCGGCGTCAAGGTCGTCGGTGCCACCGCGCACTACGTCACCGCTGACCTCGACGAGGGCCCGATCATTGAGCAGGACTTCCGGCGCGTCGACCACCGGCTCACCCCTGAGCAGCTCGCGCAGCAGGGGCAGGAGATCGAGGCCGCGGCCTTCTCTCGCGCCATCCGCTGGCATGCCGAGCACCGGGTCGTCCTGCGCGGCGGCCGCACCATCGTCTTCAACTGACGCACGGCTCTGGCGCACCCCACCAGAGCATCCTCTGCACCTGACGTACGGCTCGGGCGCGGTCCACCGCACCGGCGTGTCCTGCACTGTTCCATTGTGGTGTTGCGTGTCGGGTGCTGGGGCGCACATTGTGCACAGCGGATTTCGCACATCAGGCTGTGCGCGGGCACTGACACGCTGGCGCACGCTGCGCCCTGACCTGCCAGACTCGCCCGTATGACGTCACTCGACTACTCCTCGATGTTCCGGCTGGACGGCAAGCACGCGGTCGTCCTCGGCGTGGGCGGGATCGGTGGCGAGGTCGCCGCCGGTCTGGCCGCCCAGGGGGCCAGGGTGACCTGCCTCGACAAGGACAACGAGGTCGCCGAAGGTGTGCGCGACGGGCTGGCCGACCACCTGAGCCGAGCGCACTCGGCATACGCCGTGGACGTCCTGGACGAGACCTCCCTCGAACTTCAGGCCGAGCAGCTCGGCTCGGTCGACGTGCTCGTGATGACCGCGGCGATGAACGTACGCAAGCGCCTGCTCGACTACACCGCCGAGGAGTTCGAGAAGGTCGTCGCCCTCAACCTGCGCGGCACCTTCAACGCCGTGCGCGCGTTCGCGCCAGGCATGGTCGAGCGCGAGGCCGGCTCGATCGTCGTCTACACCTCGATCCGCGCGGTTACCGTCGAGCCCGGCCAGGGTGTGTATGCCGCAACCAAGGCCGGCGTCATGCAACTCGTCCGGACGTGGTCGGCTGAGCTCGGGCCGGCCGGGGTGCGGGTCAACGCGGTCGCGCCGGGTGTGGTCGAGACGCCGCTGACCCAGCAAATCCGGGACGACGAGGGTTGGGGGCGCGCCTATGCGGAAAAGTCCGCGCTGAGCCGGTGGGCCAAGCCCGAGGAGATGGTCGGGGCGGCCTGCTGGCTGGCCTCCGACGCGGCCAGTTTCGTCACCGGCAGCCAGGTGATGGTGGACGGCGGCTGGACCGCGATCGATGGACGGTTCACCCCGCCCTTCCCATCGTAGTTCGGCGCGTCCGGTGGGGCTCCCAGGGGGCGTCCCGCGCGTCCGGTGGGGCTGAAGGAGTGCACGCCGCGCGTCCGGTGAGAGAAGGGAGGGGTCAGGAGTCGCTGGCGACGATCGCCTCGCCCTCTTCGCGCAGCTCCACCTTGCGGATCTTGCCGGTCACCGTCATCGGGAATTCCTCGATGACCTGCACATAGCGAGGGATCTTGTAGTGCGCGAGCTGCCCGCGGCAGAACTCGCGCACCGCCTCCGCGTCCAGCGACGGCGCCCCCTCGCGCAGCCGCAGCCAGGCCATCAGCTCCTCGCCGTACTTCGCATCCGGCACCCCCACGACCTGCGAGTCCACCACGTCGGGGTGGCCCATCAGGAACTCCTCGACCTCCCGCGGAGAGATGTTCTCCCCTCCACGGATCACCATGTCCTTGATCCGTCCGGTGATCTCGACATAGCCCTCGTCATCCATCACCCCGATGTCCCCGGTGGCCATCCACCCGTCGGAGATCACCTCCTGGGTCCGCTCGGGCTCCTCCCAGTAGCCGAGCATCACCGAGTAGCCCTTTGTGCAGAACTCACCGGGCTCGCCCCGCCCGAGCACCTCGCGCGTCACCGGGTCCACGATCCGGATCTCCAGGTGCGGACCTACCCGGCCCACCGTGCCGACCTTCTTCTCAAAGGGGTCCGACGGGCTCGTCTGGGTCGATACCGGCGAGGTCTCGGTCATCCCGTAGCAGATCGTCATCTCGCGCACGCCGGCGTCGATCAGCCTGCGCATCACCGAGGCCGGACACAGCGAGCCGGCCATGATCCCGGTCCGCACCGTCGCCAGGTCGTCAGTCGAGAAGCCTTCTTCCCGCTCCATCATCTCGAACTCCGAGATGAACATCGTCGGCACGCCATACAGCGAGGTGCACTCCTCCTCCCGCACCGCCCCGCAGCGTCGCCGCGGGTCGAAGCCCGGCCCCGGGATCACCAATGCAGGCTCCGTGCGTGGTCGCCCCCAGGTTGCCCATCACCATCCCGAAGCAGTGGTAGAAGGGCACCGGGATGCAGATCCGGTCCCGCTCGGTATACCCGCACCCCTCACCCACGAAGTAGCCGTTGTTGAGGATGTTGCGGTGCGAGAGCGTCGCGCCCTTGGGGAAGCCGGTGGTCCCCGACGTGTACTGGATGTTGATCGGGTCGTCGGGCGACAGCGACCCCTGGATCTCCGCCAGCCGGTCCCGCGTCACCAGGTGCGCATCGTGCAGCAGCTCGGACCAGCGCTCGCCGCCGATCACCACCACATCGGCCAGCTCGGGGCAGGTGCCGCGCACCTCCTCGACCATCGCCGGGTAGTCGCTGCCCTTGAAACTCTCCGCGACCACGATCATCCGCACCCGGCCTGGTTTCAGCACGAAACTCCAGCTCGTGCGTCCGGTACGAGGGGTTGATGTTGACCAGGATCGCCCCGATCTTGGCCGTCGCGAACTGCACGAAGGTCCACTCCGCGCAGTTCGGCGCCCAGATCCCGACCCGGTCGCCGGTGCGCAGTCCTGCGGCGACCAATCCCCGAGCCAGCGTGTCCACGTCCGCCCGGAACTCGGCATACGTCCACCGTCTGCCCGTGGGCACCTCGACCAGGGCCTCGCGCTCGCCGTGGGCGGAGACGGTCGCGTCCAGGTTGTCCCCGATGGTCTGCTCGAGGAGAGGTATGTCGGTTCTCCCCGCTGCGTAGGCCGCCTCGGTGAGCGTGGGCTGGATGTCCGCCATGACCCCATCCTGCCCCTCATCACCACGAGGCGATAGCGGGCGGGCATACTCGGGCGCATGGAAGCCACCACCGACCCAGATCGAGGCTCGGGCGCCGAGCGCGACGCACGGATCCGGCAGCTCTCCCGCGACCACGTGCTCACCTCCTGGGTGGCGCAGAAGGCGATCTCGCCGGTGCCGCTGGCCGGTGGTGAGGGCGCCTGGTTCTGGGACTACGAGGGCACCCGCTATCTCGACTTCACCAGCCAACTGGTCTACGCGAACCTGGGCTACCAGCACCCCACGCTGACCGAGGCGATCCGCGAGGCGGCCACCGGTCTGACCACGATCGCGCCGGCCTTCGCCTCCGAATCCCGCGCGGAAGCGGCCGCCGCGATCGCCGAGCTGGCGCCCGAGGGACTGAGCAAGGTCTTCTTCACCAATGCCGGCGCGGAGGCCAACGAGAACGCGGTGCGGATGGCGCGCCTGCACACCGGTCGGCAGAAGGTGCTGGCCACCTACCGCAGCTATCACGGCGCCACCGAGGGGGCGATCGCGCTCACCGGTGAGCCGCGGCGCTGGGGCAGCGAACCCTCGGTTCCTGGGGTCGTGCACTTCTGGGGTCCCTACCTCTACCGCAGCGAGTTCTCCGCCAGCACCGAGCAGGAGGAGGGCGAGCGCGCCCTGGCCCACCTACGGCATACGGTCGAGGCCGAAGGCCCCCACCTGATCGCCGCGATCGTGCTGGAGACCGTGGTCGGCTCCAACGGGATCCTGGTCCCACCACCCGGCTACCTGGAGGGCGTCCGCGCCCTGTGCGACGAGCACGGGATCATGCTGATCCTGGACGAGGTGATGAGCGGTTTCGGGCGCACGGGTGCCTGGTTCGCGCTCGACCACTGGGGGGTGCGGCCCGACCTGATCGTCTTTGCCAAGGGCGTGAACTCCGGCTATGTGCCGCTGGGTGGTGTGATCCTGTCCGAGGAGATCGCGGCCACCTTCGACGAGCGGCCCTACCGGGCGGCCTGACGTACTCCGGCCACCCCCTCGCGACCGCCTCCGCCCTCGCCGCCATCCAGATCATGCGCGAGGAAGCACTGAACCAGCACGTCGTCGAGCTGGGCGAGCGCACCCTGGGGCCCACACTGCATACGCTGGGCGACCGGCACGAGATCGTCGGCGACGTCCGCGGCCTCGGGGCGTTCTGGCGGTCGAGCTGGTGGCCGACCGGGAGAGCCGGACGCCGCTGCCAGCGCAGAAGATGGCCGCCGTGACCAAGGCCTGCACGAACCGCGGCATGTGGCCGCTCGTGATGGGAAACCGGGTGCACATGGTGCCGCCCTGCGTGATCAGCCACGAGGACGCCGCCCGCGGCGTCGAGATCCTGGACGAGGCCCTCGAGGAGGTCGGAGCATGAACGAGCACGAGATGAACGAGCCCGGGACGGACCAGCCCGGAACGAACGGGACCGCCGCGCCGGAGGGAACGCGGCCGATCCAGAGCGCGCTGATCGAGGCGCACATCTCGGTCCCGGACGCCGAGACCGCTCAGCGCATCGCCGGTGACCTCACCGCCCGCCAGCTGTCCGCCTGCGCGCAGATCCTGGGCCCGATGACCTCCTACTACACCTGGAAGGGCGAGGTGCAGCGCTCGCAGGAGTGGTTGCTCCTGGTCAAGACCACCGAGGCCGCCTTCCCTGAGGTTGCCTCCACGGTGCGCCAGCAGCACCGCTACGACGTCCCCGAGATCATCGCGGTCCCGATCACGCACGCGCTCAGCGAGTACGGCGACTGGGTACGCAAGCACTCCGACGGCATCACCGATGACGAGGTGCAAAACGCCGACGCCTGACAACGCGAAAGGCCCCGGTCACCTGACCGGGGCCTTCGTGGTGGAGCGGGCGACGAGAATCGAACTCGCGTATTCAGCTTGGGAAGCTGATGTTCTACCATTGAACTACGCCCGCACGCGCGATCCGGACGGCGTCTGGATCGAAGAGCAATACTAGCCGGGTCGCGTCCGCCGACCAAGCCAGGGCCCCGTTACCCTGGGTGCGTGCTGCTCTCCGACCGTGACCTCCGAGCCCAGATCGACTCCGGGCGGGTTCAGCTGGACCCCTGGGACCCCGCGATGATCCAACCGTCGAGCATCGACGTGCGGCTCGACCGGTTCTTCCGGCTCTTCGACAACCACAAGTACCCGATGATCGATCCCGCCCAGGAGCAGCCCGAGTTGACCCGGTTGATCGAGGTCGATCAGGGGGAGACCTTCGTGCTGCACCCGGGTGAGTTCGTGCTCGGGTCCACGTTGGAGCAGGTCAGCTTGCCCGACGACGTGGCGGCGCGGGTCGAGGGCAAGAGCTCGCTAGGGCGTCTGGGGCTGCTCACGCACGCGACGGCCGGCTTCGTCGACCCCGGCTTCACCGGCCACGTCACCCTCGAGCTGTCGAATGTGGCGACGCTGCCGATCATCCTGCACCCGGGCATGAAGATCGGTCAGCTTTGCTTCTTCCAGCTCAGCTCCCCGGCCGAGCACCCCTACGGCACCTCCACCCGCGGCAGCCACTACCAGGGCCAGCGCGGCCCGACGGCCAGCCGCTCCTTCCAGAACTTCCACCGCACCTCCGTCGAGGGCTGAGGACCCGAGTCCCCGTATGACGCATCGCGCCTCCCCAGGTAGCCACCGGCGGGCAGACCGCCGGGGGCGTCGGCGTGCCCCGCGTCGTTCCGAGCAGCCGATGCGGCTCACCCAGCGAGGTCGGATCGTGGTCAGCGTGGCCGGCGCGGCCCTGGCAGGTGCGATCTTCGTCGTGCCGGAGCTGCTGAACAGTGGGCCGGGCGGGGCGTCGGCGGTGGCCGGGGTGGAGCAGGGTCTGGAGGTCGGGCAGGTGTCGGGGTCGGGCGGCCCGGCGCTGGTGCCCGCGCCGGGCGCGGGAGAAGCCGACGATCAGGGATCGGCGGGGGAGGGGGCGGCGCTGGGGTCGGTCGCCAGGGGAGTTCAGGAACTCAGCGGGCCCTTGGGGCCGGCGGCGGCCCTGACGCCGACGACCCTGGAGCAGGAGGAGCCGGAGCGGCTCTACACCCTCTTGACCAGGGACATCCCGGTCGATCCACTGCGCTATGCGCCGGAGGATCTGATGCCCGTGCAGGGTGGGCCCTATCAGGTGCGCGAGGAGGTGGCCGAGCAGCTGGAGCTGCTGCTCGAGGCGGCCGACCGTGAGGAGGTCGGGGTCATACGGGTGAACTCCGGCTTCCGCGACTACGACACCCAGGCTGGGACCTATCAGGACTGGGTGAACCGCACCGGCGTCCAGAACGCCAACCTGGTCTCGGCCCAGCCGGGCTACAGCGAGCACCAACTGGGGCTGGCGGTCGACCTGACCAGCGCCTGCGGTGGATTCCGGTGCTTCGGGGAGAGCCCGGAGGGGGAATGGGTGGCCGCGAACGCCCACCGGTTCGGGTTCATCATCCGCTACCCCGAGGACGGCTTCGAGGTGACCGGGTATGTCTACGAGCCGTGGCACCTGCGCTACGTCGGTCCGCGGGCGGCGTGGGCCATGCACCTGCAGGGCGAGCGCTACTGGGAGTACTTCCACGAGACCGCCCTGGAAGCCGCCGGCATCACCCCCTGACCTGGCACCCCCGTGTGCTTCGACCGGGGACCTCGTGTGTCGTGACCGGGGACTCGGTATGCGGCCACCGGCGACACCGATTGCCGCTATCGTGGACGCGACAGCGCGGGCCTTGGGGGCACCGCGGGGCGAGCAGGGAAGGACCTCGGCATGGGCGGGGGACGTGGGTCGAGGATGGTGGTGGCCGCGCTGGCCGCCCTGACCCTGGTAGCGGCGCCGATGGCCGCCGCGGCACCGGATGAGGCGGGGACTGCGGGTGAGACAGCCTCGGGCGTGACCGAGACCGATGGTGATTCCCCTGGCCAGCCCAAGTGGCCGGACGGGCCGCCGCCTGGCAGCGTGTATGAGCCTCACCTGCAGATCCCTGGCCCCTGGGAGGACCCACCTGGGGGAGAGGGCGCCGATGCGGATCAGGGGAGCGACGGCATACCGGCCTCGGTCCGCAACCAGGTCCCGACCGCGCGACTGTCGGGGACCAACCGCTACGCCACCGCGGTACAGGTCTCGCGCCACGTCTTCCCCCGGGGCGCGGACACGGTCTACCTGGCCCAGGGACAGTTGCTCGTCGACGCCCAGTCCGCCGGGTCGTTGACCGACGGACCGGTGCTGCTGATCCCCTCCTGCGGATCGGTGCCGAGCGCGGTGAGCGCCGAGATCGACCGGGTCGACCCCAGCACGGTGGTCGCGCTCGGGGGGACGGGATCGATCTGTGAGGACACGCTGCAGGCGGCTGCCGCGGGTCGTGCCACCGACCGGGTGTCGGGTGCAACCCGCTACGAGACGGCCGCGCTGATAGCGCAGCGGGCCTTCCCTGAGGGTGCGGCGACCGTGTATGTCGCGAACGGCCAGGGAGCCTGGTCACCCGACGCGCTGGTGGGCGGCACGCTCACCGATGGACCGGTGGTGCTGGTCGAGCGGGGGCGGGCGCCGGGGTCGAGCCGCGAGGCGATCGAGGCGCTGGCTCCGAGCACGGTCGTCGCGCTCGGCGGGGCTGGGGTGGTGTCGGACGCCACGCTGACCCGCGCGGCGGCGGGTCGACCGACCTCGCGGCTGGCGGGGGCCGACCGCTACGCGACCGCGGCGGCGGTGGCGCAGAAGGCCTTCGGCGGCCGGGCGAATGTTGCGTACGTCGCGCGCGGTGACGAGCCCGCCGACGCCGTGGTGGGCGGCACTCTCACGGCCGGGCCGGTGCTGCTGTCGCCGCCCACCTGTCGTGTGCTGCCGTCGGCGACCTGGCGGCACCTGAGCACCGCGAGGCCGGACCGGGTGATCGCGCTGGGCGGGACCGGGGCGGTGTGCTCCGAGCAGCTGGCCACGGCTGCGCGGATGTCGACGTTCACGGCGCTGGAGAGCGTTCGGGATCGGCACCTGCTCGACCTCATCACCAAGCGGCGGGCAATCGACCCGCTGAAGCTGGTGCCGGCCGACCTGGTGAACTTCCGCGGCGGCTCGCACCGGCTGCGCTCGGAGGTCTCGAGCCAGCTGGACGCGCTCTTCCGGGACGCGGCTGCGGCTGGACACCCTCAGCTGCACCTGACATCGGCCTTCCGGTCCTATGAGACCCAGCAGGCGACCTACGACTACTGGGTGCGGGTCCTGGGCCAGAAGGAAGCCGACCGGGTCTCTGCGCGGCCGGGTCACAGCGAGCATCAACTCGGTCAGGCGGCCGACATCTGGGGCCGCAGCTGCGACGGGCGGGACTGCTTCGGTTCGACGCCCGAGGGCCGGTGGGTCGCCGCGAACGCCTATCGCTACGGCTTCATCATTCGCTATCCGCGGGGCGGGGAGCCGGTCACCGGGTATGTCTGGGAGCCGTGGCACCTGCGCTATGTCGGTCCGCGGGCGGCCTGGATGATGAAGATCCGGGGCGAGATCTACTGGGAGTACTACCGGGCCCAGGCTGTCGGAGACTCGCGCGGCTTCTGAGCGTCCAGGCCACGCGGCTCGTGGCGCGGTCAATCAGGGGCGCTGCGGATCCTCGGGGTTGGGCTCCACCTCGGCATCGGCATCGGCCTCGGCCACCTCGGCATCGGCATCGGCCTCGGCCACCTCCACGTCGGCGTCCGCCTCGGCCACCTCCACGTCGGCCAAGGCCGCTGCTTGCTCCTCGGCCTCGAGCTCCTCGCCCCGCCGGACAGCCGCGAGCAGCATCTGGGCGACGTCGACGACCTCGACCTCCTCGCGGGCTCCCTCGGACTGCTTCTCGGTCAGTCCGTCGGAGAGCATCACCCGGCAGAAGGGGCAGCCGATCGCGATCCGGTCCGCGCCCGTGGCCAGCGCCTCCTCGGTGCGGTTGATGTTGATCCGGGTGCCGATCTTCTCCTCCATCCACATGCGCGCACCACCGGCGCCGCAGCAGAAGGACTTCTCGGCGTGCCGCGGCATCTCCCGCATCTCCACGCCCGGCAGCGCGCCGAGCAGCTCGCGCGGCGGTGCGTAGACCTGGTTGTGGCGACCCAGGTAGCAGGGGTCGTGATAGGTCACCGTCTCTGCGGTCGACGCGGCCCCGCTGGTGTCCGCACGGTCCGGTCGGGCCACCGGGGTGAGGCGCTTGTCGCGGACCAGCTTGTTGAGCAGCTGGGTGTGGTGCAGCACCTCGAACTGGCCACCGACCTGCGGGTACTCGTTCTTGATGGTGTTGAAGCAGTGCGCGCAGGTCACGACGATCTTGGTCGCGTTGACCTCCTTGAGCACCTCGACGTTTTGCATCGCGAGCATCTGGAAGAGGAACTCGTTGCCCGCCCGCCGCGCCGGGTCACCGGTGCAAGTCTCGCCATCGCCCAGCACCGCAAAGGACACCCCCGCCGTGTGGAGCAGCTCGGCCACCGCGCGGGTGGTCTTCTTGGCGCGGTCCTCGAAGGCGCCAGCGCAGCCGACCCAGAACAGGTAGTCGACCTCCGACAGGTCCTCCACGTCGGCGCCGGCCATCGGGATCTCGAAGTCGAGGTCCTTGGCCCAGTCCATCCGCAGCCGGGCGTTCATGCCCCACGGGTTGCCCTTGTTCTCGAGGTTCTTGAACAACCCGCCCAACTCGGTGGGGAAGGCCGACTCGATGAGGTTCTGGTAGCGGCGCATGTCGACGATCGCGTCCACGTGCTCGATGTCGACCGGGCACTGCTCGACGCACGCGCCGCAGGTGGTGCACGCCCACAGCACTTCGGGGTCGATGACCGCGCCTGCCGTGGGCACGGTCGGGTCACCCTCGGTCTCACCGACCAGGGGGCGCTGGGCCTCAAGGACGGCCGTGCCCGGTATGCCGTGAACCTTCTCCGCGAGCCCCTCACCGGAGTGCTCATCGAAGGTGCTCTGGGCCGCCTCGCGGTGGGCTTGATCGGCGAGCAGCCACGGCGCCTTGGCGTGGTGGTGGTCCCGCAGGTTCATCACCAGCATCTTGGGGGACAGGGGCTTGTCGGTCCGCCAGGCCGGGCACTGCTCCTGGCAGCGGCCGCACTCGGTGCAGGTGCTGAAGTCGAGCAGCCCCTTCCAGGTGAAGTCCTCGACCTTGCCTACGCCCAGCGCGGCGTCCTCGTCCAGATCCTCAATGTTCTCGAAGTCGATCGCCTCGCCGTCCACCGCAATCGGCTGCAGTTCAGCGAGGGAGGTGCGACCGTCCGGGTGGCGCTTGAACCAGATGTTGAAGAAGGCCAGGAAGCGGTGCCAGGCCACACCCATGGTCGGGGTGAGCGCAATGACGATCATCCAGGTCATCGAGATCAGGATCTTCAGCAGCGCCACGATCACGATGGCGTTCTCCAGGGTGCCCAGGGACCAACCCTCGAACATCCCGCCCAGCCAGGCGGTGAACGGGAAGTGCGCCAGATTGGCCCAGTCGGCCCCCATGAGCCGGCCCGCGGCATACTCCAGAGCGCGCAGCGCCACGATGCACAGGCCGACACCGAGGATGACGAACTCCACGAAGTAGGCCTGCCCGAAGTTGGACCCCCAGAAGCGAGAGCGGCGCCCCTCGCCTCGCGGGTGTTTCACCTGCCGAATGATGATCAGGGCGACGATCCCCACAATCGCGAGCCAGCCGAAGATCTCGAGCAACCACAGCCACGGGGCCCAATGACCGATCACCGGGAGCGCGAAGTGCGGGTCGAAGAGCTGGCCGTACGCGGTCACCAGGGTGAGGAAGAGCAATCCGAAGCTGATCATCACGAACCAGTGCGCCACCGCGACCACCGGCTTGCGCGCCATCCGGGTGTGGCCGAGGAACTCCTTGACCAGCGTCACAGTGCGCGCGCCGGGCTCATCGGTGCGGGTGGCGGGCTGGCCGAGACGGAAGCGGGCGACGAAAGCCGCGACCGTGCGCACGAACAGCGCCACCGCGGTCAGGGTGATCAGGGCCGCGACGACGATGGCGATGACCTGCAGGACGTCCATACCGGGAGGGTAGTGGTCCGGACCGACAACGTCCCCCGGAGGTCGATGGAATAACGTGGTGTTGCCTGTTGTATAACTCAGTGCGAGAGCTTTCCCCACGAACGAAAGGTTCACCTCCCGTGCCCGTCTACGACGACATCACCCAGATCATCGGCCGCACCCCGCTGGTCCGACTTAACCGCCTCACCGAGGGCATCGCCGACGGCGCCCAGGTGCTGGTCAAGCTGGAGTCGCAGAACCCCGCCAACTCGGTCAAGGACCGCATCGGCGCCGCCATCATCGACGCGGCGGTCGAGTCCGGCGAGCTCCAGCCCGGCGGCACCATCGTGGAGGGGACGTCCGGCAACACCGGCATCGCCCTGGCCATGGTGGGCGCGGCCCGCGGCTACAAGGTCGTGCTGGCCATGCCGGAGACCATGAGCCTGGAGCGTCGCGCCCTGCTGCGCGCGTATGGCGCCGAGCTCGTCCTGACCCCTGGCTCCGAGGGCATGCGCGGCGCGGTCGCCAAGGCCGATGAGATCGCCGAGACCACCGGCGCCGTCCGCGCCCGTCAGTTCGCCAACCCGGCGAATGTCGCCATCCACCGCGCCACCACCGGCCCGGAGATCTGGGAGGACACCGAGGGCGGGGTCGACATCTTCGTCTCCGGCGTCGGCACCGGCGGCACCATCACCGGTGGTGGTGGCTACCTGAAGGAGCAGAAGCCCGACCTTCATCTCGTCGCCGTCGAGCCGATCGACTCCCCGATCCTGTCCGGCGGGCAGCCGGGGCCGCACAAGATCCAGGGCCTGGGCGCGAACTTCGTGCCCGACATCCTGGATACCGACGTCTACGACGAGGTCTCCGACGTCTCCCTCGACGACGCGGTCCGCGTGGCCCGCGAGCTGGCGACCAAGGAAGGCATCCTGGCCGGCATCTCCTCCGGTGCCATCGTGCACGCCGCCCTGGAGATCGCCCGTCGCCCCGAGAGCGCCGGCAAGACGATCGTTGCCGTGGTCTGCGACTTCGGTGAGCGCTACCTGTCCACCGTGCTCTTCGAGGGGCTGACCGACTGATGCTCGCCGCACTGCTCGATGCCCCCCGCCGTGCCGCCGGGGTCCTCGGGCGTGCGGCGGACTCGGTCCGGGAGGACCTGGACGCCGCCATCGCCCGCGACCCCGCGACGACGAGCCGGCTGGAGATGGCGCTCGCCTCTCCCGGGCTGCACGCGGTGTGGACCCACCGCGTCAGCCACAGGCTGTGGCAGGGCGGCGCCAAGCTCCCGGCACGCCTGCTCTCCCAGGCCGCTCGGGCCGCCACCGGTGTGGAGATCCACCCCGGTGCCACGATCGGCCGACGGTTCTTCATCGACCACGGGATGGGCGTGGTGATCGGGGAGACCGCCGAGGTCGGTGACGACGTGATGCTCTATCACGGCGTCACCCTCGGCGGCCGGTCGCTCGAGCCGGTCAAGCGCCACCCCACGCTGGGCGACGGCGTGACCATCGGCGCCGGCGCGAAGGTGCTGGGCAATGTCACCCTGGGCCACGGCTCTCAGGTAGGTGCCAACGCCGTGGTCACCAAGGATGTCCCCGCGATGTGCGTGGCCACCGGGATCCCGGCCAAGACCCGCAACTGCGAGCCCGGCATCGATCCGGAGCAGGCCCTCTACGACGAGCCCGCACTCTGGATCTGAGGGTCGCCTCGGAGGCCTGAGCGCTCGCCTGACTCGCCTGAGCGCTCGCCTGACTCGCCTGTGTGCTGCGCCGGACCGGACGGGCTGCTCGGAGTCTGACTTTTCAAACATGCACAACGAGTGGGTTCCTCGCGCTGACCTGCGGTTTTACCGGCACGAGTTGCGTTGTGCATGTCTGAAAGCGCGGTGAGGTAGCTCTGGGCGGTCAGCCCAGACACCGCCCCCAGCCACCGCCCCACACAGCAGAAGGCCCGCCCCCAACAGGGGGCGGGCCTTCGTGGCTTTGCGCTATCGGCTCAGGGCCAACGGCGAGCTCAGGGGAGCTTCTCGCCACCCGGGCCGAAACCGGTGGCATCGACCTCGAGGACACCGTCCTCGGTCACCTGACCGGTCTCGTTCTCGTAGGTGCCGTCCAGCGAGGTGGTCTCGTGGCCGGTGACCTTCGACTTGGCCTGGTCGGCCAGCTCAGCGCCCTTGGCCTTGAGGTCCTCCGCGACCACGGGGGCCTTGGCCTTGACCTCTTCGACCTTGTCCTGCACGCGCGGGTCGGTCCAGAGCTTGTTGGCCTGGTCGGCGATCTGGTCGTAACGCTCGCGACCGGCACGCGCACCGAGCACGTAGCCGACCCCGGCTCCGATGAGCAGCCAGAACTTGTTCACCATGATTGACTCCTTCCGTCGTCAACGATTTCGCTCTTGAGCCTACCCACGGCAGGGGCAGGAGCGCACATCGAGACGCCCCGCGGGGGCATCAGCGGGACATCGGACCGCGGTGGAGTTCGGCGGAGGGTGTGGGATTTGAACCCACGGAGGTTTCCCTCGGGCGCTTTCAAGGCGCCTGCACTCGGCCACTATGCGAACCCTCCAGGTCCCGCCAGCAGCGGGTCCTCCCGCAATCATCCCATGCTCACCAGCCTTGATCCACGCCCCCGCCCGTATGCGGTCACTTCCGACTCCCGAGTAGGCCTTATCTCCTGCTACGGTTGGCACGGTCGACGTTGCATTTCCTTGGCAGTTACAAACTAGGCGCGAGCCTGGTCGCTGGGGGGTTCACCGCTCAACCGTCCTCCGCGCCCCGTGGAGGACCGCACCTAGCAGTACTGCAGAAAGAGAACGCAAGCATGGCACAGGGAACCGTGAAGTGGTTCAACGCTGAGAAGGGCTTCGGCTTCATCGCTCAGGATGGCGGTGGCCCCGACGTGTTCGTCCACTACTCGGCCATCGAGACCAACGGCTACAAGTCCCTCGAGGAGGCCCAGCGGGTCGAGTTCGAGGTCACCCAGAGCCCCAAGGGCCCGCAGGCCGACGCCGTTCGCCCGCTCTGAGCTGACGAACGCTCGACCACGAGCTGAAGACCAAGCCCCCGTCACCGCAAGGTGGCGGGGGCTTCGTCATGGGTCCTGCGCCTCAGTCGCAGACCGTCCCGATTTCGGCGAGCTCGTCGGGCGGCTGCGTGGTCTCCTCGTCCTCGCCCGGCGCGGTCGTGACCTCGGTGTCGTCGGGGGCGGTCGTCTCGGGCGCGGTCTCCACCGGCTCCTGCGTCGGCTCGACCGGCGGCGGCGGGTTGATCGCCTCCCAGACCTGGCCCCGGATCGAGGCGAAGTCGGGGTTGACCACGTTGGTGTTCTGGGCGGTGAACGGCAAGCTCTTGATCTTGCCCGCCTGGATCTGGAGCACAAGCTCGGCCCAGGTCGGCAGGTCGTCCTGCGGCAGGTCGGTGACGACGTTGTTACCCACGGCGGTGATGATCTGGGGGTAACGCTGCAGCATCCGCAGCGGGTCCGCCTGGTCGATGACCGCGGCCACCATGCACCGCTGCCGGCGCATCCGGCTGAAATCGTCGGTGGTCACGCGCGAGCGGGAGTAGCCCAGCGCCTGGTTGCCGTTGAGATGCTGCACGCCCTCCTCGATCCACTCCAACTGGGGAGAGTTGGGGTCCATCTGTAGGCGCCCCTCCCAGTCGGTGTAGGTGCGGGCGTTGATCGGGATGCGCTCCGGGACGGTGATCGTCACCCCACCCATCGCGTCGATGAGATCCTCGAAGCCCTGCAGGTTGACCACGACCGAGTGGTGGATCTTCAGGCCCAGGACAGCGCCGATGACATCCCGCGTCGCTGTCAGCCCGGGCGTGGGGTCGCCGGTGAACCAGCCGGGGTTCTCATCGGCCAGCGCCTCGGCCTCGGTCCAGATGCCGTTCATCAGGCAGGCGTCGCCGCAGTCGTAACCGTTGGGCCACGCGCGGTGCAGCGGGCTGCTGCGCGGGATCGGCACCCGCTCCAGGTTGCGGGGGATGGAGAAGAGCACGGTGTCGCCGGTGTGGGTGTCGATGCTGGCGACCATCATGGTGTCGGTGCGGGTGCCCTCGCGCGCCTCCGCAGCGTCCGACCCGAGCAGCAGCACGTTGACGCGCGGCAGCGTCTCCCATGGGTCCTCGGGCTTCTCGCTGAGCACCGAGGTCGGCTCGGGGTCGCCGGGCTTGGTCGGCTGGTTGAAGACCTTGTCCATCGCCTCGATGTGCGGGGTGATGTACTGCAGCCCCAGCGCGGCCGGCGTAGAAACCGCCAGGCAGAGCAGGCCGGTGAAGGCCGCCAGCCCGGTCCGCTGCCCGAGGGACATCGAGCGGGGCCGGGCCAGGAGCGCGGTGAAGGCGATCGCGCCGATCCACACGATGGTCCCGGCCACCAGCACGCCCAGGATCACCCGGAGACGGTCCTCGTCGGAGGCAGTGAGCAGGGCCGAGCGCGTCAGGCCCGTGCGGGCGACATAGACGCCCAGGGCGAGCAGAGTCCCCACGGCGATGGCGACGAGGACGGCGCCGATCTTCCACGCCTTGGTGCGCAGCAGGCCGGAGCCTGGCAGCAGCGCGGACAGCGCGGTCAGCCCGTAGGCGCGAGGGAGGGTGCGGCCAGCGCTGCCCGATTGAGCACGCAACCATTCATCACGGGTGCGGTAGGTCGCATGCGCGCCACCTGCGCCCTCGTGCTCATCAGTCATTGAGCCCGCACACCTTTCACCAGATCTAGCCGACATCATGTACTACCAGCCATCGCTGGTGAAGGGCTGGGAGCCCTGTTTGGCCCAGGACCTCGCGGCAGGTACCCTGATCTGCGGATCTGGAGGCGTCGCCTAGTCTGGTCTATGGCGCCCGCCTGCTAAGCGGGTTTGGGGTTTATAGCCCCATCGAGGGTTCAAATCCCTCCGCCTCCGCCAGTTTCGTCAAGGAGACCCCCGGCCGATGCGGCCGGGGGTCTCCTTGTGTCCGGGGGAGAAACGGCATACCGGGCCCGGTATGCCGTTTCCCACCTGCTAGACGGCCGCGCCGGTCCCCGAGTCGTCCACGGGGCCACGGCCGGCGTCGTCGTCCTGCGTCGCCTCGTCCGTGCCGGGCTCGACGCCCTCCTGGGCCTCGGGGTCTTCGGCGTCGGCGCCCTCGTCGGAGGTCGGATCCTCGTCGGAGTCCGAGCCGGAGCCGTCCTCAGCGCTCGGGTCCTGCTCATCACCCGGGTCGCCCTCGGCGGCATCGGCCTTGTCGTCGGCCTCCTCGACCTCATCCGGCCCCGCGCCGCGCAGCGCGTCGTCAAGGTGCTCGACCTGCTCCTGGATCTCCTCCATGCCCGGGGGCAGCGGCTCCTGGGCCAGGATCGGCTCCCCCTCGCGGGGCCCGGGGACCTCGCCCGGCACGATGGCCATCAGACCTTCGCCTCCTCAAGCCGCTGCTCCAAGGTGGACAGCTCATCCTCCAGGGCGCTGGGCAGGGACTCACCGAACTTGTCGAACCACTCGCGGATGAGGGGCAGCTCCTTCTCCCACTCGGCCGCGTTGAAGGCCAACGCCTTCTCGACGTCCTCGGTGCTGGTGTCCAGGCCCTGCGTGTCGATGTCCTCCGCGTGCGGCAGGTAGCCGATGGGGGACTCGGCCGCCTCGACCTCGCCCTCCAGCCGGTCCACCATCCACTTCAGCACCCGGGTGTTCTCGCCGAAGCCGGGCCACAGGAAACCCCCGTCCTCGTCGCGGCGGAACCAGTTCACCAGGAAGATCTTGGGCAACTTGTCCGCGTCGGCGGACTTGCCGACCTCAAGCCAGTGGTTGAGGTAGTCACCGGCGTTGTAGCCGATGAAGGGCAGCATCGCCATCGGGTCACGGCGGACCACGCCGACCGCGCCCGTCGCCGCCGCGGTGGTCTCCGAGGAGAGCGTGGCGCCGATGAAGGTGCCGTGCTGCCAGTCGCGGGACTCGGCCACCAGCGGCACCGTGGTCTTGCGCCGACCGCCGAACATGATCGCCGAGATCGGCACCCCGTTGGGCTCGTCGTACTCCTCGGCCAGGGTCGGGCACTGCTTGATCGGCGTGCAGAAGCGGCTGTTGGGGTGGCTGGACAGGGTGTCCGAGTCAGGGGTCCAGGCGTTGCCGTGCCAGTCGGTGAGCTCGGCCGGCTTCTCCTTGGTCATGCCTTCCCACCAGACGTCACCGTCCGGGGTGGTGGCGACATTGGTGAAGACTGAGTTGCCCTTCTCGATGGTGTCCATCGCGATCGGGTTCGTGTCGCGACCCGTCCCCGGCGCCACGCCGAACAGACCGAATTCTGGATTCACGGCATACAGGCGACCATCGGGACCAAAGCGCATCCAGGAGATGTCGTCGCCAACGATCTCGGCCTCCCAGCCCTCCAGCGTCGACTGGATCATGGCGAGGTTGGTCTTGCCGCAGGCGGAGGGGAAGGCGCCGGCGATGTAGTGCGTCTTGCCCTCAGGGTTGGTGAGCTTGAGGATCAGCATGTGCTCGGCGAGCCAGCCTTCGTCGCGCGCCATCACCGAGGCGATCCGCAGCGCGTAGCACTTCTTGCCCAGCAGCGCGTTGCCGCCGTAGCCCGATCCGTAGGACCAGATCGCCCGCTCCTCGGGGAAGTGGGAGATGTACTTGGTCTCCGAGCACGGCCACGGCACGTCCTCCTGGCCCTCCTCCAGCGGAGCGCCGACCGAGTGCAGACCCTTGACGTAGGGGGCGTCGCCCTCCTCGATCGCGCGCAGCACGTCCGCGCCGATGCGGGCCATCACGCGCATCGAGGCGACCACGTAGGGGGAGTCGGTGATCTCGACGCCGAACTTCGGGTCGTCGGCCTCGATGTGACCCATGACGAAGGGGATGACGTACATCGTCCGCCCCTTCATGCTGCCCTCGAAGAGCGGCCACATGGTGTCCTTCATCTCCTGCGGCGCCATCCAGTTGTTGGTGTGGCCGGCGTCCTTCTCCTCCACCGAGCAGATGTAGGTGCGGTCCTCCACGCGCGCGACATCCTGGGGGTCGGACAGGGCGTGATAGCTGTTGGGCTTCTTGTCGTCGGCGAGCTTGGTGAAGGTGCCGGCGGCGACGAGCTCGTCGTAGATCCCCTCGATCTCCTCCTCGGACCCATCGATCCAGACGATCCGGTCCGGGGTGGTGTGGGCGGCCACCTCCTTCACCCAGGTGTCGAGCTCCGTGTGGCTGGTGCCACCGATGGTCGTGATCTCCTGCATCAGAAGGTGTCCCTTTCCCGGCGCCCACGCCGGACTCGTCGAAGGCTGCGCTGCCCTGATATCTCCACCGTATCGGTCCCGCGAGGCCGCGCATGCCGGGAAGGGGTGAGAAGCGGGCCAGTATGACGAACCTCACCCCGGGTGGGCAGGTGCGCCTGCGGTGCCTCGCACCTGGCAAGGCAGGCGCGAGCCACCGCAACCGGTTCGGCCAACCCCCGCATGCGCGGGGAGCGAGCGAGTTGATGTGGCTCGCAGCGCACACAATCCCTCGACGCCCGGAAACCCGAGCGGTGGACAGCATTCAACTCTCATGCTTGACTCGCTGCAAGCAGGCACAGGATCGATCGTGCAGAACCTGCGCATACAATGTTCGTCGAAGGAGACGAGATGGCCGATGTACCTCGGTTCGCAGATCTGTTCAGCGAACTCGTGGGAGCCGAGCCCTACGAGTGGCAGGAGAGGGCGGCGCAGCAGTGGGGTGGGGGGGAGGCGCCGGACGAGATCTCGGTGCCGACTGGCATGGGTAAGACCCTTTTGATGGTTGTGTGGCTGTTCGCTCTGCTGCGGGATCTGGAGAAGCACCGTCAGACTGGTGCCAAGCGTCAGGTGCCACTTCGCTACCACCACGTGGCACCTCGGAGAGTCGTCGTGGATGACAGTGCCACTACCGCGATGCGCATAGGAGATGCGCTTGAGAGTCCTAAGACCCCCGCCCTGAGCGCCGCGAGAGAGATTCTCGTGGAGGTATTCGGGACGCCCGCACCCGGCGACCGCGTACTCGAGGTCGTTGTCCTCCGCGGGGGGATGGAGGATCGTCCGGAGAACACGCGGCAGCCAGCTCGACCGGTGGTCATTGTCGGGACGGTCCAACTCGTCGGGTCGCGCCTCCTCGGACGTCCGTACGGGGTAGCTCCTGCCCGACGTCCGATCGAGATGGCGTTGACGTGTACAGACTCTGTCCTGGTGATCGATGAGGCGCACCTTGTCCGCCAGTTCGTTGAGACGGCGAGGACACTCGCGCGGTGGGTGAGAGCCGAGGATCTCCTGAGTGGCTCCATACCTCCTCTTCGGGTTATTGGGATGACGGCAACTCCTAGGCAATCGGAGACCTACTTCGACCGCGCGGCGGAGGAACGTCGGAGGCCAGCTGTGGCTGAACGGCTGGCGCGGCGCCGCGCCACGCCAGTGAGCATTGTTGAGGTGACCACGACCACCGCGGACGGTGGCATGGCCCACGTGGTCAAGAGCCACGACTTCGCTCCCAAAGCCTCGACTCTCGTCTTCAGCAATACCCGAGATGGCGCGATCAAGGTGAGCAAAGCATTGGCAACTAGGAGGGATCTGCCAACTGACACCTCACTCTTGACGCTTGTGGGAGGGATGCCAGATCGTGTCACTGCGCCGCTCGTCGAAGGCGAGCTCTCCGCCTTGCGGCCAGGCCGTTCAGCCTCTCCCGCGGCGACCCTGATCGTTTCCGCGACGCAGACGCTGGAAGCGGGGGCAGACCTCGATGCACAGCACGGGGTGGTGCCAGTAGCGAGTGGCTCGGCCCTGCGGCAGCGTATCGGCCGAGTCAATCGTCTTGGTCTGCATGAGGAAGCGTCGATCACCATCGTGGTCAGCCCGGATGCGACGCGAGAGAACGTATACGGAGAGAGTGCGGCGCGATTAAGCAGGGCGCTGGTGCATCACCGACCGCCCACTCTTGGCGACCTCGATGATCTGCTGGACTCAGCAGAAGCGCAGGCCTGGGAGGTCGAGTCCACACAGCTCGCAGTCCTGCCTAGGTTCGTCTTCGACGCCTATCAGCGGACCGGAGGATCGCCGCATGATCCCCCGGTCGGCCGGTGGCTGGTCCAGCCCGAGGACCCCCTGGCGGAGATCAGCATCGTTTTCCGAGACAGTGTGAACGACATTGAGAACGACGCGGCACTACAGGGCCACCTTTCCCGATGCCGACCACAAGGAGGTGAACTCTGGTCAATCCCTCTGCCGCAGGCGCGTCAGCTGGTTCGCGGCGTGGACCGTTGGGCTCTTTTCCACTCGGCGGATCCCGAGGCCGCACCGCTCATCTGCCCAGAGGCTGACTCTCTACGAGCGGGAGACATCGCGGTCCTGCCCTCAGCGAGCCACCGTCTTCCGCTCCCTCGATGGGGTGAGGATCTCGTAGGCGTGAGAGATGTGGCGCCGTTCGTGTTGATGAAGGGCGAGAAACTTACCGACGATCACGTGGGCAGTCTTGTCACACCGCTTCTGGACGAACTCGGCCGAGAGACGGGGTGGGTCGAGTTGGTTCCGGTCCGAGAGCGCGACGAGCACTGCCCATCAGCCCCGTATCCCTTGGCGCAACATCACGATGATGTTGCGCAACGGGTGCGTGAGATCTGCTCCGTGCTGGGGGTGCCGCTAGCGATGACCGAGGACCTCGTCACAGCAGCCCGACTCCACGACGAAGGTAAGACACACCCCGGCCTGCAAGCAGCGTTGTGCCATGTCGTGGATGGCGATGGGATCCTGAACTATAGACCGTCAGATCAGCCCATCGGCAAGTCCGCACTTCCACGCCGCCTCTGGCGCCGGGTGAACTC
This sequence comes from Ornithinimicrobium pulveris, assembly GCF_050261105.1. Classification (GTDB taxonomy): domain Bacteria; phylum Actinomycetota; class Actinomycetes; order Actinomycetales; family Dermatophilaceae; genus Ornithinicoccus. Next base: position 2,896,169 of record NZ_CP189837.1, on the reverse strand, counting down.
GTTGGCCGGGGTGCCTGCAGCGCTGCGGCACGAAGCCGTCTCGGCCTCCCTTTACGACGAGCGACTCGCGAAGGGCGCTGTTGCTCCCACAGATGCGAGGCTCGTGCGTCATCTGATCCTCACCCACCACGGCGGGTTCCGCGGTTTTGGGCCGGTCCTTCAGCCCGATGAGGTGAGCTCCACCGCATACCAAGATCCTGAGCGGGCCGAGTGGGTCGAGCGGCCGGCTGAGTTCAGAGAACTGCTAGAGCGATACGGGCCGTGCACAATCGCACTTACGGAGGCGCTGCTTCGGTTGGCTGACTGGGACGCGTCCAGGAGGGTCACATGAACACCTGGATGCTGACGGCTCTCGACGGCAGCCAGCCCACAGACTTCTTAACGTGCCCTCGGCCTGGCTGCACTCGTCCCAGGCTCAACCGTGCACTTCGACTCAGCGGGCGTGCCTGTGCTCCGGAGTGCCTGGGGTGAGGAGCGCGTGGCTGAGGTGATCGCTTCTGCGCTGTCGATGTTTCACCCGAGCAACTTTCCCTTCCCCGAGCGAGCAGAGTTGCGGTCCACAACCCCGAGTTGGTCAGCCCTCCAGGATCTCTGCCATGAGTCCTGGTTCGATGAGCACACGAATCTAGTGCTTCGGTCCCTGGACATTGGATCTGTAAAGAAGGTGGTCCCGGACCCGCAGGTGGAGGCGGGGTCGCTCGTCCTGATCTCCGGTCGTAGTTATGCGCGCAAGGCCTGCGCTGACTTGTGGCCGTTAGCGGTGGGAGAAGATACGGCGTCGTCCTTGAGTCAAGGCCTGAAGGACCTAGCGCGGGACATGCGTTCACTGCTGCGGGGGGAGACGCTCTCCACCCTCTCGGGGACGATGTCGATGAGATACACCGTCTCCGATGTGTCTCCTCGACTGCGCTTGGGGACCGAGTCGGGAACGGTCACACCATTGCTTGAGATGCTCACCTTGCGAGGAGTTCTCTGCCTCCTGCCCGGGCAAAGGAATGCCCGGGACGGCAGACGTCTACCCGGGATCACGTGGTCATTGAACCCCGTGCCAATGAGCGTCGCTGGTCTGGTGGAACTCCAGGAGTGTCAGTGCGCTCCGCAAGGCTGGCCTCGATACGCCGCAAGGGTCGTCAGCGTGGGCGGCGGCACCAAGGCAGCACAGTTCACAGACGTCGCGAGATGGGAGAAATGATGGATACAGCAGTGGCCTGGCCACTCACAAGAGACCACATGATGCTTCTGACGCAGCCGGAGGCATTGCATCGCCAAGTCATGGGTTACCTCCCAGATCTCGGCGGCCGATCGACGGCGATTCGGAAAGACACTTGCACGCTCTTCAGGGTCGACCTGCCTACTGACCCGCTGGGTCGTAGCGGCCAGATCACCTTCGGCTGAGGGGTGATGCTCACACCGGGGATGGAGAGCGGCTTGCCCAGGAAGGCTTCGGGGCGCGGAGCCGCATCGTCGTCCAGGTGGCGGCGGAGAAGCGCAACACACAGGAGGGCCGTATCCGAACGCGGCCGGTTCGTGACGACGAAGCAGAGGAGTGGGCGGGGGAACTCCTGGCTCGGCACGGACTCCGCGCCCTCAACCTTGCCGTGTCAGGTGCCCGTCGGTTCGGAGACCGCCGGAGCGTGGGGTTCTGGGTGCGCGATCTCTTAGCTGATGTGGAGGTCTCTGATCCTGACGCAGCTGAGGGGGCCTTGCGAGACGGGGTGGGACGAGGTCGGGCCTACGGGCTCGGGATGGTGGTCGTCCTAGCCGCGGAACAGTCCAAACGATCCGACGACGCTGTCACAGGAGCGAGCGCATGACGAACCGATTCATTGAAGACGTTGCCAAACTCATCGACGATCCGAGAGTGGCGGGGCTGCGTTCCCACACCACCTACGAGTCTGCCCTTGCAAGGACAGTCACGCCCCCTGCGGGAACGCTGCGCTCCGATGGTCGTGATGTCGAGGGCGAGTTTGAGCTCCCGGACGGGACCAAAGCTGTCACGCTCGACACTTGGGGGTCGCAGGCTTCCCGCATGGAGTCGGCGATTGAGCAGGTTGCGGATGACATCGGCTACCCGCTTATCCGATTCGTTGACGAGGAGGGGGCCTTGCTGACCACGAGCGTTCGGTTGTCGCACCGGCACGCTGATGCCACCTGGCGTGCCGCTCGCAAGCAACTTGAAGGCGCCGGGATTCCCTTTCTCAGACTGAGGGATGTGACAGCGCAGGACGCGAGCCTGCTGCTCCGGTGGTTTCCCACCGCGCCCATCTTCGGCTGGTGGCATTCGCACACTGCCAACGCTCAGAAAGAAGCAAAGAAACTCGAGAAGTACGATAAGGAGACTGCGGAGGCCTTCGCCGGCTACGCGCGGGTTCATGCCGATTCCCGGTCCGCGCGCCTGGTGACCTCCGAGATTGTCGCCACTGACGTGCATCGAAGGGTTCGCCGAGCAGCACGCGTTGACACTTTGTTTGGGCCGCTCAAGTCCTCGCGAAGCACCGGGTCAGCCAAGTCTGACGGCCCTTCGGCACTAGGCCTCGGCTCTCTTCCGCCCGTGGAGTTCTCCAAGGCCCCCATTGACGTGTCCTACGGTGCGATCGAAGGCACCTGGTTCTTGTCCCTGACCGGACTTCGGCGTTTCGGCTGGGGCGCCAATCCGAAGATTGCGCAGGCCCTCGTGGTTGCACTCGCGCTGCTGCTGCGAGAACTCACTCGCCTTGATGGGCGCTTGCGAGCTGGCACGGAACTGATTGCCCAAACCAACGGCCAGATCCAAGTCGTAGGGCACGGGATGGAAGCGGTCAACTGGAGTGACTATTCCTTGGGGGACCTGATGGACGTCGTGCGGGAACTCGGCGCTTCTGTGGGTTGGGATGGGCCAGTCGACGTTGTCATACCGGCGGATTCCGTTTTGGGCGGCCTCTTCAAGACGGCCGATCGTGAGGCTGGAGAAACGGATCCTTCGTGACCGGTTTCGTGCTTCAAGCGACGTTTCCGACGGGCCAATATCACGGTCATGATCGGCGCGGGAAGTCGGAGTGGCCGCCCTCACCAGCGAGGGTCCTCTCGGCCTTGCTCGCGACGGCTTACGCGACCAGGTATGGGGTAGAAGTGGTGCGGGAGTTGTTCAGCTGCGACCCGCCCACGATCACAGCCTCGAAGGTGGGCCGTCGGGACGGAGACGTGCAACGCTGGGTTCCCGTCGATGTTGAGTTTTCGGAGAAGACGGGAACGCTCGGGCGGGGTGGGTTAACGGCGAAGCTGCTCAAGCCTCCCGAGCGTGGCGTCGTAATCGGTGATGGTCAGGTGCGCTACGAGTTCTCGAAGTCACCTAGCAACGAGGAGTCGCTGCAGATCCTGTCGCGGGTCGCCGAGAAGGTCCCCTACCTGGGCCGACCCACGAGCCCCGTCATCCTCGTTCTCGTCCGAGAACCGCTCACTGTGGAGTTAGCAGATTCCTGGACCCCCGATCCCCGCGGCAACGTTGATATCGACGTCCCGACGCCAGGCTTTCTCAAGGCACTGGACCAGCGGGAAGTTGATCGCGCGCGGAAGGGCTCGCCGGGCTACCACCCCTCTCTGCGGCGGCCGACCACGCTCTATCGGTACACAGGGCAGCGAGCTGAGTTCCCCGCGACGGCGTCCCCTTCCATCGCCCTAGCGGTGGACCAAGTGCTCGATGCAGCGGTTCTCTACCCGCTCACTGGTGTCGATCCGCCGGACGCTGTCGCGGTGATCAGCAGGCTGATGGAGTTCGGCGGCAAAACCGTTCCTGTTCGGGGAGACCTGAAACGGCGCGGTTTTTCCGAAGAGCGGATCACAGGCGTCCTGATGTGGGATGCCGTCGCTGAACAAACCGTGGTGGTGGCTCAGGGGCGGCTCACCGAGCTCAAGCCCACTCTTCCACTCAAGACGGCGCAGCAGCGGCAAGCCATCGCCCAGTCCTTGGCTCGGTCCAGCGTATGGACAACCCCAGCACCTATCCCGTGCGACGAGGAGTGGATTCGCCGAGAGGTGTCTGCCCTGACGGATCGACACCCCGAGATTGATGGATCGGTCTTGCTCCATGATCGACCTCGTCTGTCCCACGCCGCTCACGTGTCGGCAAACCCCAGGCTGACGCACCTAACTCTGGATCTAGTGGGCGAGATCACGGGACCTTTGGTGCTGGGTTCTCTCGTGCTACAGCCCCCTGACGAGTGATGCTGGACGGCGCCTCTCAACCGTGTTCCTGCTGGTCAGAAAGTGTCCTCCCCGCGAGCGCGGGGGTCGAGGCGTGACCGCGCTCGCTGCCGAACTTGCCGCCATGTCCTCCCCGCGAGCGCGGGGGTCGAGGCGACTACCTGGAGCTGGGCACGTCCTCCGAGGCGTCCTCCCCGCGAGCGCGGGGGTCGAGGCTGGTCGGGGTGCTCCCCCATGCCGTTGGGGCGGTCCTCCCCGCGAGCGCGGGGGTCGAGGTCCAGGGCGTCAGCGCCAGCAGAGGCGGTGGTCGTCCTCCCCGCGAGCGCGGGGGTCGAGGAATGTCGAGCGGGGAATCCTTCGTGTGGGCCGTGTCCTCCCCGCGAGCGCGGGGGTCGAGGCCAGGGCATCTTCTACCTGGAGGACAAGGGCCCGTCCTCCCCGCGAGCGCGGGGGTCGAGGCTAGCCATCGAAGAAGCGTCCGGGAAGATTCACGTCCTCCCCGCGAGCGCGGGGGTCGAGGCCTCGATGGCGGCGAACCACTGCGGGTCGGGGAGTCCTCCCCGCGAGCGCGGGGGTCGAGGGTTGTACGACGGGTACTGCCCCTTCACCGCACGGTCCTCCCCCGCGAGCGCGGGGGTCGAGGCGAAGACATGCTGCCAGACCTGCGCATCGCCACTGTCCTCCCCGCGAGCGCGGGGGTCGAGGCAGGGGAACAGGGGAACAGGGGAACAGATATACGTCCTCCCCGCGAGCGCGGGGGTCGAGGCGCCGCGTGGGACGCCGGTGACTCCATGGGCGAGTCCTCCCCGCGAGCGCGGGGGTCGAGGCCGATCGCGTCGGAGTCGTTGCTGCCTGCGCCGGTCCTCCCCGCGAGCGCGGGGGTCGAGGCCGGTCGTTGCCGTCCTGGAGCATGTCGATGGCCGTCCTCCCCGCGAGCGCGGGGGTCGAGGCATCGGGTCGCTGCTGACCAAGTCCGGCCGTGAGTCCTCCCCGCGAGCGCGGGGGTCGAGGGCAGTCCTGGGGCATCATCCCCGGCGGCTACGCGTCCTCCCCGCGAGCGCGGGGGTCGAGGCATCCTCGACCCCGGCGACGCCACCGACGCTGCGTCCTCCCCGCGAGCGCGGGGGTCGAGGCACCGCGGCCCGAGACCTGCAGGCGCTCCAGCTGTTGTTGACGGCGCTCGAAAACTGGGCAGTTCCGGCGGTCGAAGAGTGAGCAGGTTCAGTCTAGGGATTCTTGCTCGGCCTTGATGCTGGGCAGGGTCTCCACGCCGCGGTCGCGGAGCCGGTAGGAGGCGCCCTTGAGGGCGATGACGTCGGCGTGGTGGACGATGCGGTCGATCATCGCGGCGGCCACGACCTGGTCTCCGAAGACGCCGGCCCAGGAGCTGAACGGCAGGTTCGACGTCAGGATGAGGGAGGCGTGCTCGTAGCGGGAGGAGACGAGCTGGAAGAAGAGGTTGGCGGCGTCCTGCTCGAAGGGCAGGTAGCCGACCTCGTCGACGATGATCAGCGCGTACCGGCGCAGCCGGGTCAGCTCGGTCGCCAGGCGGCCGCGGTCGTGGGCCTCGGACAGGCGGGTGACCCAGTCGGTGGCGGTGGCGAACAGCACCCGGTGTCCCTGCCGGGCGGCGGCGACGCCCAGGGCGGTGGCCAGGTGGCTCTTGCCGGTGCCCGGTGGGCCGAGGAGGACGACGTTGCGGTGCTCGGCGAGGTAGGCACCCGAGGCCAGGGCGAGGATGGGGGTGCGGGCGCCGGGTTGGTGGTCGAAGTCGAAGTCGTCCAGGGTCTTGACCGCGCCGAACCCGGCGGCGCGGATCCGCAGCCGGGCCCCGGAGGCGTTGCGGGCGGCGACCTCGCGTTCCAGGACCGCGGCCAGGTAGTCCTCATGGGTCCACCCGGAGTCGCGGGCGTGGTCGGCCAGGCGCGCGGCGGACTCGGTGATCCGCGGCGCCTTCAGCGCCGCGGCCAGGTGGGTGATCTGCTTGAGCGTCTCGGCCCCGGCGGCTGGTGTGCGGCTCATCGTGACTCCAGCTCGCCGGCGTCGATCCCGAACGCCTTGTCGTAGTCGGCCAGGTCCCGGACCAGATCGTCGACCTCGGGGCGCGACCGGGGCTGCTGGTAGGCGTGCCGCAAGGCCGCGGCCGCGGTGACGTGGGCGGGGTCGGTCACGGTCATGTTCCGGGCCCACCGGCGCGGGTGCTCGGCCACCAGCTGCCCACCGTGCCGGACCCGCACGACGTCGAGGTCGGCGGCCACATCCACGCGGGCGCCGATCGCTCGGGGGTCGACCGAGTAGTCGTTGGTGTCGACGCGCACGTAGTAGTCCCGACCCAGGCGCACGTGGTTGCGCCAGCCCAGATGCAGCACCGCCGGCGGCAGGGGCAGCATCGCGTCGGTGTCCGCCGCGAGCAGGTCCACCGGGCGGGCCTTGGTCGTGCGCACCGTCCGCGCGTTGGCGGTGGCCAGCCAGTCGGTGAACTGGGCGTTGAAGTCGCCCGGGGACTCGAAGTGGCGCCCGGGCATGAAGGAGGTCTCGAAGAACCGGTTGCGCCGCTCCACCAGACCCTTGGACTCCGGGTCCCGTGGGGGCAGCAGCACGACCTTGGTGGCCAGCGTCCCGGCGAACACCGCCACCGGCTCGGTCAGCCTGCCGCGTCCGATGCCGGGCTCGTTGTCCCAGATCAACCGGCGCGGCACCCGCCCCAGCTGCTCCAGCAGACCCCACGTGCCCAGCAGCAGGTCCGGGGTCTTGCGGGTCGGGATCATCCGCCCGAGCGTGTACCGGGAGTACGCGCACGTCATGACCAGCACCGGCAACAAGCTGCGCGAGCCGTCCTCCAGGAGGATCTTGCGCGGCGGGAACCACAGGTCCCACTGCGCCACGTCCCCGGCCGCCCAGGTCAACCGGTCGGCGGGATCGATCGGGCGGTGGTCGGCACGGACCCGGCTGACGTTGTCCCGGAACCAGCGGATCGAGCCGGTCCACCCGACCCGCTCGGCCAGCACCGTCGCCGGCATGTCCGGCGTCTCCGCCAGCAGCTCACGCACCCGCGCCTCGTACGGGGTGAACGACGTCGGACCCGGCCTTCGCTCGTACTTCGGCGGCCCCTGCGAGGCCACGGCCGCAGCGACCGTGTTCCTCGAGATGCCCAACCTCCTGGCGATCCTGGCCTTCGGCACGCCCTCGCGCGCCAGACTCCTGATCAACGCCCAGTCCTCCATGGTGATCACACTCCAATCGTCGAAGAGTGCTCACTTTTCGAGCGCCGTACCTGCTCAGTTTTCAAGCGCCGCCGACAGCTGTCCTCCCCGCGAGCGCGGGGGTCGAGGCTCGCTGATCGGCTTCAACGCGGCCGCGTCGTCGTCCTCCCCGCGAGCGCGGGGGTCGAGGGTCGTTCTTGGCGACGTTGCATGTCGCGTCGTTGTCCTCCCCGCGAGCGCGGGGGTCGAGGCACCTGGAGTGACCCCGTCCCGGTGCAGGGTGCGTCCTCCCCGCGAGCGCGGGGGTCGAGGCGTCGATCTGGCGAAGGGGGAGTTCGTGGCGAAGTCCTCCCCGCGAGCGCGGGGGTCGAGGCAGCCAGTCCTCCTCCGGGTCCAGCTGGCCGGTGTCCTCCCCGCGAGCGCGGGGGTCGAGGCGTTTCGGTGGCGCCGCCGAGGGCGTCAAGGCCGTCCTCCCCGCGAGCGCGGGGGTCGAGGGCTGACCGAGCTCCTCGGCAACGGCGTCACCGAGTCCTCCCCGCGAGCGCGGGGGTCGAGGCTGGCGCGGCGGGAAGAGCAAGCACCCGCTCTAGTCCTCCCCGCGAGCGCGGGGGTCGAGGCCGGCCGTCTGGCCGCCGAACACCGTCTGGTGTGTCCTCCCCGCGAGCGCGGGGGTCGAGGCACAATCCCCTGATGGGTGCGGTTGGCGGTCCGGTCCTCCCCGCGAGCGCGGGGGTCGAGGGGTCATCCAGTCCCACACCACCCAGGCCGGTTGGTCCTCCCCGCGAGCGCGGGGGTCGAGGCGACACCCGGTGGCGTCGGGCACGCTGACGGATGTCCTCCCCGCGAGCGCGGGGGTCGAGGCTGGTATGCCCAGCGGTGCGCCTCGACTGGCTTGTCCTCCCCGCGAGCGCGGGGGTCGAGGCGGCAAGGGCAGCGCCAACAAAACGCCCACCACGTCCTCCCCGCGAGCGCGGGGGTCGAGGTGACACCCCCCTGACCATCACCGGCAACCTGACGTCCTCCCCGCGAGCGCGGGGGTCGAGGCTGTTCGTCCGTCACTGCCTTGACGAGGAGCGCGTCCTCCCCGCGAGCGCGGGGGTCGAGGCTGGCCGCACCACTGCCGGAGCGGCACCATCAGGTCCTCCCCGCGAGCGCGGGGGTCGAGGGAAGCACTCGGACCGGATGCCGGCGTCGAGCTCGTCCTCCCCGCGAGCGCGGGGGTCGAGGCTCTGTCAAGGGCCAGTGGGATTTGCCCAGGGGCGGTCATGAAACCTGCCCGGTGACGGCCAGCAGAACTGCCCGGTGGTGGCCATGGGATCTGCCCAAGCGGGTGGGCCACCACCGGTCGTCCTGGGTCAGGTTCTCAGCGGGCTCACCCCCTGACCGGCGAGGGCTTGGGTGAGGCGGACGGACTCGCCGCTGGTCTGGCACACGTGGGCGTGGTGCAGGAGCCGGTCGACGGTGGCGGTGGCCAGGGTCTTGGGCATGAGCTCGTCGAACCCGGCCGGGTGCAGGTTGGAGGAGACCGCGATCGAGCGTTTCTCGTAGGCGGCGTCGATGAGGCGGTACAGGCCCTCGGCGGCGTCGGTGGCCACGGGTAGTAGCCCGATGTCATCGACCACGACCAGGTCGGCGCGCAGGACGCGGGCGATGGCCCTGGTGACGGTGTCGTCCGCACGGTGCCGGCGCAGCAGTACCCCGAGGTCCTCGAGGGTGAACCAGGCCACCCGCATGCCCTGCTCGACGGCCTGCTGGCCGAGGGCTTCGAGCAGGAACGTCTTGCCGGTGCCTGAGGGCCCGCACACGACGAGGTTCTCGCGTCGGTGTACCCACTCCAGGGTGCGCAGTGCCTGCTGGGTCGGGACCGGGATGGAGGAGGCGTTCTCGTCCCAGGCCGCGAACGTCTTGCCGGTGGGGAACCCGGCGGCGGCGCGGCGGGTGGCCAGGGCGGAGCGGTCACGGCCGGCGACCTCCTGGCTCAGCAGCACCTTGAGCACCTCGGCCGGGTCCCACCGTTGGGCCTTGGCGGTGGCCAGCACCTCGGGCGCGTGGGCACGGATGTGCGGCATCCGCAACCGGCGCAGCAGCTGCTCAAGATCGGCGGGCAGCGGTGGTGCGGTCGGTATCCCGGCCTTGGGCACATCCCTGGCCGTCGTCGTGGTGGTGCTCACCGGTCGACCTCCTGCTCCTCGGGGCGGGCGCCGAGGGCGGCCCAGCCGGTGGTGCCCTGGGTCAGCGAGGCGTCCTCACCGGCCCGGTGCTCCTGCTGCTCACCGGGTCCAGTGGTGTGGCGGTCCAGGATGGAGGCCAGGTCAGCCTCGGCGAACCGGCCGTGGACGGCGGCGTGGCCCAGGGCCCAGTCCACCCGGGCAGGGTCGAAGAGCTTGGCCAACTGGACGGCCTGGGCCATCTTGACCCGCATCTTGGTGGTGCCCGCGGCGGCGGCCTCGGTCAGCCACAACCGGGACCCGTCACCCAGGGCGAGGAACTCGGCCTCGGCGATGTTCTTCGCCCTCGGGGTGCGGTCCAGCGCCCCGGGAGGTGCGGGTGGGAAGTGCTCCTCATCGATCGCTGGGGTCCCCGGGGTGGTGCGGGCGTGGCGGGCGACCTCGACCGGGCCATCGGGGCCGACGTGGGTGATCACCACCTGCTCGTCGGGCCCGCGGCCGTGCACCCGCACCCACACCGTGGCACCAAGCAGGGTGTGCGGGACCGAGTACTGGGCGTGCTCGAAGGAGACCATCGGCGTGTTGTCCGGCACCACCCTCGTGGTGCCGAACGCGACCGTGTGCGCCACCGCCGGGACCGGGTGCAACCGGGCCCGTTCCTCGACCAGCATCTCGGCCGGAGGTCGGCGGGTGACCCGGTGAGCCCGGGTGTTGACCTTGGTGCAGAACTGCTCGCACGCGGCTTCCAGCTCGGCGAAGGTGGCGTACTCGCCGCGCAGGTTGGCCTGCGTGGGGACCAGGTCGGCCTTGGCGATCTTCACCGAGGACTCGGTGCCGCCCTTGGACGCCGGGTCGGCCGGCACGCAGGTGTGGACCACGACCGAGTAGTGCTCGGCGAAGCTGACCAGGTCGGTGTTGCGGACCGGGATCCCGGCCACGTGCTCGATGGTGACGGTCTTCTCGTTGTCGGTCAGCACGTAGGTCGGCACCCCGCCCAGGCGGCGGAAGGTGACATCCAGCGCGGCGAACACACTCGGCAGGGTCTTGTCCCGCAGCGGGATCACCACCCGGAACCGCGACCAGGCCAGCCACGCCACGAACAGCACCGTCTTGGCGCCGGCCACGCGCGGGCCCTCGGCGTAGTCGTACTGCAGCCACATGCCCGGCTCGGGCACCCACGGCCGGTGCACCCGCACCCGCCCGGCCCGGTAGTCCTGCTTCACCCGCGCGACCGCGCGGCGGGTAGTCCGCTGCGAGCCGGTGTACCCCAGCGCGAGCAGCTTGTCGTGGGCCACGTCGGCACGGATCTTGCCGTGCGAGCGGTCGACCCACTCCTCGACCTTGGGCAAGAACTCATCGATCAACTGCGGGCGGGCCGCGGGCCGGTCCAGCCGGCCACCAGCAGCACGCCGATCCACGTACGCCTTGACGGTGTGGTGCGAGCAGCCGGCCAGCTCGCCGGCATCACGCAACGACCCGGTCAGGTCGTAGGCATCCAGAATTTTCATGATCTCCTCGGCAGACTTCACTTGTCCCCTCCTCAGGGCAGCAATCGGCGCTTCAGCACCGTCGATCGCACCTGAGGAGGGGCCCCAACCGTGGGAACCGGTGAGGCAAAGGACTTCGTGTCGGGCAGATCCCGTGACCGTCAGCGGGCAGTTCTCAAGACCGCCAACGGGCAGTTACGTGACCATGTCCGGGCAGTCTGCCGTGGCCGCCGACAAGGCTCCCGCGCAGCCTTGGCGAGGCCCTTGGCTGAGTCCTCCCCGCGAGCGCGGGGGTCGAGGGACGAGTGCCCAGATGCCGAGGGTGATGAGCGCGTCCTCCCCGCGAGCGCGGGGGTCGAGGGCCGAGTGGGGGCCGCTGCTGACCGCACTGTGGGTCCTCCCCGCGAGCGCGGGGGTCGAGGGGCGCGAGCGATCGCGTCCTGGTCCTCAGCGGGGTCCTCCCCGCGAGCGCGGGGGTCGAGGCTACCAGCGCAGCGCAGGAGCGCCACCGACGACGTCCTCCCCGCGAGCGCGGGGGTCGAGGCTCGTGGGCGTCGCAGGCGGCCAAGGGCGTCATGTCCTCCCCGCGAGCGCGGGGGTCGAGGGTGCGGCAAAGACGACTGCTTCTGCCCCGACCGGTCCTCCCCGCGAGCGCGGGGGTCGAGGCGTCGCCTGGTAGATCGGCTGGATACGGTGCTGGTCCTCCCCGCGAGCGCGGGGGTCGAGGCACATCGCCGTCGCCCGCGAGATGCGCGACCCCGTCCTCCCCGCGAGCGCGGGGGTCGAGGTGCCCGCTTCTCCCGTGCCGTGGTGCGGGACTCGTCCTCCCCGCGAGCGCGGGGGTCGAGGCTCCCTCCAGGCGCTGGCCTTGATCCGCGCCGGGTCCTCCCCGCGAGCGCGGGGGTCGAGGGTGCTCGGGCTCGTCCGCGCCCCAGCGGGCCAGGGTCCTCCCCGCGAGCGCGGGGGTCGAGGCAGTGGGGCCACCAGTACGGCCTCGGCTGGGGCGTCCTCCCCGCGAGCGCGGGGGTCGAGGCTTCCCGCCCGAATACAGCAGCAACCGGCCCGTGTCCTCCCCGCGAGCGCGGGGGTCGAGGGTGGTCGGTGAGGGCGTCCTTGCGCTCGCGAGTGTCCTCCCCGCGAGCGCGGGGGTCGAGGGTGCTCGGGCTCGTCCGCGCCCCAGCGGGCCAGGGTCCTCCCCGCGAGCGCGGGGGTCGAGGCAGTGGGGCCACCAGTACGGCCTCGGCTGGGGCGTCCTCCCCGCGAGCGCGGGGGTCGAGGCCACGCTTGCCGCATGGCTGCACCTGACGCAGCGTCCTCCCCGCGAGCGCGGGGGTCGAGGTCCATGCCACTCACGACCACTGCCCTCCCGTCAGTCCTCCCCGCGAGCGCGGGGGTCGAGGTGGGCGATGTCAACGGCGGCTGAAAACTGACCAGGTTTCGACGGTTGAAAAGTGACCAGTCCTGTCTGGTTGGTCATGGTTGTTGGTCGTCTGTGGTGGCTGGTGGGACGCGGCCGAGGTCGCGGTCCTTGAGCCGGTAGGAGTCGCCGCGCAGGTTGAGGACCTCGGCGTGGTGGACGAGGCGATCGATCATCGCGGCGGCGACGACGTCGTCACCGAAGACCTCGCCCCAGCGTCCGAAGGGCTTGTTGGAGGTCACGATGAGAGAGGCGCGTTCGTACCGGGAGGACACGAGCTGGAAGAAGAGGTTGGCTGCCTCGGGCTCGAAGGGGATGTAGCTGACCTCGTCGATGACCAGCAGGGGGTAGCGCAGCAGCTTGCGCAGCTCCTCCTGCAGGGTGCCGGCGTGGTGGGCGGTCGCGAGCCGGTCGACCCATTCGGAGGCGGTGGCGAACAGGACCCGGTGCCCGGCCTGGCAGGCGCGGATAGCGATCCCGGTGGCCAGGTGCGTCTTGCCGGTACCGGGGGGCCCGAGGAAGATCACGTTCTCCTTGGCGGTGATGAAGTCCAGAGTGCCCAGGTGGGAGACGAGGTCGCGCTTGAGGCCGCGGGCGTGGTCGAAGTCGAACTCCTCGATCGACTTGCGGGCCGGGAACTTCGCGGCCCGGATGCGTCCTTCGCCGCCATGAGACTCCCGCGCGGCCACCTCGCGGGCCAGGCACGCGGCCAGGAACTCCTCGTAGGTCCAGGACGCCTCTCGGGCGCGATCGGCCAGCCGGGGGATCGACTCGCGCAGCGTGGGCGCCTTCAATGCCCGGGTCAAGAACGCCAGCTCGGTGGTGGTGTCCTTGGCCTTGCTGGTGGACGGTGTCATGAGATGGCCTCCTGGCCGGTGTCGATCCCGAAGGCGGTGTCGTAGGTGGACAGCTCCCGGACCTGCACGACCTGGCCAGCCAGCTCCTGGTCAGGACGGGGTAGCCCGAACCGGGAGCGTCGTAGCGCGTGCGCGGCGGCGGCGTGGGCGGGGTCGGTGAAGCTCTGGTGCCGTGCCCAGGACCGCGGGTGGTCGGCCACGACCCGCCCCTCACAGATCGCCCAGACGCGGTCCAGGTCGGCCCGGACCTGGACCCGGCGTCCGATCACCGAGGGGTGGATGGAGTAGTCGTTGGAGTCCAGGCGCACGTAGTGGTCCCGAGGCAGGACCAGGGACAGCGACCAACCGGTGACCGGCGGCACCGGGGGAAGGGCCATCATCGCGGCGGTGTCGGTGGCGATGCGGTCGGCCGGGCGGGCGCCCAGCACCCGCATCCACCGACTGTTCGAGTCCGTCACGAACTGGCCCAGCTGGGTGTTGAAGTCGCCCGGGCCGGTGAACTCCCGACCGGGCAGGAACGACTTCTCGTAGTGGTCGTGGCAGCGTTCCAGCAGCCCCTTGGCCTCAGGATCACCGGGCCGGCAGATCAGCACCTTGGCACCCAGCACGCCCCGGAACGCGTGGCATGCCGCGGTCAGCTCCGGCTCCTTCGGGCGCCACCTGCCGACCGCGGACTCCCCGTCCCAGACCAGCACCTTGGGGACCGCGCCAAGCTGCTCGAGCAGGGCCCACCACCCGGCGTACAGGTCCTGCTCGGACCGGGAGGGGACCAGCAGCGCCCCGCGCCACCGCGAGTACCCGCACGCCATCGTCAGCACCGGCAACCGCTTGGCCGTGCGCACCTGCCCGTGGCCCACGTCCAGGCTGATCGGCGGGAACCAGAAGTCGAACTGGGCGATCTCCCCAGGCAGGTAGGTCGTGCGCGAGGCCGGGTCCGGCGGCAGGAACGCCGGCCGCAGCGCGGCGACCTTCACCTTGAACACCGTCATCCCACGGGTCCACCCGACCCGCTGCGCGATCACCGTGGCCCGCATCCGCGGGCTCTTGGCCAGCTGCTCCTTGATCGCGTCCTCGAACGCATCAGCGGCCGAGCCGGTCGAGGCCCGCTCATACCTCGGCGGTGAGGCGGACGCCAACGCCTTGCGCACCGTGATCCTGGTGACCCCGACCTGCCGCGAGATCTCCGAGATCGACAACTCCTCCGCCGCCCGCAGCCGACGGATCTCTGCCCAGTCCTGCACACTGATCACCCTCCAAGGGTCAGGACAGGCCGGTCACTTTTCACCCGTCGATCAATGGACAGTCTTCAACCGTCGCCGACAGGCGACACCTGCTACCTGACCACTGGGGAGAGTCCTCCCCGCGAGCGCGGGGGTCGAGGCCGCTCGGGCCATCAGAACGGCTACCTGTCCAAGTCCTCCCCGCGAGCGCGGGGGTCGAGGCCGCTCGGGCCATCAGAACGGCTACCTGTCCAAGTCCTCCCCGCGAGCGCGGGGGTCGAGGTCGTTGAAGGTTCCACCGGCGGAGTACTGGCAGGTCCTCCCCGCGAGCGCGGGGGTCGAGGGTGGCCGTATGGCACGGTGTTCGCGTCGGCGGTGTCCTCCCCGCGAGCGCGGGGGTCGAGGCCGCTCGGGCCATCAGAACGGCTACCTGTCCAAGTCCTCCCCGCGAGCGCGGGGGTCGAGGTCGTTGAAGGTTCCACCGGCGGAGTACTGGCAGGTCCTCCCCGCGAGCGCGGGGGTCGAGGGTGGCCGTATGGCACGGTGTTCGCGTCGGCGGTGTCCTCCCCGCGAGCGCGGGGGTCGAGGGTCTGCCTCACCCACAACCAGATCATCGACCCCGTCCTCCCCGCGAGCGCGGGGGTCGAGGGCCCGTTGCCGGTCACGGTAGTGGAAATTCAGCGTTTCCCTGCAGAAGGGGAGGGCGTCAGGCGCTGCGCCAGGTATGTCGGTGGTCTGGGTCATGGTTAAGCGACTCCAAGCCATTGGAGGTCGAGGGGTTAGCGGTTCGAATCCATGAGGCCGCGCTCTCACGCCCCGCGCTGGCGGGGGTCGGGTGACAACGAGCCTGCAGGATTTCGTCCGGCCGCCCGGGCGGGTGTAAGGTTGATCCTCGTTGCGCCCGTAGCTCAACGGATAGAGCATCTGACTACGGATCAGAAGGTTGGGAGTTCGAATCTCTCCGGGCGCGCGCTGTGTTGAGACAGTGAGAAGGCCCCCACCGGATGCGGTGGGGGCCTTCTGTCTTGTCCCGTATGGCGTTGCTCGCCCGGTCGCGCGGCCTACCTGATCGGCGTGGGCGGGTCCTCGCCGTCCAGCATGGCCACCGCGTTGTCCGCCGCGAGGGTCGCCATGGCGGTCCGGGTCTCGATGGTGGCTGAGCCCAGGTGCGGCACGAGCACGGCGTTCTCGCACTCCAGCAGCCCGGGGTGCACCTCCGGTTCGTCCTCGAAGACGTCCAGGCCGGCGCCGGCGATCTCGCCGGACTTCAGCGCCTCCACCAGGGCGGCCTCGTCGATCACTGGTCCGCGAGCGGTGTTGACGATGTAGGCGCTCGACTTCATCGCCGCGAACTCCTCGGCACCCATCAGGTGGTGGGTGGCGGGGGAGTAGGGGCAGTGCAGCGAGAGGACATCGCTCTCGGCGAGCAGGGTGTCCATGTCGACGCGGTGGGCCATCAGCTCGTTCTCCAGCGCCGAGTCCGCCTTGGACCGGGAGGAGTAGAGGATGTTCATCCCGAAGGCCCGCGCCCGGCGCGCGGTCGCGGCCCCGATCGCGCCCAGCCCGACGACGCCGAGGGTCTTGCGCTGCAGGCCCGAGCCGAGGAGGTAGAACATGCCCCACTGCCACGGCGTCTGGGACCGGATGATGCGCTCGCCCTCGCCCAACCGGCGGCTGGCCATCAGGATCAGCGCCATCGCGATGTCGGCGGTGGCGTCGGTCAGCACGCCCGGGGTGTTGGTCGCCACGACGCCGCGCGAGCGGCAGGCCTTCACGTCGATGTTGTTGTAGCCCACCGCCACATTGGCGACGACCTTGAGCTGATCACCCGCGGCGTCCAGCAACTCGTCGTCCACCTTCTCGGTGAGCAGGGTCACCAGCGCCTCCGCCCCGGCCACCTGCTCGAGCAGCTGCTCGCGCGGCTGCTGCTCCTCGCTGTCCCAGGCGTCGATCTCGTGCCCGGCCCGGCGCAGGATGTCCAGCGCCGGCTTGGGGATCTTCCCGG
This sequence comes from Ornithinimicrobium pulveris, assembly GCF_050261105.1. Taxonomy (GTDB): domain Bacteria; phylum Actinomycetota; class Actinomycetes; order Actinomycetales; family Dermatophilaceae; genus Ornithinicoccus. Next base: position 2,879,633 of record NZ_CP189837.1, on the reverse strand, counting down.
TGACGACCACGCGCGCCATCAGAACGACCCCACCCAGTCGCGCAGGCCGGACAGGCCCTCGCGGATCCGCTCCTCCGGCAGCCCGGAGTAGGCGAACCGGATGTAGGACCGGTCCTCACCCGGCTGCGGCCGACCGAAGTGGTTGCGCGTGCAGAAGCTCACGCCCGTGTTGTGCAAGGCCTTCTGTGCGAAGTCCGCCAAGTCCGTAGCGCCCACGATCTCCAGCGTCTGCGTCACATCGGGGAAGAGATAGAAGGTCGACCGCGGTGTCTCCACCGACATCCCCGGGGTGCTGTTGACCAACTCCACCGCGGCGTCCCGACGACCACGCAGCACGTCCAACATGTCCGCCACTGGCTGCTGGGTGCCCTGCAGCGCCGCGATACCGGCCCACTGCACATAGTGCGTCGTGCACGACTCGTCGTTGGTGTTCATCGTCGAGAACACCTTGCTCAATGCCTCCGGCGCCACCGCACAGCCCAACCGCGACCCGGTCATCGCAAACTTCTTGGAGAAGGTGTAGAGGATCACCGTCCGCTCGCGCATCCCGTCCAGGGCAGCGATCGACTTCGAGTCACCCTCGTAGCGCATCTCGAAGTACGCCTCGTCCGAGAGCACCATCAGGTCGTGCTCCTGCGCGAGCGCGGCCACCGCCTCGCGTTCCTCGTCCGTGGACTCGGCAGAGATCGGGTTCTGCAGGTCGTTGTAGATGATCGCGACCGTCTTGTCGGTGATCAGCTCCCGCACCTGGTCCAGGTCGATCCGGAAGCCGTCGTCGGTGGGCAGGTAGCGATACGGCCGCGCCACGCCGCCCAGGTACTCGATCTGCGACTCATAGATCGGGAAGCCCGGGTTGGGGTAGAGCACCTCATCGCCCGGGTTCATGATCGCCTGCAGGAACTTGGTGATCACCGGCTTCCCACCGGTCATCACAGTGATCTCCGAAGGGTCGAACTCCATCCCGCGCCGGCTGCCGATGTCATCGGCGAGAGCAGCACGCAACTCGGGAATCCCCGGCCCGGGGCAGTACCCCGTCTTGCCCGCCGCGATCGCCTCGTTCATCGCCTCGACGATGTGACCGGCCAGCGGAAAGTCCAGGTCGCCCAGGTGGAAGGGATAGACCTCGTTCCCCCTGCTCTTCCAGTCCGCAGCCGCCGCGGCGACCGCGAAGGCGGTCTCCGTCCCCAGGTCGTCCAGTCTGCTCGCGAGACGCACGCTCACCACTTCCTCGTGTGTGATTGTTCTGCTCGTGCGCCGGCTGCGCACCGCGCCCAAGGGTAGTGGCTTCGGGATGCCGGACACCTCGGGTTGGTGCACACTGTCCGGACGCGACGTCAACGGGGGCGTCGCCGACGAGGGAGGTGGCTCAATGGTGAGCAACGGCATACAGGTGGGCGATCGAGACTACGTGCTGTCCAAGGCGATCCAGCTCGCCTCGGTCGCGGCGCTGGGTGGGTTCCTTTTCGGTTACGACACCGCGGTGATCAACGGGGCGGTGACCCCGATGCGCGACCTGTTCGGGACCGGCCCGTTCCTCACCGGGTTCATGGTCTCCTCCGCACTGCTCGGCTGCGTCGCCGGCGCCTACCTGGCTGGCCGGCTGGCCGAGCGGCTGGGCCGCATTCGGGTGATGGTGATCGCCTCGGTGCTCTTCGTGGTGAGCGCGATCGGCTCGGGTTTGGCCTTCGGCCCCTGGGACCTGATCGTCTGGCGGGTGATCGGCGGCGTCGGGGTCGGCGCGGCCTCGGTGATCGCCCCGGCCTACATCGCCGAGATCTCGCCGGCCAAGATCCGTGGTCGGCTGGGGTCGCTGCAGCAGATGGCGATCGTCACCGGCATCTTCATCGCGCTGCTCACCAACTACTTCCTCGCCTCGATCGCGGGCGGCGCCGCCAACGAGCTGTGGCTGGGTCTGGAGGCCTGGCGGTGGATGTTCATCGCCGAGGTCATCCCCGCCGTCCTGTATGGCGTGTTGGCCCTGACCATCCCCGAGTCACCTCGGTATCTGGTCAGCTTGGGCAAGGAGGACACCGCCCGTGAGGTGCTCGGCCGGGTGATGCGCACCGGAATCGCGGAGCGGATCGCCGAGATCAAGCGGACGGTCAAGGTCGAGGCCAAGTCCAGCGTCCGTGACCTGGTCGATCCCAAGCGGGGCGGGTTGCTGCCGATCGTCTGGATCGGGATCGGGTTGTCGGTGCTGCAGCAGTTCGTCGGGATCAACGTGATCTTCTACTACTCGGCGACGCTGTGGCAGTCGGTCGGCTTCACCGAGCAGGACGCTCTGGCGCAGACGGTGATCACCTCGGTGACCAACATCGTGGTGACGATCGTGGCGATCGCGCTGATCGACAAGATCGGCCGCCGCGTGCTGCTGCTGATCGGGTCGGTCGGGATGACGATCACCCTCGGTGCCCTGGCCTGGATCTTCGCGACGGCGCGGCGGGTGGAGGTCGTGGATGACCTGGGCGTGACGACGATGGAGCCGGTGCTGTCCGACCAGGCGGGTCTGATCGCGCTGATCGCGGCCAACGGCTTCGTGGTCTTCTTCGGGATGTCGTGGGGCCCGGCGGTGTGGGTGCTGCTCGGCGAGATGTTCAACAACCGCATCCGCGCCACGGCGCTGGGTGTCGCTGCCGCTGCCCAGTGGCTCGCGAACTTCGCGATCTCCACCAGCTTCCCCGTCTTCGCCGACCTCTCCCTGGGCTTCGCCTACGGCTTCTACACCTTCTTCGCCCTCGTCTCGATCTTCTTCGTCGCCAAGTTCGTGCCCGAAACCAACAACCGCGAACTCGAGGACATGGACTGACCCACCCCCACCGAACGTCCGCTGTGCTCGCCATAGGGCCCACCGAACGCGCGCGGCGCTCGCCATTTCCCCCACCGAACGCGCCAGGACCACCTCAGACGTCGAGCACCCAGCGGTCACCTTCGGGCCGGAAGCCGATCTGCTCGTAGTAGGGCTTCGTCATCCCGGCCGGTGACAGCACACGCGTATACCCGCGCTTGGCGAACAGCCCTGACTCGCCGAAGACGAACTTCCCGGGCGCGAAGTCACGATGTCTCGGCGTGACCCAGTCCAAGGCGATCTCCGCCGTGCGCCCAGCCTCCTGACCCACCGGCCGCAGACCCTCGCCGGCCTCCCGAGCGAGCACCACACCCACCGTCTCGTCCCCGTGCAGCACCAGGAAGGCGCAGTCGCCGCGCTCCGGCTCGCTGCGGAAGCCAGGGTTGTGCCGAGCGATGTCCTCCTGGTGGACGCTCAGCACGTGCTCGAGATAGGCATCGTCGCGGTTGACCTCGATCACCGTGTAGGCCGTCGCATCGTCCTTGTCCCGCAGCAGCCGCCACAGGAAGAAGATGTTGATCAGCGACAGCACCGTGTTCAGCCCGACCATCGGCCAGACCTCGATGATCGCGTTATAGGCCAGCAGCACCAGCGAGCCCACCAGGTTGATCAGCCGCAGCCGCAGCACTCTGGTCTGCAGCAGCGAGACCACCAGCACGATCGAGCCGCCCCAACCGATCAGATCAACCCAGTTCATGACGAGGAGGGTATGCCGTGACCCGGCCACGCGGCGACGGCCGGCGTGACGGAGGCCCGGGTCGGGCGGACCTAGAATGCGGCTCATGGCTGTTCGTCCCATCACCGTCATCGGTCACAAGGCTCTGCACTCCCCGACCAAGAGGGTCAAGGAGGTCACCGACGAGATCCGCACCCTGGTCGACGACATGTTCGACACGATGGAGGCGGCCGAGGGGGTGGGCCTGGCGGCCAACCAGGTTGGCTCGCGACTGCGGATCTTCGTGTGGGACTGCCCGGTCGAGGGGCAGCAGGAGCACTCCCGCGGCGTCGTGGTGAACCCGGTTCTCGAGCGCCTGGGCACCCCTGCGCCGCTGGATGAGGACGAAGACGGCGAGGGCTGCCTGTCCGTCCCCGGCGAGTGGTTCCCGCTGGCCCGTCACCCCCGCGCTCGCGTAACCGGCACCGACCTGGACGGCAACGAGGTCGTCGTCGAGGGCGAGGGTCTGCTGGCGCGCTGCCTCCAGCACGAGACCGACCACCTCGACGGTTATCTGTATGTCGATCGCCTCACCGGGCCGTTGAAGACCGAGGCTCGCGAGGCCGTCAAGGACCGGGGTTGGGCCGCGGACGGCATCCTCAAGTGGGACCCGTCGACCACCGAGGCCAGCAAGGTCTGAGTTCTACCGGCCGCTGCCCATCAGGTCGGCGCGAGCGCTCACCGCATCAGCGCCACGGGGTGGGGTCGGGGTCGACGGCCACCCTGCGCCGCGGACCGGGCGCCCGGACAGCGGGTTCGTCGTCGATCCACTCCCAGTCCGACGGCAGTTCGTCGGGGTGCACCTGCTCCCAGCGGGGCTCCCGACCCTGGTTACGTCCCTCGTCGCGTCCACGTTCGCCGCGCCCACGTTCGTCGCGCCCACGTTCGTCGCGCCCCCGTTCGCCACGCCCACGTTCGCCGCGCCCACGTTCGCCTCGCCGACTCCCCGCCTCGTCCCAGTCCGCATCCCCGATCTGGTGCGGCGGCTCCTCGGCCGACCACTCGTCATACCGGCCGTCGGAGTCCCACTGCGGCCCGTCCTCGGTCGGGTCCGAGATGTCGCTGTCGCGGCCGAACATCGTCTCGCACATGGCGATGTACTTACGCTCGGGCCCCGGCACCAGGTCCATCTTGGACAGCGCCTGGTCCTGCCCGGCCGACTCCATCACGAACTCGCCATAGCCCAACAGCCGCCCGAGGATGGAGCGGTCATAGCTCATGTCTGTGACCTTGGCGAGCGGCATCATCGCGACCTTCTGCGTGATCAGGCCGTAGGTCTTCAGCAGCCGCCGATCCGTCGCGATGAACCATTCGGTCCGCCACTCCAGGAAGCGCCAGATAGCCCACAACAGCGAGGCGACCCACGCCCACACCAGCAGGTATGCCGCTTGCCCCCAGTCCGGCGAGAACGCGCCCGCGATCATCAGCACGAACAGCGCGCCGCAGAGGGCGAAGGGAGCACTCAGCCGCCACCAGTGACGCTTGGTGGACACGACCACGCGCTCGCCGGGGATCAGGTAGCGCGACCGGATCCGCTCGCTGACGATGAGCGGGTCGAGAGGCTCCTCACGGGGCATGAGGGCCCCCGGTCAGCCGCTCATGATCGAGTTGAAGAACCGCCCGATGTTGACGAAGCCCTGGCTGATGATGTCCCAGATCGCGCGCACGATGTCGGCGGCGCGGTCGGGGTTGGTGATGATCGCGTAGATCAGGAAGCCCCACACCAGCCAGTGCAGGATCCGGCGGATCGTGGTCGGCATCGGGGCTCCTCGTCAGGGTGTGGGTCGCGTGCTCGGGCGGCACAGATCTGTTGCCAGTGTGACAGATGTGATCAGGTATGCCGTGCACGTTCCCCTCGGGCGCGTCAGGGGTCGAGCCCTAGTCGCCGGTGAGCCCCGTGAGTTGGCGCCTCGCCAACTCGGCGAGGAAGCTGGGCCGACGGCGGTACTGATCCTTGAGATCGTCCACGAGGGCGTCGATCTCGCGCTCTGCGCCGACCTGGGCGTACAGCGCGCGCATGGTGGTGAGGTACTCCGCCGCTGTCTCGTAGTTCCGCCGGTCCGTGACGAGGAGGACCCTGGCGAGGTCAGGGCGATACAGGTCAGCAGCCTCACGAGGGCGCGTGGCGGCGACAGCGTTCGCAAGGCGCTCCCAGAGCGAGGACACCCCGTAGCGCTCGTGCGCCTGCCAGGCCTCGTCGACCTCGTCCTGGTCCAGGTGCAGCGAGACGAGCAGGTCGGCGTTACCGCGCCGCTGGCACCGCTCATCGGCGAGGCCGATGGCCCAGCGTTGCTGGGCCTCTCTCACCTGGAGCTGGTCAGCAAGATCGAGGAGATGGCCGTACGAGGTGACGGTCGGGGACGACGAGAATCGCGACCTAGCCAATTCGAGGGCATCTTCCTCGCGACCGTCGGCGAGGAGGGCGGCCAGAACATCGGGGACGTAGAGCCAGTACTGGTTACCAGGCCGGTCCGAGAGCCGACCGGCCTGGATCGCGCGGTCGTTCCACGCCGCAGCTTCGCGGGTGCGCCCGACTGCTCGCAGTCGATCAATGATGGAGCCGTAGGCGGGGTGCTCGCCCTGGCTCAGGATCTCGACAGCACGGTCGACATCTTCGTCATGGTCAGCCAGTTCCAACTGCATCTGGATCGCCGCGAAAGAACTCCAACGATCGTCCTGATCCTGCGCGGCGTACTTCTCGACGCCGCGTCGATACATGGTGAGTGCCTTGTCATCGAGAGCTGCGGCATACCCCTCGAGGGGAGTCTCCGGCCACCCGGGCGAGGTGGTCCGAAAGGTGATGAGCCAGCGGGCCAGTTTGCTGGGGTCTGGACGACCCTCAAGACAGGACCGGGAGTGCAGGTCGGCGGCCCGCTGGCAGGCGCCGCCGATGGAGCCGCCCGAATCGTCCGCCCGCAGGGTGATCGTGCGGAGACGTTTCACGGCATACTCCAACGCCGACCGGGCTCCATCTGCGGCTTCTGGCGAACCATCGAGATGGCGTTCGACCTCGTCCAACCAGGTGTCCGCATCGTTGGCCACCTCGAACGAGCGGCGGTAGTCCACGAAGCCGCGGATACTGAGGGCTTGCCTCGCGCTGGCGAGGAAGCCTGCGGCGATCTGGTCGCTGTCGCCCGTGGCGGTGGCCGCTCTGGTGGCGAGCAAACGCTGACCGCTGTCACTGAGAACCGCAAGCTCCTGGACGAGCGATCTGAGTTCATCGTGAGACAGATGTGACAGATACGCCTGGACAGAGTCGGCACCCTCGGCGGACACAGTGCTGTGATTGGGGTTGTGGTGGTCCAGTACAGCCAGCCCGACCGCAACCAGGTGCTTGCAGAAGGACCTGTCTGCGGCATACGGGCAGGTGCAGTCGCCGGCGACCCGGTCCCCGTCCCAGGTGAATTCGACGGTATAGACGCGCTTGGCCTGCACCGAGGCCCGAGCCTGCCCTGGTGTTACGCGCAGCGCCCGGACATAGCGCACGTAGTCCGCGCCTCGCGCGAAGACTGCCGGCGTGGTCGCGGCCTCCAGGTCGCCCTCGGAGAAGCCTGCGTCCCCTGTCTGTGCCATGCCTTCATCCTGCCCTTCCCACGCGGCTCGTGATGGTGCGAGTCGCGCGTCCGGTGGCCGGTTTCGCTGACATCCTGCGCGTCCGGTGGCCCTTTTCGCTGACATCCTGCGCGTCCGGTCGAGATGGGGTGGAAGGTCAGGGCTGCAGCAGGGGCGAGGCGGCCATCCGGTCCAAGGCCTCGGCCACCTCGGACGTCGACCCGGCGAACGAGAGCCGCACCTTGCGGTGGCCCTCCACCGTGTCGAAGTCCACGCCCGGCGTCAGCGCCACCCCGCAGTCGGCGAGCAGGTCGCGGCACCAGCTCACCGAGTCCTGCGTCAGGTGCCCGACATCGCACCAGGCATAGAACGCACCGTCCGGCGGGGCGTAGTCGCGCAGGCCCACCTCGGGAAGGCGGGCGATCAGGAGATCCCGGGTGGCGGCATACCGGGCGCGGTGGCCGTCCAGCTCGACCCGCGCCTGCTCGGTGAACGACCCGAGGGCCGCGTGCTGGGCGACCGCGGGCGGGCAGATGTTGAGGTTGCCGGTGAGCACCTCGAGCGGGCGGCGCAGCGAGGCCGGCGCGAGCACCCAGCCGACGCGCCACCCGGTCATCGAGAAGTACTTGCTCACCGAGCCGACCACGACCGCCTCGCGCGAGGTCTCCCACGCGCTCGCGGTCGGCCGCCCGTACGACAACCCGTGGTAGATCTCGTCGCTGATCAGCAGGCAGCCGTTCGCCTCGCACCAGCGCGCGAGCGCGGCGAGTTCGGCGGCGTCGATGATCGTGCCGGTCGGGTTGGCGGGGGAGGCCACGATCAACCCCGCCGGCGTCCCGTATGCCGCAGCCACCTCCTCCAGCTGCCGCACCGTGGGCTGGAAGCGGGTGTCGGCGCCGCAGTCCAACTCGATGACCTCGCACCCCAGCGCCTGCAAGGTGTTGCGATAGGCGGGGTAGCCGGGCCGCGTCATCACCACGCGGTCGCCCACGTCGAAGGCCGCCAGGAACAGGGTGCTGAACGCCCCCGAACTGCCCGGGAAGACCACGACGTCCTCCGGATCGACCGCGATCCCGGACTGCCGCTCGTGATAGGCCGCGATCGCCCGGCGCAGCGGCAGGATGCCGCTGGCCTCGGTATAGCCCAGCACCTCGGAGTCGAGCACCTCGACCGCCCGCGCGCGGGCCGCCGCCGGTGCCGGCGTCGACGGCTGCCCGGCGCACAGCATGATCACGTCACCATGCGTGCGCTGCCGCTCGGCGGCCGCCTTGAGCACCTCCATCACGTAGAAGGGCTCGACCCCGCTGCGGCTCGACGGGCTCCGCGACACCGAGCCCGAGCGCGGCACCCGAGGTGAGGGATGCGGCATACGGGACCTCAGACCACGCCGTAGAGGCGGTCGCCCGCGTCGCCCAGCCCCGGCACGATGTAGCCCTTGTCGTTGAGCCGCTCGTCGATCGCGCCGGTGACCAGCGTGATCGGCGGCTCGATGTCGGCGAGCTCGCTCTGCACCCGCTCGATGCCCTCGGGCGCGGCGAGCAGCACGACCGCCGTGATGTCGTCGGCGCCGAGGTCGACCAGGTAGCGGATCGCGGCGGCGAGGGTGCCCCCGGTCGCGAGCATCGGGTCGAGCACGTAGCACTGGCGCTTGTCCAGGTCGTCCGGCAGCCGGTTGGCGTAGGTGTGCGCCTCCAGCGTCTCCTCGTTGCGCTCCAGCCCCAGGAACCCGACCTCGGCCGTCGGCAGCATCTTCATCATCCCGTCGAGCATGCCGAGGCCGGCGCGCAGGATCGGGACCACGAGGGGCTTAGGCGTGGACAGGTGGATGCCGGTCGTCGGCGCGACGGGGGTCTCGATCTCCATCGGCGTCACCCGCACGTCCCGGGTCGCCTCGTAGGCGAGGAGGGTGACGAGTTCGTCCGCCAGCCGCCGGAAGGTCGGGGTGTCGGTCCGCTTGTCCCGCAGGTAGGTCAGCTTGTGGGCGATGAGCGGGTGGTCGGCAACGTGGACGCGCATGGGACAGACTCTAGGTCGTGAGCGACTCCTCCGGCACCCCCTCCCCGCGCGCGTGGGCCCCTGCCCCGTATGCCGAGTGGCTCGGTCTCGCGCTCGACGAGGCCCGGGCGGTGAGCGCCTCGGGCGACGTGCCGATCGGGGCGGTGGTGATCGGGCCGGGCGGAGAGGTGCTGGGCCGGGGGCGAAATGTGCGGGAGGAGCTGGCTGATCCGACCGGTCATGCCGAGGTGGTGGCGCTGCGGGAGGCAGGCGCAGCGGTGGGCTCATGGCGGTTGGCGGGATGCTCGCTGGTGGTGACCTTGGAGCCGTGCGCGATGTGTGCCGGCGCGGCGGTGCTGTCCCGGGTGGACCGGGTGGTCTTCGGGGCCTGGGACGACAAGGCCGGGGCGTGCGGGTCGGTCTGGGACCTGCCGCGGGATCGGCGCTCGCTGCATCGGCCTGAGGTGGTGGGCGGGGTACGGGAGGAGGAGTGTGCCCGGTTGTTGCTGGACTTCTTCGGGGAGCGGCGCTGAGGGTGCGCGCGTGAGGGGTGCGCGCGTGAGTTATCCACAGGATGGGCCGGAGGCTCAGCGGGGCAGTGGCGCTTCGGCCTAGCGTCGAGTCCATGCAGACAGAGCAGCCGTGGGGGACGCCGGGGGCCGGACCGACGCAGGACGGGGGTCCTCAGGGTGGGCTGCCGATGCCGCCGCCCCAGGGGCCGCCCGCCTCGCACCAGGCGCCCCCGGGTGGATGGCCGGGTGGCGCGCCGACAGGGTGGTCAGGTGGCGCGCCAGGAGGGCCGCAGGACCCGTGGCCATCCGGTGGCCCGGCCGGACCTGGCTGGGGGCCGGGGAAGGTCGAGCACCAGGGCGCGATGAAGGTCATCATGCTCGGGGCGCTGACGTTCATGGGGCTGGTCTTCCTGGCGCCGTGGGCCTGGGCGAACGGGCGTCGCGTGCTCCGGGAGATGGACGCTTCGCCGGTGCCGATAGTGAACCGGCGGTTCGTGTGGTTGGCCACCATGTTCGGGATGGTCTACACCTGCATGTTCGGCCTGCTGATCGTCTGGATCTGCGTGATGGTGGTGCTGATGGAAGCGGGCATCGTCGGGTGAGTCAACGACTGCCCGTACGCGGGCATCGTGGATGAGTCAACGCGACGATTTCGGGGCGGCGTTCACCCTCAGGTAGCCTGTCCGGCGGTGGCGTGTCCGAGCGGCCTAAGGAGCACGCCTCGAAAGCGTGTGAGGGCGCAAGTCCTCCGTGGGTTCAAATCCCACCGCCACCGCCATGGGGCCTTTCCCTATCGGGAGGCCCAGGCTTTCCCCAACCCCCGCCTGTTCCGGCGGGCGGGGGTCGGGGAGGCCGGATCCCCTTCGAAACACCCCCGACCCGCTCCCGGGACGCTGCGATGGCACCCCGTCGAACGGCACGGGGCCCACCTGGTAGACGATCCGGGGACGTGCGGGCAGGCTGACGCCGCCTGGGTCTCGCGGTGAGTGGTCGCCGGGCTCGACCGGCGTGCGACGTGGGCCGTGGAGGCTCAGGAGTCCTCGTCGTCGTCGGGTCGCATCATGTGCCGGAGCAGCCGGTGCGTGGTGGTGTCCTCACGCTCGCGCCGGACGAACCGCGGCGGCGGCGTCTGCGCCTCGTCGAGCTGGTCCCACGGCGTGCAGAACCAGTCCTCGGCCATCAGCAGGTTCACCGCGGCGAGCAGGCAGCCCATGAGCAGGCTGTAGCGCCGGTTGCCGCGCACCAGGATGGAGTACTTGCCGACGGAGAGCCTGTTGCGGCGAATCTCGCCGTTGGCCGACTCGATGGCGGAGCGCCGGTGGTAGGAGGCGAGCCACCGGGTCGTGCCGTAGGGCGCGGTCTGGAAGGTGCGCCCGTACTCCTCGGGGGTCAGGGTGATGGTGCGACCGCAGCCGCACTCCACCCCGGGGCGGCACGCGGTGGTGGGCCGCCGCCTCGTGGGCCGCAGCCGCATCGAGGAGGGCGTGTTGGGGCAGCGGACCCTCCCGGTGACGGCCGGACCGCGGAACCGGAGCCGCCCGGTCCTCCCGTCGGGGGAGCCCATCGGCGTGTAGAGGTAGGGCAGGCGCTGGTCGTAGGTGCTGGCGAGCTCGTGCCGGTCGCTGCGGGTCATGCCCCGCTGGTACGCCGGCAGGTTCCGCAGGCGGGTCGGCAGCGCCTCGCTGGCCAGGGTGCCGTCCACCCAGAGCGTGCCGGGCAGCGGTCCGGGGCTCACCTTGCGCTGGTTCGGGTGCAGGTCGACCGTCTGCCGGATGCCGCGCCGGACCAGGTGCTCGCCCCAGGCCGTCAGGTAGCTGTAGCCCCGGTCGGCCAGCAGCACCTCCGGGGTGTACCCCAGGTTGTCCAGCGCGGTCAGGCCACCCTCGAGCCGGTCGTCGCCGGCGCCCCGGATGGACACGCCCCGGATGAACGCGGGCACCGGCTCGGAGCCCAGGTCGGGCACGTCGGCGATGAGGTGGAGCTCGCGACCGAGGTAGATGGCCGTCTGCCCCTGCTTCTTCCCGCGGAAGCCCTCGGTGACGTCCGGGTCGTGCGTGTGCCGCAGCCGGCCGTCCGGCCCGATACGGGGGAAGCCTGGCGTGGACACGTCGGGGGCACGCTCGTCGGTCTCGACGGGGAGCTGGCACGCGGGCACGTCCGGCAGGCCGTCGGCGGAGCGGGACTTGCGGTGGAAGCTGCTCTCGTGGGCCGTGCCGTCCTCGGCGGCGGTCGCGGTGGGAGGGCAGCTGCTCGGGATGCCGGCCCTGGCCAGGTCGCTGGCCACCTCGTCCACGGTCCGCCCGAGCGCCCGGGTCGTCACCTCGCCGGTCTCCTCATCGACGTCCCAGCCGACCGACCGGGCGACCTTGTCGAACGTCTTCCAGAACTGGCCGTAGGTCATCCTCTCGGGCAGTCCCATGAACTTGCGCTGGTGGGCGGTCAGCGCCCGGTAGACCCGGTCGTAGGCTCCCTGCAGCACCATGCTCCCGCCCTGGGTGAGGGCGCACAGCACGAGGAGGTTCAGCATGGCGCGGTAGGTCAGCCGCCGTGGTGCCCCGACCGTCGTGGCCAGGGTCTGCTCGGCACGGTCCGCGACACCGGACCGCTCGACGACCCGGACGGCCAGGGTGCACATGCGCGTGGCGACGGCGTGCCGACTGCCCTTGAGCTGGGCGTCCCGCTCCCTGGCCTCCCGGCGGGCCTGGGCCTCCAGCCCCACGGTGTAGCGGGGCCCCTTGCGTGCGTGCCGCCTTTCGTGACGTCGGCGCCCCATCAGTGGTCCACCCCCGCCGCGCGTCGCAGGTAGGTGTCCTGGCGGACGGGCAGGTGCGGGGCCACGGCGTCGAAGCCGCTGCCGGAGCGTAGCCCCGCGACGGCCTGGATCTCGCGCAGCGTCAGGTTGCCCTCGGACATGACGTCGACCAGCCAGGTGTTGCGCAGGATGCGGACCTGGAGCCGGGGCAGGTACCGGGGAATCTCGATGCGGTCGAGCACCTTTTCGAACGGCGGCCCGGAGCCCAGGTGGTCGCCGAAGTACCGCTCGTCGGTGACGCCGTCGACCAGCCGCACGATGCCCTCGGCGTACCGGGCACGGGCGGGAACGACCCGGCCGGCACCGCGGTAGAGCACTAGGCCGTCCTCCTGGGTGATGGACCGCGTCATCAGCCCGCGCAGCTCGGACGAGCGCAACCCGAACCCCAGGCACAGGTGCAGGACCGAGCCGAGCACGAAACGTCGCCGGTCGGTGGCCTGCTGGTCGACCACGCGCAGGAACCGTCCGACCTCCTCTTCCGTGTAGAGGGTCCTGCTGTCGGCGCGCCCGAACGACTCCGGCGTGGGGGTCCAGACGGTGCGACGGTCCGCGTTGGCGCGGGCAATCTTGCGCAGGAAGGAGCGGTAGGTGCTGACCGACGGGGTACTCAGCGTGGCGGTGAACGCCTCGATGCGGTCCTCGGTCCACAGCACCTCCGGCACCAGCGGCAGGTCCTGCTCGTACGCCCAGGCCAGGTACTGCGCCAGGGCGGGCATCCGGTTCAGCGCGGTGGAGGTGGCGCCCTCGAAGCGTGAGGCCACCTCCAGGGCCACGTCGCGGACACGGGCCCAGGTCCGCGGGTCGACCACGTCGGCACGGGGCTGGTACTGCTCCAGCGCGTCACGCAGACCCATCCAGTGTCCCTGTCTCCACACGGTGACACCCCGCGCCCGGACCGTCACGACCCTGCTCCGGTGGTCGGCAGGCGGGAGTGTTGGTTACTACCTACACAATAGTCACCTGGGCGGGCTGGCGGAAGACCCGCGACTACGCGCTCGGCGTAAGCAGAAACCAACGGCGGTACCGTGGTGACATGGCGCGACCGAGCCGCAACCTCCCCAACCACGAGGCAGGCAGCACCTGGCCCGACGAGCGGCTCGACGACGCGCCCAGCGAAGTCGCCCGTCAGCTCGCGCTCAACCTGCGCACCGCGATGGGCCGGCGCTCCACCCGTGGCGTGCGCGCGGCCACCGGCGTCGACCACACGACCGTCGCCGACATCCTCAAAGGCACGACCTGGCCCGACCTCAACACCATCGCCCGGCTGGAGCACGGCCTGGGCGTCGACCTGTGGCCCGCGGGGGTCGCCAGGGAGCACCAGGTCGAGGACGACCAGGGCTGACGGGACGTAGACGTAGCTCTCGCGCACACCGGCCCTGGGCCAGCGTCAGGTGGTGCCAGGTCGGAGGACGGGGCGCGGATCCGGCGTACCGGCGTCGCTTCCGGCGTGGGACCGTCAGATCTGGCGTCGGACCTGCCAGATCTGGCAGACCGGTAGCGTGGCCTCGCGTGGTGCGAGGTTGGGCCGTCGTCCCGTCCCTAGCGTCAGGGGCATGGCCGTCCCGAAGCACCCGCGTGACTTCTTCGAGGTGCCGCAGATGTTCGGGTCCGGGGCGGTCCGCGTGCGTGACGACCTCGGCCGGGACCGACGCCTGCGGGACCGGGCGACCGCGGCCGTGCACCAGCACCGCGTCGTGCAGACCGTCCACCGGCTCATGCTCAGCCAGGGCCTGAAGCAGACCAGCCTGGCCGCCGCGACCGGCATCTCCTCACGCCGGCTCTCTCGGGTGCTGACCGGCGAGGCGTGGGTGCACGTCTACGACCTGGTCGCCCTGGGCCGGGTGCTCGGGCTCGACCTGGTCCAGGTCCGCGTCATCGACGACCTGACCTTCGACGCGTCGTGGGCGCCGAGAAAGGCTGATCACGGGACGGACTGATCACGGCGTCGGGGCATGTTCTGTGGTGTCGCCCGTGCAGCCGTCCCGGTGACGTGACAGATAGGTTCGGGGCACAGGAACAGGCGACGCGGCCCACAGCAGGAGGATCAGGGTGACCCTGAGCAGCACCGACGACCAGACCATGACCCAGCGCCAGCTCGAGTCCACCCTGTGGGCCGCCGCGAACGCGCTGCGTGGCCCGGTCGACCCCGGCGACTTCAAGGCTTACGTCTTCCCCGTCATGTTCTTCAAGTGGATCTCCGACACCTGGGACTACTGGCACGCCAAGGCCGTCGAGGAGTGGGGGGAGCAGCTCACCGACGAGATCGAGAACGAGGACTACCAGCCGTTCGTGATCCCCGACGGGTGTCACTGGGCCGACGTGCACAACACCGCCGTCAACGTCGGGGTCAAGCTCAACAGCACGCTCCAGAAGATCGAGCAGGCCAACCCCGAGCTGGTGGGCGTCTTCGGTGACGTGAACTGGGCGAACAAGGACCGCCTGCCCGAGACCGCGCTCGTGGCTCTCCTCGACACCTTCCACGGGGTGAGGCTCGACCCGGACCACGTCAAGGGTGACATGCTTGGCGCCGCCTACGAGTACCTGCTGCGGGAGTTCGCCGAGGCCAGCGGCAAGAAGGCCGGCGAGTTCTTCACCCCCCGCCACGTCGTCCACCTTCTCGTCAAGATCCTCGACCCGCAGCCCGGCGACCACATCGTCGACCCGGCCTGCGGCTCCGGCGGGATGCTGGTCGAGACGATCAACTCGGTCAAGGAGTCCGGCGGTGACCCACGCACGCTGCGTCTTCACGGTCAGGAGGTCAACCTCACCACCTCGGCCATCGCGAAGATGAACCTCTACCTGCACGGCCTCAAGGACTTCACCATCCGCCGCGGTGACACCTTCAGCGAGCCGCGGTTCGTCACCAAGGGCAAGCTCGACAAGTTCGACGTCGTCATCGCCAACCCGCCGTTCAGCCTCCAGAACTGGGGCGCGGCCAAGTGGTCCAACGACCCGCACGGGCGGGCGTTCTGCGGTGTCCCCCCGGCCAAGAACGGTGACTTCGCGTGGATCCAGCACATGATCGCCACGATGCGCGAGGACACCGGCCGCGTCGGCGTCGTCATGCCTCACGGTGTCCTCTTCCGGGGCGGCAAGGAGGGAGAGATTCGGCGCTGCCTGCTGGAGGACAAGGACTACCTGGAGGCGGTCATCGGGCTGCCCAACAACCTGTTCTACTCCACGTCCATCCCGGTCGCGCTGCTCATATTCCGCAAGACCAAGCCCGCCGACCGCGCGGGCAAGGTGCTCTTCGTCGACGCCTCGGCACGGTTCCAGGCGGGAAAGAACCAGAACTCGATGAGCGACGCGGACATCGAGGCCATCCATGCCGCCTACGCGCGCGGCGAGGACATCGACGGCGAGGAGGGTCTGCACCTCCGCCTGGTCGACATGGCCGAGATCGCCGACAACGGGTACGACCTGAACATCGGCCGCTACATCACGACCGAGGCCGCGGTCGAGGTGGACGTGGAGGCTGCCCTCGCGGCGTACCACGACGCCCGCGCCGAGCTGCGTGCCGCGGAGCGCGTGCTCGACGAGAAGCTGAAGGCGGCGGGTTTCGGTGCGTGAGGGTTGGCGCGAGGTCGCCGTCGAGGACGTGGCTCAGGTCGTCGGTGGCGGCACGCCCAAGAGCGGCGTTCCGGAGTATTGGGGCGGGGACGTGCAGTGGCTGACTCCGAAGGATCTTTCTGACCGGCCTGCCCGGTACACGTTCTCCGGGGCGCGGACCATCACCGCCGAAGGGCTCAAGGGCTCGGGTGCCAAACTGCTCCCGGCTGGCGCGGTCCTCCTCACGAGTCGTGCACCGGTCGGTTACGTGTCGGTGGCGGCAGGCCCGATCACCACCAACCAGGGATTCAAGAGCCTGATCCTCAAGAACGGGCAACTCCCCGAGTTCTGGTACTACCTCCTGCTGCACTCCACCGACTACCTCCGCGCCAACTCTGGTGGCTCGACCTTCCAGGAACTCAGCGGCGGGGCTCTGAAGAAGCTCCGGTTCCGTGTACCGCCCCTCGACGAGCAGCGGCGCATCGTGGACCTGATCGGCGCCCTGGACGACACCATCGCGGCGGCGGAACAGTCCACACACCAGCTAACCGAGGCCATGATTCATCTGCCTGCAGCAGTCGCCCGTCGTGGTCACGACCTGGGGTGGGAATCCGACGTCCTCGAGGACGTCCTGGGCGGAAAGTCTGCGATTCGTACGGGCCCCTTCGGTAGCCAGCTACATCAGAGCGACTATGTCGAAGACGGCCCCGTGGCCGTGGTGATGCCCGCGAATATGCGCCGCGGACGTGTGGACCTGTCGGGAGCGGCGCGGATCCCGGAGACTGATGCCGTACGACTTGGCCGCCATGTGACCCGGGCGGGCGACATCCTCTGGTCACGTCGCGGGGACGTCACTCGATTCGCGGTCATCGACGACGCATCCGAGGGCAGTTTGTGTGGGACTGGCTGCTTCCTCCTCCGGCCCGAGGATCCTGGGATGGCGTCATGGCTGGAAGTCCTCTTGTCGAGCCCTGAGACTGGGAGGTGGCTCGTCGACAACGCGGTGGGTGCAACGATGGCGAACCTGAATCGGACAATCCTTGGCAACATCCCGGTTGTCATTCCGCCTATTGCTGACCGCATGGCGCTTTCCGAGTCGTGGTCTTCTATGCGAACAGCCGACCAGGCTCTTGCTGTCACTATCAGCACCCTCCGCGGCCTGCGCTCGAACCTGTTGACCGCGCTCCTGTCAGGCGAGCACGAGATCCCGGAGTCTTACGACGAGGTCATGGAGGCAAAAGCATGAGTGGTATGGGGGAACTCCTGAGCGTGCAGGCGCCGCTGGTCGCAGCGATGGTCGAGCAGGGGTGGCGGCACGTCCCGGGCAACGAGCTGACCCGTGACGACGTCGACCCGTTCGTCGAGGACGAGGTCGTCGCCGCGCTGATCCGGCTCAACCCCGCCATCGACGAGGACCACGAGCGGGTCCACGAGGTCCTGCGGCAGCTGCGGACGCTCCCGCTGGCCGCCGTCGACTCCGGCCTGGTCGAGGCGAACCGGGACTTCGCGGACTGGCTGCGGGGCAACCGGACGCACGAGTACGTCGGCACCAAGGGCTCGGTCCCGGTCCGGCTGATCGACTTCGACGACCTGACCAACAACACCTACGTCGTCTCCGACGAGGTGCGGTACGGCGCCCCCGGTGATGCGGCCCGGTTCGACATCGTCCTGTGGGTCAACGGGTTCCCCCTGGTCGTCGGCGAGCTGAAGACGCCGCTGGCCGCGCGCACCTCGTGGATGCAGGGCGCCTCTGAGTTGGTCGACACCTACCAGGTGGACCGGCCCGGCTTCTTCGTCCCCAACGCCCTCGTCTTCGCGACCGAGGGCAAGGAGTTCCGGTACGCCGGCGTCGGCACCCCCGTGCAGATGTGGCAGACCTGGGGGCCGGTGAAGGACAAGCCGAAGCTGGCGGACGTGATCGAGGCTGCCACGTCGCTGTGCCACCCGCGGGTGCTGCTGGACATGCTGGCCGACTACACGCTGTTCGAGACGCCCGACAACGACGACGGCATCGCATCCCTGCACAAGATCGTGGCCCGCTATACCCAGTACCAGGCCGTCAACCTGATCGTAGAGCGGACCAAGGACCCGACCCGGCGCAAGGGCCTCATCTACCACACGCAGGGGTCCGGCAAGACCCTGGCGATGGTGTTCGCCGCCGGCAAGCTGCTGCGGGACGAGACGCTCAACAACCCGACCATCGTCCTGGTCGCCGACCGGGTCCAGCTCGTGCAGCAGATGTGGGACCAGTTCCGCACCACGTCGATGCCGCGACTGGTCGTGCCGGCCACCGCGGGCGACCTGCAGCGGCTCCTGGCCAAGGACCAGCGCGGCCTGATCTTCACCACCGTGCACAAGTTCGCCGAGGCCCCGGTCCTGAACGAGCGGTCCAACGTGGTCGTGATGGTGGACGAGGCGCACCGCACCCAGGAGGGCGGCCTCGGCCAGACGATGCGCCAGGCCCTGCCGAACGCCAACCTGTTCGCGTTCACCGGCACCCCGATCGCCGACGAGGACCGCAACACCTTCGCCACCTTCGGCGACGAGACCGACCCCGGCAGCGCCCTTCACACCTACGGGACGGACGAGTCGATCCGGGACGGGATGACGGTCCCGATCCACGTCGCGCCCCGTAAGGTCGACTTCACCCTGGACAAGGAGGCCCTCGACGAGGCGTTCAAGGCCATGTCCGACGCAGAGGGGCTCTCGGAGCAGGAGCAGGACGTCCTGGCCAGGCGGGCAGCGAAGGCGGCGACGTTCTTCGCCAACCCGGAGCGGATCAGTGCGGTCTGCGCGGACATCATCGAGCACTACTACTCGACCGTCGACCCGCTGGGGATGAAGGCCCAGATCGTCGTCATCGACCGGGCCGCCTGCGTCGCCTACACCGAGGAGCTCGACCGGCTCCTGGCGCAGCGTCACGCCGCCCAGGTCGCGGCCACCGGGCCGGACGACGAACCGCCGGCACGGGACGAGGTCGCCGTCGTGATGACCGTCGGCACCGCGAAGGGTGACCCGCCGCAGTGGGGCAAGTACCGCCTGACCGAGGCCGAGGAGGCCGCGCTGCTGAAGCGGTTCCGCACCCACGGCGACCCGCTCAAGTTCCTGGTGTGCACCTCCAAGCTAGGCACCGGGTTCAACGCCCCGATCGAGGGCGTCATGTACCTGGACAAGCCGCTGAAAGACCACACGCTGTTCCAGACGATCACCCGCGCGAACCGGACCTGGCGCAACCCCGCCACGGGCCGGGACAAGCGGTACGGGATCATCGTCGACTACGTGGGTCTCGGCTCGGGCTTCGGCAAGGCGATGGCCCCCGCCGACCCCGCGAACGGGCAGCGTCAGGTCGAGGTCGAGGGCCTGATCGACACCTTCCGGGACCAGCTCCGTCTGACCATGCTCCGCTTCGCAGGCATCGACGTCATCAGGGTCAGCCCACAGACCCTGATCGACGCCCAGGCCCGGATGCCCCGTCCGGCCGACGAGGACGACTTCGCCGTCAACTACGGGGTCCTGGAAGGCATCTGGGAGGCGCTGACACCGAACGACGAGCTGGCCGCCCACCTCGACGAGTACCGCTTCCTGTCCCAGGTCTACGCCTCCGTCCAGCCCTCCAGCGGCAGTAAGGACATGCTCTGGCACCGGCTCGGCGCGAAGACCCTCGAGCTGGTGCACCGCCACATGGACGACATCGCGGTCACACGCTCCAACGAGGTCGTCATCGCCGACGCAGACACGGTGAAGACGCTCATCGAGGAAGGCATCATCACCGACCCGGGCGAGCTAGAGGGCAAGACCGCCGACGACATCATCGACTCGATCGCGGCCCGCCTGAAGAAGAAGCTCCAGGCGTCCGACGGCAAGCAGCCCCACCCGGTCTACCGGTCGCTGGCCGAGCGCCTCGACAAGCTGCGGCAGCAGACGATCGCCGCGGCCCAGCAGTCCATCGAGTGGCTCCGCAGGGCCTTCGAGCTGGCGACCGACCTGACCGCCGCGGAGAGAGCCGAGGAAGCAGCCGGCGAGCACGGCCTGGACCTGCTCCCGGACCCGCACATCGGCGCCCTCACCCAGATCTTCCGCGAGTACGCCCCGGCCGACGCACCGGCGCTCGTGGAGCGAGTCGTGACCGAGATCGACGAGATCGTCCGCGAGGTCCGCTACGACGGCTGGGCGGCCACGCAGGAGGGCGACCGGATCGTGCGCCGCGAGGTCCGCAAGGTCCTGGGCAAGCACCAGCTCCACGAGACCAAGGGCCTGTTCGACGCCGCATACGCCTACATCGCGGAGCACTACTGATGACAGGAGAAGTGGCGCGTTGACATACCTCGTCCGCAACCTGCGACGGTGATCATCCACCAGGCCGTGTCCGAGGTGGGCGAGCAGAGGCCGATCCCGACTATCGCTTAGATCCCTAGGAAAGGCAGAATCTTATGGTGCAGTCAGTCTTCTACAGCTTCGACTACGACGAAGACAACTGGCGGGTCCAGAAGGTCCAGAACATGGGGCAGGTCGAAGGTGGACCGGCCTTCACCCCCCAGGACTGGGAGAAGGTCAAGCGCAGTTCGGACGCGGCCATCGAAAACTGGATCGACGCCCAGATGAAGTACACGAGGGCCGTGATCGTCTTGATCGGCAGCCTCACGTCGGAGAGCCGGTGGGTCAGGTACGAGATCGTGAAGGCGTGGGGAGAGAGACGCCCGCTCGTCGGGATCGACATCCACGGGCTGGAGGATTCCCGGGGACGGACGAGCTACCGCGGAGAAAACCCGTTCAACATACCGCTCAGAGACGGGACCAACATGTCACACTACGTCGAGCGCCACCAGCCGAGCGGCGTCAACAGCCAGATGGTCTACAACAGCATCCGCAGCAACATCGAGGACTGGGTGTCCCGTGCCTATCGACGCTGACTGCGCGTTTTGCCGGATAGTCGCCGGCGAAGATGGGCAGGCCCGAGAGGTCTACCGGGATGAGTCAGTGGTGGCGTTCTTCCCCGACGAGCCGGCGACGTTGGGGCACACGATGGTCGTTCCGGCCGGCCACTACCCGATGGTCTTCGATCTTCCGGACGAGGTCTTGACTCACCTCGCCGTCGTCACGAAAAGACTGGCCGTGGCGATCCAGCAGGCTGTACACCCGACGGGCCTGAACCTCATTCAGTCGAACGGGTCCAGCGCCACCCAAAGCGTGCCCCACCTGCATGTGCACGTCGTCCCTCGCTGGGATGAAGACGATCTGGGAGACATTTGGCCACCCAGCAGCCCGGTCAGCGAAGTCGCCACCGACGCTGCATGGGACTCCATCCGCGCAGCGTGCAGTAGAGAGATGCCGTGACTGCGCCAACCGGCTTCTCTGACGACCAGCGCCTGCACCTGGAGCTGCTTTCGAGTGTCATCGGACGAATGTCCGGCGCGTCATCCACGATCAAGAGCTGGACGGTCCCCGTGGTCACCGCGGCGTACGGCTTCTCCCTCACAGGCTCCCAAGCTGAGGCAGCGGCTTGGCTGGGGCTGATGGCCGTCGTGCTGTTCGGAGTGCTCGACACGTACTACCTTGACCTCGAGCGCGGGTACATCAGGCGATTCAAGCAGGCAGTGTCTGGCGACCTGGAGCTCTTCGACATGAGTCCGGATCGCCCAGACCGGGGCCTCTTCAGGTTCGAGACACTCAGGTCCTGGGCGATATGGCCGTTCTACGGCACGCTGGTCGGCGTGGGGGTGCTCATCCTCGTGGTCTTGCCATGACCTACCAGCATGAGGTCGCCCTCTCGTTCGCCGGGGAACAGCGAGAGTACGTGCAGGCGGTCGTCGACGAGCTGAAGAAGCTTAGGATCGAGCCGTTCTACGACAACGACTACGGTGTCGAGCTCTGGGGAAAGAGCCATCTCACAGAGCTTCCCAGTCGGTACCGGAACTCGGCGATGGTCGTGATGTTCATCTCGAAGGACTACGTCGCGAAAGCGTGGCCGAAGCACGAAGCGTCCTTCATCCTGCACGAGCTGCTCGATCGGACCCACGAGTACCTGTTGCCTGTTCGCTTCGACGATGCAGAACTCGAGGGACTGGACCCTTCGATCCACTACCAGGACGCCAACAAGGTGGCTCCGGGCACTCTTGCATCTGCCATCGAGAGCAAACTCGTCGCCATGGGACTTCGACCGCGGAAGATAGCGGCGAAGGGCCAGATCGTGTCCTACAACCTGCTCCCGAGGCTGCAGGGTGGAACGGTTACCCTGCCGCCGCTGGAGCAAACACGAGACCCCAAGCGCGTAAGGGAACTGCTCGGTCCCTATGTCCAACTGGCAGATGACCTGGTTGTCATCGCGAGGGAGACTGGCGCCCATGTACCCATGCCACTGGAACTGAACGACGAAACCAGGGTGTGGGTGCGGGTGCTGCGTCGGATGCTCGAAGGAGGAGTACCCCCGTGGCCGATCGCTACCTTCGAGAGGTCACTGGTGCTCACCGCGTCGGCAGTGCCCACGGAGGGCGCGCTCTTCGTCAGGATTCAGACCTCCAACATCATGGTTGGAGAGCACGCAGTCGCGCTGCCGCCTTTCGGCATCTACCACCCCCACGTCCGGTTCACAGATCCGTCTCCTGAGCTCGACACATTCGGACGGCCCACCGGCCGACACACTCTTACGGCTGCACCTGTCGACGGGACACCGTTGGTGGCCTACATCGCCGCGGAGGGCGCTCGAACCTCAACACCCTGGGACCTTGAGGGAATCACAGAGCCTCCGGAGCTTGCGCTGCCGGAGTAACCGTCCCAGCCTGTGCAGAAATGACCCGCAACCTGTGCATGATCCCCCGAGGCGGCCTCGGCGGCGCTGGTCACGGGATTGTTCGAGAACGCCGCCATCGGTCCGTGTGGACCCCGAGCCCCCGAACGTCTCGTTCGGGGGCTCGATGCATGCGGCGTCGTTCAGGCGAACGTGCGCATGCGCATCCGGGACCGCGTGGGTGCAGGTGGCGCCTGACCGTTGAGCGATGCGCACGTCGCCGTGCACAGGCGCGCATGATCCGGTGCGCGTCGCCGGGACCGATTGCGATCGTTGTGGGCGCGAGTGGCTCAGCAGACCCAGCCGTACTCGCGTTCCTCGGTGGTGAGCCAGCGCTCGAGTTCGCCGCTGTCGGAGACGAAGTGCGCGATCCCGTCGGTGAAGATCGTCACCGTCCCGACGTCATCGCCGGGCGCCGGGGCGGGGATGGTGGGAAGCGTCATACCGGACATGGGGGCGAAGCCGGGGGCACCGGCGGAGATCAGGTGCGGCATCGCCGGCTGGTCGACTGCGAGACTCGGCAGACCCCTGACCGCAGCGGCGCCGAGCTCGGAGTCAGGGGAGTGGCTCTGGGGCGAGTCGAGGTCGTAGCGGGAGTCATCGAAGGTGTCGCGCTCCTCGGGGAGGAGTTGGTACCAGGTCTGGCCGTCGAGCTGGAGGACCTCGTTGCCGCAGGCGGGATACCAGGTGACGGCTTCGTGCACTTCCGCCACGGCTATCGGGCCGGTGGTCGGCGGAGATCCACCTGGACCGGTGTTGGTGCCGCACGCGCTCAGGGCGAGGGCCAGCGGGAGGGCGGTGAGGGCGCGGGCGAGAGGTCCGCGGGCAGCGCTGCGCGGTGACATGGTGCTCGGACGCGGGGCGCGGGGTGCTGGTTCCCCGACCGTGAGACTCAGGCGCGGTGCAGAGCTTCGGCAGCGGCGGCGATGTCGTCCAGCTCGGTCCGTAGGGAGCGCTCGGTGAGCTTGATGCCGAGCGGGCCGACCACCTTGAGCGCGAGGCGCTGGAGCCGGTTGGGGTCGGCGATGCTGGCGCCGAAGCGAATGGTCAGCAGCGCCGAGGTGGAGCCGTCCAGCGACTCCAGGATCAGAGTGGTGCGGTACGTCGTGCCGCCGTCGACCGCCTGCAGCGTGGTGGAGCGGCCGGGATCGTTCTCCACCACCACCATCTCCTGCGTTTCCGAGGAACCCATCATCCGGCGGGTCTCGCGCCACCGGGTGCCGAGCGCGTAGGGCCCGTCAGTGATCATCTGCAGCTCAGTCACCTGGGAGAGACGCTCGGGGGCGCGGTGCAGGTCGGTCACCACCTCCCAGACGCGCGCCGGAGGAGCCGCCACCCGGCGGTTCAGCTCGATCTGGTGCTGCAGGTCGGCGTTGTCGGCGGGGGTCATCGGCCGTCCCCGCCCTCGCCGGAGCCGTCACCAGAGCCGTCACCCTCGCCATCGCCGGTCCCGGGCAGGTCCTCCCACTCGGTGCCCAGGATCAGGTCGACGACCCGGTCGGTGCCGCTGCCGTCCTCGCCCAGCTCCTCGAGGTCGACGCCGTCAGGGAGGGCGTCGCGCAGGGCCCGGGCCGCGCGCTCACCCTCGGGCACGTAGCGGATCACGCCGACGCCCTCGTAGGCCTCGCCCGCATTGCCGACGGTGTCCACCTGGAAGTTGCGCTCCCGCAGGGACTCCGCCGCACGTCCGGCGAGCCCGGCGGTCTGGGTGGAGTTGTAGACGTTGACCACGATGTCCTGCGAGCGCAGGGCGGGAGGCGGCACGGTGGCGGCGGTGGTGTCCGCAGTGTCCCCGCCAGAGCCGCCTGGGAAGGTGATCCAGCCCTGCATCGAGGCGAAGGCCAGTGAGAAGACCAGCACCAGCCCGAGCAGCAGGGTGGTGATCACCAGCGCAGCGCGACGGCGTGCTCGACGGGCCGCGGTCGACATACCGGCGGTGCGCACATAACCCACGGGGGTTCTCCTTTCGCCCCAGTGAGGCTAGCGACCCGCAGGGTCGTCCAGGTCGAGGACACGCCCGTGGACGACCGGTCGGCCCTGCAGAGCGGCCCGCAACGCCCGGTGCAGACCGTCCTCCAGGTAGAGCTCGTCGCGCCACTTCACCACGTGGCAGAAGATGTCGCCGTAGAAGGTGGAGTCGGCCGACAGCAGCGCCCGCAGGTCCAGCTCGGCCCGCGTCGTGGTCAGCTCATCCAGCCGCAGCATCCGCGGCGGCAGGTGCGACCAGTCCTCAAGCTGGTGGGCAGGGTAGGGCCGCCCGTCGCCCACACCCTTGAAGATCATGTCAGGGAGTCTAAAGTCAGCACCGTGAGCGAGCAGAGCAGCAGCGCCCAGATCGACCTCATCCGCGAGGGCTACGCCTTCACCGCCCCGAGCATCGTGCTCGGCGCGGCGGTGGACGGGGAGGAGGTCGTCCCCGACGCGGTCGTCCGGTTGCCCCTTGGGTCGATGAACCGCCACGGCCTCGTCGCCGGTGCGACCGGCACCGGCAAGACCGTCACCCTCCAGGTGCTCGCCGAGCAGCTCTCGGACGCCGGGGTCCCGGTCTTCCTCGCCGATATCAAGGGCGACCTCACGGGTATGGCGACACCCGCCGTCGGCGGCGACCGCATCAGCGAGCGGATGACCAGGTTGGGGCAGGACTGGGAAGGAACGGCATACCCGGTCGAGCTGCTCAACCTCGGCGGGCACGGGCCGGGCTCGCCGGTGCGCGCCAGCGTGACCAGCTTCGGCCCCACGCTCCTGGCCAAGGTGCTGCGCCTCAACCGGACCCAGGAGTCGAGCCTGTCGCTCATCTTCTACTGGGCCGACCAGCAGGGGCTGGCGCTCCTGGACCTCAAGGACCTCCAGTCGGTCATCCAGCACCTCGTCTCCGACGAGGGCAAGGAGGACCTGAAGTCGGTCGGCGGCCTCGCCAAGTCCACCGCCGGCGTGATCCTGCGCGAGCTCACCGCGCTGGCCGCGGCGGGCGGCGACGACTTCTTCGGTGAGCCCGAGTTCGAGACCCAGGACCTGCTGCGCACCACCGCGGACGGCAAGGGGATCGTCACCCTGCTCGAGCTGCCGGGCGTGCAGGACAAGCCGGTGCTCTTCTCCACCTTCCTGATGTGGCTGCTGGCCGAGCTCTTCCAGGACCTGCCCGAGGTCGGCAACCCGGACAAGCCCAAGCTGGTCTTCTTCTTCGACGAGGCGCACCTGCTCTTCAAGGACGCCTCGCAGGCCTTCTTGGAGGCGATCGAGCAGGCGGTGCGGCTGATCCGCTCCAAGGGGGTCGGTGTTTTCTTCGTCACCCAGGCCCCGACCGATGTGCCTTCTACGGTGCTCGCCCAGCTCGGCAACCGGGTCCAGCACGCGCTGCGCGCCCACACGCCCAATGACGCCAAGGCGCTGCGCGCGACGGTCTCGACCTACCCGACCAGCGAGTACGACCTCGGTGAGGTGCTGACCTCGCTCGGCACCGGCGAGGCGATCGTCACCGTGCTCTCGGACAAGGGTGCGCCCACGCCGGTCGCGCGCACGATGCTCCGCGCTCCTCAGGGCCAGATCGGCCCGTCCGCGGAGGGCGTCATCCAGCGGGTCGTCGGCGCCTCGACGCTGACCGGAAAGTACGCCGACGCTGTCGACCGCGATTCGGCCTATGAGCTGCTGAAGGTGCGGATGGAGGAGGCCGCCCGCGCCGCCGAGGAGGAGGCTGCGGCCGCCGAGGCGGAGAAGGAGCGGCTTGCCGCCGAGAAGGCTGCTGAGAAGGAGCGTCTCGCGCAGGAGAAGGCGGCCGAACGCCAGGCCGAGCGGGAGCGCGTCGCCGCCGAGAAGGAGGCCGAGCGTCGCCGGATCGCCGATGAGCGGGCCCGGCAGAAGCAGCGCGACACCTTCAACAAGGGCTTCCAGAGCGCGCTGCGCTCAGCCGGCACCGTGATCGGCCGGGAGATCACCCGCTCGATCTTCGGCACCGGTCGCCGCCGCTGACCCGCCCGCCCCGTATGCCGCATCCCGCCGGGTGCGCAGAACGGCCCCGGACCGAGGTGGTCCGGGGCCGTCTCGCTCGCCGGTGGCGGATGGCGGAGGATGGGGGATTTGAACCCCCGAGGGTTTTATCCCAACACGATTTCCAATCGTGCGCACTAGGCCACTATGCGAATCCTCCGCCGGAGAGAATACCTGACGGGCAGGGGTGGCCCGAAATCGCGCGGGCTTGGACTGGCCTGCGCGGCCACGTAGACTGGTCCCCGGACCCCTCGTGCGGTGGTACCTCGGTGAACTCCCCCAGGGCAGGAATGCAGCAAGGGCAGCCGGGCTCTTCCAGGTGCGCGAGGGGTTCTTCATGCGCAGATGCCGCCCTGCCCGGGTGCGTGGCAGGATGAACCCCGCCGCACGCCATACCGAAAGGTCGTCCCCATGCCGCTGCACGTCAGCTCCGAGGTCGGAACGCTGCGCCAGGTGATCGTCCACCGGCCCGGTCTCGAGATGCACCGCCTCACGCCGGAGAACAAGGAGGAGTACCTCTTCGACGAGATCCTCTGGGTGGAGCAGGCGCAGGAGGAGCACGACCACTTCGTGCAGGTGATGCGTGAGCGCGGGGTCGTGGTGCACCACTTCGACCAGCTGCTGCGCGAGACCCTGGCGATCCCGGCCGCCCGCGCCCACGTGCTCGACCACTCGCTGGACGAGCGGCACATGGGTCCGCTGGCGGCGCTGGAGCTGCGGCAGATGTTCGAGGAGATGGACGACGAGACGCTGACCCGGCATCTCATCGGCGGCATCACCAAGCACGAGGTGCTCGAGCGGATGCCGGTCACCCACTCGCTGGTGATCGAGCAGCACGACGACCACGACTCGGTCCTCGCCCCGCTGCCCAACCACCTCTTCACCCGGGACACCTCCGCGGTGATCTATGGCGGCGTCGCGGTCAACTCGATGCACAAGAAGGCCCGTCGCCGCGAGACCGTGCACTACGACGCGATCTACACCTACCACCCGATGTTCGCCGACTCCGGCCTGGACTGGTGGGCGCACGGGATCGACGACGGTCCGGCGACCGCCGAGGGTGGCGACATCCTGGTGCCGGGCAATGGCGTTGTGCTGGTCGGGCTCTCCGAGCGGACCACCGCGATGGGCGTGGAGCGCCTGGCGCGCAAGCTGTTCACCGCCGGCCAGGCGCAGACCGTGATCGCGCTGGACATGCCCAAGGCCCGTGCGGTCATGCACCTGGACACTGTGATGACGATGATCGACCAGGAGACCTTCACCCGCTACAGCGGCCTGCCGGACCTCACCTCGTGGACGATCACCCCCGGCGACATGGTCGGGGACGAGCTCGACATCCTCGTCGAGCGGCACCGGCCCGAGCAGATGGAGGACGTGATCGCCAAGGGTTTGGGCCTGGACAAGCTGCGCGTCCTCGCCGCCGACCAGGACCCGCGCGCCGCCGCCCGCGAGCAGTGGGACGACGGCTGCAACCTGCTCGCCCTCGAGCCCGGCGTCGTCGTCACCTACGCGCGCAACACGGTCACCAACGAGTACCTGCGCCAGCAGGGGGTCGAGGTGCTCGAGATCAGTGGGTCCGAGCTCGGCCGCGGGCGTGGCGGTCCGCGCTGCATGTCCTGCCCGGTGGAGCGCGACGGCCTCGCCTGAGCCGCCCGTCCCGACCTCCTGCCCCGTCCCGTATGCCGCCCCGTCGCCGCATCGATCCCGCCGCCGGTGAGCAGGCGCTCGCCGGGTGGCGGGCATGGGCGGGCGTGGGGTCGGGGGAGCCTGGCGGCTCACCCCCAGGTGGTCGTGCCGAGGGGGGAGGTGCCTCGGCAGGGTCAGCAGACTCTGGTGCCGGTGCTCCGGAGCCGTCGCGGCAGGAGGTGGCGACGGCCGTGCGCTACACCTTGGAAGAGCTCGCCGTCGTCGCTCCCGGCCGCTCGGTCGAGGTCCGGATCCCGCCCTACGGCGCGGTCCAGTGCATCGAGGGCCCCCGCCACACCCGTGGCACGCCGACCAATGTGGTCGAGACCGACCCGCAGACCTGGCTGCGCCTGGCGACGGGCGAGCTGACCTGGGAGCAGGCCGAGGCGAGCGGCGCGGTCCGCAGCTCGGGGATCCGGGCCGACCTCACGCCATACCTGCCCCTGCGTGGCGACTGAGCCCTCGCTCAGGCGACAGCTCCCACGGCACGGCCCCACGCCACTACCTCGCGACCGGCCGAGGGCAATCGTCGCCGTGCGCCGCTGATCAGGCGCTCAAGCTGAGACGTCCCCAGGTTCATCCCGCGGGGTGGTCGGCAGCGGAAGGCTGTCGATGAAGATCCGCACCCGGCGCTCGCCGTCGCGGACCCGGCCGTGCGGGTCGGCCGTCCGGCTCTCGGCCTTGCGCGCCGCATCGACCGCCGAGGTATGCCGGTCCACCACCTCGAGCAGCTCCTCGGTGAGCGCGGAGAGCTCGTCGCGGGTCATCCAGGTGGTGCTGCTCGTCATCGTGCTGGCCTCGCGCCAGGGCTGCGGCTCCTGCGCCCAGCCCTCGACGATCGCGTCCAGCGTCTGCGTCCGGTTGTCGACCAGCCACCGGCCGACCGTGCGCGAGGTGGGGTCGCCCGGGTCCTGCGGCCGGTCGTAGGAGAAGCTCAGCGTCCGCCACCAGCGCTCGCGGGCGGTGCCCTCGCCCGCGACTTCTTCGACGAATCCGTACTTCTCCAGCTGCCGCAGGTGATAGCTCGTCTGCCCGCTGCTCTCGCCGGTCTCGCGGGCCAGGACGCTCGCCGTGGCCTGGCCGAGGTCGCCCAGGAGCTGGTAGAGGCGCATCCGCAGCGGATGGGCGAAGGCCTTCATCTGCTGGTCGGTCGCGGGCCGGGCGCGGTGCGGGCGCGCGGGGTCGGGGGAGTGCGGGTTGCGGTCAGTCATGATGCAGAGGTACCTTTGCAGAGAAATCTTTGCATAGTTCTTTCTGCACCAAGCCTAGAGGAGATCGAGATGCCGGCACCCCACGCCACGCCCCCGCCGTTGGGTCGCCGATTCGGCGCGCACCTCAGCGCGGTCGGGCTGGCGAACCTCGCGGATGGCCTGGTCGCCACCGCGGTGCCTCTCATCGCGATCTCCTTGACCCGCTCGCCAGCGCTGATCGGCTTGCTCACCGCGGCGGTCTGGGTGCCGTGGCTGGTGCTCGGGCTGCCCGCGGGTGTGCTCGTGGACCGCTGGGACCGTCGGCGCACGATGGTGGTGGCGCTCTCGATCCGCGCCCTCCTCCTCGGGGCGGCCGCGGTCCTCGCGCTCACCGGTCAGCTCACGATCTGGTGGCTGGTGGGGCTCGCCCTCACCTACGGCATCACCGAGGTCTTCACGGATCTCGCCGCGCAGGCGCAGGTGCCGGCGCTGGTCGGTCGGCGCGCATCGACGCTGCAGCGGGCCAACGCGCGGTTGCTCGCGGTCGAGCAGATCGCGGGTGGCTTCATCGGACCACCGCTCGCCGGCGTGCTCGTGGCAGCAGGGGCGGCCTGGGCGCTCGGGGTCCCGGGTGCGCTGGTGATCGGCGCCGCCGTCACCCTCCTCGTCGGGCTCGGAGGCCGGTATGTCGCCACCCGCCCCGAGCAAACGGAGGTCACCACCGCGCTGGGCCGGGTCTCGGAGGGGATGGTGATTCTCTGGCGGCATCCGGTATTGCGGCCGATGCTGATCGGTGGCGGGATGTGGAACTTCGCCTCGGCCGGGTTCGCGGCGGTGATCGTGCTCTGGCTGGTCGGGCCGGGCTCGGCCGGCGGCCTGAGCGAGCGGACCTATTCGCTGGTCCTGGTCGCGATGCCGGTCGGTGCCGTGATCGGCAGCTGGCTCGCTGGGAGGGTGCTCGCGCGCTTCACCGAGATGCGGGTGCTGGTGGTCTGCTGGGGCGTCAACGCCGTGCTCAACGTGGTGCCCCTGCTGTGGCCCGGTGCGCTGGGGTTCGCGCTCTTCCTCTTCCTGGTTGCGCCGCTAGGCGTCGTCGGAAACGTCATCAGCGGCTCGATCCGTCCGCGGATGGTGCCCGAGCACGTGCTCGGCAAGGTCGGGGGAGCGGCGCGGGTGGTGGGCTACGGGACGATGCCGATCGGGGCGGTCGTGGCCGGGCAGGCGGCCGAGCGCTTCGGGATCGAAGCAGTGCTGTGCGGGGTGGTCGTGATCATGCTGCTCGCCACCGCGCTGGTGGCGGTGCAGGTGCCCCAGCGGCTCGTGGACGAGCACGAGCTGGAGCCTGAGGAGCGGGCCGCCGAGTCGCAGCAGCCTGAGTCGGGCGCCGGGCCTGCTGGGAAGAGCGCACAGGTGGCCGGGTGATACTGGATGGCATGGCAGATCAGGACTCGCGCAGCACCCAGCACACCGATGAGGAGCCCCCCGCCACAGAGGTGCAGGGGCCACAGGGCCCGCTGCCGGTCCGCCGCCGCCCCGACATGGTCCGCTTCCTGGCGACAGGTGCCATCCTCGGCTTCCTGATCGGCGCGGTCATCTCCTACGTGGGCCCCGAGGTCCCCACCAGCTCGCTGCTCCAGCAGATCATCCTGCTCGGCATCATCGGCGGTCTGCTCGGTGCCTTCCTGGCCTCCGTGGTCTATCTGGTCGTCGACCGCCGCAGCACCCGCGAGGTCTAGGCCGCCACCCGGCCTGGCGCCCACGGGCTGCGAGCGGGCCCTGAGTGTCGTCCGGGCTACGTCCGATCCGGGTTTTCAGACGTGCACAACGCAGCAGCTGTGGGTAAAACCCCAGGTCAGCAGCGCTGATGCTTCGTTGTGCACGTTTCAGTGGCCGGGAGAGGACTGCACGCGGTCGAGCGGGAGCGTGGAGCAGCCCCGACTCACCCGGGTGAGTGGCCCGCGCACCCGGGAAAGCGGCATACGGGAGCTGGTCCGCGCACCTGGGAGGCGCCCTACCGGAGTGAGCCCACTCACCCGGGGAAGCGGCATACGGGCGGGGGCGTGAGCTGTGGGATGATCGGGCGCGTGGCACGACCCGACGGACGGCTCTCGCACGACCTCCTGCCCGGCGAGCGACTGCCCCAGGACGCCTGTGGCGTCTTCGGGGTCTGGGCGCCCGGTGAGGAGGTCGCCAAGCTCACCTATTTCGGGCTGTAT
This sequence comes from Ornithinimicrobium pulveris, assembly GCF_050261105.1. Classification (GTDB taxonomy): domain Bacteria; phylum Actinomycetota; class Actinomycetes; order Actinomycetales; family Dermatophilaceae; genus Ornithinicoccus. Next base: position 2,847,793 of record NZ_CP189837.1, on the reverse strand, counting down.
GCGCTCCAGCACCGCGGCCAGGAGGCTGCCGGCATCGCGACCAGCGACGGTCAGCGGCTGGTCGTCTACAAGGACGTCGGGCTGGTCAGCCAGGTCTTCGACGAGTCCGCGCTCGCCTCGCTGCGCGGCCACCTGGCGGTCGGGCACTGCCGCTACTCGACTACGGGGCGCAACAGCTGGGAGAACGCCCAGCCGACCCTTGGCGGCACCGCCGACCGCACCGTCGCGCTGACCCACAACGGCAACCTGATCAACACCGCCGAGCTGCGCGATCTACTCGCCGAGACACTCGGCGGCAACCTGTCCGCCTCCCGCGGCGAGGTCGGTCGAGGCAACACCACCGATACCGCGATCGTCACCGGACTGCTCACCGCGGATGAGGACCTCCCGCTGGAATCCGCTGCGCTGCAGGTGCTTCCGCAACTGCGCGGCGCGTTCAGCCTGGTCTTCTGCGACGAGTCCACCCTGTATGCCGCCCGCGACCCCCAGGGCGTGCGTCCCCTGGTCCTGGGTCGGCTCGAGCGGGGGTGGGTGGTCGCCTCGGAGACCGCCGCGCTGGACATCGTGGGCGCCTCGGTGGTGCGCGAGATCGAGCCCGGTGAGCTGATCGCGATCGACGAAGACGGGTTGCGCTCGCAGCGCTTCGCCGAGCCAGCGCCCAAGCGGTGCGTCTTCGAATGGGTCTACCTGGCGCGACCGGACACCACCATCGCCGGTCAGGAGGTCTACGACAGCCGGGTCGAGATGGGTCGTCAGCTCGCGCGCGAGCACCCGGTCGAGGCCGACATGGTGATGCCGACGCCGGAGTCGGGGACCCCGGCCGCGATCGGGTATGCCGAGGCGTCCGGGATCCCGTTCGGGCACGGGCTGGTGAAGAACGCCTACGTCGGGCGCACGTTCATCGCGCCCTCGCAGACGATCCGGCAGCTCGGGATTCGGCTCAAGCTCAACCCGCTGCGCGATGTGATCAAGGGCAAGCGGCTCGTCGTGGTGGACGATTCGATCGTGCGCGGCAACACCCAGCGGGCGTTGGTGCGGATGCTGCGCGAGGCGGGGGCGGCCGAGGTGCACGTGCGGATCTCCAGCCCGCCGGTGCGCTGGCCCTGCTTCTACGGGATCGACTTCGCGACCCGGGCCGAGCTGATCGCGACCGGCCTGGAGATCGAGGACATCCGCGCCTCGATCGGTGCGGACTCGTTGGGCTACATCTCGCAGGACGGGATGATCGAGGCGACCGCGCAGGAGCGGTCGAGCCTGTGCACGGCCTGCTTCAGCGGCAGCTACCCGATCGAACTGCCCGATGAGACCAAGCTCGGCAAGGACGTGCTCGAGCTGCAGTTCCCGGTCACCGCGGATGGCGCAGACGTCACCGACGTCGGCACCCTGGACGTGGCCAGCCCGTCACTGAACTGACCCGCCGCCCCACCCTTCTCCACGACCGGACGTGCGTGGTGCTCTGAAAATCAGCCACCGGACGCGCGTCCTGCTCTGAAAATCAGCCACCGGACGCGCGTGGTGCTCCGAAAGTCAGCCACCGGACGCGCAGCGGTCCAGCCCGGACACCAGCCAGCGGCCCTCCTCGGTCTGGTCGAGCAGGAAGACCGCCACCAGCCGCCCGTCATCGTCCGTGCGCGTGACCTTCAGGTCGGACGGCGGGCCGGAGCTCTGCTCGTCATTGCCCGGCGCGACCCCCTCCTGCTCACTCAGCTCGGCGACGGCCGCTTCCGGGCTGTCGGCCCCGGCACCCTCCTCGTGGAGATGATCGATGCTCACGCTCTCGACCGGGTCGCAGTCGAAGGTCGGGGCTGCCTGCGCCGGGTCGGGGGCGTTCGTCGGTTCGGTCGAGGAGTCCGAGCCCGGCGCCGACGTGCCCAGCACTCGCGCGTCGACGATGCCGTCCACGACCAAGGACCCGTCCTCCCAGGACACGGTGGCCGGATCGGCTGCGTACCAGTCGTCGCCGCCCAGCTGCTCCATCAGGCTCCCCGTCATCAGCCCGAGCGGACTGGCGAAGGGCTCCTCACACGTCCAGTCCTCGCGCTCGATCGTCGCCACGTCGAGCTGCCACTGCCCATCGGTGAGGTCGACACGACCCACCCCGACCGTGCCGCACGCGTCCTGTCCCCACACGCTCCACGGGCCGTCCGCCGCGGCACCGATGACCTCCAGAGTGTCGCCCTCGCTGTCCCGCCAGGAGCGCTCCTGCCACGCGTTGACGGTCAGGACGAACGAGGAAACCGTGAACTTCCCACCCTCCAGGGTCAGGAGGTCCTCGATCGGGCCGTTCGCAGGGGCACCGCGTGCGGGGAGGTGAGTGACGGCATACACAATCCGGTATGCCGCGGGCTGGGCCTCGTCCTCCTGCGCCACGGGGCGGATGGTTGGCTCGGGATCCACGGCGGAGGCGCGTGGTGTCGGGCAGCGTTCCACGTCGGTGACCACCCAGCGGCTCTCCGTGGTGCGCTCCAGGTCGAGCATGGCGACCAGCCACCCGTCGGGATCCGTGCGGAGGAGCCGGGCCGTGTCCTCGCCGAAGAGCTCCAGCTCATCGCTGCCTACCGGCAGATCCTGGTCGGCGCTCGTCACCTCGACCGCGGCCTCCGGAGTGGGCTCGCCCACGCCCTCGAGCGAGGGGTGATCGATGGTGATGGTCTCGGTCGAGTCGCACTCGAAGGAGGTGCCGGCAGTGATCGGAGCCTGGTCGGTGGTGTCCCCCGTTGTGCCGGACGCGTTGTCCGCACCGGGCGTCTCGGGCTGCCGGTCGCCGCACCCGGTCAGCAATAGAAGAGTGGCGATGCAGGTGGCGGCGGCGCCCCGGAGCGGTGTGTTCATGACCTTCTGACGCTGCAGCCGGGCGAATGGTTGTGTCCCCGACCCACGGCATACCCTTGAGCCGTCCGTCACCACTCACCGAGGGGAACCCATGAGCGACCAGCCGATCACCTACGCCAGCGCCGGCGTCGACGTGCACGCGGGCGACCGGGCCGTGGAGCTGATGAAGGAGTCGGTGCGAGCGGCGACCCGGCCCGAGGTGCTCGGGGGGCTGGGCGGGTTCGCCGGGATGTTCGACGCGTCCGCGCTGAAAGGGATGCGGCGGCCGGTCCTGGCGACCTCGACCGACGGGGTGGGGACCAAGGTCGCGATCGCGCAGGCGATGGACGTGCATGACACCATCGGCCAGGATCTGGTCGGGATGGTCGTCGACGACATCGTGGTCAGCGGTGCGGAGCCGCTGTTCATGACCGACTACATCGCGTGCGGCAAGGTCGTCCCGGAGCGGATCGCGGCGATCGTGTCCGGCATCGCGCGAGGGTGCGAGCTGGCTGGGGTGGCGCTGGTCGGGGGCGAGACCGCCGAGCACCCGGGGCTGCTGGACCCGGATGAGTATGACGTGGCCGGCGCCGCGACCGGGGTCGTCGAGCACGACGCGGTCCTGGGCCCGCACCTGGTGGAGAACGGTGACGTGGTGCTGGCGCTGGCCTCCTCCGGGCTGCACTCCAATGGGTACTCGCTGGTGCGGCGGGTTGTCGCCGCGGCCGGCTGGGACTGGTCGCGCGAGGTGCCCGAGCTGGGCCGGACCCTGGGGGAGGAGTGCCTGGAACCGACGCGGATCTACACCCGACCGCTGCTGAACCTGATCGAGCAGCTCGACGGTAGCGTGCACGCGCTCTCGCACGTGACTGGTGGCGGCCTCGCGGCCAACCTGGCGCGGGTGCTGCCGGCGAAGACGTTGGCGACGGTCGAGCGGTGCTGGACGCCGCCGGCGATCTTCCAGCTCGTCCAGGAGCTCGGGCAGGTGCCGCTCGAGGACCTGGAGCAGACGCTCAACATGGGGGTCGGCTTCGTGGCGATGGTCGCAGCCGAGCAGGCTGGCCGCGCGGTCGAGTTGCTGGCTGCCCAGGGGATCGATGCCTGGCCGATCGGGTCGGTCGGTGACCCGATGACGGCCTCGCTCTCTGAGGCGCCTGTCGTGCAGGGTGCCAAGGGCGTCGACGGCGGCATGGTGCAACTGGTCGGCGACTACCGGCTCTGAGGCGTCACCGCGCGCGTCCGGTGGGTCTGATCCGCGTCACCGCGCGCGTCCGGTGGGCCTGATCGGCGTCACCGCGCGCGTCCGGTGGGCCTGATCGGCGTCCCCGCGCGCGTCCGGTGGGTCAGGGGGTGACGAGGACCCAATAGGTGCTGGGGCCGCGGCTGCCGACGTTGGCGCTCCAGCGGGTGCCGGAGGCGTCGCCGGACAGGGCTCGCCGGATGACTTCGTTCTCCGGCTCGGCCAGCACCACGGTGCTCGCCGAATCGGTCAACCGGATCTCCATGGCGGTCAGCACCGTGTTCAGCGGCACGCTCTCGAAGGTCCAGGTGGTGTCATCGACCGTGTCGGCGTCCTGCTGGTCACCGCCGGCCCACAGCGTCAGTCGCTTGCCCTCGGTGGGCAGGGTCTGGCAGTTGGCGGCCTCGACCTGCTCCCAGGTGGAGTCGCGGTCCAGCGGCTGGGTGCACTCGCGGACCTCGTAGGTCACGTCCTGGAAGTTCATCAGGCGTGCCCACGCGAGCACGATGACGACCGTGAGCACCGCGACCATCCCGATGAGCACCCAGGCCTTGTTACGACGGACTTTTCCCTTGACCTTGGCCTCGGGGTGGGTCCAGGCGGCTTCGGCGCGATTCCTCGTCATGGATGAGGGTCAGCGCTGATCGCCGGCGGCCCAGGATCCGTAGTCGTCCTCGCCCTCGTCATCATCGTCCGCGTATGCGGCGTAGGGGTCATCGTCCTCCTCGGACTCCTCCTCCGACGAGTGGCTGTCATAGCTCTCGCTGCCGGAGGCGCCGTGGAGCTCTCGCTCCAACGCGCTCAGGTCCGTGGACGGCCCGGAGTTGTACTTCAGCTTCCGGGCAACCTTGATCTGCTTTGCCTTGGCTCGGCCGCGCCCCATGGCGTGACCCCCTTGTATCGAGTCGTCCGGACGGCATCGCTGGCTGATGTCTCAGGTCGCGGAGCCGCACCGGGGGATGTGTGCGTTCGTGGGGCACAGGCTACATGAGATGCGGCTCACCTCCCGCATCGGACCCGCGGACGAGGAGGTATGCCGTGTGCTCAGCCGCGTGCGCGCAGCACCGTCCGCGCGAGGAGGGCGATGAGCGCGAGGACCGCGGCACCCACCACGACCCACGCCCACCCCGGGACGCCGTTCCCGGCGTCGTGGCCGGCGTGGTCCGCGTCGTGCCCGGCGTGATCGTCGGTGGCCGGGGCCGTGGTCTGCTGAGCGCTGTCCGTCGCGTCGGTGGCGATCGGCGCCGCCGCGTCGGTGGTGTCGGTCTCCTGTGCCGCGTCGGTCGTGTCGTCCGTCGCCTCCCCGGTCGCCTCCGGTGAGGCCCCGGCCGCCGGAGCCGCCTCCTCGGTCACCTCGAAGGAGAACGACCCCGAAATGGGGTGCCCGTCCTCGCTCGTCACCCGCCACAGCACCTCGTAGTCACCCGGCCCCATCTCTGCCAGGTCCTGCACCAACCGGGTGCCCTCCACCCGGGGCGGACCGGCGACGAGGGAACCCGCCCCGGACCCACCGGTGAGCGAGATCTGCGCCCCCAGATCGGTGATCTGACCGCTGAAGGTCAGCGTCAGCGTCGTGGGTGCCTCGTCCAGGCTCGCCCCCTCGGCAGGGTCGGAGTCCAGCAGCACATCGTGCGCGCTGGCGACCTGGCCGGGCAGCAGGAACACAGTGGTGATCAGCCCCAGGAGCAGGGCCCGCAGAAGCCGGCTCATCTGGCCAGTGTAGGTAGCCTGATCCCGCCCTTTCCGCCGGGCCAGGGAGATGGTCCCCGGCTGGTCGGAGATACTGCCAGGACCATGCTTCCCACCAGCTACCGCACGATCGCCCAGCCGGTCGTCGCCTCTATCGAGGAGAAGCGCTCGGTCTTCGAGTGCTGGCTGCGCCGTGTCGAGGACGAGGAGGCCGCCCGCGCCGTGGTCGAGGAGGCTCGCGCCACCCACTGGGACGCCCGCCACCACTGCTCCGCCTTCGTCCTAGATCCCGTCGGCTCGACCCGGCGCAGCAATGACGACGGCGAGCCCGCCGGCACCGCGGGCACGCCCATGCTCGAGGCCCTCACCCACGCCGGTCTGACCGATGTCGTAGCGGTGGTCACCCGCTGGTTCGGCGGCACCCTGCTCGGCAGCGGCGGCTTGGTCCGCGCCTATGGGGGCGCCGTCCGCGCCGCGCTCGAGCAGGCCAGCCCGCTGCACAGGGTCCGGGTCCGCGAGATCGACGTGCGGGCCGGGCACGACATCGCCGGGCGCCTCGAACATGACCTGCGCGCCCGCGGTGTCGGCATCGCCGGTACGTCCTTTGCTCAGCAGGTGGTCCTGCGCCTGCAGGTGCCGGTCGAGGAGGACACGGCCTTGCCTGACCTGCTCGCCGAACTCACCGGCGGCGCTGCGGGGGTGGAATTGCTCACCGGGACCGAGTCCGAGGGGTGGCTCGACGCCCCGGTCTCCCGCTCCGCGGGCGCCGTCCACGGCCAGTCCGGCGGGCCTGGCGTTCAGGCTTCCGGCAGCGACGGCTGATATTTTGCGCGGCATGTCCACCGGCTCCGCAGCGCGCTCGATCGCGCACGCGTCCACGACCCCGTTCGTCCCGGTGGTCCTGGGTGGCGACCTGCCCACCTACACCCTCGCCCGGGCCTTCCACGAGGAGCTCGGCGCCCGCACGATCTCGGTCACCCGCGGCCTGCCCAGCGCGGTCAAGGGCTCGACCATCGTGGAGAACCTGCAGCGCCCCGGCAAGGACGATGAGGACGAAGTCATCGCCACCCTGCACCAGATCGCCGACCGCAACCCGGGCGCGAAGATCCTGGTCCTGGGGATGATGGACTACTGGATCGACAAGCTCGCCCAGCTCGCGCCCCGCCTCGACGAGCGTTTCGCGGTGCCCTATCCCGAACTCTCGCTCATCGAGTCGATGAACAACAAGGAGCGCTTCGCCCAGGCCTGCGCCGAGGCCGGGGTCGCCCACCCGACCACCGTGGTTCTGTCCGCCGACCTCACCGACGCCGAGGTGGAGGAGCAGCTCGGGGACCTGCGCTGGCCCCTGGTGACCAAGGCGGCCGATCCGCCCGCACTGCACGCGCTCTTCTTCGAGGGCAAGGTCAAGGTCGGCTACCCCGCAGACCTGCAGGAACTCCTCGCCCAGCGTCGCGTGATGATCGACGCCGGCTACACCGAGGGCCTCATCGTCCAGGAGCGCATTCCCGGGGGAGATGAGCAGATGCGCGTGCTCACCACCTACAGCGACCGTTCCGGCGCCGTGCGCTGGGGTCGGATGGGCCACGTGCTGCTGGAGGACCACGACCCGGCCTGGATCGGCAACCCGCTGGCGATCATCCACGGGCACAGCCAGACCGCGCTCGAGGACGCCCGCCGCCTCCTCGAGCACGTCGGCTGGACCGGCTGGGCCAATTTCGACATCAAGGTCGACCCGCGCGACGGCCGCGAGTACTTCTTCGAGCTCAACCCCCGCCTCGGCCGCTCGCACGCCTATCTCACCGCGGCCCGCCACCCGATCGTGACTCCCTACGTGCGCGAGTACGTCGAGGGTCGTGACCCCTACGAGGACGTCACCACCGGCCACGAGCTCGACGACTGGCTCTACACCCTCGTGCCCTATCGGATGCTGCGGCGCTATGTCACCGACCCGGCGACCCGCGAGCGGCTGCGTCGGATCAAGCGCGAGGGCCGGATCGTGCGCCCCTATGTCTACGCCCCCGACCGCGGCCGTCACCGCCGGATCGCCCAGCTCAAGAATGACGTCGCCTTCGTGCAGGACTTCGCCACGCACTACCGCCGGCCGGTGACCACATGACCGGTGACGACGTGACCGGCGGTCCCGGGCCCGACGACGCACGGTCCGCGTCCCGTATGCCGCCCGCTCGCCTCCTCCCGGACACCTGGCGTCGTCCGGTGCTGGGTGTGCTCGGGGGCATGGGTCCCGCGGCGACCGTCGCCTTCCTCGATGCGCTGGAGCGGGCCACCCCCGCCGCGCGGGACCAGGACCACCTGGACACCGTCATCCTCAACCACAGCACCACCCCCGACCGGACCGCCCGGCTGCACGATGCGAGCAGGCCCGACCCCACGCCATACCTGATCGGGGACCTGGAGCTGCTGGCCCGCCTCGGTGCGGACCGCGCGGTGATCCTGTGCAACACCGCGCACGCCTTCCTTGACGAGGACGCGCTGCCGCTGCCCCTGCTCAGCCTGATCCGGGTGGGTGCCCAGGCCGCGGTCGACGTCGCGCGGGCGTCCGGAAGCCACGGCACTCCAGTGACCGTGCTCGCGACCGACGGCACACTGTCCAGCAGGCTCTACCAGGACGCGCTCACCGACCTGGGGGCGGAGGTGCGGGTGCCTGACCCCGAGCAGCAGCGGCGGGTGATGGCGATCATCTACGACCACGTCAAGGCCGGGGTGCCGGTGCCGCGCGAGGAGTTCGCGGAGTTCGTCGAGGAGATGCGCGGCGGGTCCGGCACCGTGCTGCTGGGCTGCACCGAACTGTCCGTCCTCTACGACCAGGCGATCATCGACGGTCACCCCTTGCCCGAGCACGTCGTGGACGCGCAGGCGGCCCTGGTCACCCGGGTGCTCGCCGAAAGCTGACCTTCCTCCAGCACCGTCCCGCGTTCGTCCGGACGTGCGCATCGCGGGCGGTGAGGGGATGTGCGCAGGTGAGGGTCGGCATACCGGCGGATGCGCACGTCGGCGTGCACGCGCCGAGCTTAGCTCAGCGTCCCTCGACCGAACCCTGGGTGAGCAGCTCGACCTGCTCCTGGGTCCACTCCTGCCAGTCGGTGAGCACCTCGTCCTCGCTGGCGCCGAGGGTCTGGGTGAAGATCTGCTCCGGGCTGCGGCGGTCGTAGCGGGCATCGACCCGGGCGAGCTGGTCGACCAGGGAGAGAAGCGTCTCGCGGCCGTGCACATCGTCGAGATAGCAGGCGAACCAGGTGGACTGCACCCAGAGCTGCTCGGGGTCGGCGTCCCACTGCCAGCGCACCGAGGGCAGCTCCTCAGGCGGCCCGGACTCGAACTCCTCAGCCAGGTACAGCACGAAGTCGTCACGGGCGATCGGGTCCTCCGCGACGCCATACCAGTCCGGGATGCCGTCGACCACCCACGCGGCCGGGACCCGGTCCTCGTGATCGCCGACCACGGCCGACAGCGCGCCCACGACCCGCAGCTCCCACAGACCCCCGGACGTCAGGCCTTGCTCCAAGGTGTCCCGCGCCGAGTCGACATCGATGATCAGGCGGTGCTCCAGGGCGTCGGTGCGGGCGCGCAGGTCGGCCCGATCGGCCGGGATCTCCTGGGGTGAGGTACGCAGCGACAGCAGCCCGAGGTCGGCGTCCCCGCCCAGCGCCGCGGTGAGGTCCTCCCGAGCCATCAGCTGGACAGCCAACTGATCCCGCTTCTCGGCGAGAAAGGTGAAGTCGTTCAGGATCTGCTCGGCCGCAGCCTCCATCGAGGGCAGCAGGTCCTCGGCCAGGGCCCGCTCGTGCTCGGCAGCGATGACCACCACCCCGTCACCCTCCAGCACCGCGACAGGCCCGATGTCCCAGAGCTGGGGATAGCCGAAGAGATCGCCGGAGCGGCCACGGGTCTCGGTGAGCACCGCGATGGTGTCCTCGTCGGGCGCCAGCGACCAGCGATACTGCTCCAGCACCGGCGCCGGGTCGGCCCCGGTGATCTGGTGGCGCAGGCCGACGTGCAGCACGGTGCCGGTCGGGCTGCGCCGCGAGACCACTCGGTCGGCGCGCAGCTGCCGCACCTCCATCGGGACATTGCGCACCGCGTGGAACCACGCGCGCTGCTCCTCCTGCAGCTCAGGGGAGACGTGCGCCAGGAAGGCCTCTTCGTCCCCGCTGGCCAAGGCCGCGTCCATCGCGGCGACGACCTCGAGCACCTGCTCGTCGGAGAGCTCCTCGGGGTAGGCGTCCGACCCCTGCGGGCTGCTCGTGGCGTGGCCAGCGGCGCGGTCCGCCTCGCCGTCCGCCCCAGCGGTCACCGTCCCGGCGCCTGAGGTGGAGCCACCCCCCGACCCACTCACAGCGTCACAGCCAGACAGGACCAACGCCGCGCTCGCCACGACCGCGGCGAGGCGCACGGCATACCGGTCGATCGTGCGGGCACCCCTGCTCATGCGAAACAAGCGTAGGCGAGCCCACCGACAACACCGACGAGCGTCATCACACCAGGGCGAGCTGGTCGGCGACGAGTCGGCCGCGGTGCAGCACGGTGCGGTCGGGCAGGCGATCCATCACCGCCGCGACCGGGGTGTCACCGGCGACGAGCAGCAGGTCAGCCCGATCACCCACGGCCAGCCCGGGCCGGTCCTCCACGCCGGCTACCCGCGGCAGGCCACCGTCCATGATCGAGGCCCCGCCACGGCTGGCGATCGCCAGGCAGTGCTCGATCAGCTCATCACGGCGCAAGCCGTGCGCGAACGCCAGCTGCCAGGTGCGGTCGAGCAGGTCGCCATTGCCATAGGGCGACCAATAGTCCCGCTGACCGTCCTGCCCCAGCCCGACCCGTACGCCGTGCTGCGCCATCAGCTCCAGCGGCAGGTTCTGCCCCTGGCCGGGCGCGATCGTCGCGGTCGCGATGTCCGCCGCTGCGAAGCGCTCCACCAGCGCCCGCGTCTGGCTCTCGCTCCCGGTCCACAGCCCGTACCCGTGCGAGATCACCACCTGCCCCTGCATCCCCAGCGCCTCGGTCCGCTCGATGATCAGGTCAGCCGAGAACCGCCCCAGGTCGCCGGGCTCGTGCAGGTGGACATCGACTGGCTTCCCGTACTTCTCGGCGAGCCCGAAGACGATGTCGAGGTGGCGAACCGGGTCGCGGTCGAGGGTGCACGGGTCGATGCCGCCGACCACGTCGGCGCCCGCGCGGACCGCGTCCTCGAGCACCTTGGCCGAGCCCTCCTCGCGGAGCAGGCCGGCCTGGGGGAAGGCGATGACCTGCACCTCCGCGCGCTCGCGGTGGGCCTCGCGCGCGGCGAGCACCGCCTCGAAACGCTCCAGCCCAGCGTCCACGTCCACCTGGGCGAAGCTGCGCACCCGCGTCACCCCGTGCGCGATCAGCAGCCCGAGCGTGTGGGTGACCCGCTCGACGATCCCCACCTCGGCGTCGCGCCAGTTCGACCGGTCGTTGAGCATCATCGCCCAGACCCCCGGTGCGCCCGTGTGCGGCCGGAAGGGCAGCCCGAGTCGGGTCGAGTCCAGGTGCACGTGCACGTCGGCCAGGGCGGGCAGCAGCAGCCGACCCCGCCCCGCCACCTCACCCTGGTCGGTCTGCTGGGCCCCGCCCCTGTCCCGGTATGCCGTGTCCCCCGACCGCGGCGCGCTCACCTCGGCGATGGTCTCGCCCTCGAGACGGACATCGGCCAGGTCAGCGCCCCAGGGGCGCACGTCGCGGATCCACATGGGTTGCACCATACGGACCTGGGGGTGGGGTCTGGCACGATGCCGCCATGGCCTATCTGGTGCGCCAGCGGGACCGCGCTCCCGCGGTGACGGCGCCGCTGCCGGTGAACCAGTCGCTACCGCGCCTGCGTGATCGGGGCGGGGTCGAGCGGGCTGGCGGCGACCAAGGCGCTCGCGGAGGCGGGGGTGCCCGTCGACTGCGTCGAGCGGGGGCCGGTGGTCGGCGGCAACTGGGTGCTGAACAACCCGAATGGCATCTCCGCCTGCTACGACACGTTGGAGATCAACACCTCCTGCCGGCGGATGGCCTTCTCCGACTTCCCGATGCCGGCGGACTACCCGGCCTACGCGCGACACGACCAGGTCGCGGCCTACTCGAGGCCTACGTCGAGCACTTCGGATTCGGTGACCGGATCACCTTCGGCACCGAGGTGACCGATGTGCGGCCGGTCGACGGCGGGTGGGAGGTGGACACGCGAGGACCCGAGGGTGCGCGGACCCGCCGGTATGCCGCGGTGCTGGTCGCCAACGGACACCACTGGGACGCGCACTGGCCGGATCCGCCCTACCCGGGGGAGTTCGCCGGCGAGCAGCTGCACGCGCACGACTACCGCGGTGCCGACCAGCTGGCCGGGCGGGATGTGGTGGTGGTCGGGGCAGGGAACTCGGCGATGGACATCGCCACCGAGGCGGCGCGGGTGGCGAGGACGGCGACGATCTCCCAGCGGCGCGGGCAATGGGTGCTGCCCAAGTTTGCTCTGGGTCGCCCCTCCGACGAGGTGGCCTTCCCCGGGTGGGCGCCGTGGCTGCTGACGCGCGCGAAGTTGCAGCTCGGCGCGCGTCGCGTGGGGAGTTTGCGGAGGTTCGGGCTGCCGCACCCGGAGCATCCGCCGGACACCTCGCACCCGGTGCAGTCCGAGACGATCCGGTCGGTGCTGGCCTCCGGTGCGCTGACGCCCCGGCCGGGGATCGCGCGGTTGGCTGGGGACCGCGTGGAGTTCGTCGACGGCACTTCGGCGGCCGCCGACCTGATCGTGTGGGCGACGGGCTACCGGGTGACCTTTCCCTTCCTGGATGAGGCGCTGGTGAGCGCACCGGACAACGACCTGCCGCTGTGGAAGCGGGTGGTCCATCCCGACCTGCCAGGCCTGTTCTTCATCGGGCTGCTGCAGCCCGTCGGGGCGGTGATGCCGGTCGCCGAGGCGCAGGGGCGGTGGATCGCGCAGTGGCTGACCGGCGACTACCTACCGCCCGCACGCGAGGTGGTCCGGCGGGAGCTGCTGGCCGATGACGAGCGCAACAAGAAGCGCTTCTACGGCGGCCCCCGGCACACCATGCAGGTCGACTTCGACCACTACCTGTGGGACCTCGGGCGCGAGAGGCAGCGCGGGCGGCGCCGGGCGCGGCAGTGGTCGCGGGTGAAGGCACGCTGAACACGGGCGGCGCCCCGCCTCCCAGGGGGAGACGGGGCGCCGGTCTGTGCTGACGAGTGCAGATCAGCCCTGATTGCGCGGCTGCTGCCAGTCGTGCGGCTCGTCGCGCTCCCAGGTGCGGCCGAGCTCGCCCTGGTGGGAGGGCTGCTGGGCCGGCTCCTCCTCGGGCGCCGCCTCGCCCTGCTGCGGCAGGTCCGGGATGCCGTGGTCGGCCTGGGGCAGGGTCTCCAGCCCGGGGGCGCCGCCAGCCTGCTGACCGGCGTTCTCAGGGTCCTGGTGGGCTGCCTTGGCCTTCTCGGCGGCCGCGGCGATCGCCTTGTCGGCGTCCTCCTTGGAGCGGTTCTTGGTCGAGGTCTCGGCGTCGCGCGTCGCGCCCTCGGCCTCCTCCCGCGCCCGGCGCAGCGCCTCGCGCGGGTCCTCCAGGGTGGGGGCGTCCATGTCGAAGTCGACCTGGTCGCCGACCTCGGAACTGACGCTGGAGGACGGGCCGTCCAGCTCGGCGGTCGAGGCGGACTCGTAGCCGCCGCCGCCACCGCCGGTGCCCAAGGCCTTGCCGATGCCGGACAGGGCCGCGGTGAGCTCGGTCGGGACGACCCACATCTTGTTGGACTCGCCCTTGGCGATCTCCGGCAGCATCTGGAGGTACTGGTAGGCCAGCAGCTTGGAGTTCGGGTTGCCCTTGTGGATGGCGTCGAAGACCTGCAGGATCGCGCGGGCCTCACCCTGGGACTCCAGGATCGCGGACTGGGCCGTACCTTCGGCCCGCAGGATCTGGGCCTGCTTCTCACCCTCGGCGGTGAGAATCTGGCTCTGCTTGACACCCTCGGCGTTCAGGATGGCCGCACGACGGTCGCGCTCGGCGCGCATCTGCTTCTCCATCGAGTCCTGCACGGAGGCGGGCGGGTCGATCGCCTTCAGCTCGACGCGGTTGACCCGGATGCCCCAGCGGCCGGTCGCCTCGTCGAGGACGCCACGCAGCTGGCCGTTGATCATGTCGCGGCTGGTCAGCGTCTGCTCGAGGTCGAGCGAGCCGATGACGTTGCGCAGCGTGGTGACGGTCAGCTGCTCGATGCCCTGGATGTAGTTGGCGATCTCATAGGTCGCCGCCTTGGGGTCGGTCGGCTGGAAGTAGATGACGGTGTCGATCGAGACCACCAGGTTGTCGCTGGTGATCACCGGCTGCGGCGGGAAACTGACGACCTGCTCACGCAGGTCGACCACCGAGCGCGGCCGGTCGATGAAAGGCACCAGGAAGTGCAGGCCGGCGTCGAGGGTCCGGTCGTACTTACCGAGGCGCTCCACGATGACGCTGGTGGCCTGGGGGACGATCCGGATCGCCTTGGCGATCGCGCTGATGACGAAAAGCGCCACCAGGATGACGACCGCCCAGACGACGAGTGTGACGGGGTCTGGCATGACGTTCTCTCCTTGGTTGATGTGAGCGTCAGATGGTCAGGGGTCAGTGTTGTGCGCTCAGGGCTGGTCGAGCGGCGGGTGCTCGTCGAAAGGCTTGTCCTCCGGCGGCGCCGTGGTCACCACGGCGGTCGCACCGTCGATCCGCACGACGCTGACGAGATCGCCGGGGGCGTAGTGCGCACCCTCGAGCTCGGCGCGCGCCGTCCAGTCTTCGCCTCGTAATTTGATCAGGCCGCTGCGGTCGGTGACCTCGGTGACCACGGTGGCCGTCTGGCCGACGTGACCCTCGATGCCGAGCTTGGCCCCACGCCCCTCCAGCCGCCAGTACTTCAGGGCGACCGGGCGCAGGGCGAAGACGAACAGTCCGGCGGAGACCGCGAAGAGCAGGACCTGCACCACGAGGGGCAACCCGACCCCGGCCACGACGGCAGCGACGAGCGCTCCCAGGGCCAACATCAGGAAGATCAGGTCCAGGGTGTTCATCTCGACGATGCCGAACGCCAGGGCTGCACCGATCCACCAGAGCCACTGCGGGCTGTCTCTGAGCCACTCGGGCATGCGGGTCTCCTTCCCCTGATGCTGGTCCGATCCTACGTGGTGGACGTATCACTCGCCCGTCCGGTTCCGCCCCAGATGTCGCCAGCACTCACCCGGATGGGGGAGACTGTCCCGCGTGAAGCGTCCCGTGCTCTCCCTGGCTACGGCCTGTCTGGTGCTGACCTCATGCAGCACGCAGACCGTGAACCGACCCGATCCGGCGGACCTCAGCACCCAGGTGCAGACCGGTGGCGGCGCCTCGACGACCGAGGCGACGACGGCCGCAGTCCCGGCGCCTGCCGCGACGACCGGCGAGGACGCTGAGGGCGCTGCGGGTGGGCAGGACCAGGACGCCGCCGGTGCCGACGGCTCGGCAGCCCCCGCTACCGTGCCCGCCCCGACCCAGACCGCCACCCCCGGAGCGGCGCCCGACCCGGGTGCTGCGGCCGCGGCGCTGGCGCTGGCGCCCAAGGACACGGCATACCTGACCATCACCGACTGGGGCCGGATCAAGGCTCGGCTGGACGCCGAGGACCTGACCAGCGACAGCCTGCAGACCGACCTCAGCGAGTTCTGGCGTGCAGTGCCCGGCAGCACGGTGCTGCTGACCGACGGACTGCTCCGCGAGGAGAACAGCCAGCTGTCGCTGCGCTATGACGTCACCCAGGACGACGTGCGGTGGGAGGTGCGCTGGAGCGTGCCGGACCAGCAGGCAGCCGGCGTCGCCCTGCGGATGCGGGATGACCTCGACCTGGCCGGACTGCGGCGCGCGGTCCAGGACGAGGTGCCCGGGTTGGAAGGCGCCGAGCTCATGCGTGAGGCGCGCGTGCTGCTGCGCGGGGTGAGCAATGGCGACTCCCTCGGCGGTGACCAGGCGGTCGTCGCGGCGGTGGGCGAGGGCGCCGAGTCCGAGCTGGTCGTGCCTGGCTGCCTGCCGTGGCCCTCAGCGCTGGGCGTGGACGCGACCGTTGAGGACCAGGAGAGTGTGGTCGACGGCGCCGGCGACGGCATGGAGGACCTGCTCGACCCGAAGGCGTGGTCGATGGCCTTCACCGGCCGCACCGCCACCGTGACCGTCGTCTATCCGGAGGGCACGGACGAGGCCGAGGTCGCCGCGGACGCTGCCACGCGCGTCGCGCTCGCTGAGGGATGGCCGACCACCGAGTCGGTCGGCTGGAGCGATGCTTTCGGGCTCTCCCCGTCCGGCCCCGAGTCCGGGTATGCCGTGGACACCCGCGGCGCGCAGCCGGTCGCCACCTTCGACTACCGGGTGGTGAACACGACAGCGGCCGCGACCGTGGCCCTCGCTGGGCTGGTGCCGCACGGCGTGTGTGCCGAGGTCGACTGGCTGGCCGAGCCCACCGGCCTCTGAGCCTGCCGGGGGCGCGCGGAACGGACTGCCGTCCCATCTGGCCTCGGCGTGTCGTGCACAGTGCAGATGTGGTGTTGCGTGTCGCGCGCTATAGCACCCGACACGCAACACCAGATCGGAACAGTGCAGGACACGCCAGGGGTGGCCACGGCGAGCTCAGGGTGAAGGCGTGGTGGAGCAGCGCTGTGGGGAACGCGCGCTAGTACGCCGCGGCGGTGGGGGAGACAGCGACCAGGTGGCGCTCGCCGGCGGGACGGATCGGAGCCGCTGACTGGCCCCCGCTCGGGCCCAGGCCGGGCGCGCGAAGGGTGCTGGTGCCGGGGCGGTGGGGGCGGTGGGCGATGGGGACCGGGGAGCTGGCGAGGGCGCGTTCGATGATCCCGAAGACCTGCTCGGTCTCGATCAGGAAGGCGTCGTGGCCGTAGGGCGAGTCGATCACCGCGAGCTCGCGGCAGGCCGGTGCCGTGGCGATGAGCGCGCCGTCGGCAGGGGTGAAGAGCCGATCCGAGGACACCACGCCGACGGTGAGCTCGGCAGTGATCCGGCGCAGCGCGGCCGGGACTCCGCCGCGGCCTCGGCCCACGTCGTGGCTGTTCATCGCCTCGGTCAGCGCGAGATAGGAGTTGGCGTCGAACCGGCGGACCAATTTGGCGCCGTGGTGCTCCAGATAGGACTGCACGGCATACCGGCCACCGCGCAGCGGGTCCTCACCCTCCTGGGCGTCGCGGCCGAAGCGCAGCGCCAACTCATCGGCACACCGGTAGGTCGCGTGCGCGATCTGCCGGGCCAGCGCCAGCCCCTGCCGCGGTCCCGGGCCAGGGTAGTAGTCGCCGCCGTGGAACTGAGGGTCCAGCCGGATCGCGTGCTGCTGCGGGACCGACCACGCGATCTGGTCCGCGGTCGCCGCCGCACCCGAGGCGAGCACGACGCACCTCTTTACCCGCCCGGGATAGCTGACCGCCCACTCCAGCGACCGCATACCACCCACGGAGCCACCCACCACGAGGGCGAAGGTGCGGATCCCGAGAGCGTCCGCGAGGAGGGCCTCGGCCCGGACCTGGTCACGGATGGTGATGCTGGGGAAGGACGAGCCGTAGGGACGACCGTCGGGAGCCGGAGACGAGGGGCCGGTGGTGCCCCGGCAGCCGCCGAGCACGGAGGGTGCAATGACGAAGAGCTCGTCGGTGTCGAGGGGGCAGCCCGGACCGATCAGCCCCGGCCACCAGCCCGCGGTCGGGTGGTCCGGCCCGCGCTCACCGACGACATGGCTGTCGCCGGTGAGCGCGTGCAGGACCAGCACGGCATTGTCCTTGGCCGCGTTGAGGCGACCCCAGGTCTGATAGCTGACCCGGACGCCCTCGAGCTGCTCGCCCGAGTCGAGCGGCAGGTCTCCGACGCCCAGGACGCGGCGGCGCGAGGGCGGGGGACAGGCAGGCTGGGCGGTCATGGCTCAGGCCGCCTCGGTGTCGGAGTCGGAGTCGGAGTCGCCCTCGCCGTCAGCCGGCCCGGTCGCCGCGGTCTTGGCCGCGCTGAAGCCGGTCTCCAGGTCGGCGAGGATGTCCTCGATCCCCTCGATCCCGACGGCCAGGCGGACCAGACCGGGGGTGACACCCGCCGCCCGCTGCGCCTCCTCGGTCAACTGCGAGTGCGTGGTCGAGGCCGGGTGGATGACCAGCGAGCGGACGTCGCCGATGTTGGCGACGTGGCTGTGCAGTTCGAGCGCGGACACGAAGGCCTGCCCGGCCGCGAGCCCGCCCTCGATCTCGAAGGCCAGCACCGCGCCGGCGCCAGCCGGGAGATACTTCTGCGCCTTCTCGTAGGAGGGGTGGGCCGGCAGCCCGGCGTAGTGCACCGCCTGCACCTGCGGGTGCGCGTCCAGCCACTCGGCGACGCGCTGGGCGTTCTGCACGTGCCGCTCCAGACGCAGGGAGAGCGTCTCCAGACCCTGGGCGATGAGGAAGGCGTTGAACGGCGCGACCGCCGGGCCGAGGTCGCGGAGCAACTGCACGCGGGCCTTGAGGATGTAGGACAGGTTGACCCCGAAGATGCCGTTCTCACCCAGCGCCTCGGCGTAGACCAGCCCGTTGTAGGACGGGTCGGGCTCGGTGAAGCCGGGGAAGCGTCCGGAGGCGCCGTAGTCGAAGCGGCCGCCGTCCACGATCACGCCGGCGATCGCGGTGCCGTGGCCGCCGAGGTACTTCGTCGCCGAGTGCACGACCACGTCAGCGCCGTGCTCGATCGGGCGGGACAGGAAGGGCGTGGCGATGGTGCTGTCCACGATCAGCGGGACGCCGACCTCGTGGGCGACCGCGGAGACCGCCTCGACGTCGAGCACGTCGCTGCTCGGGTTGGAGATCGTCTCGCCGAAGAAGGCCTTGGTGTTCTCCCGGCTGGCCGCGCGCCAGGACTCGGGGTCGGTCGGGTCCTCGACGAAACTGACCTCGATGCCGAGCTTGGGCAGGGTGTGGGCGAAGAGGTTCTGGGTGCCGCCGTAGAGGCTAGGGCTGGAGACGATGTGGTCACCGGCGCCGGCGATGTTGAGGATCGCCAGGGTGATCGCTGAGGAGCCGGAGGCCACGAGCAGCGCGCCGACGCCCCCCTCGAGGTCGGCGATCCGGTTCTCCACCGTCTCCTGGGTGGGGTTGGTGATCCGGGTGTAGATCGGGCCCAACTCGGCCAGCGCGAAGCGGTTGGCGGCCTGGTCGGCGTCGGCGAAGACGTAGGAGGTGGTCTGGTAGATCGGCAGCGCGCGGGCGCCGGTCTGAGAGTCGGGGGTCTGGCCGGCGTGGATCTGGCGGGTGGTGAAGTCGGTGTAGGTCATCGATCTGCGCTTTCGGTGGGTGCTCGGGGTGGGGCAGGGCGAAGGAAGCTCTGCTGAGCCCGGCTGGCAGCGCAGGTGATGGGTCCGTCGGCGCTGTAGGGCGCGAGCGGCTCGCGACGTCGCGAGAAGCAGCTGCGAGGGGAGGGCTCAGCAGCTGCGCATTCGGCGACGTGCGGTGGTCATGGGCAGATGTCTACCGGGGTTGGGTGCTGAAGTCAATGCGTCTATAGGGAGCGGGCAAGGCCAGTTTCCGAGGGATCTGCGGCCAGTTCGCTGAGAAAGAAAGATTCCCCCGTATGCCGCAACCCAGGTGACAGATGCACGTCACCCGGGCTGCGGCATACGGAATCGAGAAAATCTCCGCGCAGGTCAGATCTGGCCTCAGGGCAGGTCGACCGCCCAGCCGCCCTCGAGGGTGGCGAGGTCGTAGCGGCCCAGGCCCTGGTAGTCCAGCGTCCAGAGGTCATCGCCGATGACGATGGTTCTCATCGGTGCCTCGCCCCAAGTCTGGTTGGGGGCGGCGGTGCTGACCCGATCGCCGTCCGTGAGGGTGCCTTCGGCCACGCTGAGTGTCTGGACGCCGCCGAAGTTGCCCTCGCCATTGTCGGTCCACTGGGTGATCGGGATGAAGACCTGCCCGGTCCGCGGCCAGTAGGTGAAGGCGCGGTGGTCGCTCTCGACCGGGGAGTAGCTGTCCTTCCAGACCACGACCTCGGTCTGCTGCGGGTTGCTCAGGTCGCGGATGTCGAAGAGCGAGGCCTGGGCGCCCTTGGTCTGTCCAGTCTGCTCGTCCGCGTCCTGGCCGACCCCGAGCAGCCAGCCGTCGCCGACCGGGTGCAGATAGGCCGAGTAGCCGGGGATCTTCAGCTCGCCAGCGACCGTCGGGTTGGTCGGGTCGGAGGTGTCGATCAGGTAGAGCGGGTCGACCTGGCGGAAGGTGACGATCGCGGCGACGTCCTTGCTCAGATAGCGCACCGACTGGATCTCCTCGGTGACCCCGAGGTCGTCCACCCGGCCGGTCTCGGCGAGCTGGTCGCCGTCCTCGCGCAGCATGATCAGCGAGGAGTGCGAGGCCTGGGAGGCACCGGGCGGGTCGGTGGTGGTGGCGACCCGGATCACGCCCTCCTGCTCATCCAGCGCCCACTGGTTGATGATCCGGCCGCCCACGCTGCCGGAGGCGACATAGCTGGTGGCGTCCGGGTCGGAGATGTCGAAGGCGTGCAGATCGGTGTTGACCGAGGGGGTGCCCCGCATCCATGAGGTATCCATCGGCATCCAGTTCCACATGTCCCACGGGCTGGTCGCGACGATCAGCCGGTCCGGGGAGGCGTAGACGGTGGCGCCGCTGGCGACCAGGCCGGTCCCACTGGTCGGGGCTGCCTCGCCGACCTTGAAGCTCAGCACCGACAGCGTCGAGAGTCCCGCTGGGTCGCGCGGCCGCGAGATCTGGTCGCAGCCCAGCAGCGGCTCCGTGGAGATGACCTGGCCGTCGGCGTCGAGGTGCTGGCGGTGGGGGATCCAGTCATCGATGGTTGTGGCGCGCACGAGCTCCCGGTTGCGCTGCTCGGCCTCGTCCTCGGCCCGCAGCGAGTTGGTGCGTGGGCCGGTGAGCTGCAGGCCGGTCGGCTCGCTGACCATGACCAGCCGGATGGTGTCGTCGATCATCCGCGCCGAGCGATAGCTGCCCTCGACCCGCATCGTGCCGACCGTGCGCGGCGAGGCGGGATCGGAGATGTCCACCGTGGTGATGAGGGTCCGGCCGGCCTCGAAGGGCAGGAAGTGGTCGCGCAGCGGTTGGGCGCTGGCCCACTCCTGACCCAGGATCACCAGGGTGTCGCCGTGCAGGAGCAGCTCGGAAGGGTAGGCGTTCTCGCGCCTGCCCGGCATCGTGATCGTGGAGATGACCTTCTCCGTGGCGACGTCGACGATCTGGACCCTGCTGCTGCTGATCGCCACGATGATGGTGCCGTTGGTCTTGACGACGTCGGCCTCGTCGACGCCCTCCTCCTGCACGTTGGTGGTGGAGTGATCGGGTCCCGAGGCGCTGGCGCCGGCCAAGGAACCGTCGACGCTCTCGGCACCGGCGGCGGCATCGGCGGTGCCAGCCTCGTCCACCGCCCCGCCGTGATAACCGCGCCCCGCGCCGAGGCCGTAGGGCGTCACCAGCTCCAGGGCGTTGGCCTGGTAGTAGGTCAGCAGCTCGGAGCAGTCGTCGAACGGCTGCAGGAAGCCGGCGGGGAGGGCCGTGATCGCGGCGCCAGCCTGGACCGTGTCCCAGGCCGCCGTGGTGGTGGGGGTATCGCCCGAGCCGGGTCGGTCCGGCGGGCTGCTGCAGCCGGTCAGCATCGCGCCAGCTGCAAGCGGCAGGGCGAGGAGTGAAGCGGTCCACGTGGTGCGGGTGGTGCGAGGCATGAGCGCCCCCTCGGGTGCGGATGGTCGACGATGACCCCCGTATGACGCATCCTGCGTGACGTTGGTTCCGTCGCCGTGGCCACGGAGTTGGGTGGGGTGATGACGGGGCTTCAGCTGTCGTTCAGGGCAGAGCGGAACCGGTGTCGGGTCTGCTACATCTGAGCGCCATGAGCACCGACTCCTATGCCGAGCTGGCCGCGCGCTTCGACGCGCTCACCGAGGCCCGGGCCGAGCACCAGCGCCTCACCTCCCCCCGTGGCGGGCTGGCTCCCCAGCTGCGCGAGGCGCACGAGGAGGTCGACCGTCTCCGGGCCGCCTGGGACAAGGAGGCGCGGGATGTCCGCCGACTCGAAGGCGCCTCGCCGACGCGGGCCTGGGCAGCGATGCGCGGCGGACTCCAGGACCGGCTCGGGCGTGAGCGGGCGGAGGAGGAGGCTGCGGCATACGGGCTCCGGCGGGCCGAGGAGCACCTGGCCCAGCTGGAGCGCGAGGACGCCTCCCTCGTCGCCTCGCTGCGGAGGCTGGGCGACGTCGAGGAGGGGTATGAGGTGGTGCTGGCGCAGGTGCGACGGCGCGCCGAGGAGCCGGACGCCGGGGTGCTGCGTGATCGCGCGGACGAGGCCGGGAGGCAGCTGGAGAACATCCGGTGGCGGCGGGAGCTGGACGAGGCGCTGGAGGCGGGCCACGCCGCGCACCACGCGCTGGAGGCGGCCTGGGAGCAACTGGGCAAGGCCCAGAACTGGTCGACCTACGACACCTTCTTCGACGGCGGCATGCTCGCCTCGATGATGAAGCACGACCGGCTCGACACGGCGACCGAGCTGCTGGACCGGGCTGCGGAGGCGATGCAGCGGCTCTCGCGGGAGCTGGCCGATGTCGACCTGCCCGGCCTGGGGGCGCCGATCGTCGATCAGCTCTCGCGCGGCCTGGACATCTGGTTCGACAACTTCTTCACCGATGTGATGGTGGGACAGCGGATCAAGGTCGCGCGCGAGGACGTCGGCCGTGCCCTGGCCAAGGTGGAGGAGACGATCGCCACGCTGGAGGGGTTGCGCGCCAAGCTGGGGTGAGGCGACCCGCAGGGTGGCGCGTTCCCTCCGCCGAGCCCGATGTGAGCGGACGCGACGGCGCCGGCCCGACCGTGGTGGTCGAGCCGGCGCCGGAGGGGAGCGGCGGCTGCAGGAGGGGCAGCCTGCGGGTCCCCGTCAGCCGTGGGCGTGGTCGGAGAAGTGTCCCTTCTTCTTGGCGACCACGAAGGCCACGACGGCCGCGGCGATCAGGAGAGGCCAGCTCTTGAAGATCCAGCTGAGGACGCCGAGGAGGGCGAAGGCACCCAGGCCCAGGACGACCATCGAGCGCGCGCGTCCGTCCTTCATGGCCTGCTCGGCGTGGGTGCGCCCACCCTCGTCCGGCAGCAGCGCCCAGCCCAGCAGGTAGGCGCCGATCCCCACGCCGAAGAAGCCCAGGACGACCGCGATGGCGCGGACCGCCACCACTGACAAGCCGGTGCTCTCCGCGATGCCGGCGCAGACGCCGCCCACGATGCCGCGGTAGGAGTTGCGCCGCAGGGGCGAGCGCTGGAGGGTCGCGAAGCCCTGGTCGACGCGGCTGCCGGTCGGGGTGCGTGTGGAGGTGGTCGGCTGGCCGTAGGGGGAGCCGGTGGGGGGAGTGTCCTGCGGGCCCTGCGGTCCGGAGGCGCGGTGCTGGTCGGGGAGGGGGAGGACCGGGGGCTTGATCTCGTTCATGCCTCTACGATCCCCCGGGCGAGGGGGGCGGCGGCAGCCGGTGGACTCCCGGATCGGCAGGGGGGATATCCCCCGGCTTAGACAGCGAGCGGCCCCGCACGCGGTGGGCGTGCGGGGCCGTTCGGTGCTCGATCGAGGTGGATCAGAAGTTGATCATGTGCCCCGAGATGCCGTGCATGGCCTCCTTGACGGCCTCGCCCAGGGTCGGGTGGGCGAAGACGACGCGGGAGACCTCGTCGGCGGTCAGGTCCCAGGTCTGGGCCACGTTGACGGCCGGCAGCAGCTCGGTGACGTCCGGGCCGATCATGTGGGTGCCGAGGATCTCGTGGTGCTCGGCGTCCGCGACGACCTTGACGAAACCGACGGGGGCGCCGAGGCCGACTGCCTTGCCGTTGGCCTGGAACGGGAAGGTCGCCGTCTTCACCTCGTGGCCGGCCTCCTTGGCCTGCTCCTCGGTCAGGCCCATCGAGGCGATCTGGGGGTGGCAGTAGGTCGCGCGCGGAATGAACCGGTAGTCGATCGGCATCGTCTCGGCACCGGCCAGGGTCTCGGCGGCGACGATGCCCTGCGCCTCGGCCACGTGCGCCAGCATGAGCTTGGCGGTGACGTCGCCGATCGCGTAGACGTTGTCGACATTGGTGCGCATGTAGTCATCGATCGCGATGGCCCCACGGTCGGTGAGCTCGACCCCGATCTTCTCCAGGCCGAAGCCCTCGGTGCGGGGGGCGAAGCCGATCGCGGAGAGCAGCCGGTCGGCCTCCAGCACCTCTTCCTTCCCGTCCTTGCTCACGGTGACCTTGACGCCGTCGCCGGTGTCCTCGACGGACTCCACCTTGGTCGAGGTCAGGACCTTGATGCCGAGCTTCTTGTATTCCTTGGCCAGCACCTTGGAGACCTCGGCCTCCTCCAGCGGAACCATCCGGTCCAGGAACTCCACGATCGTCACGTCCACGCCGAAGTTGGCCATCACGTACGCGAACTCGACGCCGATCGCGCCGGAGCCGGCGATGATGATCGAGCCGGGCAGGTCGTCGTCAAGGATCTGCTCCTCATAGGTGACGACGTTCTTGCTCACCTCGACCCCGGGCAGCATCCGCGTGACCGAGCCGGTCGCCAGGATCAGGTTGTCGAAGGTCAGGCTGGTCGTGTCCCCACCGTCGCCCTCGACGTCCATCGAGGTCGGGGACGTCAGCGTGCCCCAGCCGTCCACCTCGGTGATCTTGTTCTTCTTCATCAGGAAGTGGACACCCTTGACGATGCCCTCGGAGACCTGCCGCGACCGCTTGTGCGTCGGCCCGTAGGCCATCGTCGCGTCGCCCTCGATCCCGTACTTCTTCTTCTCGTGCTGCAGGGTGTGCGCGAGCTCGGCGTTCTTCAGCAGCGCCTTGGACGGGATGCACCCGACGTTGAGGCAGACGCCGCCCCAGTACTTCTTCTCGACGACGGCGACCTTCTTGCCCAGCTGGGCCGCGCGGATCGCCGCGACATACCCGCCGGGACCGGCGCCCAGGACAACAACGTCATAGTGATCGGCCATACGCCCAAGTATGCCGTCACCCGGGGGCTGCCGCCCCCGGGCACCCCCGCGCACGGTCGAGGTGCCCGAGGAGGACTGCTCGTTCCGTTCGTGTCGGTCAGTTCTCGTCGTCGACGATCTCGCCGTCGAAGATCTCCTCGTCCTCGCCGGCTGAGGAGTCCCCGTCGGAGCCCGATCCGCGAAAGTCGTCCTCGTCCTTGGCCACCTCCGCCTCGGCGAGCATGCGGTACAGATCGCGGCGGGTCCGGTCGATCACCTCGGCGGCCTGCCCGGTCAGTCGGTCATCGCCGGCCTGGCCCACCGCCTGGGTGGCCATCGCCAGGCTGCCCAGCGCCTTCCACAGCGTGCTGCCGCTCTTGTTGCGCGACCCGTGGTCCCGGTCGCCGCGCTCGCCGCGGTGCCGGTGGTCGCGGTCGCGACCCCGCCGGTGCTCGGGCCGCCGACCACGCCCACCGCTCCACGGGTCGTCCGGCTCGGAGCCTGAGCGGTTGCCGAAGAGCAGGGAGGGGCCGGCATCCGCAGCCTCACGCCCCAGGTCGGTCAGTTGGTAGGCCTTGCGCCCGTCCAGCTCGATCTGCTCGACGAGCCCCTCGTCCTCGAGCTGGGAGAGCGCGGGGTAGATGGCGCCCGAGCTCGGGGTCCAGGCCCCGTCGGTGTGCTCGGCGATGCCCTGCATGAGCTGGTAGCCGTTCATCGGCTCGTCCTGCAGCAACTCCAGGATGGCGCTGCGGACGTCGCCGCGGCGCGCGCGTCGGCCGCCCGGCCGGGGGCCGCGCCGCTCGCCGGCCCAGCCCTTCTCACCCATGAGGTCGCCCAGGTTGATGCCTGGCCAGCCGCCGGTCCCCAACGGGCCCTGCGGGCCGAAGATGCCGCCCGGCCCCATCGGGCCACGCGGTCCGAACGGCCCCTCCGGGCCAAAGAACTGCTCGGGGTCGAAGCCCCGTCCTCGGTTGGTCATGGTGTCCTCCCTGACTGTGTGCGGCGCGAGGTGATTCACGAGTCGGATCAGCGTCCGCCGCCGCGCTGGTGTCGCGACACATCACAGAGTGTCACGACGCATCTCGATATGTCAACGCTATATCGATAACAGCGTTTCACGCCAGATTGACGCTACGTCATGTGCCGTGCATCACATTCCCGAGGAATCTGCGGCAGAAGGGTTGACGGCGGGGCAGTCGCCGGTCATTGTTGTCGGCATGCAGATCTTTGCCCTCGTACTTATTACCTCGGGACGTGACACGGCCTAACCCCAGCCGCTGTCGCGTCCTCCCCTCGTTTGCCCGCCGGGCCGAGGGGTTTTTTGTTGCCCGACACCCGACCTCCGACTCCACCACCAGCCACCAGCAGTCAGGACAGACCATGACCACCACGCATCCGACCAGCACCGCGCTCGCCGACGGCGCTGCGGAGATCGCCCCCGGCAGCACCGGCGGCGCGACTCCCGGGCCCACCCCGCGGACCGGCGCCGAGGCCCTCGTCGCCACCTTGCAGCGCGTGGGTGTGGAACACATCTTCGGCCTGCCGGGCGGGGCGGTCCTGCCGCTCTACGACGCGCTCTATGGCGCGGAGGGGATCCGACACATCCTGGTGCGGCACGAGCAGGGAGCCGGCCACGCCGCCCAGGGGTATGCCGCTGCCACCGGTCGCGTGGGCGTGTGCCTGGCGACCTCGGGCCCGGGGGCGACCAACCTGGTGACGCCGCTGGCCGACGCCAACATGGACTCGGTCCCGATGGTCGCCATCACCGGCAATGTGGCCAGCACGGCGATAGGCTCGGACGCCTTCCAGGAGGCCGACATCCGGTCCATCTCGATGCCGGTCACCAAGCACTCCTTCCTCGTCACCCGGCCCGATGAGATCGCGCCGACCGTCGCCTCGGCCTTCCGCCTGGCGGCCAGCGGCCGTCCCGGCCCGGTCCTGGTCGACGTGACCAAGGACGCGCTGGTCGCGCAGGCCGACGACACCTTCCGTGAGCTGCCGATGCCGGGCCTGCGGGTCCCGGGCCTGGTCAGCCCCGAGGCGGTCCGCGACGCGGTCGAGCTGATGCTGACGGCCCGCAAGCCGGTGCTCTACGTCGGTGGTGGATGCGTGCGCGCCAACGCCCATGCCGAGGTGCGCCAGCTGGCCGAGCTGACCGGTATGCCGGTCGTCACCACCCTGATGGCGCGCGGCGTCTTCCCCGACAGCCACCCCCAGCACATGGGGATGCCCGGGATGCACGGCAGCGTCTCCGGGGTCACCACCTTGCAGAAGTCGGACCTGATCATCTCCCTGGGTGCTCGCTTCGATGACCGGGTCACCGGCGCCAAGCACACCTTCGCCCCCAACGCCACGATCATCCACGCCGACATCGACCCCGCCGAGATCGGCAAGAACTTCCCGTGCGCCGTCGGACTGCCGGGCGACGCGCGCTCGACCATCACCCAGCTGATCCTGGAGTGGACCCGTCGCACCGCGGCCGGCGCGGCTCCCGACTACGAGGCCTGGGTCGCCCGGTGCGTGGACTGGAAGGCCCGCTACCCGCTGGGCTATGAGGAGCCCTCCGACGGCGCCATGGCACCCCAGCTCGTCATCGAGCGGATCGGGGCGCTGTCCGGACCGGAGACGATCGTCGCCGCCGGCGTCGGTCAGCACCAGATGTGGGCCAGCCAGTTCGTCCGCTACGAAGAGCCCCGCCGCTGGCTCAACTCCGGCGGCCTGGGCACCATGGGGTATGCCGTGCCCGCCGCCATGGGCGCCAAGGTCGGCCGACCCGACCAGACGGTCTGGGCGATCGACGGCGACGGCTGCTTCCAGATGACCAACCAGGAACTGGCCACCTGCTCGGTCGAGGGCATCCCGATCAAGGTCGCGATCATCAACAACGCCGCCCTGGGCATGGTCAAGCAGTGGCAGGCGCTCTTCTACTCCGAGCGCTTCTCCGCCTCCCAGCTTCCCTCGATGCAGGTCCCGGACTTCACCACGCTGGCCCAGGCCTACGGCTGCGTCGGGCTGCGCTGCGACCGGCCCGAGGACGTCGACCGCACCATCGAGGAGGCGATGGAGGTGGACGACCGCCCGGTGGTCGTGGACTTCCGCGTCAGCAAGGATGCGATGGTCTGGCCGATGGTCGCCGCCGGCA
This sequence comes from Ornithinimicrobium pulveris, assembly GCF_050261105.1. Classification (GTDB taxonomy): domain Bacteria; phylum Actinomycetota; class Actinomycetes; order Actinomycetales; family Dermatophilaceae; genus Ornithinicoccus. Next base: position 2,819,930 of record NZ_CP189837.1, on the reverse strand, counting down.
CCAGCAACGACGAGGTCCTCTACGCCCGCGACGTCCGGCCCGACTTCGGGGAGGACGTGTGACCCTCCTGCACGACTACCCGCCCGAGGAGCCTGCCCTTCCGACCGCTCCCGCCGCCTACGACCCCGCCCCGTCCACCGCGAAGACCACCACGACCAGCACCACCACCCCCCACGAGCAGCAGCACCCCAACCCGAAAGGCACCACCGCCATGAGCAACCGCACCACCCGCCACGCCCTGTCCGTCCTGGTCGAGAACAACCCCGGCGTCCTCGCCCGCGTCTCGGTCCTGTTCGCCCGCCGCAACTTCAACATCGACCACCTCGTCGTCGGCCCGACCGAGGACAGCAAGGTCTCCCGGATGACCATCGTCGTCAACGTCAGCGACGAGCAGCTGCACCGCGTCACCAGCCAGCTGGACAAGCTGGTCGAGGTCATCCACATCGAGGAGCTCGCCGACGCCGACGCCATCCGCGCCCAGCTGTGGCAGATCAACGACCACGGCCCCCGCCCGGTCGGCGCGATGGCGGCCGCCGCCTTCTAGGACGACCCGTCCACACGCCATACCTGAACCAGACACCACCCGACCACAGGAGAAGAAGAGCCGACATGGCCACGATGTACTACGACGACGACGCCGACCTGTCCCTGATCCAGCAGCGCAAGGTGGCCGTGCTCGGCTACGGCAGCCAGGGTCACGCCCACGCCCTGTCGCTGCGCGACTCGGGGGTGGACGTCCGGGTCGGGCTCGCCGAGGGCAGCGGCAGCCGCGCCAAGGCGCAGGCCGAGGGCCTGCGGGTGGTGACGCCCGCCGAGGCCTGCGCCGAGGCCGACGTGATCATGGTGCTCGTCCCCGACCACGTGCAGCGCCACCTCTACACCGAGGCGATCGAGCCGCACCTGAGCGAGGGCAAGGCGCTCTTCTTCAGCCACGGCTTCAACATCCGCTTCGGCTACATCACCCCGCCGGCCGACGTGGACGTCTGCATGGTCGCGCCCAAGGGCCCCGGCCACCTCGTGCGCCGCGAGTATGTCGACGGCCGCGGTGTCCCCGTGCTCGTCGCCGTCGAGCAGGACGCGACCGGCAACGCCAAGGCGCTCGCGCTGTCCTACGCCGCCGCGATCGGCGGGCTGCGCGCCGGCGGTATCGAGACCACCTTCACCGAGGAGACCGAGACCGACCTGTTCGGCGAGCAGGCGGTGCTGTGCGGCGGGATGAGCCAGCTGGTGCAGTACGGCTTCGAGACGCTGATCGAGGCCGGCTACCAGCCCGAGGTCGCCTACTTCGAGTGCCTGCACGAGCTCAAGCTGATCGTGGACCTGATGTATGAGGGCGGCATCGCCAAGCAGCGGTGGTCGGTCTCGGACACGGCGGAGTACGGCGACTACGTCTCCGGCCCGCGCGTGATCGATGAGAGGGTCAAGGAGAACATGCAGGCGGTGCTCGAGGACGTCAAGAACGGCGCCTTCGCCCAGCGCTTCATCGACGACCAGGAGGCGGGCGCGCCGGAGTTCACGGGCCTGCGCGACAAGGGTGCCGCCCACCCGATCGAGGCCGTCGGCAAGGACCTGCGCGGCATGATGGCCTGGGTCAAGAGCCACGAGAACGACGGCGACTACGTCGAGGGGTCGGCGGCCCGTGGCTGAGACGAGCACCGGGACGCAGGCGAGCACACGGCATACGGGATCGGACGGCCAGCCCGACATCAAGCCGCGCTCGCGGGACGTCACGGACGGCCTCGAGAAGGCGGCCGCCCGCGGCATGCTGCGCGCGGTCGGGATGGGTGATGACGACTTCGCCAAGCCGCAGATCGGCGTCGCGAGCAGCTGGAACGAGATCACCCCGTGCAATCTCTCGCTCGACCGGCTCGCCAAGGCGGTCAAGGACGGGGTGCACGCGGCGGCCGGCTACCCGCTGGAGTTTGGGACGATCTCGGTCTCCGACGGCATCTCGATGGGGCACGAGGGAATGCACTACTCCCTGGTGTCGCGCGAGATCATCGCCGACTCGGTCGAGACGGTGATGTCGGCCGAGCGGCTGGACGGGTCGGTGCTGCTGGCCGGGTGCGACAAGTCGCTGCCCGGGATGCTGATGGCCGCGGCGCGGCTCGACCTCGCCTCGGTCTTCGTCTATGCCGGGTCGATCCTGCCCGGGCGTGCCCGCCTGTCGGACGGCTCCGAGCGCGAGGTGACGATCATCGACGCCTTCGAGGCGGTCGGGGCGTGCTCGCGCGGGCTGATGTCGCGCGAGGACGTGGACGCGATCGAGCGGGCGATCTGCCCGGGCGAGGGTGCGTGCGGCGGGTTCTACACGGCCAACACGATGGCCGCTGCCGCAGAGGCCCTGGGTATGTCGCTTCCCGGCTCCGCGGCGCCGCCCGCCACCGACCGGCGCCGGGATGGGTTCGCCCGGCGCAGCGGTGAGGCGGTCGTGGAGATGCTGCGGCGCGGGATCACCGCCCGGCAGATCCTGACCAAGGAGGCCTTCGAGAACGCGATCGCGGTGACGATGGCCTTCGGTGGGTCGACGAATGCCGTGCTGCACCTGCTGGCCATCGCACGGGAGGCCGAGGTGGAGCTGTCGCTGGAGGACTTCCGACGGATCGGTGCGAAGGTGCCGCACCTGGCCGATGTCAAGCCCTTCGGGCAGCACGTGATGGTCGACATCGACCGGATCGGCGGCATCCCGGTGGTGATGCAGGCGCTGCTCGACGCGGGGCTGCTGCACGGTGATGCGCTGACCGTGACCGGCAAGACGGTGGCGCAGAACCTGGCCGAGCTCGGGGCACCGCCCCTGGACGGCACGGTGATCCGGCAGCTGGACAACCCGATCCATGCCACGGGCGGGCTGACGATCCTGGACGGGACGTTGGCGCCAGGTGGTGCGGTCGTGAAGTCGGCGGGCTTCGACTCCGAGGTCTTCCGAGGCACGGCGCGGGTCTTCGACGGTGAGCGGGCGGCGATGGATGCGCTCGAGGACGGGACGATTGCGGCCGGGGACGTCGTGGTGATCCGCTATGAAGGGCCCAAGGGCGGCCCGGGGATGCGCGAGATGCTCGCGATCACCGGGGCGATCAAGGGCGCCGGGCTGGGCAAGGATGTGCTGCTGATCACCGACGGCCGGTTCAGCGGTGGGACGACCGGGTTGTGCGTCGGCCACATCGCGCCCGAGGCGACCGAGGGCGGCCCGATCGCGCTGGTCGAGGACGGCGACCAGATCGTGCTCGATGTGGCCCATGGCCGACTGGATCTGGAGGTCGCGGAGGAGGAGCTTGACCGCCGCCGAGCGGCCTGGTCAGCCCCCGAGCCCCCGGACCGCGCCCGCCGCGGCGTCCTCGCCAAGTACGTCGCCCTCGTCGGCTCAGCCTCGGAAGGCGCCGTCACCCACTGACGACCGGGGACCCGGTTTGGCCCGACCGGGGACCCTGTTTGTCGTGACCGGGGACCCGGTTTGTCTCGACCGGGGACGCGGTTTGTCGTGACCGGGGACGCGGTGTGTCCCGACCGGGGACGCGCCGGGTCGAGCGGTCTGCGCTGCGCCTCTCATACGGCATACCGGGCCGGTCTGGGGTGCGCCCCGCCCGGACGCACCGACCCCTAGCGTTCACGTGAACGCTGGGGGTCGGTCGTGTCGGGGGTGTCCCGACTGGAACCCATCGGGGTCAGCGCGTGAGTTCGGTCACGAGGTCGGTGACGCGGCGCTCGATCTCGTCGCGGGTGCGGCGGGTCGTGGCCGAGTCCTGGCCGATGACGGGATCGATGTCCCAGTCGAGGTGGTGCCGGCCGTGGACCGGCAGGTCGCGCTCGGGGACGCCGATGGCCACGACATAATCCGCCGCCGAGGTGGCGTCGGCGGTGATCGGCTTGGCGTAGGCCTCGGACAGGTCGATGCCCTTCTCCTCCATCGCGGCCACCACGTCGGGCAGCACCTCCCCGAGCGGGTTGACGCCCGCCGACCAGGCGCGGATCCGCCCGTCGGACTGCGCGTTGGCGAAGGCCGCGGCCATCTGCGAGCGGCCGGCATTGCCATTGCAGATGAAGAGCACATCGAGCACGCCCTGCTGGTCCACCCCCTTGGCATCAGCCAGTTGGATGAGGCGCTCGCGGGCGAACTTCTCCACCAGCACCGGCAAGAACTGCGGCGCCTTGTTGGTCGGCTCGAGCCCTGCGATCGAGTCCGTGACCACACCCTCGACCTCGGCCTCGGTGAAGGCGCCGTTGTAGCGGTCGGTCAGGCGGCGGATGATTTGGCGGGTCAGGTCCTGGTCCATGGCTCGGGCTCCCTCAGTCCGCCGCGCGGCGCTCGCCCGCGGGCTGGCCCTCGTTGTCTGCAACCTCGCCCGCATGCTCGCCCGCGTCGGCCGGCGCCTCACGAGCGGCCTCGCCCTCGTCGGCCGACGCCTCACGAGCGGGCTCGCCCTCGTCGGCCGACACCTCGCTACCGCTCTCGGCGTGCAGCTCCTCGAGCACGTCGTCCAGCTCCTTCTGCACCTCCGGGTCGACCTCCCGCGAGCCGAGCTCGTCGTGGAGCAGGGTGTGCACGAGTTCCTCGACGCGCTCCTTGAGCAGGTCGAAGGCGGCACCCAGGTCCTCAGCGGAGCTGCCGTCCAGCGGCTTGACGTCCTCCCAGTCGATCTGGTGCAGACCGTGGGCCGGCATCTCGGCCAGCTCCTCCTCGCTCAACCCGAGCGTGACGACCACGTCCGAGGCGAGCGCGGCCTTGCCGGTGATCGGGGGGACCTCGTCGGGCTCGGGCTCCAGCCCGCGGTCGCGGATGACCTCATCCACGGTGTCCGGGATCTCCTCGGCGGGGGAGACGCCGGCCGAGCGGGCCCGCACCAGACCCTCACCGCTCGCGTTGGCGATCGCGGCGGCCATCCGGCTGCGGCCGGTGTTCTCGTCGTCGATGAAGAGGACCTGCTGCACCTGGTCCAGGTCCAGGTCCTGCTCCTTCGCCCGCTCGCGGAGCAGCTCCTCGGTGCGTCGCTGCACGAAGATCGGCCCGAAGTCGGAGATCTCGGAGGTCTCCTCCACCTCCTCCCGGGCGGTGCCGACCGCGGTCCGGACGGTGTCCTCGTCCAGGCTCCCGCGGTACTTCTCGATGAGGTGCTCAGTCAGCTTGTTCAGCTCGTCGTCGTCGATGCGCGCCATGCCAACAGCCAACCAGCGGCGGCCCGACGCCGGGTGAGGATCAGGTGACGGGTCGGTGAACACCGTGGGCGGATGGGAGGATGTCCGGTATGCCGGTTCGCGCCCTCGAGCAGCTCCTCGCCGATCCCTCGGGCCAGTCGTGGGCCATCCTGTGGCGGCAGGGCGAGAACGGTGACCCCGGTCCGGCGGAAGTCATCCTCGGCGAGGTCGTCGACCTCGACCGGCTGGCCGACCTCCCGCGCCCCGAGGCGGGCGCTCCGGTGCTCGCGCTGGTGCCCTTCCGGCAGATCGCCGAGCGGGGTTTCGACGCCCACGACGACGGCACCCCGCTGCGCGTGCTGCGCCCGACCGGACCTACGGCATACCAGACCCTGGACGTTGCGGACCTGGTCGCCGCGCTGCCGGACGTGCCGGTGGAGGTGAGCGGGGAGCGGTTCAGCGTGAGCGACGAGGACTACGCCGCGACCGTCGAGCGGGTCATCGAGGACGAGATCGGCAATGGCGAGGGCGCCAACTTCGTCATCCGGCGAGATGTGTTGGCGCACACTGATTCTGACCCCGCGATCGCCGCGCTGACCTGGCTGCGGACGCTGCTCGTGGACGAGCGCAATGCGTACTGGACGTTCGCCGTCCACACCCCCGGCCACACCCTCGTCGGCGCGACCCCTGAGCGGCACGTGAGCGTGCGCGACGGGCGGGTCTGGATGAACCCGATCTCCGGCACCTTCCGGCACCCGCAGGACGAGGCCGAGGTCGAGCCGAGTTTTCGGCGCTTCGTCAAGGACACCAAGGAGACCGAGGAGCTCTTCATGGTGGTCGACGAGGAGATGAAGATGATGGCGCAGATCTGCTCGGACGGCGGGCGGATCACCGGGCCCTACCTCAAGCAGATGGCGCACCTGACGCACACCGAGTACCTGCTCGACGGATCGAGCGAGGCGGATGTGCGCGATGTCTTGCGCGCCACCATGTTTGCCCCGACCGTGACCGGTTCGCCGATGGAGAACGCCTGCACGGTGATCCGGCGGCACGAGCCGACCGGGCGCGGCTACTACTCGGGCGTGCTGGCGCTGATCGACCTGGACGAGGAGGGTGGTGAGCGGCTGGATGCGCCCATCCTGATCCGCACCGCGCACGTGGACGCGGCCGGCTCGATCCGGGTGTCGGCGGGGGCCACGCTGGTGCGGCACAGCGACCCACTCTCGGAGGTGGCGGAGACCTCGGCCAAGGCGCGGGGCATGCTGGCCGCGCTGGGGCTGCGGCCGCGCCGCGAGCTCGGGTATGCCGTGGAGCTGGCTTCCCTGCCCGGCGTCGCCGAGGATCTGTCCGGCCGCAACGACTCGCTCTCCCCCTTCTGGCTGGCGCCGCAGGAGGCCCGGCCCGACCCGGTGCTCACCGGCAAGCGGGTGCTGGTCGTGGATGCCGAGGACACCTGGACCCAGATGCTCGCGCACATGGTGCGGCATGTCGGGATGGCTGCCGAGGTGCGGCGGTGGGAGCAGGTGCAGGTCGAGGACGTGCTGGACGCGCGGTGGGACCTCGTGCTCTACGGTCCTGGTCCCGGTGACCCCGACGATGCCGAGGACCCGCGGATCCAGCGGTTGCGCGAGGTGGTCGAGGCGCGCCTGGAGGCCGGGAAGCCGGTGCTGGCCGTGTGCCTGTCGCACCAGGTGCTGGCCTCGCTGGCCGGGCTGGAGATCGGCAAGTTGCCGCGGCCCAATCAGGGGGTGCAGCTGCCGGTCGATCTCTTCGGGCAGGTGCGGCGGATCGGGTTCTACAACACCTTCGTCGCGCGGCCGCCGGAGCAGGGCGAGGTCGCGGTGGCCGGGCGGCCGCTCGAGATCTCGGTGCACGAGCCCGACGAGGCCGTGGTGGCGCTGCGCGGGCCGGGGGTCGCGACGATCCAGGGGCACTCCGAGTCGGTGCTCTCCCGCGATGGGCTCGTGGCGCTGCACGACCTGCTGCGGCACGCGCTGACCACCTCCGCCTGAGCCGCCCTCGTCTGGCACGGGTGGTCCGGCCTCTGGTGGGTCGACGCGGACCTGGTGCTGCCTTGTGCGGCCGCGCTCAGGCGTCGCGCTTGCGGCGCACGTAGATCTGCTTGCGCACGCGCGCGACCACGGTGCCGTCATCGGCGACGACGTCGTTCTCGAACCAGCGCAGCACCTTCTCGCCACCGGCGGCAGCCTCGCGCAGCTCATCCAGGTGCTCGTCGGTGAGGTCGAAGGTTGCGGTCACCGAGGACCGACCGGGGGAGACGAACTCGATCTCGGCGGCCTTGTCCCAGACGACATACTCCGGTCCCAGGTTGCGCAGGATCATCAGCATCCAGAACGGGTCGGTCATCGCGAAGATCGACCCGCCGAACAGGGTGCCCACGTAGTTGGTGGTCGTCGGCAGCCGCCGCAGCCGCACCCGCACGTGTCGGAAGTCCGAGCTCATCTTCTGGATCCGGATGCCGGAGAAGAGGAAGGGCGGCCAGGCGTTCATGCCGTGCTGCAGGGTGCGGTGGTGGGTGGCGAGCGACTTGATCCGCCCGACCCGCTGGGTGCTCCCGCTCATGCCGTATGCCCTGGCTCGGGTCCGACGCCGCCGCTCGGCACCACGCGGCACTGGCCGGCGACCCCGACCTTGACGCGGTCCCCGACGACCGGGGGGCGGGTGGTGAAGGTGCGGGCGTGGGCGGTGCTGCCGTCGGACAGCTCGAGCGCGATGAGGGCGTCGTGGCCGTGGAAGTCCACCGCGCGCACCACGGCGGGCACGCCCTCCGGGTGGCCAAGGACGACCTGCTCGGGGCGGATGACGACGTGGTCGGCGCCCAGGAAGGCGGCCTCACCGACGGTGACCGGGCCCAGCGGCGTCTCGATCCGACGGTCCGGGCCGGGGCCGGTGACCGGCAGCGGGACGAGGTCGGCCTCGCCGACAAAACTCGCGACCCAGGCGTCCGCCGGGCTGAGATAGACCTCTTCGGGGGTGCCGACCTGGCGCAGCTCGCCATCGCGCATCACGGCGACCCGGTCGGCCATGGAGAGCGCCTCGCCCTGGTCGTGGGTGACCAGGATCGCGGTGGTGTCGGTCTCGCGCAGGGCGGCCCGCACGTCACGACGCAGATCCACGCGCAGGGTGGCGTCGAGCGCGCTGAACGGCTCGTCGAGCAGGACCAGCGGCGGCCGCGGCGCGAGCGCCCGGGCCAGCGCGACACGCTGCTGCTGACCACCGGAGAGCTCGTGCGGCATCCGGCGCCCGAGCCCTGCCAGGCCGACCAGCTCGAGGCACTCGTCGATGCGGTGGGCCCGGCTCGTGCCGCGCCCGCCGCGCAGGCTCTGCCGACCCAGGCCGAAGCCGACATTCTCGGCGACGGACAGGTGCGGGAAGAGCGCGCCCTCCTGCGGCACCACGGCGACCTGGCGCCGGTGCGGGGGCAGGTGGATGCCGGGCAGAGCCACGGCGCGCCCGCCCAGCGCGATGCGCCCACGGTCGATCCGCTCAAAGCCGGCCATGCAGCGCAGCAGCGTCGTCTTGCCGCAGCCGGAGGGCCCGAGCACAGCCAGGAACTCGCCCTGGTCCAACAGCAGGCTGACCTCGTGCAGCGCCTGCACGTCGGCGAAGGACTTGCCGATGCCGACGATCTCGACGGCACGCGTCGCCTCGCGGGCGGCTGCGGCAGCCTGCTCGCTCGTGGTCCCCGCGCTGGTGGCGCTGGGGGTGCTGGTTCTGGTGGGCATCAGAGTCATGTTTTCACGCTTCGCACGAGATCGAGATCCCGGTCCTCCGTGGGCTCCTGGTGCAGCGGCTCCGTGCGGGTCATCAGCGCGGCCGTCTCCCGGTCACCGGCAGCGGGGAGGATCCCGGTCCGCCGGACGATGATCCAGGTCGGCACAGCGGCCAGCGCGACCAGGACGAGGGCGTAGGGGGCGGCTTCGGCATACCGGCCGATCCCGGTGGCGCCCCACAGCCGGGTGGCGAGGGTCTCCATCCCGGTCGGGCGCAGCAGCAGGGTGGCGGGCAACTCCTTCATCGCGGTGAGGAAGACGAGCGCGGCGCCAGCGCCGATCCCGGGCAGGGTCAGCGGCAGCGTCACTCGCCCGAAGACGCTGGCCGGGCTCGTCCCCAGGCTCGCGGCCGCCTCCTCCAGCGAGGGCGGCGCCTGCGACGCGGCCGAGGCGACAGCGGTGACGCCGAGCGGCAGGAAGAGGGTGGCGTAGGCCAGCGCCAGCAGCCACGTGGTCTGGTACAGCGGCAGCGCCACCGTCACCCCGAAGAAGACGAGCGAGAGCCCCACCACGACTCCCGGCAACGAATGGCCCAGGTATGCCGCTCGCTCCAGCAGGCGGGACAGTCGCCCTGGGTGGCGGGCGACCAGGATCCCGACCGGCAGCGCCAGCAGCATGGTCAGCCCGGCGCCGAGCAGCGAGGCGGTCAGCGAGCCCACCGCCGCATCACCCAGCCGGCTCCACGCATTGGCCGCGGTCGTCCCGGCGCTGATCCAGCGGACCAGGGACACGGCGGGCACGCCCAGCGCGGTCACGACCACGGCGAGCAGGCCTGCGAGACCGGCGAAACGCCATACGCCAAGGTCCAGGGCCCGGGCCGGGCGCACGACGCGGGGCGCGGAGAAGCGGGCGCCGGCGCGACGGGTGAGCCCCTCGCCCCACAGGATGACCACGGTGAGGATGACCAGGAGCGTGGCCAGCGCGAGCGCCATCCCGCGGTTGAAGCCGACGTTGAAGGCGGTGAAGATCGCCCGGGTGAAGGTGTCCAGGCGCAGGATCGAGACCGCGCCGAAGTCGGCGAGCACGTAGAGCGCGGCGAGCAGGGCGCCACCGGCGATCGCCGGACGCACCTGGGGGAGGGTGACCGACAGGAGGGTATGCAGTGGCCCCCGCCCCAGGGCGCGCGCCACCTCCTCCTGGCTCGGGTCGACCTTGACGAGCGCGGCGGCGACGGGGAGGTAGACGTAGGGGTAGGTGTAGAGGGTGAGCACCACCGCGGCGGCGACGAAGCCCTCGAAGCGCGCGCCCGGCGCGCTGGACCACAGGTCGCCCACCGAGACCCAGGTGAAGGCGGCGACATAACTGGGCACCGCGAGCGGCAGCGCCAGCAGGACCGCGAAGATCCGGCGGCCGGGGGTGTTGGAGCGGGTGACCAACCAGGCCCCGGCCACGCCGATGACCAGACAGGCGGCGGTGACCACGATCGCGAGGAGCAGCGAGGTCGTGGCCAGCCGAGCCACCCGCTCGGTGCCGACGATCGACCACCACTGCGCTAGACCGCCCTGCCCGGTGCGGATCAGCAGATAGGCCAGGGGCAGCAGCGCGACCGCCGTGGCCACGAGGGCCCCGACGGTCAGCGCTGGGTGTGGTCGGCGGTGGGTCAGAGCAGGCCTGCCTGGGTAATCATCTCGATGGTGTGCTGGAGGTCGTCCAGGTCGTTGAGGTCGATCTCGGGGGCGTCGAGCTCGTCGAGGGCCGGCAGCCCGGCGGGCGGGTTGACGCCCTCGATCATCGGGTACTCCGCGGTCTGCTCGACGAAGTAGGTCTGGCCCTGCTCGGAGAGCAGGTAGTCGATGAGCGCCTGGGCGTCGCCGTCGGGCTGCTCGCCGACCAGCGCGATGCCGGAGATGTTGACCAGGGCGCCGGTGTCGCCGTCCTCGAAGAAGTGCAGGGCGACGTTGAGGTCCTCGGGCTCGACGCCGCGCTCCTGGGCCAGCTCGTAGATGTAGTAGTGGTTGACCAGGCCCACGTCGATCGCGCCGGAGTCGACGTCAGCGACGATGACGCCGTTCTTCTCGCGGATCTGCGGGTCGTTGGCGGCCAGGTCATCCAGCCACTGCTGGGCGACGTCATCGCCCTCGAGCACGCGCATCGCGGTGACGAAGGCCTGGAAGGAGGCGTTGGTCGGGGCGACGCCGACGCGGCCGGACCACTCGGGGCCGGTGAGCTCGGAAACGTGCGCCGGCAGCTCGTCGGCGGAGACGTTGTCCTTGTTGTAGGCCAGCACGCGCGAGCGGCCCGTCAGCCCGACCCAGTCGCCGTCGTCGGAGCGGTAGAGCTCAGGAACGAGGTCGAGGGTCTCCTGCGGCAGGGCCTGCAGCAGACCGCCGTTGGCGACGGCGCCGAGGGCACCGGCGTCCTGGGCGAGGAAGACCTCGGCGGGGGAGTTGTCGCCCTCCTCCAGCAGCTGGGCGGCCATGCTCGCGGTGTCGGCATAGCGCACCTGCACCTCGATGCCGGTCTCGTCGGTGAACTGGTCGAGCACCGGCTGGACGAGGTCCTCGTTGCGGCCGGAGTAGAGGGTGAGCGTGCCGTCGCTGTCGCCCTGGGCCGCGGCGCCGGTGTCGGTGCCGGTGCTGTCGTCGGCGGTGCTGTCGCCGCTGTCGGTGGCCCCGTTGGTGGCCGAGCCCCCGTCGGTGGTGCCCCCGTTCGCGCCGGTCTCGCCGGAGGTGGTGCCGCCGTCATTGCCGCAGGCGCTCAGGCCCAGGGCGAGAGCCGTGAACGAGGTGAGGGCGAGGGTGGCGCGGCGGGCGCGGATCATGAACGACTCCTTGTCGCTGACGTGTGCTGCCTGGTTAGGCAAGCCTTACTTCAGCACAATATCCGCACGTCACGCAATTCCAGCAGGAGAACGTGTTGTAAATCACGATGGGGAGGGGGTGGTCCCGGCCAGGTGAGGCACACGGCATACAGGGGCGTGGAGGGGGCGCGGGGAAGGGGTCCGGACACGCGAAAGCCGCGGGTGCATCAGGGGCGGACCCGCGGCTCATCGCGTGGCCAGGGGCGGGGTCGAACCGCCGACCTTCCGATTTTCAGTCGGACGCTCGTACCAACTGAGCTACCTGGCCGTGAGTAGTGCTGTGGCGTGGCCCCGGTCTTTCGACCAGGACCACGCCGCACTCTCTGCGACCCCGACGGGACTCGAACCCGCGACCTCCGCCGTGACAGGGCGGCGCGCTAACCAACTGCGCCACGGGGCCATATTCAGGAATATGACCTGTGCACCCCCAACGGGATTCGAACCCGTGCTACCGCCGTGAAAGGGCGGGGTCCTAGGCCGCTAGACGATGGGGGCCTATCCGTTGAGGACAGTGAGTGAGCATACGTGATGGTCGGGCCCGACACAAAAACGAGTCCCGTATGCCCTCGCTCACCCTGGTGCGCAGGCCGGCAACGCGGCCCGCAACACGCCCGGCCTGGACCGGCTCAATCGCGCCCGGGCACGGCTGAGCTGGTCGGCCTCGGCGTGTCCGTGGGACAGATTGTCCTCAGGAGGCACGCAGGTGCTCGGGCACCTCTTTGCTGGCGGCCCACGCGACCAGATCATCCACCGCCCAGGTGTTGACCACGCGCTCGGGAGAAACGCCATACCGGACCGCGCGTTCGCAGCCGAGGTCGAGGAAGTCGAGCTGGCCGGGGGCGTGGGCGTCGGTGCTGATCGCGAACAGGCAGCCGAGCTCGATCGCCAACTCGAGCAGCTCGCCGGGTGGGTCCTGGCGCTCGGGTCGGGAGTTGATCTCGACAGCGGTGCCGGACTCGACGCAGGCCTCGAAGACTGCTCGCGCGTCGAACCTGCTCGGGGGCCGCATCCGGCCGCCGCTGCGCGCGCCGCGGTCGCCCTGGCGCGGCATCAGCCGGCGGCCCGTGCAGTGACCCAGGATCGAGGTGAGCGGGTCCTGGACGGCGGCGATCATCCGGCGGGTCATCGCGGCCGGCTCCATTTGAAGCTTGGAATGCACGGAGGCGACGCGGAGGTCCAGGGCGGCGAGGAGGTCGCGCTCCTGATCGAGCTCGCCGTCGTCGAGGATGTCGACCTCGATCGCCTTGAGCAGCCGGAAGTCATGGTCGAGGTGGGTGTTGATGGCGTCGACCACGGTGAGTTGGCGGCGGAGCCGGTCTGCGGACAGGCCGTTCGCCACCCGCAGGCCGCGCGAGTGGTCGGTGAGCGCCAGGTAGTCGTGGCCGAGCTCCATCGCGGTGGCGACCATCTCCTCGATCGGGGAGCCGCCGTCGGACCAGTCCGAGTGGGTGTGCAGGTCACCGCGGAGCAGCGCGCGCATCTCCTCGCCGCCCTCGACCAACGGGCCGGCGGCGTCGGCCTCGAGCTCGGCGAGCTTGTCGGGGATCCGCCCCGCGACCGCCTGCTCGATGACGGCTGCGGTGGAGGGGCCGATGCCAGCGAGCTCCTGCAGTGTCCCGGTGGTGACCCGGCGGCGGACCTCCTCCTCGCCGAGCGGCAGGATGATCGCCGCGGCCTTGCGGTAGGCCTCGACCCGCCGCGTCTCGGCGCGGCTGCGCTCGAGCAGGAAGGCGATCCGGCGCAGGGCGTCGACGGGCTCCGGGGCGGCGGCTTCGCTCATAGGCTTGAGGGTATGACGCACGTGCACGCCGCGCCGCTGGCGCAGATCGACCCGGTCACGCTCTACGGGATCCTGCGGCTGCGGGTCGACGTCTTCGTGGTCGAGCAGAACTGTCCCTATCCCGAGTTGGATGGCGTGGACACCGAGCCGACCACCGAGCACCTGTGGATCGAGGTCGACCGTGACCCGGTCGCCACCGTCCGCACCCTCGTCGACGCCGACGGTCTCCATCACCTCGGCCGGGTCGCCACCCACGCCGCGCACCGAGGCCAGGGGTATGCCGCAACCCTGGTCCGCGCCGGCCTCACCCGGATCGGGGAGCGGCCCGTGCAGATCGGGGCGCAGGCCTATCTGGAAGAGTGGTACTCGCGGTTCGGCTTCGTGCGGAACGGGGAGGACTATCTGGAGGACGGAATCGCGCACCTGCCGATGCGCCGGGAGCCGGACGGCGCCGTCTGAGGGCGGGACCCCAGAACTGTCGAGCACGCAAGACGTTTCGGCACGTGTACGCCTGAGAGCCTTGTCTGAGCCGAGCAGCCTTGTCCCAGTCCGGGCAGGACAAGGTTACTCACGCAATGTCGTAGAAATTGCCTTGTATGGCGTGAGTAACCTTGCATCCCCGGCAGCCGCACCCGAGGGGTGGCAGCGTGGGCTACCGCCGTTGGTGTGTCAGTCCCGCAGGCCGCGCTGCTGGCGGAAGTCCTCGCCAAGGTACTCCAGGGCCAGCCGGGCGTAGACCTGCTGCTCGGTGACCGTGCGCTCAGAGCGGCCACGGCCCACGAAGCTGACCGCCCAGTGCATGAGCGTCTGCACCTGGGACTTGAAACCGATGATGTAGAAGAGGTGCACGGCCAGCCACGCCGCCCACGCCGGATAGCCGGTGAGCTCGAGGTTGCCGCGCTTCATGACCGCCCGGAAGCGGGAGATCGTGGCCATCGATCCCTTGTCGTGATAGACGAACGGCTGGCCGGTCTCCTCGTTGCGCAGCCTCCGCAGGATCTGGTCGGCGGCATGCCGGCCGCCCTGGATCGCGCCCTGAGCCACGCCCGGAACATCCTCGACCGCCGCGAGGTCACCCACGACGAAGACCTCCGGGTGACCGGGCAAGGAGAGATCGGGGAGGACCTTGACCCGACCGGCGCGGTCCAGCTCGGCCTCGCTCTGCTCGGTGAGGGCACGGCCGAGGGGGTTGCCCTGGACGCCGGCGGCCCACACCTTGGTCTGGGCCGCGATCCGCTCTTGCGTGCCGTCCTTGGACTCCAGGACGACGCCGGATTCGTCGACGTCGACGACCTTGCGGCCGAGCAGCACCTCGATGCCGAGCTTGCCGAGGTCGCGCTCGGTCTTGGCGGCCAGGTCGGGGCCGAACGGGCCGAGCACCTTGTCCGCGGCGTCCACCAGCAGGATCCGTGCGGAGGCCGGATCGATGTGGCGGAACTCCTTGCGCAGCGTCCGGCGGCTGAGCTCGGCCAGCTGACCGGCCATCTCCACCCCGGTCGGGCCAGCGCCCACGACCACGAAGGTCAGCAGCCGGCGCACCGCGTCGAGGTCGCCGGAGTGAGCCGCCAGCTCGGCCAACTCGAAGGCGCCGTAGATGCGCCCCCGCAGCTCGAGCGCGTCGTCGATGGTCTTCATGCCGGGGGCGTACTCCGTGAAGTGGGGCGAGCCGAACCAGGACTGGTCGGCCCCAGCGGCCACGATCAGCGAGTCGTACTCGTAGTGCGTCTCGGTCCCGACCGTCGTCGCGCGGACGGTGCGCTCCAGGAGGTCGATCTCGACGACGTCGCCGAGCAGCACGGTCGCATTGGTCTGCCCCGCCAGCACATCGCGGGTGGTCGGGGCGATCACGCCCTCGGACAGGATCCCGGTCGCGACCTGGTAGAGCAGCGGCTGGAAGAGGTGGTGGCTGGTCCGGGCCAGCATCGTCACCTGGACGTCGTCGGCGCGCAGCGCCTTGGTCGCGAACAGGCCGCCGAAGCCGGATCCGATCACCACGACCCGGTGCGGAGTGGACGGGATGGGCGAAACGCTCATGTATGTGGCAGCGCCCGGTTCGCAGGAATCCTTCCCCTACGTGACGAGACGTGGGTCACGGGCCCTCGCGCGTTCGGTGGGGCCTAGCAGCGACATGGCGGACGTTCGGTGGGGCCTTGCAGCGACATGACGGACGTTCGGTGGGGGTCTGGAGGGACATCTCGCGCGTTCGGTCGGGGAGGGGTGGGGGAGACTGGGGGCATGAGCAACCCGGAACGCGATGGTGCGGAGGTCGAGTGCGGCGCCGATGGCCAGCACGGCGGCGTGGAAGTGATCACGCCGCGGGAGGTGCCATTGGGTGGGCCCCGCGCGATGACGGTCCGCCGGACCCTCCCGGCGCGCGGACGCTCGATGATCGGCGCGTGGTGCTTCCTGGACCATTACGGGCCGGACGAGATCGCCGAGACCGGTGGGATGGTCGTCCCGCCTCACCCGCACACCTCGCTGCAGACGGTGTCGTGGCTGTTCAGCGGTGAGATCGAGCACCGAGACTCCACCGGTGCGCACGCCATGGTCGTCCCGGGCGAGCTCAACCTGATGACGGCCGGGCACGGCGTCTGTCACAGCGAGGTCTCCACCGATCGCACCGACATCCTGCACGGCGTCCAACTCTGGACCGCGCTGCCCGCCGAGCACGCCGACGTCGACCCCGCCTTCGAGCACTTCGCCCCCGAGCCGGTCCCAGTTGGCGGCGCTCGGGTCAGCGTCTTCCTCGGTGAGCTCGGGCTGCCTGGCGGCACACGCGCCAGCTCGCCGGTCACCACCTACACCTCCCTGCTCGGCGCCGAGATCGTCCTCGACCCCGACGCCAGCCTGACCATCGACGTCGACACCACCCACGAGCACGGCATCCTCCTGGACGAGGGGGTGCTGACCTGCCGGGGCGCCGATCTCGCCAGCGCGGAACTCCTCCACATCGCCCCCGGCCCCGACGCGCTCACCCTCACCGCCGGCTCCGACGGCGCGCGTGTGATCCTCCTGGGCGGACCACCCTTCGGCGAGCAGATCGTCATGTGGTGGAACTTCATCGGCCGCAGCCACGAGGACGTCGTCCGCGCCCGCGAGCAGTGGCAGGACGAACTCGGGCACGACGCCGACGGTCGCTACGGGTCCTTCGACTACCCGGACGGCGACTCGTTGCCCGCCCCCGACCTGCCGCACGTGCGGCTGCGGCCACGCGGGTGAGGAGCCCACTATGCCCAACCCAGCCTGACGAGCCGACCCTGACGAGCCCCCGATGACCACCGCTCCCCGCGTGCTGCTCGTCGACAATGTCGACAGCTTCACCTACAACATCGCCGACCTCCTGCATCGCGTGCTCGGCGCCGCCCCGGTGGTCTGGCGCAACGACCACGCCGCCGGTGCCGAGGACCTGCTCGGCTTCGACGCGATCGTGGTCGGCCCGGGCCCAGGCCGCCCCCAGGTCGCCGCCGATATGCGGCTGTCCGATCTCGCTCTGCGCCAGCGCGAGGTGCCCGTGCTCGGGGTCTGCCTCGGTCACCAAGGTCTGGCGCACCTCGCGGGCGAGCAGGTGGTCCAGATGCGGGTGCCGCGCCACGGCATCGTCAGCCCGGTCGAGCACGACGGGACCGGCATCTTCGAGGGTGTTCCGAGCCCGCTCCAGGTGGTCCGCTACCACTCCCTTGACGTCCCCGAACCTTTCGTCTCAGGCCTGTGCGTCACCGCCCGCGCCACCGACGATGGCAGTGTGATGGGCCTGTCGGACCCGGACGGTCCGCGCTGGGGTGTGCAGTTCCACCCCGAGTCGGTCCTCTCCGAGCACGGCGAGCTGATCGTCGCCAACTTCCTGCGCCTCGCCGGGATCACGCCCGTTCCCGCGCACGTCGGCGAGGCGGATCGCGGTCCGGTCGCGGTCGGGGACACCCTCGCCCCGCACCTCGATGCCGCCTCGGTCTTCGCCCACCACCTCGATGTCCGGGTATGCCGCTTCCCCGGCCCGGTCGACGACTGGCGCCTCCATGCCGCGCTGCTCGGGCAGGGCCCTGTGCGTGACGAGGGTGCGGCGTCGATCTGGCTGGACGCCTCGGACGGCTCGGGCTGGTCGCTGCTGGTGGACGCGACCGGGCCGCTCGCGCGCACCCTCACCCACCGCGTCGGCCAGGGCGGACCGGACCTGCTCGACCGCCTCGACGCGGAGAGTGCCGGGCTGCGGCTGACCTGCGAACCCCTCGACCTCCCCTTTACCTGGCGCCCCGGCTGGGTCGGCTGGTGGGGCTATGAGCTGCGCGCCGAAACCGCCAGCACCGCCAGCGCGCACCCCTCACCGTGGCCCGACGCCTGGCTGCTGCTCGCCGACCGCGGCATCGTGATCGACCACGCCTCCGGCGATGTGTATGCCATGTGGTTGGAGGACGATCAGCTCGCCCAGGTGCAGGCCGAGTGGGTCGCCCGCGTCGGGGAGGCGGTGGGTCGTTCCCGCCCGAGCACCGACCCCGGTGAGGGAGCGTGGGGTGGGGGAGGAACGGCATACGGGACGGGTGGGGTGCCGGGGGTGCGCCCGCGGGACGGGCGCGAGGAGTATCTGGCCAAGGTCCGGGCGGCGCAGGAGCAGATCCGGCGGGGCGAGTCCTATGAGATCTGCCTGACGACGACGTGGGAGGGGAGTGGGACCGGGGTGGGGGAGGTGGACCTGTATCGGGCGATGCGGGAGGTAAGCCCGGTGCCGCACGGCTGCTGGATCCGGACGCCGGAGGTGAGCGTGCTGGGGTGCTCGCCGGAGCGGTTCGTCTCAGTCGATGGTCACGGGGTGGTGGAGAGTCGGCCGATCAAAGGGACCCGGCCGCGGTCGGCCGATCCGGTGCAGGATGCCGCGCTGGCCGCCGATCTCGCCGCCGCGGAGAAGGACCGTGCGGAGAACCTGATGATCGTAGATCTGCTGCGCAACGACCTGCACCGGGTGTGTCGGGCGGGCAGCGTGCACGTGCCGGAGATCTTCGCGGTCGAGAGCTTTGCGACTGTCCACCAGTTGGTCTCGACGGTGCGGGGGGTGCTGGCCGAGGGGATGGGGCCGACCGATGTGCTGCGCGCGTGCTTTCCGGGCGGGTCGATGACGGGTGCGCCGAAGGTGCGGACGATGGAGATCCTGGACGGGCTTGAGGGGGCGGCGCGGGGGATCTACTCCGGTGCGATTGGTTGGATCGGGTTGGACGGGTCGATGGATACGTCGATCGTGATCCGGACGGCGACCTGGGTGCAGGGGGAGGGGGCGGGCGGCGATGTGACCTTCGGCGTGGGCGGCGCGGTGACGGCGCTGTCCTCGCCGGAGGAGGAGCATGCCGAGATGGTGACCAAGGCCCAGTCGGTGCTTCGGGCCCTGGGCAAAGCCGCAGGCGAGTCCCGGATCAAGACCATCCAGCAACGATCGCGACCTTGGCAAAACCCACCCGCACCCACGCCTCGCACATCTTTCTAAACGTCACTCCGCTCTGGTGGACGTCGGCAAGCGGATTCCGACCTCATCGGCGTGAACTCAGCGACTTCTTCAAGGGGTGAACACGTAGAATACCGTTGCGCCCATGCACTCAGTGTCCATATCCGGATAGAGTGGATCTTCATGGCCAACCCACATTCCCCCGACGAAAACATCTTCCATTCCTAGGATGAACTCTGTGCCGTCGGGCAACTTTGCGCCGTTTGATAGGCGCTTGGTATCGAAGGGTAAATACAATACGCCTAGCTGGTCGTCCGACTCCACCCCGAGGCAGCCGTCAACATTCAGCACTGATGCGCGGATTCCCCCTTCTAATCCTGAAGGCGGGTGGTCCTCCGTCGCGACAACAAGGTCCATCTCGGCGTCGGGCATGATTCGCTCGCGAGAGATTCCTCCCGACTCGCTCTCAGGTCTTATAACGCGATCGCTCGAAATTTCTTCGTTGCAGCTCGCGATCAACGGGAGGGAGATGACTATGGCGGACCACCAACCTAACGTTCGTCCTGAAAGCAGAGTGCGATTCATCGCGTCTAGACCCGCCGACCCTGCGCTAAGAAGATAGGCGCGCGCGTATTCTTCGCGGCAAAGGCGGCTGAGCGGTGATCTAGTGTGACCGTGGCTGGGAATAGGGTGAGAACAAGGGCGAGCAAGGGCATACCGAGCGCTGGTAGCCTACGATCTATTGCCTGTCCTCTCGGGCAAGGTGTCCAGCGCAGGGTATCGCCCGAAGTGGCCACTCGGCAACGGTCGGACGAGACGTAGACAGAGAGCTGGTTAAGCGCCTGGACGGGCTTGAGGGGGCGGCGCGGGGGATCTACTCCGGTGCGATTGGTTGGATCGGGTTGGACGGGTCGATGGATACGTCGATCGTGATCCGGACGGCGACCTGGGTGCAGGGGGCCGGTGCTGGTGGGGACGTGGCCTTTGGGGTGGGTGGCGCGGTGACGGCGCTGTCCTCGCCGGAGGAGGAGTATGCCGAGATGGTGACCAAGGCCCAGTCGGTGCTGCGGGCGCTGGCCAGGGCTCACTGACGCGAGCGGACTGTCAGGTCGTCCGTCGCTCGGGAGGTGGGACCGTGCCGCCAGGCCCGGGCGGCGAGGAGGGCGCCGAGGGCACCGATCGCGCTCAGCAGCACGGACACTGCTGGCAGCCCGAGCGTCGCGCCCAGCAGGCCCGCCAGTGGGTAGGTGAGCAAGAAGCAGGCGTGCGAGAGCGAGAACTGTGCTGCGAAGACGGCCGGCCGGGTGGCGTCGGTGCTGGCCCGGCGCAGCAGGCGTGCCGACGGCGTCAGGATGGTCGAGCTCGCCGCCCCGATGAGCCCCCAGAGGAGGAGCAGGGCTACCCATTGGGTTGGGCCGGAGAGCCAGCTGAGCACTCCGGCGGTGATCAGCAGCAGAAGGGGGATGGCAGCACCGCCGGTGAACATGACCCGGCGATCCGGCACGCGCTCTAGGAGTGTGGGCACGGAGAGTGCGACGAGCATGGAGCCAGCGCCCGACACGGCGAGCAGGAGTGCGACATCGGTCTGCGTACGGTTGAGGGTGCCCTGGACCAGGACCACGGTGTTCACGATGACCATCGCGGTCGCGGTCGCGACGACGAGGTTGAGGCCCATCAGCCCCCTGAGTTCACTGCTCGCCCAGAACTCTCGTGTGCCGCGGGTCAGGCGGTCGATGAAAGGTGCTGGGGCGGGCGGGGCGATCTCTGGGAAGCGGGTGGCCAACACCAACACAGTCGAGACGGCGAAGCCGAGCGCGGTGCCGATGAAGAGGTGGTGATAGGTGGTGATCGTGAGGAGGGCGGCGGCGAGCATCGGGCTGGCCAGGGACTCCAGGTCGTAGGCCAAGCGCGATAACGACAGCGCGCGGGTGTACTGCCGCTCGTCGGGGAGCACGGAGGGGATGAGCGCCTGAAAGCTCGGGGTAAAGGTGGCCGAGGCAGCTTGGAGGAGAAAGATCAACAGGTAGATGTGCCAGGCCTCGGTCACGAGGGGAAGGCAGAGCGCGACCGCGACCCTGACCAGATCCGCGCTGATCAGGACCACCTTGGGGCGGACGTGGGCGACCACGGCGGAGGCGAGGGGAGAAATCGCGACGTAGGCCACCATCTTGATGGTCATCGCTACGCCCAGCACGACGCCGGCCTGGCCGCCGGCGATGTCGAAAGCCAGGAGGCCCAGGGCCACCGTGAGCAGTCCAGTGCCGAGCAGCGCGATGACCTGGGCGCCGAAGAGCTTGGCGTAGGCCGGGTCATTGAGGACGCCGAGCAGGGAGAGTCGGCCAACTGGGATGTTCGTGTTTGCGTCGATGCGCAAATGCTACATTTTGATCTCAGGGTCCGTAGGAGTGTGGGTCGGCCCCGCTCGCTTCGCCCGTCAGGTGCTCGGCGTGAGAGAGTGCCTCGGTGAGCAGGCGCCGGATGTGCGAGCTGGTGGCTCGGTAGTAGATAAAGGTGCCCTCGCGTCGACTCTCCACGAGGCCGGCGAGCCGTAGCTTGGTGAGGTGCTGGCTGATCGCCGGTGCAGCGGTGCCGGTGAGTCGGCACAGTGTCGAGACGTTCATCTCCCCCTGCAGCAGGATCCACAGCACTTTGAGTCGGGTCGGGTCGGCCACCATCCGGAAGGTGTCGACGGCGAGTTGTGCGTGCTCGTCCGTGGGGACTGAGGTCTTGCTCAGCGAAGGCATGGAACAACTCTATATTTTGCTAGTTTCGCGATTACGCAAGTATGCTTGCAGGTGTGAATTGGCCAGCGGAGTTGTGAGATGGATACCTACAGGTGAGCGGCGAACCGGGGCGCGCGCTAGTCGATCGCCGACGGCTGGCGGGGTTGGACGCTGCGCGTGGAGCCGCCGTTTTGGGGATGATCCTGGTCAACGTGGGGCCTATCGAGCCGGAGAACATCTGGCAGCGTGTCTATCTCCTCCCCTTCGGTCGGGCGTCGGTGCTCTTCGTCGTCATTGCCGGCGTGGGAATGGGCTTTCTGCTGAGGAATCGAGGAGGTCGGCGGATGTGGTCGGCGCTCCTGTGGCGTATCACGCTGCTGATGTCGCTCGGTCTTGTCCTGCAGACTCTGACCACCCGAGTGAGCGTGATTCTGCAGACCTACGCCATCCTGTTCCTCCTCGCGCCCCTGCTCAATCGACTGAATCCGAGGCTTTTGCTCGGCGGCGGTCTGGTGATCCTTCTCTTGGGGCCGGCTTGGATCGTCCACCACGACGTGCAGGAACCGTGGGTGCACGGCCAGGGGGGTGTGAGTCTCACTACTCCGCCGCTTGAAGCCCTCCATTCCCTGCTGCTCAGTGGCCCGTACCCCTTGGTGAGTTGGGTCGTGCCGTTCGTCGCTGGACTCTTGTTATCCAGGATCGACCTGACCGATGCACGTGTCCGACGAGCCTTGATGGCCTGGGGGGCTGCTCTGGCGGTCCTCGCCTTCGTGGTGGCCGACCTCATGTATGAAGTGCTCGGGGAAGAGGCCGACAGTGGGTATGGCCGACTTCTCACTGGAGTCGGTCACGGGCAAATGCCGCTGTGGATCATCTCAAGCACAGCGGGCGCGGCTTTCCTCATAGCCGCCTGCGAGACGATCGTGCGTCGGGCCCCCTCAGCGCTGAAGTGGCTGGAGGACGCTGGGAAGCTCGCCTTCACCATCTATGTTGTCCACGTGCTGGTGCTGGCGGTCATCAAGCCGGCAGACGGCTTCAGCTTCACCCAGGGTGTCGTGACGACCATGGTCCTCACTTCCGCTTCGGTGGTGCTTGCGGCTCTTTGGGCTCGCACGGGGAGGGCGGGTCCCCTGGAATGGTTGCTGCGCAGGCACTGGCTCCAAGGTCCGACACCCGATCGCCCCGTCACCGCCAACTCAACAATCGACAGGACCCCATGATCCGCCGCAAGAGATCTGTGCTGATTTTCCCTGCCGCCCTTCTTGGCTGCGTCTTGGCTGCCTGTTCAGGGCAGCCTGTGCCTGTGCCGAGACCACCTGGCGCCAGCCCCGCGCTCGAAGGTTCCTCCGCGTCGGATCGGGCCCAACCTCCTGAGTCTGCGTCCGAGGATGCGGAACCGGCGGAGTCCGCTCTTGGTGCCTGGGGAGTCAGCTCCGGCCATCCGCTCGCCTCCGAGGCGGGAGAGGCGATGCTCCGGGACGGCGGTAACGCGGCCGACGCTGCCATCGCCGCAGCCTTTGCCGATGCAGTTCTGCAGCCAGCCTCGTCGGGGATCGGGGGTGGAGGGGCCACCATCGTCGTGGCTGATGGCCAGCGGCTTCACTACGACTACCGGGAGTATGTCGGGGTCTCCGGGGTCGTCCCGGAAGATGGGGTCGGGGTTCCAGGGTTCGTCGCGGGGATGATGCAACTCCACGACGAGCATGGTTCCCTGCCTTGGGATGATCTGCTCACTCCTGCTATCGAACTCGCAGAGGAGGGGGTGCATGTGACGCGATATCTCGCGTCAGCCATCGACACTCCGCGCGGGGAGCAGGCGATTGCAGATCTGGCGCACTTCCATCGCAGTGACGGTGCGCCTCTCCGCGAGGGTGATCTCCTGGTTCAGGCAGAGCTTGCCCAGACCATGCGCGATATCGCTGCCGACCCGACGAGCATCTACACGGGTGAGCTTGCTGAGCACCTGACGCAGATTCCTGGTCTGGACAGGGAAACACTCAGTTCCTATGAGGTGGACGTGTCAGACCCCGCCTCTGGGCAAGTTGGCGAGTACACGATGCTCTCCGGCGCTCCACCGCTCCCAGGTGCTGCCATCATCCAGATGATCCAGATTGCAGAGGCTGCTGGCATCGGGGACATTGATCCGGACTCGGCAGAATTTGTGGATCTGCAGACTCAGGCCTGGAGGATCGCCGACGGGTCGGTGCAGCGGTTCTTCGGCGACCCCAAGTACGTGGATGTGCCGGTCGATCGCCTTACTGACGATGAGCTGAACGCCGAACTTGCCGATCAGCTCCCAGGAGCACAGGCGGTGTCGAAGTCGTCGGCGGCGGAGAAGTCCTATGACGGTGCGGCGAACACGACTCACATCTCGGTGATCGATGCCGATGGTCTGGCCATCTCGATGACCAACACCATCACCAACTATTGGGGAAGCGGGCGTTACGTCGATGGGTACTTCCTCAACGATCAGTTGAGACGCTTCTTCGACATCGGAGTGACCGATGCCAATACCCCCCAGCCCGGACGGCGCTCGGTCACCTGGAGTTCACCGTCGATGCTGCTCGACGGACAGGGGCGACCAGCGCTCATCGTGGGCACACCCGGAGGACGACAGATTCCCAATACCACCGCGAACGTGGTGACCCGTTGGGCTCTGCACGGGCAGACTCTCGACGAGGCTGTCCCCGCTGAACGGTTCATTCTGACTCAGGGGATTCTCTGGCTGGAGTCCGGACGGCTCCTGGACCAGCTGATAGCCCGGGGGTATGACGCGCGCGTTCTTGCGCCTGAGCGAATCCCGAACCTTGGGTCGGTCCAAGCTTTGGATGTGGACTGGGACGGCAGGGTGGTTCACTCGTTCGCGGACAAGCGCCGCTCTGCTGGCTTTGTCGTGGGGGACGAGGCAGAACTCGGGCTTGAAGACTGACAGAGTCCCGCTGAGTGGTGGGCTTTGAGGTGATGCTCGTTGCCTACCGGTCGCCTTCTTGGAGGGCGACGGTTCCAGTATGGCTGGTGGGGTAGAGCTTGGCCATGGAGGCTTCGGAGAGGTAGCGGCGGTCGTCGACCTGCCACTCGTCGTGGGTGTCGGTCAGGACGGCGCCGATGAGGCGGATGACGGCGGCCTCGTTGGGGAAGATGCCCACGACGCGGGCACGTCGCTTGATCTCCTTGTTCAGCCGCTCGAGGGGGTTGGTGGACCAGATCTTGCGCCAGTGCTCCCTGGGGAAGGCCGCGAACGCGAGGACCTCGGACTTCGCACCGTCCATCAGCGGGCCGGTCTTGGGGTACCGGGCGGCGAGGTCGTCACGGACCTTGTCCCACTGCCGGGACATTGAGGCCAGGTCGGGTTGGGCGAAGATGGTGCGGAACACCGCGGCGACCATCTCGGTCTCGGCCTTGGGCACGTGCGCCAGGACGTTGCCGATGTTGTGGACCCGGCAGCGTTGGTGGCCCGAGCCCTGGAACACCCGCCTCAGCGCGGCGACGAGGCCGGCGTGCTGGTCGGAGATC
The DNA here is from genome assembly GCF_050261105.1 of Ornithinimicrobium pulveris. Taxonomy (GTDB): domain Bacteria; phylum Actinomycetota; class Actinomycetes; order Actinomycetales; family Dermatophilaceae; genus Ornithinicoccus. The sequence goes on along the minus strand of NZ_CP189837.1, from coordinate 2,794,765 downwards.
ACCAGCTGCACGCCCGTGAGGCCGCGCTTCTTCAGCCCGGTCAGGAAGGCGCGCCAGAAGACCTCGTCCTCGCTGTCGCCGACGTCCAGGCCGAGGATCTCGCGGCGGCCGTGCTCGGTGACGCCGGTGGCGATCACCACGGCCTTGGACACGACCATCGCGGCCTCGGTGCGCACGTGCAGGTACGTCGCGTCGAGGTAGACGTAGGGGAAGCGGGCGTGGTCCAGGCGGCGGGTGCGGAACGCCCCGACCGCCTCGTCCAGCCGGGCGCAGATCCTCGACACCTCGCTCTTGGAGATCCCGGTGCCGCCCAGGGCGACCACCAGGTCATCGACCGAGCGGGTCGAGACGCCGTGGACGTAGGCCTCCATCACCACCGCGTACAGCGCCTGGTCGATCCGGCGGCGCGGCTCCAGGATGCTCGGGAAGAAGCTGCCGGTGCGCAGCTTGGGCAGCGCGACCGTGACGTCCCCGCCCTTGGTCGTCAACAGCTTCGGGCGGGTGCCGTTGCGCTCCGTCACCCGCCCGGGCGTGCGTTCGTAGCGGGCGGCGCCGATGGCCTCGGTGGCCTCGGCCTCGATGAGCTCCTGCAGGACCATGCGCACGGACTCGCGCACAAGGTCCACGCCGTCACCGGCGCGAAGTGCGTCCAGCAGGTCGGACACGGCAGACTGGGGAAGGGTCATCGGTGAGATCTCCTCTGGTGAGTGCTTGGCGGTACACACCGAGCATCTCGCCGATGACCCCTCTACGTCACAGGGCCACACCCGCTCCCCAAACCCCACCACTCCAGGGGACTCTTACTGAAGACTGAGGTATCCAGGTCAGGCGGACTTGATCGCGGAGATCTCGAACTCGAGGGTGACGTTCTCTGAGACGAGCACGCCTCCGGTTTCTAGAGCGGCGTTCCAGGTGAGGCCGAAGTCCTTGCGGTTGACCACGACCGAGCCCTCGAAGCCGATGCGCTCGTTGCCGAACGGGTCGGTCGCGGCGCCGAAGTAGTCGAAGTCGACGGTGACGGGGCGGGTGACGTCCTTGATGGTCAGGTCGCCGGTCACGCGGAGAGTGTTCTCGCCGACGGCCTCGACTTCGGTGGAGCGGAAGGTGATGGTCGGGTAGTGCTCGACATCGAAGAAGTCGCCAGAGCGCAGGTGGCCGTCGCGGTCGCCCGAGCGGGTGTCGATGGACGCCGCCTGGATGGTCAGGTCGATCGCGGCGTCAGTGAGGTCGGGGCGCGTGGTCGCCTGGCCCTCGATCTCGTTGAAGGAGCCGCGGACCTTGGTGATCATCGCGTGGCGGGTGGAGAAGCCGATGCGAGAGTGCGACGGGTCGATCGCGTAGGTGCCGTTGAGTTCGTTCAGGGTGGCCATGGCCGATCCTCTCATGAAGTAGGTGATACGTCATGAACACTACGCCCGGCTCGGTGACGTGTCAAGCAAAGTGGTAGTCTGGGCGCCATGAGCCAGTCCGAGACCCCGTGGCTCGATGAGCGGGAGATGCAGGTGTGGCGCCGCTGGTTGCGTGTCCAGACCGAGTTGCCCGCTGCCCTGTCGCGGGCACTGCACGCCGATGGCACTGATCTGTCGCTGCAGGACTTCGAGACGTTGGTGCGATTGTCCGAGACGCCGGAGGGTCGGCTGCGGATCTCGGTGTTGGCCGAGCAGATGCACTGGGAACGCTCGCGTCTTTCCCACCACCTGCGCCGCATGGCGGGCCGTCAGTTGGTGTGCAAGCAGGACTGCACCGACGATGGCCGGGGTGCCTTCGTGTCTATCACCGACGCCGGGCAGGACGCCCTCGCAGGCGCGGCGCCCGGTCACGTGCGGGCTGTGCGGGAGTACTTCCTCGACGGCGTGGACGCAGACGAGCTGGCGGCTCTGGACCGTGTGCTCGAGCGGATTCTGGAGCGCACTGCTGCGGAATAGCCGCCGTTGGCATCGCTGTGGGAGGTGACGGCAGGCCTCAGACTCGCGTAAACGGTGGACCTTCGCAGGTACTTCTCAAACCCCAGGAAGCCGATCAAGACGCTGATTCGGCGTGTTCTCAAGGGAACGAAGGCCCACAACTTTCGACCCCAGTCTACTCAGTTGAGCGATGAGCGTGGTCCGGTGCGTGAGAAATCGCGTCAGTCTCAAACCCGTTTGAGTGCCTCGATTCGTGCTGAGGTGCTGGAGGGGTACGTGACGGGGACACCTGTGCGGGTGCTTGCTCGGAGGTACGGGGTGCATCGTTCGACTGTTCGTGAGATCGCACGTCGAGCAGGTGTTCAACCGCGACGGAAGGCACCGACCGAGGAAGTGCAGGCAGAAGCCGCGCGGCTCTACACGAAGGGGCTGACCCTTGCGCAGGTCAGCAAGAGTCTCGGGATCAGCGACGAGTCAGTCCGCGCAGCAGTGCTTGGCGCTGGTGGGACCATCCGATCACCTGGTCGTCGCGCAAGTTGCAATCAGAGGCTAGCCCCTAAGCCTGCCAGGACATCATCTGCGAACCATAGTTCGACCTCGGAGAGTTGATTACGGACGGTACTGTTCCTCGCCAAGGTGATGAACGAGTCAAGTGTTTCGTTCAGCGAACCACCCATGCGCATCCCAAATCCCGTAAAGCGGAGCGTGATTGGGAGAGGCAGTCCATACTCGTCTAGGTCAAGCACCCCCGGAGGCAAGAACAGCCCTTCGACTTGCGACAGGTAGTATTCGTAGTTGGCGACAGGCTCAGAAAAGTCACGAGCAACGTCATTGTAGATACGCTGGGCCACCTTCAACATTGCGGGTACATGGAAGCCCATCCAGTTGCGTTGAAAGAAGAGGACGTTGGAAACCACGTCGCTGAGGTCCTCGTTGGGAAACTTGAAGTCCTTCTCGATGGCCGAGAGCCACCTGGCCAACGGGGAGAGCCCTGAGGCCCTGGAACTGTCAGAGGAGATCATCAGCGTCCAGCAGGCTGAGATCGACCAGATGGAAGACCTGCTGGAGAAAGTGTAGGACCCTGATGACTGAGCACCAGCACGGGCACCACGACCACTCAGGCCACGGTCACGGCCCCGCCGTAGCGCACGCCCCCGAGGGAGGCCACGACCACTCTGAGCCTCATCATGGGCATGCGATGCACCCCACAGGAGAGGCCACCCAAGAGAACGCGGCCCACGGCCACGACCAGCATCAGCATGATCACTCCGCGCATGCCGGGCATGGCCACAGCGGACACGGGGGCCATGGTGATCACGTCGGGCAGTTCCGCCGGCTGTTCTGGATCATGCTGGCCCTGGCGGTGCCGGTGGTGGGGTTCAACGAGATGTTCGCCCACCTGGTCGGCTACCACCTACCAGAAGCCGACTGGGTCTGGTGGGTCTCCCCGATCCTGGGCACAGTGATCTATGCCTGGGGCGGCTGGCCATTCCTCACCGGGGCGGTCTCAGAGATCCGCTCAGGCAAGCCGGGGATGATGCTTCTGATTGGGCTGGCCATCACAGTGGCGTTCATCGCTTCCTGGGGTGCCAGTCTGCACCTGCTGGATCACGAGCTGAACTTCTGGTGGGAGCTGGCCCTACTGGTGGTGATCATGCTGCTGGGTCACTGGATCGAGATGCGATCCTTGGCCCGGACCAGTTCAGCTCTGGATTCGCTGGCCGCGTTGCTGCCGGATGAAGCGGAGAAAGTCACCGACCACGGGGTGGAGAAGGTCTCCCCGGCGCAGCTGGCCCTCGATGATGTGGTGATCGTCCGCCCCGGTGCCTCTGTGCCTGCTGATGGGCAGGTGATTGAGGGCTCGGCGAGTATGGATGAGTCGATGGTCACCGGGGAGTCCAAGCCTGTCCGTCGTGACGAAGGCGATCACGTCGTGGCCGGAACAGTGGCCACTGACTCCGGTATCCGGGTACGGATTACCGCCACCGGAGACGATACCGCCTTGGCCGGTATTCAACGTCTGGTCGCTGATGCCCAAGCCTCATCCTCCCGGGCTCAGCGGATCGCTGATACAGCAGCCGGATGGCTGTTCTGGTTCGCCCTGGTCGCCGCACTGATCACTGCGGCGGCCTGGGCCGTGCTGGGAATGCCTGATGCTGCTGTGGTGCGGACCATCACCGTGCTGGTGATCGCCTGCCCGCACGCCCTGGGTCTGGCGATCCCGCTGGTGGTCTCCATCGCCACCGAACGCGCCGCACGCGGGGGCGTGCTTATCAAGGACCGCCTAGCCCTGGAATCGATGCGCACCGTAGACGCAGTGCTCTTCGACAAGACCGGCACACTGACCAAGGGAGAACCCACCGTCACCGGGGTCGAGCCCACCCAGGGGTATACCGGCGACGAGGTCCTGGCTCTGGCCGCAGCGGCCGAAACCGACAGTGAGCACCCGCTGGCCCGGGCCATCATCGGCGCAGCATCCCACCGCAGCCTGGAGGTCCCCGCGGCCAAGGACTTCTCATCCTCACCAGCTGTAGGGGTCCGCGCCACCGTCAATGGCACCGTGATTCAGGTCGGTGGCCCCTACATGCTCCGCGAGCAGCACCAAGATGAGCTGTCCATCGCAGAGCAATGGAGGAACGAAGGCGCGATCATCCTTCACGTCCTGGTCGATGGGGAGGTCGTCGGTGCCCTGCGCCTGGCCGATGAGATACGTCCTGAATCCCACGCCACGGTCGAAGCTCTCCACGCCGTGGGTGCCCAGGTGGTCATGATCACCGGGGACGCCCAAGCAGTCGCCGAGACCGTTGCCGCGGAACTGGGCATCGACCGGGTATTCGCCGGGGTCCGCCCCGAAGACAAGGCTGCCAAGGTCAAGGAACTTCAACAAGAGGGGCAGAAGGTGGCCATGGTCGGCGACGGCGTCAACGACGCCCCAGCCCTGGCCCAAGCCGATGTCGGTATTGCCATCGGTGCCGGAACTGATGTGGCCATCGGCTCTGCCGGGGTGATCCTGGCCAGCTCCGACCCACGCTCCGTGCTCTCGGTGATCGACCTGTCTCGCTCCAGCTACCGGAAGATGAAACAGAACCTCTGGTGGGCAGCCGGCTACAACCTCGTCTCCGTGCCCCTGGCCGCAGGAATCCTCGCCCCTATCGGATTTGTCCTGCCTATGAGCATCGGCGCGATCCTGATGTCAGCCTCCACTGTCGTCGTCGCGCTCAATGCCCAACTGCTGCGCCGCCTGGACCTGCGGCCAGAAGTTTCCACCCGAAACCTCACCACTTAGGAATCCCCTCATGTCCACCGAAGCACCTGTCCAACACGGCTGTATCAGTGACAAAGACCGCTACCTCGCACGGCTGAAACGCATTGAAGGTCAAGCGCGAGGTATCCACCGCATGGTCGAAGAAGATTGAATCGCCCCGGAGTTCGTGGAGTGGCACATGGGACTTGAATGCGGATGGGTCACCGAACCCGCGTATGGCCTGACCGACAATCAGCAGCTCACGATCCTCGGTAACGGCGTCCTTCCACTTCAGGCCGCGTCCGCTCCAAGCATTGTTGAATGTGTGAGGTGCTTGAGTAGGACTGTGTGTGTCCGGGTAGGCGCTTTCCGCAGGCGGTAGCGCTATCCGGGGCAGTGGGTGGTCGACCGCAGCCTGGACTATCGTCGGAAGAGCCGGGAAAGCAGGGTACCCATTGCGGGTTTCGCCTCCTCCTGTTCGTGGCCGGAGCACCATTGGCGGCTCGGCACGGTGCGTTTGACATCCGCGATGTGCTGGCCACAACCAGCCCAGGTGGTCTTGCCGCAGGTCCTGCATTTCACGGGTCGGCACATGATCTGCCTTCTTTCTCGGAGTGTTTGGTGGGGGTAGGAACTACACGTTCTTGCTCCGCTCGAGGACGATCGCTCTCGGTTGACTCGTCTAGGCGTGACGCTCGGGCGGCGCCGGTTCACCCCAGCCGCGGCCCCACTGCCCACGACGGTTTCCGTCATCGCCCGGGACCTGACGCGCCCTTGCCCTCGGAGAGGATCGAAGCCCGGACCGCGTCCATGTCCAGGTTGCGGATGCTGGTGATGACCTCATCGAGCTGGGCGGCTCGGAGTGCGCCCGGTTGGGAGAAGACCAAGATGCCGTCTCGGAATCCCATCAGGGTGGGGATGGAGGTGATCTGGGCCGCGGCGGCTAGGGATGGTTGGGTCTCGGTGTCGACCTTCGCGAAGAGAATGTTGGCGTGCTCGGTGGATGCGGCTTCGAAGATGGGGGCGAAGCTGCGGCAGGGTCCGCACCAGGTTGCCCAGAAGTCGACCAGGACGATGGGGCGGTCAGCGATGGTCGCTGAGAAGGCGTCTTCGGTGAGGTCGATGGTGGTCATATCGGCTTTGTCTCCAGACTCTGGTGGGGAACTCAGGATTGGGGTGTGAGTGGGTTCATGGGTTGGTCGTGTCGCGTCTCAAACTTCTTGGCAGACCGGTTATGAGGGCATGATCGGCGTGACCGAGGAGGAGATGGCCTATGGGTCGACCACCTGTGATCCCGGCGGAGAAGAAGACCAGGATCGTGCTGAGTGTCCTGGCGGGCGAGATGAGCATCGCCGAAGCGGCGCGCAAGGAGAAGGTCTCCGAGCAGTCGATCGGCCGCTGGAAGGCTGAGTTCCTGGAGGCGGGACGAACCGCGCTGGCCTCGGGCCGGACCGGTCCCTCGACCCGGGAGGAGCAGCTGGAGGCGGAGATCGCCGAGCTGACCACCGCATTGGGTGAGGCCCATCTTGAGGCGCGGGTGTGGAAGAAGAGCGCTGAGGGCCGCCTGGGCCCTTCGAGGACCTCGAGGTAATCCGTACCGAGGCGGGGATGCCGACCACGAGGTTCTGCGCACTGGTCGGCATCCCCGAACGGACCTACCGTCGCTGGCAGGCCCACGCCCGCGCCGGGCGCCCCGCCAAGGGGCCCTGGCCGCAGCCGGCCCGCGAGGCATCCCGGGAGGTGATCACTGGCCTGGCGGCCAAGCACGCCGCGTGGGGCCACCGCAAGATCTGGGCCATGGCCCGCCACGGCGGCCACCGGGTGTCGATGTCGACCACGGCGCGAATCCTGGACGACGCCGGGTTGTTGCTGAAGGCGGACTACCAGCGGGAACGTCGTGACCTGGCCCAGCAGCGCAAGGCCGCGTTCGCCAAGACCCCGACAGGTCCGAACATGGTCTGGCAGTTCGACTTCTCCGAGTACGAGACCGCCAAGGGCGGGACCTGGCGAGTCGCGGGGATCGCGGACTACTGGTCCAAGTACGAGTTCGGGTGGCACTGGTCACCGACCGCGAACAAGCACGACGCGGTCGCCGCGGTCGAGCTCGCGCTGGCGGAGGCGGCCTCGATGCTGCCTGAGGGGCTGGACCTGCTGGAGTACCTCACCGACCCCGTCACCGGGGAGGTCGTGCCCATCACGTTGGTGACCGACAACGGTGGCCCGTTCCGCTCAGCCACCTTCGCGGCCCTGATCGAGAACACCCCAGAGCTGGACCATGTCCGCACCCGGGTCAGGACTCCTGGGCAGAACGGGGTGCGCGAGCGGGCGTTCCAGTCGCTGAAGTACGAGCGGCTTTACAGGGAGCAGATCGACGACATCCACGACCTGGTCGAGCACGGAGAGGACTTCCGCGCCGAGTTCAACACCGTCCGGCCCCACGAAGCACTCTCCTGGAACCGGCCCCGGGACGTGCACCTGGGCCTGGCCGACCCCGGCACACCCAACTTTCCCGAGGGCGAAAACCTGCCACTTCCTTGACACGGGACAGTCGGCCGGTTCGTGGCGAAGCGGCAGTCGATGGCGGTGAGGCGGCAGACCAGGATGGTGGCTGTCGCCAGCACAGCGAGGGCGGCCACCACGATTGCTCCGGCCGGGGGTAGTTCGATGGCTAGAATCAGCGCGCCGGTGATCAGGACGAAGACGCCGAAGGCTTTCTGGAGAGCTTGGGCAGGCACATGTCCTGAGAGGCGCGCACCGACCAGCGCTCCCACGATGGCCACGGCGGTGACCCCGGCGACGAGGGGCCAGTCGAGGGTCACGGTCGTCAGGTAGCCGGCCAGACCGGCGAAGGACTTCATGGCGATCACCAGCAGGGAGGTGCCCACGGCGACAGGCATGCTCAGACCGCCCAGCAGCACCAGTGCCGGGACGATGAGGAATCCGCCGCCGGCTCCGACGATGCCGGTGACGAATCCAACGATGACGCCGTCAAGGATCGTGCGCAGGACTGGCAGGTTGTGCTTTGCTTCTGCCGCCGGCCGATCAGCCTTGCCTCTAGCCTTCTTGGTGATCATCGCGACGGAGGTGGCGATCATCATCAGGGCGAAGGCCACCATCAAGACCGTGGCGGGCAGGCGCCCCCCGAGGAGCCCGCCCAGAAAGGCTCCCCCCATCCCAGCGGCGCCGAAGATCAGTCCGGTGCGCCAGCGGACACGTTTGTGACGCGTGTGAACGATCAGGCTGGACAGCGATGTGACTCCGACCACCAGCAGCGACGCGGCGATTGCCTCGCGTGCTGGCATCCCGGCGACGTAGGTCAGCAGTGGGACGGTGAGGATCGAGCCACCTCCGCCCAGTGTGCCCAGCGCCAGCCCGACAACTGCGGCCAGCACGAGGGTGAGGATCAGGGTCCCGCTCATGCGCACACTCCGCGCGGTCTGGCCGGTATCGCGGTGCGAGTACCGGCCAGACCTGAGGGTGAGTAGACCTCGACCAAGAGCGTCACAGCTCCGTGGTGGCGACGGGGATGGATCGGATGGCCTCCTGGGCAGTGGGGCTGGCCTGGACCTTGTTCCACGGCATGCGTGAAAGGACTCGGCCCATGAGGCAGGAGTCGGTCAATGCCGCCACCACGAGACCGGCGCTGATGGCGATGGCGAGGAACCGGGTGCCAGGCCACACGAATTCGGCGAGCAGCAGGCTGATGAGGATGATCGATCCGGCCGTGAACCGCACCTGTCGTTCGATGCCCCACCGGGGTGTGCCGCGGACCACTTGGCCACCGGCGGCTTCGAAGGCCGGCACCCCGCCGGTCAGGACGGTGGCAGTCGTTACGCCCGCGGCGGTGAGGCGTTGCTGGGCTTGGGTCGCGCGGTTTCCCGACTGGCACACCAGTACCGCCCGGTGGCCGAGTCGGTCGGCCAGTTCTGAGACGTGCTCGGTCAGCAACGTCAGGGGGACGTTGTAAGAGCCGTGGATGTGCAGTGCCTCGAACTCGGCCGGGGACCGGACGTCGATGATGGTGAGGTCGTCGTGAAGCTCGCGCCACTGGGCGAGTTGCTCGGCGGAGATTGTCGTGAGTTCAGCGGGATGCTCGTTCATAAGGGCTTCTTTCGAGTCAGGATGTCGGGCGTGGGCGGGAAGGTTCGGTTACATGGCCGCTGTCATAACCCGGCGTGGCTCGCGCGCTCGGGTTGGGGATGCTCAGGCCAGGGTGTTCTGGGTTTGAGGCTCGCTCTGGCTCTCGCGCCAGGCGTTGTAGCTGCCCTTGAGTTCCACGACGTGGTGGCCGGCTCGTCGCAGGGCGCTGGCGGCGACGGTGTTGCGCATGCCGGACTGGCAATAGGTCACGATCGATCCGGAGCCTGGGAGCTGGTCTTGGTGCCAGAGGACGCGGGCGGCGCTGAGTTGCTGCGCCCCCGGGATGTGACCGGCGGCGTATTCCCCACGGTGGCGCACGTCCAGCAGCAGGGCGGCGTCGAAGTCCGCCAGGTCTGATGGCTCGATGACCGGCGGCACGAAGCGGGGCAGTCCCTCGATCGTGGTGACGTACCCGGCCGTCTGGTCTATCCCCACCCGCAGTAGCCGGTCTGCGATCGACTGGGCGGCGCCCTGGCCATCGGCCAAAAGCACCAGGGGCCGCGCATCGGTCTCGGGGTCGTAGGCCCATGCCGCGTGAGTGACAGTCTTGGGGCCATCGGGGATGTTCAGCGAGCCGGCGACGGTGCCCTGGTGAGCCTGTGCGGGAAGGCGGGTGTCGACGAAGGTGATCTCGTCGTGCTGCAGACGCTCGGCGACCTCATCGATGGTCAACTCGGCCACCGGGGAGCGCTGCCCGAGCACCACGGGACCTTGCTTGTTCTGCTTTTTCATCCGCGCGAAGTAAGCGTGCGCGTCGGGTTGGCCGTCGAGCAGTTCCTCAATGAATGCTTGCTCGTCGTCGGCTGCCAAGTGCCGACTCCACCAGGCATGGGCACGCTCGTAGCCGACGGTGGTCGACGGTAGCGCGCCCAGCGCCTTGCCGCACGCACTGCCCGAACCGTGGCCGGGATGGACCTGGACGTGGTCTGGCAGGTTCAGGAACACCTTGCGCAGGCTGGTGAACAGTTGACGCGCACCCTCGAACCGGGTGTCGACTCCGCCTGCTGCCTCATCGAGCAGATCGGGTCGGCCTAGATCGCCGGCGAACACGAAGTCACCGGAGACCAGGTAGCCCGGTTCGTTCGCGAAGGCGCCGTCGGTGACCAGGAAGACCAAGTGCTCCGGGGTATGCCCGGGGGTGTGCCGCGCCTGGATGGTGATGTTGCCGATCGTGATCGTGTCGGTGTCGTAGAGGCGTTGGGCCTCGAAGCCGTACTGCCATTCTGTTCCGCCCTCCCCGGAGACATAGACCTCCGCGCCCGTGGCCGCGGCCAGCTCTCGGGTGCCGGAGAGGTAGTCGGCGTGGATGTGGGTCTCGGTCACTGCGACGATCCGCATGCCGTGCTTGGCCGCGAGCGCCTGGTACTCCGAGATGTCGCGGCGAGCATCGATCACCACCGCCTCACTCTTGGCCTGGCAGCCAATGAAGTAGCCGGCCTGCGCCAGGTCCTCGTCATAGATGCGTTCAAGCAGCACAGTCTTTTTCCTTCCTCTACACACGATCAGAAATACCCCTAGGGGTATTTATAGAGTTGCATACCCCAGGGGGTATTGCAAGTTTCGGCTATCTGCGGCCCCGCCGGAGTGAAGGCGCGGATCGCCCCGCGCCGACCCCGGCGCTGCGGAGAGTCGAGCCAGCCAGCAGTGCCAGGGCAAGAAGCGTTCCGGCGACGATGGAGCCTTTGATGGACGGGGCGAGCGCCACTGCGGCGGTGATGCCATCGCGCAGCTCGACCTCGGCGATCATGAGTCCTGGTTCGTCGACAGGCAGCGAGTCGAGGGTGGTGCCATCTGGGGCAAACACCTGGCTCGTGCCGGTTGTGGAGAGGTTGATGACGCTGCGTCCGGTCTCGATTGCGCGCATCCGGGCGAAGGCGAGTTGTTGCAGGTTCTCGTCGGTGCTGCGGAAGTCGGCGTTGTTGGTCTGGAACATGTAGACCTGGGCGCCGTCGTGGGCGCCCTCCCAGATCACCTCATCGAAGGCGACGTCGAAGCAGATCGCCAGGCCTACGGAGGCATCTGCGACCGGGATGACGGGGCTGTCGATCCCTGCGGTGTACTCGCGTTCCAGCAGTTCGATGAGGCTGGGCGCGATCGTGGAGTAGAAGGACCGGTGAGGCACGTACTCCCCGAAGGGGACCGGGTTGCGTTTGGAGTGCGAGGCAGTAGGGCCGTCCTGGGTCCAGAGGAAGGAGGTATTGTAGACGGCGTCGCGCTGGGCGGATGCGGCGTTCATGAGGATCGGGGCGTCGTAGCGACTGGCCGCCTCGCTCAGTGTCTGCGCGGTCTGCGGGTCGACGTTCGGGTCGCTGTCGACGCCACCTTCTGGCCACAGCACCAGATCGACCTGGTTGCTCTCCAATGGGGCGGAGGCGACGAGCTGGGAGGCGAGTACCGCGCCCGGTGCATGCTGGTCGGCGTAGGCCGCTGGACCGTTGCCTTGGACTGCGCCGACGCGGATCGACCCCGCGGGTGTGGTGGTGAACTGCGGTGTGATCACCAGCAAGATCATCAAGACCGCACCGGGCGCAAACGCCGCCCACCGAGACGGACTACGCCAGGCGTAACGGGTGGCTTCGACGGTGGTGGCACACAGCGCCACCATGAGGAACCCGAGTCCCGTGACACCCACCCACGAGGCGACCGGCGCGATCAGACTTTCGGACTGGCTCATGCCGAGCCGACCCCAGGGAAAGCCGCCATAGGGCCAGGACCCAAGCATGAGCTCTCGTGACATCCACACACCGGCCACCAGCGCCGGGAGCAGCACCAGCCTGGTCACAAGGGAGCCGCGCCATCGGGGCAACCAGCGGTAGGCAAGCGTGATGAGCGGCGACAGAGCCGCCATCATCACCGTCTGCGCGCTGGCGAGCGCGATCCACGGCACCCACGACCATGGGTGGTCGCCGAGGAAGGCGGCCGCCCACGACACATGCGGGTAGAAGAACGCGGCACCGAATGCCGCGCCTACTGCGAACGAGCCGAGCAGGCTACGGCCGACGTGGGCCACCAGACCAAGCGCGACGGCCACGAATGCGAGCGGCCACCACCCCAATGAAGGAAAGGATGCGTCTAAGACGAGCCCGCCGACCACTGCTAGGGGGATCGCCGCCCACGACGGGACCAGCGCCCTACAGGTGTCGGCTCGCAGAACTGATGCCGGGCGAACCGCCCGCCGCCGGCCAGCCGCTAGTTGGTTCGGTTGCACGGCAAGGCCAGATACCGCAGGGTGGTCACTCACGAGCCATCCCGACGACTTCGACCCTGTACCGCGCCGCCGGCTCGACGGTCGTCGGCACGTCGATCACGATGCCAGGCCGGGGTCCTTGATGTCATGGCGTCGTGTCATCGTCGAAGTCGGGTGCTTCTGGGATGGTCGCGATCAGATGGTCTCGCCCGTGCAGCAGCAGGCCCGCACCATCGATGGTGAGGTGCGAGGGGACCAGGATCGGCCCTTCACCCGCAGGGTCATACGCCTCGGCCACGGCTCCTGTGACGACGTTGTGGACTCTGACGGTGCCCTCTTCGCGCAGGTACACGAACACGCCACCTACTGCCTCGATCCTCGCGCCGGGTGCCACGGCGAGTTGCCACAACAGCTCATTCGCCGAGTCGTAGGCGTGCAAACCTTCTTGATCGAGGACAACGAGAGTGCCGGTGGTGAGGTCGAGGCCAGCATCCTGAGCCGTGTCACTGATGACGGTGCCTTCGTCGATGTCCAACAACGCGCCTGTGTCGTTCGATGTCGTCAACAGGACCATGCCGTCCTCCGGGGCGAGAGCCAGCGGCGCGCTACTTGGGAACGAATCCCAGCCATGCTCACTCAGCGGTATACGCCACAGCACCTCGTCCTTGTTCGCGTCCCGCGCAAATAGGGCTTCAGAGTCGGAGAGCAGAACAATGCCGTGATACTCACCGATGACACGCTCATTGGGATCGTCGGACTCCGTAGCGGCGACCTCCCCGGTCGAGGGGCTGAGGGCGACGCGCGGGCCACCCTCCCCCATGTATTCCGGAGGTGGCGCGGCGAAGACCAGACCGGGACCGTGGTGAGGGCCGGGAACCTCCACCGGGCCCCACACATGCTCCCCGCTGTTCAGGTCATAGGCGGTGGCGGTGGTCCCCGCCAAGGCATCACTGGTGGTCTCGGTATCGGTCAGCACTGCCAGTGCTCGACCTTGGTCATCGGTGGTCACGGCGAACCCGGTGCAGCTGGCGGGTCGTTGCGCCGCCCACAGAATCTCGCCATGCACGTTCACCGCAGTGAACTCCAGCAACCCCTCACGCTCTCCCGCGGCGAGGTACACACCATCGGCGTACTGCGGTTTGGTGGCCCAGTCAGGGTCTAGAACCTCTAGCCCCTCCAGCGAGGTCGGCAACCGCATCTGGGAGACATCGACCTGCGGTAGCGGGTCCTCGAGCGCGTAAGGGTTACGTTCTGGTTCGGGCTCCCCGAAGCCGCAGGCGCTGAGCATCATGACAGTCGTGGTGAGCAGGGCCACGATGGACGCGGGTCGAGATCGTGGGCTCATTGCTGCTGTTCACCCGGTGTAGGGGTGGCCTGTTCGGCTGCTGCCGCCGCACGATCAGCGGCTCTGCGGCGTTGCCGCCCAGCCCATAGCAGCAGGATGAGCGCCGCCAGGGCGAGCACGGCCAGGATGTCCAGCAGGGGGTTGGCCAGCACAGCGGTGCGTTCTTGGAGCCAGGCCTGGGCATCGAGAGGGAGCAGCTCGGGGGCGCCAACAAGCCCATTGGTACTCCAGAAGACCACTCCCACGCTCGTGATCAACAGGCCGGTGATCACCGAGGTGGTATGAAGCTGACGGCCGAGAACGGTGAAAGCACGACCGCGCAGCAGGCGCCGTCCACGGGTCCCGAGTTGCCGCCACAGTGCCGCGATCAGCAGCAGTGGCATCACCATCCCAGCTCCATAGAGAGCCAACAACAGTGCCGCGCCGAGGGTGTCGCCGCGCGCTGCGGCCAACGTCAGCACGGCACCGAGGATCGGGCCGGCACAGAAGCCCGCGATGCCGCTGGCTGAGCCCAACAGCACGGTCTTGACGAGCCCGGTCTTGGAGGCGGCGCGCGCGTGCAGGTCTGGGCCGGGCAGCAGGCGGGCAGGGTCGAAGCCGAAGCCGAGCGCCTGAGCGGCGCCTAGCAGGATCAGGACGATCGAGGCGATGAGCACGATCGCTTGTCGATGCGTCACGAACAGCGACCCGAGCGCGCCCGCTCCGACACCCAGTGGCACCAGCACCACGAGCAATCCTAGATAGAACACACCGCCATGCAGGAGCAGCCGCGGCCCGGTGCCCACGGTCGAGGCGAAGAATGCCGGCATCAACAGCGCGGCGCAGGGTGTCAGCAACGCCAAGGTGCCACCGAGGAAGGCAGCGAGGAGTCCGATGTCCATGCTCGGCTTACCCCGCTGCGCTCAGTGCGTCGTCGAAGGCGTCCACGAACACTTGGGAGGGCTGGGCACCGACGATCGGCTGGCCGCCGAGGATGAATGCCGGGGTGGAGTGGGCACCGAGATCGAGGCCGAGTTGTTGGTTGTCGGCGATCTGCTGCGCGGTCTGCTCCGAGGCGAGGTCGACGGCGAACTGATCGATGTCCAAGCCCATCTCGTCGGCAAGGGCGATCAGCGCGTCCTCACTCAGGTCACCCTCGGAGCGGGTGTCGCCGCCGGCGAACAGCTCGTCGTGGTACTCCCAGAACGCACCCTGCTCAGCGGCCGCGTAAGAGGCGCGCGCAGCGCGTTCTGAGGCGGGTCCGAAGACATTGACGTCACGCCACTCGATCCGCAGGTCGCCAGCCTCAACGTGCTCCATCATCAGCGGCATCGTCTCCTCGCTCCATTTTGCGCAGAACGGGCACTGGTAGTCGGAGAAGACCACCAGCACCACTGGAGCGTCGACCGGGCCGATAGCGAGCAGGTCGCTTTCATCACGCCGCTCGGCTTCGGAGAAGTCTGGCTGTGCCGGCCCATCCACCTCCGTCGGCGCCCCTTCACCCGAGGGATCCAGCTCACCGTTGGCGCCGGTGTCGCCGTCCCGGTTCATCGCGAGGATCAGCGCGACCAGGATCGCTGCCACGGCGACGACAGCCACCGGTAGCAGCCACGCTGGTCTCGACGAACGGGGGGATTCAGCAGGCATTAGGCACTCCTCGGGTCGCGGACGGGCCGCACTCGTTGCGAACGTTCTTGCTCTACTATCTCAGATAGTCGACTATGAATCATAGTAGACCCGTGGCAGAATGGCCCTCATGGCCTCTCCTGCACGAACCTCACGGTCCAAGACGGTCCAGAGCCTCGCGTTGGCCGCACAGGCACTACGCACCTGGACGGCCAGGCAGGTGATGGTGGCGGTACTCGCCGCGGTGGTGGTCGGACTCGTTATTGGGATCGCCACGGTGCTGATTCCCAACCCGGTGTTCGGGCGCGACATCCCACCGGTGTGGTGGAACTACCCGGTGTGGCTGCTCACCTCTGCCCTGTCCGGCATGTTGGTGGCCACCTACGTCCGAGCTGGCGGCCCGGAGGCCGCGGACCGCGCTGATGGCGTGGAGGGGTCCGGGCCGGAGGATGAGGTGCTCGCGCGACGGACGAGCCGGATGGGCATGGCTGGGGGAATTCTGGCGTGGTTCGCGGTCGGATGCCCGGTCTGCAACAAGCTCGCACTGCTGGCGTTGGGCTACTCGGGGGCGATCACCTGGTTCACCCCGGTCCAGCCCTTCCTCGCCCTGGGAGCCATGATCCTGACCGCGGTGGCGTTGGCGTGGCGACTACGGGGCCAGGTCGCGTGCCCGGTCAAGCCTGACGCGATGGTAGGTCAGAGGTGACGGACTCCCAGGGGCAAGCACCAGACCTGCTGCGGCTGGGCGCCTTGGAGGCTCAGGTCATGGATGTGCTCTGGGATCACGGGCCCGTCACGATCCGCGAGGTCATCGACCATCTACCATCTGACCCGGCCTACACCACGATCGCGACCGTGCTGACCAACCTCGACCGTAAGCATCTGGTCACCATCACTCGCGAGAACCGGTCAACGTCGTATTCGGCCCGGATGAGCCGGCACGAGCACGCCGCGACACTGATGGAGCAGGTGCTGGCCTCCAGTCGCGACCGGGCCGCGTCCATCCTGCAGTTCGTGGACTCGATGCCCGAAAGTGACCTCGCTCTGCTGCGCGACTACCTGACACAACGTGGAGAGCGGGGTGGACCATGAGTCCGGCCCTGCTGACCCTTGGTCTTGGACTGGGCCTGATCGCCTTCGCAGTATCCGGTCCGTGGCTGCTGCGTCACGCTGCGCCGGCCCTCATGCGGGTACCACGCCTGGCGATCACAGTCATCAGTGGCGGCCTTGTGGTGTGGCTGGGGACCCTGCTGTCGATCGGACCAGTGCTGGCCTGGTTCGGGTCCGGCCCGGCACTGTTGCCAGAAAGGGCAGCGGCGGTATGTCAGCGATGCCTGGCTGCTGCCAATCCCTTCGATGTGGGCGAGGTTGAGACGGCGATCCCCGCGATACTGCTGCTTGCCATCCCAACTCTCCTGATCCTTGCCCTCCTGGTCGGCGTGACCGCGCAACTCATGCGAAGGGCGCGACGGGCGCGCAACGCGGCACGGCTCGTCCTACGTGACGCACATCGACGTCAACTCCACGGATTCGCCGTGTCTGTCGTCGATGCCCGGGAAACATTCGCGCTCACTTTCCCTCACCGTCACGGCGGCATCATCGTCTCGACCGGTGCCCTGGACGCTCTGGATCACCATGAACTCCTGGCGGTGCTGGCCCACGAGTACGCACACCTGCGTCAACGGCATCACCTCATCTCCGCGATCATTGCGAGCCTCGCGGCGTTCCTGCGGTGGGTGCCGGTCGTGAGAGCCGCAGCAGATGCGCTCCCGCACTACCTGGAAATCGCCGCAGACAACGAGGCCCGCCGCCACGCCGGCACTCCCGCGCTGGTCAGCGCCCTGATCAAGCTCGGAGAACGTGCCGCCCCCGCAGTAGCAGAACACGCGTGCGCCCAAGCACTGCACGCTGCTGGCCCCGAACGAATCCGCCAGCTCGTACGACCCACAGGTGGCCTCGCCGGAGCAGCGCCCACGGTCATGATCACCGCCTACCTGGTAGTGCTGGGAGTGGCGAGCGCCGCTGTGCACCTGCCCTACGCGTCCGCGGCCCTCACTGGCTGCTGAGGTCTGCACCGAGCTGAAAGGACGGAGACAGTGGCCATGGCCCACCAAACCAGCAAAGAGGTCATCCTGCACGCATCTGACGAAGCTGGTGATGTCCAGCGCGCAATCGAGGCCGCCAGCACCCTCCGAGCAACCGATCACGAGCTTGAGGCGCGGATCATCGTCAACGGTCCGGCGCTCTCTGGCCTGACAGGACACGACGGCCTGGAGATTCCCGAGGGTGTGCAGGTCGAGGCGTGCAGCATCGGAATGGGACGCAGGGGCATCGCCGAACAGGAACTGCGGCCCTCGGTGCAGACCACACCCTCGGCGGTCGTCACGATCGTCCAGGCGCAGTCCGCAGGGGCAGCCTACGTACGTATCTGAGTCGCGCTCCTAGTCAGACTCAGCGCTGCCTCTGCAACAGGAGCACCCCGTCGAGGAGTTCCGCCTCTTCGCCTGACGGCCCGGTGGCGATGCGAGACCGAGTCTCCGCCACGGTCACCCGCCACTCGCGCTCCGGCAGACTCATCTCGGCAAAGTCCTGGTCTGGTCCGATGAAGCGATGGCCAGGATGCTGGTCGACATCGAACCACGGCGGCGGAGCCGCGTGCGAGACAACCAGCAGGTGACCGCCCGTGCGGACATAGGCAGCGATTCGTCGGAGAATCAACGAGCGGGGTAGTTCGACCGGAGAATGCAGGAAACTAGCGACGACCAAGTCGTAGGAGCCCCCATCTGGTTCCCAGTCCGCCAAGTTCACCCGCAGGAACCGCGTGACCTCGTCGAGGCTCCTGCTTTGAGCCTCAGCCCGGGCGCGCTCTACCGCTGTGGCGGATACATCCACGCCGGTGACATTCCACCCGTGAGCAGCGAGCCAGATCGCATCGGCACCTTCACCACATCCCAGGTCCAGCGCACGTCCTGCAGACAGCCCAGTCGTCTCGGCCACCACAGCAGAGTTCGGCTCGCCGGACCATATGCGATCGCCCTGACGGTACCGCGACTCCCAGAACTGCTCGGCAGAACACATAGGCTGTTCTCGGTGCATAGAGTGCCTCATCTTCCGACCTCCCTGGTCTTTGCTCGACACACTGTCTGATCGCATCTCCAGGTCTATGACGCTCAGGCCAAAGTGAGAAAGAGCTTCTCCAGCTCTTCGGTCGTGATGTTCTCGTCGCGATTTGATCCGTCGGGATCGGCGATGCAGTCCTTCATCGCCGTCGAGATGATGGCGAACCCGGCACGATCCAGCGCTGAGGAAACGGCGGCGAGCTGGGTCACAACTTCTCGGCATGACCGGCCTGTCTCAGCGGCAGCGATCACGGCGTCGAGTTGGCCGCGAGCTCTACGCAGCCGGTTGAGGATGCGACGTTGGGCTTCGATATCGCTGGTGGCCATGAGGGCTCCTGTTCTCTGCCGATGACCTCTGCTAGGCGAGCCTGAGTCATCGGTAGGGGTTTGACGTTCGTTACCTACTATACCCCTAGGGGTATCGAAATTTCCTCGTGCTCCTCGTGCAGGGGGACGCGGCCACTCAACCCGCCGAGGCCCTCCCGCCCGAGCCTGGACCGCCACATCGACAGAACGACTATGCAGCATAGTCGACTATCGGCGATAGTAGATGTATGCAGGTTCCACGTGCGTCCTCGCCCGGCCTCGCGGCCGCGCTCGTCGAGTTGCGACCTACGGACCAACGAGTGACGAGGGCGCCCAACATGTCGCTGACCTACGAAGATGACCAAGAGCAAGCCTCGCGAGCACTCCCGTGCGATTACCGGCCGATCGTCGCGCGGAAGAGCACCCTCCTTCGCACTACCCCGCCGGTAGCTTACGACTGCGTGAAGTTCATCTTCGTCCGGCATGGTTCGACGATCCTGCTCAGCGAGTTCGGAGAACGGCCGGCGACGGTGGGAGATGTCATCACCTTGGGTGCGAACACGTTGTGCGGTAACGAGCCCGAGGGGTCGGTGACCGTCACGACGTTGTCCCTGGATCGGGACTACGTGATCGACCAGATTTTCTGGCAGCACGTGGCGTTCCTGTCGGATCGTTTTGAGGCTCAGGACTACGCCGCTGAGCTATACACCGAGCCTGCACAGATATTGCCCCTTGGGGAAGCTCGGCTCGCACGGGTCTCGCCCTGGATAGACGAGTTGACGTCCCTGAGTGCGGATGGCCATTCGCCAGAGGATTTCTACCGCGTGCAGGCGCTGCTGTTCGCTGTGCTGGACATCGTGGCTCCGCTAATCCGTACCACGCCGACTCGTCGCACCCAGACCCAAAGACGCGCGGCGCGGCCCGGCCTGCCGCGTCATCGCTGCTTCGAACCCGTGCGAGCTGAGGCGCGAGAAGCCGCTCAATTGCTCCGCGAAGCACCCTCTCTACGCTGGACTTTGAAAGGTCTCGTAAGAGTCCCCTGGAGTGGTGGGGTTTGGGGAGCGGGTGTGGCCCTGTGACGTAGAGGGGTCATCGGCGAGATGCTCGGTGTGTACCGCCAAGCACTCACCAGAGGAGATCTCACCGATGACCCTTCCCCAGTCTGCCGTGTCCGACCTGCTGGACGCACTTCGCGCCGGTGACGGCGTGGACCTTGTGCGCGAGTCCGTGCGCATGGTCCTGCAGGAGCTCATCGAGGCCGAGGCCACCGAGGCCATCGGCGCCGCCCGCTACGAACGCACGCCCGGGCGGGTGACGGAGCGCAACGGCACCCGCCCGAAGCTGTTGACGACCAAGGGCGGGGACGTCACGGTCGCGCTGCCCAAGCTGCGCACCGGCAGCTTCTTCCCCTCCATCCTGGAGCCGCGCCGCCGGATCGACCAGGCGCTGTACGCGGTGGTGATGGAGGCCTACGTCCACGGCGTCTCGACCCGCTCGGTCGATGACCTGGTGGTCGCCCTGGGCGGCACCGGGATCTCCAAGAGCGAGGTGTCGCGCATCTGCGCCCGGCTGGACGAGGCGGTCGGGGCGTTCCGCACCCGCCGCCTGGACCACGCCCGCTTCCCCTACGTCTACCTCGATGCGACCTACCTGCACGTGCGCACCGAGGCCGCCATGGTCGTGTCCAAGGCCGTGGTGATCGCCACCGGCGTCACCGAGCACGGCCGCCGCGAGATCCTCGGCCTGGACGTCGGCGACAGCGAGGACGAGGTCTTCTGGCGCGCCTTCCTGACCGGGCTGAAGAAGCGCGGCCTCACGGGCGTGCAGCTGGTGATCTCCGACCAGCACGCCGGCCTCGTCGCCGCGCTGAGGCGGGTGTTCCAGGGCTCGGGCCACCAACGCTGCCGGGTCCACAACATCGGCAACGTCCTGGCGCACGTGCCCAAGGCCGAGACCGAGATGGTCGCCGCAGTGTTCCGCACCATCTTCGCCCAACCCGACCTGGCCTCAATGTCCCGGCAGTGGGACAAGGTCCGTGACGACCTCGCCGCCCGGTACCCCAAGACCGGCCCGCTGATGGACGCCGCGAAGTCCGAGGTCCTCGCGTTCGCGGCCTTCCCCAGGGAGCACTGGCGCAAGATCTGGTCCACCAACCCCCTCGAGCGGCTGAACAAGGAGATCAAGCGCCGCTCCCGCGTCGTGGGCATCTTCCCCAACGAGGCCGCCGTCATCCGCCTCATCGGCGCCGTCCTGACCGACACCCACGACGAGTGGCAGGTCGACGACCGCCGCTACCTCTCCGAAGCCTCCATGGCCAAGCTCTACCCCACCAGCCATACTGGAACCGTCGCCCTCCAAGAAGGCGACCGGTAGGCAACGAGCATCACCTCAAAGCCCACCACTCAGCGGGACTCTGTCAAGGTCTCGCGCAAGCAGTACATCTCTCGCCGTCACAACTGAGCAGGGTTTTCGTGGAAGTGAATCGCCCCGGGTTTCGTGGAGGCTCGGTTAGTTCGCTCCGGCCCCGGCGGGGACGGGGTTGTCAGGGTAGTGCTGGGGCGTGGTGGTTGCCCAGTGGTGGTCCTCGTACTCGGCGGGTGGGACGTGGCTGAGTTCGCCGTGCAGTCGTCGGTGGTTGAACCAGTCGACGTACTCGGCGACGGCCAGCTCGACGTCGCTGACGTTGGCCCAGCCGCCTCTGGGGCGCATGGCGGGGTTGCGGATGCACTCGGCCTTGAACAGGGGAGTTGAAGGCCTCGGCCATCGCGTTGTCGTAGCTGTCGCCCTTGGACCCGACCGAGGCGACGGCCTCGGCCTCGGCGAGGCGCTCGGTGTAGCGGATGGCTCGATATTTGAACTCCGCGGTCGCTGTGGTGCCTCAGCCCGGCGACGTCGTGACCAGCCCGCCGCCGGGCCCACAGGCCCATGTCCAGGGCGTCCAGCGCCAGGTCGGTGCGCAGTGACGTCGACACCTGCCAGCCCACCACCATGCGGCTGAACACGTCGATCACGAACGCCGCGTAGGTCCATCCCGCGTGCGTGCGCACGTAGGTCAGGTCGGCCACCCACAGCTGGTTCGGCGCGGACGCGACGAACTCACGGTTGACCAGGTCCGCCGGGCGCTCGGTCTCGGCGCCCTGCCCGAAGGTGGTCCGGGCGGTCTTCTCCCGTGGGATGCCACGCAGTCCGGCCGCCTGCATGAGCCGCTCCACGGTGCAGCGCGCCACCGCGCTGCCCTTCCTCCTCATTTCTGCGTGGACCTTGCGGGCCCCGTAGACGCCGAGGTTGGCCTTGTGCACGGCCTTGATCTCCTCGGTCAGCTCTGCGTCGCGCACGGCACGGGCCGAGGGTGGGCGGTTCCGGGCGGCGTAGTAGGTGCTCGGGGCGATCTGCACGCCGGCGTCCTTCAAGACGGCGCAGATCGGCTCGACCCCGAACCGGTCGCGGTGGGCGTCGATGTACTCGACCAGCACCGCGGTGGGCACCTCTACCTGAGCTTGCGGTCGAGCTCCGCGGCCGCGAAAAAAGGCTTGATATGTAGGTGATCTCCGCGTGGCTTCCAAGTCTTGCCAGGGTGCGGGCGGACGATGGCCTCAGCCTTATCGGGAGGGAGGCCGGGATGGCTCCGGGAGCCTCGTTCATGCCGTGCTTGATCGATGCCCGAGGCCCGGCTCCCTCGCTGGGCGAACCGCTGGTGGATGAGTACCTGCGGTTTACCGCGGCGCGGGTCAGACCGAACACGCTGACCGCGCAGGCGTACGACCTGAAGGTCTTCTTCACCGTGGTGCCCAAGCCTCCGGTCCAGGTCACCACCAGCGACGTGCTCGCCTTCATCGAGGCGCAACGGACACCGCGGCGGGGCGCCAACGTGGTACGGCTGGCTGATGGCGAGGTCGGGTCGGGTTGGCGGCCTCGACGATCAGGCGGCGCCTGGCGACGGTGACCTCGCTGTTCGACTACCTGCTCGCCCGCGGCATCGTCGATCGGCAGGTCGTCCCACGCAGCATGACGCCCCGGTCACGGTCGTTGCGCGGCTCACCCCTGGTCCGGGCGCCCAGGCGGCTGCCACGGATCCTCGAGCCGGTCGAGGCGGTCGCCCTGTTCGCGGCGCTGAGGACCGAGCGGGACCGGGCGATGGTCACGCTCATGCTGCATGCCGGGCTGCGGCGCTGCGAGGTGCTGGGCCTGCGGTTCGTCGACGTCCAGCCCGGCGACGGCCGCGTGTTCGTCGCCGAAGGCAAGGGCGGCCACCAACGCATCGTGCCGGTCGTGCCGGCCTTCTTCACCCACCTGGCCGCCTACCTGGCCCAGGAACGACCCACCGGGACCGACGCCGAGTCGGTGTTCGTCGTGCTCAAGGGCCCCACCCGCGGGCGCCGGCTGACGGCGGCGGCGGGGTTGGACGAGGTGCTCGCCGGGGCCCGGCGTCGGGCGGGACTGTCCCACGCCTCCTGCCACGAGCTGCGGCACACCTGTTTCACCCGGCTGCGGGAAGCCGGGATGTCGCTGGAGGCGATCCAGGCCCAGGCCGGCCACGCGAACCTGGACACCACCCGGATCTACCTGCACCTGTCCAACGACTGGCTCGCTACGGAGTACCAGCAGGCCATGGCCGTCCTGGACCGACTCTACGAGGAAGGACCGACACCGTGAGCACAATCACCCGTGCGACCACGCCGGGCGTCGAGCAGCTCGACGCTTTCGTCGCCGACTACATCTTGGCGGGCGCGACCGAGGCTGCGCGCAAGTGCCGACGCCTCGGCGTGATCGGCTTCCGACGAGCCTTCGGCGACCTGGACGGATGGAACCACGCCCCCGGCGCGGCGCGGCGTCAGGTGCGCACCGAGGTGGCCTCGTTCGCCGCGCACGCCGCGGTCGCGACCGGCCTGCAGGTCGACCCGGCGTTCGTGGTCACCAGCTGCTGCCGGTGGGGCAGCTACGTGCGGCAGGCCTATCCGGCGCAGCATGCGCTCTTCATGAGCCAGGCTGCCGACCTCGGCTTCTGCACCAAGGAGATCGGGCGGATGTGGACCCACCTGTCGCGCATCGCCGTCATCGCCGGGACCTCTCCGGCGGCGCTGACACCCGAGCAGTACACCGCCGCCCGGACCACCTTCTTCGAACACACGGTCGCCCGGCACGGCGGGAACGTGCCGCACAGGTCGTTATCCACGCCGCTGTTCGGCCTGGACGCCGTGATGTTCCACCGCGGCCAGGCACCCGCACCGGACAAGCGTCGCCGCTGGCTGCACACCCGAGCAGCGCAGATCGACTGGAAGCACATCAGCGCCGGCACCCCCGTCCTGGCATCCACGATGCGCCGCTACCTGGACCAGTGCGCGCTGTCGCTGCGCCCGTCCTCGGTGGCGCTGTTCGACACCACGCTGCGCCAGTTCGCCGGGTACCTGCTCACCCACCACCCCGGCGTCACCGCCGCCGCGCACGTCGACCGCGAGCACATCGAGGGCTACAAGACCTGGCTGGCCCAGCGGCCCGGGTACCGCGGCAAGCCGGGGCTGTCCAAGCCCACCCTGGGCATGCGGATGGGCCACCTACGCTCCTTCTTCACCCGCATCATCGAGTGGGACTACGACGACGCCCCCGCCCGCGTCCCGGTCTACGCCACCGACCGACCCCGCCTGGACCGGCCCCTGCCCAAGTTCCTCGACGACGCCCAGGCCGCCGCGTTCATGAACGCCGCCCGCGACCTGCCCGACCCCCTGGACCGCCTCATCGTCCAGGTCCTGGCCCGCACCGGGATGCGCCGCGGCGAGCTCCTCGGCCTGACCATCGACGCCGTCGTGCAGATCGGCACCGGCTACTGGCTGCGCACCCCGGTCGGCAAGCTCCACACAGACCGGTACATCCCGCTCCATCCGCACGTCAAAGACCTCATCGACGACTGGCTGGCACACCGCGCCTCCTGGCAGTCCTCCGACCTGCTCCTGCTCGACCGCGGCCGACCGATCCCCGCCACCCGCGTCGACAAAGCCGTCCACAAGACCGCCGCCGCGGCCGGCCTCGGACACGTCCACCCCCACCAGCTGCGGCACACGCTGGCCACCCAGGCCATCAACCGAGGCATGTCCCTGGAAGCCATCGCCGCCCTCCTCGGCCACCACGACCTGTCGATGACGATGGTCTACGCCCGCATCGGCGACCGCACCGTGGCCGACCAGTACTTCAAGGTCACCCAGAAGATCGAGTCCCTCTACGCCGCCACCCAACCCGCGAGCACGCCGGTGACCCTCCCGGCCGAGGCCGCCGGCCCAGCGATGCGCGCCGTCCACGCGGAAGCCAGCAAACGCCTGCTCGGCAACGGCTACTGCGCACGACCGATCGAGCTCGACTGCCGCTACGAGACGATTTGCGAGTCCTGCACGATGTTCTTCACCACGATTGAGCACCGACCCACCATCCAGGCGCAACGCGACGACGCCACCGCCAAGGGCCAGACCCGACGCGCCGAGGTCTACGACGCCCTCCTCCAGCGCCTCGAGGACACCCCCGCTTGACACCGATCACCCGCATAAGCCGCGGACGTCTTCAGGATCTCGTTCGCCCGGCGCAGCTCACGGACCTCACGCTCGAGTTCGGCCAGGCGCTGCGCGTCATCGGTCGTGGTGCCCGGCCGGGCGCCCTCGTCGATCTCGGCCTGCCGGACCCAGTTCCGCAACGCCTCGGGGTGCACGCCCAGCTGGTCGGCCACCCGCTTGATCGCCCCACGAGCCGACTGCGGGTCAGCCCTGGCGTCCAACGCCATCCTCGTCGCCCGCTGCTGAAGCTCGACGCTGTACTTCCTCGGTGCTGGCATGGTGCTCATCATCCTTCCCAGGATTGAGAGCCTCCATCAGACCCGGGGCGATTCAACATCGACGAAGACGACCAGCTACGCGTCGAGAACAACCGGCCCTTCGAGATGCTCCTCGATCCCGAGGTCAACGCCAACGCCCTCAACTGGACACAGAACGGCGACAAGGCCCGAACCCCAGCCAACGATTCTGTTGGCAAGGGTTCGAGCCTTGTGCGCGGGGTGGGCCCCGTGGGATTCGAACCCACAACCTACGGATTAAAAGTCCGCAGCTCTAACCGTTGAGCTAGAGGCCCCGACCCTGGCTCAGCACCGGGTCGACCCTCTAGGTTACCGGTGCCTCAACCCAACTTTTTCCACCACTTCGGCGGCTTCTCCCCAATGCCCAGCGTCTGCACCTTGACCTCGTTGAAGGCGCCGTTGTGGGTGACCTTGAGCCGCCACATGTTGGGGTCCTGCTCGCGCGGCGGGTCCGCCTTCTCCTCGCTGAACAGCGACGTCCCGCCGGTCCACTCGACCTGGACCCCGGGCGGGATGATGATCTTGCACGAGCTGAACCCGGCATACACCCGCACCTCCACGACCGGGGAGGTGATGATCGCCTCGCGCAGGTCGATCGCCACCTCGGAGAAGCCCTGGCTGAGCTGGATCACCGGCGGCACCTCCCACCGACCACCGCGCTTGACCGAGCTGAAGAAGCCGTTCAGGTGCAGGGGCGGCAGGGCGGGCGCATTGGTCCCGTATGCCGCAGGCTGGCTCGACCCGTAGCTCGCCGGGGGAGCGGGGTCGGCCCGCCAACTCGGCGAGTCCTGCGCGGCCGGGCCACCGATGATCGTCATCGGCGGGGGAGGACCAGTCTCCTCGGCAGGTCCGGGGAGCGGCGGCATACCGGACCCGGGCTCGCGCTGGTGCTCGTGCTCGTGCGGTGTCCCCGTCATGACCCCAACCTACGCCCCTGTCGGCACGGTGCTATCCGTGACGTCTGTCAGCAGGTACTTTGGTCCCACCCACTACGGCACGTAAGAGACACAACGAGGTGAACCGATGTCGGAAGGCAGTACCCGCGACGTCCCCGCGGAGCAGATGAGTGAACGTGAGTACCGCCGCCGACGCGGTGCCGAGATCGACGAACAGGCGCCCGGGGAGCGGGAGGAGGAGGTCCCGCCCCGCTCGCGGACGGTCCGGCTGACCGGCCTGCTCCTCGGCCTCGGCCTGGCTCTGCTCGTCTACTTCATCATGCCGGGCGACGTCCCGCACGCCGCCAAGCTGACCGCAGCGACCGCCGTCCTGATGGCGGTCTGGTGGATGACCGAGGCGCTGCCGATCCCCGCGACGGCCCTGGTGCCGCTCGTGGTCTTCCCGGTCTTCAACTCCGAGGTCTCGGTCAACGACGTCGGCGCCAACTACGGCAACAACATCATCTTCCTGTTCATGGGTGGCTTCATGATCGCCCTGGGCATGCAGCGCTGGAACCTGCACCGGCGGATCGCGCTGCTCACCGTGCGGGCCATAGGCACCAACCCCTCGATGGTGGTCCTGGGCTTCATGGTCGCCACCGGCTTCATCTCGATGTGGGTGTCCAACACCGCGACTGCCGTGATGATGATCCCGATCGGTGTCTCCGTGCTGATGCTGGTCGCCAAGCTGAGCACCGAGATGGACGGGCCTGAGGGCAGCGCCGGCGAGGACGCGGACGAGCTCGACATGGAGTCCGACGAGGTCAAGAGCGCCGTCATTAAGTCCAACTTCGGCACCGCCCTGATGCTCGGTATCGCCTACGCCGCCTCGATCGGCTCGCTCGGCACCATCATCGGCACCCCGCCCAACACCCTGCTGGTCGGCTACCTCGCGGAGAACCACGACATCCAGATCCGCTTCGGTGAGTGGATGCTCGTCGGACTGCCCATCGCGATCGTCTTCATGCTGATCTGCTGGGCGCTGCTGACCAAGGTGCTCTACAAGCCGGAGATCAAGGAGATCCCCGGCGGCCGTGAGCTGATGACGCAGGAGATCCGCAAGCTCGGCTCGATGTCGCAGGGTGAGATCCGGGTGCTGGCGATCTTCATCCTGGCCGCGGTCTCCTGGGTCAGCGTCCCGCTGATCTGGTCCGACGCCCCGCCGATCTCCGATGCCGGCATCGCGATCCTGGCGGCGCTGCTGCTCTTCCTCCTGCCCGCCGGTGCGCCCAAGGGGGTCCGCCTGCTCGACTGGCAGACCGCCAACCAGCTGCCGTGGGGCGTGCTCATCCTCTTCGGCGGCGGTCTGGCGCTGTCCGGTCAGTTCGGCTCCTCCGGCCTGACCGAGTGGATCGGTGAGGTCACCAGCGGTGTCGGTGGGCTCCCGGTCGTGCTCATCGTGGCGATCTTCGCCGCGGGCATCCTGTTCCTCACCGAGCTGACCTCGAACACTGCGACGGCCGCGACCTTCCTGCCGGTCGCCGGCGGCATCGCGGTCGGTATCGGCATCGACCCCATGCTGCTCGCCATCCCGGTCGCGATCGCCGCCACCTGCGCGTTCATGCTGCCGGTCGCCACCCCGCCCAACGCGATCGCCTACGGATCGGGCTACGTCACCATCCCGCAGATGGTCAAGGCCGGCCTGTGGCTCAACCTGATCGGCATCGTCCTGGTCACCCTGACCACGATGACGCTCGCCGTCTGGGTGTTCGGGATCGTCTACTAGCCGGCAAACCGGGTCCCCGGTCGCGACAAACGGGGTCCCCGGTCGGTGTATGCCGTGTGGCCGGGTCTCTCGCAGACCCGGCCACACGGCATACGGGGCAGCGTGTGCCCCAGGGAAGTCTTCCTAGCGCTTGTGCGGCAGGTGGAGGTCCACCCAGACCAGGCGGTGGTCGCTGGTCGGGAAGGGCCACGTACCGGTGAGCCGGTAGAGGGGGTCGTCGCTGGTCGGCCAGAAGACGCCGGCGTCGCGCGCGTTGAGGTTCTTGCTCGGCAGCACGTAGTCGACGCGCAGGTTGCCGGGCGGATCGGAGAAGTCCGAGGTGTCCAGCGCCGGGTCGCCCTCGTGCTCGAGGTTGATCCCGCCTTGCAGCTGCGCCTGCTCCACGCCGCCCTCGCTGCGCGGCTCGACCGAGCCATCGATCCGGTGGTGGTCCAGCAGCTGCCAGATGGCGTTGTCGTAGGAGTCACCGTCATAGGGGTCGGCGTTGTAGTCCCCGGCGATCACGAAACGCGAGCCTGGGGCGAGACCGCCGGTGCGACCCTGGTCGTCGTAGATGTAGTCGCCCTGGCGGGGGTTGCCCACATAGTCGGCCCAGAAGCGGATCTCGTCGTGGTTGCGGCGCTTGTTGCGCTCCTCGGGGCCATCGAAGGCCGGCGGCGTCGGGTGCGCGGCCAGCAGGTGGACCGTCCGGTTGCCGACCTGGATCGGCAGGTCCCAGTGCGACTTGGAGGACAGTCGCAGGATCGGCTCCGCCTCGGCGGGGTAGTAGTCCTCGGGCATCACGTGTCCGGGCATGTCCTGCCAACGGAAGTGCTGGAAGGTGCGGACCTCGGCCTCGTTGATGGGGTACCTCGAGTAGACGACCATGCCGTACTGCCCCGGGAACTCGCCGTAGCCGAAGGCGTCGTCCGGGCCGTCGGTGCGACCGTCGCCGTTGAGGTCGTAGCCCGAGGGGATGCCGGTGTTGGACTCGGCCGCATAGGCGTAGGGGTAGTCGATCGGGTCGGCGCCCTGCTGCCCGACCTCGAGGTAGTTCTCGCGGAAGAGGTTGACCGACTCCCCGCTGGGGTCGTAGTCGAACTCGTTGAGCAGGAGCACGTCCGGGCGGGTGCGCTGGATCGTCTCGGCGACATTGCGGATCTGCTGGCTGTCAGGGGTGGCGAGCTCCTCGCGGAGCTGGCCCTCCTCGGAGCGGTTCATCGCGACATTGAAGGTGGCGAACCGGACGTCGTGCTGGACGCCGACGTGGGCGGGTGGGCCCTGGTTCTTGCCCTGGCTGTTGGCGTTGGTGCTGCCGCTGTTGCCATCGCCGTTGTTGCCGTGGCCGGGGGAGGCCATGGCGGGGGTGAGGGCCAGGCTGCCAACCAGCGCGAGGGAGAGGGCGACGGACAGGGAGAAGGTGCGCTGCGTCATACCTCCAACGTACGTGGGCGGCGGCCCGGGTGCCGGGCGGAGCGCCTGAACGCTGGGTGAACCCACGGTGTGGGAGAGTGCCCTGCATGAGCGAGAGCACCGCCACGACGCGGCTGACCGAGAGCGAGCGCCGCCTGGTCGAGGTCAACGGCATCGACATCATCGACGAGGCCGAGCGCACGGCCCGGCCCCGCGACCTGTTCTGGCCGTGGTTCGCTGCGAACGTCTCGGTCTTCGGGATCTCCTGGGGTGCCTTCGTGCTGGGCTTCGGGATCTCCTTCGGGCAGGCCGTGCTGGTCAGCGTGGTCGGGGTGGTGCTGTCCTTCCTGTTCTGCGGGATCATCGCGATCGCCGGCAAGCGCGGATCGGCGCCGACGATGGTGCTCTCGCGGGCGCCGTTCGGGGTGACCGGGCAGAAGGTGCCGGGCGTCTTCTCCTGGCTGATCTCGATGGGCTGGGAGACCTTTCTGGCGATCATGGCGGTGCTCGCGACGGCGACCGTCTTCCAGCAGCTGGGCTGGGCGAGCGGGACGCCGACCAAGATCATCGCGATGGTGGTCGTGGCGGGCCTGGTGATCGGGGCGTCGGTCGCGGGCTATCACACGATCATGAAGCTGCAGTCGGTGCTGACCTGGCTGACCGGGGCGGCGACGATCGCCTACATCGCGATGACCTGGGACCAGATCGACCTCGCCGCGATCCAGGCGATCGAGCCGGGCTCGACGTCCGCGGTGATCGGTGCGCTGGTGATGCTGATGACCGGCTTCGGGCTGGGGTGGATCAACATCGCGGCGGACTGGTCGCGTTATCAGCGGCGGGACGCCTCGGGGGCCTCGATCGCCTTCTGGAACACCCTGGGTGGTGCCTTGGCGCCGACGCTGCTGGTGATCTACGGCCTGATGCTCGTGGGCTCGCGGCCCGAGCTGGAGGAGGGCATCGCGAACGACCCGATCGGGACGCTGGCCACGATCCTGCCGAACTGGTTCCTGCTGCTCTTCCTGCTCGCGGCCGTGC
Organism: Ornithinimicrobium pulveris; assembly: GCF_050261105.1. Classification (GTDB taxonomy): domain Bacteria; phylum Actinomycetota; class Actinomycetes; order Actinomycetales; family Dermatophilaceae; genus Ornithinicoccus. The sequence goes on along the minus strand of NZ_CP189837.1, from coordinate 2,763,995 downwards.
TGGCGCTGGTCAGCGGTGCGGTGCTGGGGATCTACTCCTCGGGGCTGACGCTGCTCTCTCTGGGGGTAAACATCCCGCGGCCGGCGGCGGCCGGGATCGACGGGACGATCATGACGCTCGGTGCGATCTGGGTGGTCTTCTTCGCGCAGAGCTTCCTCGGTCCGTTCCAGAGCTTCCTGATCACCCTGGGGGTGCCGATCGCGGTGTGGGCCGGGATCCTGATGGCCGACATCGCGATGCGCCGGCGGGACTACGACGAGCGGGCGCTGTTCGACCCGCGCGGCCGCTACGGCAACTGGAACTGGACGCCGATCGTGCTGATGATCGTCGGCTCGGTCATCGGGTGGGGCCTGGTGATCAATCTGTTCGCCGACGAGGCCGCCTGGAACAACTGGCAGGGCTACCTCCTCGGCCCGATCGGCGGCAAGGAAGGCACCTGGGCCTGGGCCAACCTCGGCGTGCTCGTCGCGCTGGGCATCGGTATCTTCGGCTGGCTGATCTTCGGCTGGCGTACCGTGCGCCGCCAGGAAGAAGGCATCGTCGAGACCCGCGAGGACCGGCCCGACGCGGTCCAGCGCTGAGGCCCCGGCGATCCAGGACTGGCTACGGTGGTGACCATGAGTCCGAAGCCTTGGCTGGTCGTCATCGACGCGCAACGGATCTTCGCCGACCCGGCCTCGGAGTGGTGCGCCCCGCGCTTCGCCGAGACGGTCGAGCCGATCCGGGAGCTGGTCACCGAGCACGCTGACCGTGTCGTGCAGACCCGCTGGGTTCCTCCGCCGGTCAAGCGGGGCTCCTGGGTGCCCTACTTCGAGACCTTCCCGTTCGCCGATCGTTCCCCGCACGACCCGATGTTCGACCTGGTGGACGAGATCGCAGACCTGAGGTTGCCGCATACGGTCTCCGAGCCCACCTTCGGCAAGTGGGGCGAGCAGCTGTGCGGCGTCACCGGACCTCAGGCGCATCTCATCCTGGCCGGCGTCGCGACCGACTGCTGCGTGCTGTCCACTGCGCTCGCGGCCGCGGATGCAGGCTGCACGGTCGAGGTGGTCGCCGCAGCGTGTGCGGGCAGCAGCGACGAGGCGCACGACCGCGCGCTCGCCGCGATGGAGCTCTACGCGCCCCAGATCTCGATCCGCTGAGTCACCCGAGCAGGAAGACCAGCACCACCGGGACCAGCACGATGAGCAAGATGAGCGCCACGAAGAGCTTGCCCGCGGGCCGACCCCAGTTGACCGTCGTCCCGACGCCATAGCCCTCCCGCTTGGGCGGGAAGACCCGCGGATCCTCCGGGTTGTTGTAGATCCCCATCGGCAGCCAGAGCGCTTCTTCGGCCTCTTCCTCCGGGGTCGGGTGGATGTGATGCAGTTCCGCGACCCGCTGTCCCCAGCGACGCCACCGCACGTAGGCCAGCCACAGTCCGGCGAAGATCGCGAGGAGCAGCACACCGACGGGCCAGATCGGCACCCCGCCCGCCGGATGCCAGGCCATCAGCGAGGTCCACCCGATCAGCGCCACCGTCGCCGCAGCCACCCAGCCCATGCCGTCCCGCGCGCCTCTCGTCGAGGCCTCGATCCGCAGCCGGGTCCAGTCCGAGGCGTCCTTGGGCACCTCCATCAGGCCCGGCAGGATCGCCGCGATGATGGGCAGCGTGAACAGCCCGGCGCCACCCACGAGCTGGGGGAAGAAGACATTGCCGAAGGTCTTCTCGCCCCACCGCGTGGCCTCGCCGTCGATGCCGAAGTGCAGCGGGATCCGGTCGGGGATCCGGTCCCAGATCGCCGCCCCGTAGACAAAGGTCGACACATAGAGCACGAGCGCGACGAGGAAGCCCACCCAGCTCAGCCACCGCCCGCGTCGCAGCACCTCCGCGGTCATGCGCCCAATCCTTGCCGGGCGCGCAGCACGGACAAGGTGGCCAACCCGTACGCCTCCTCGGCATCCCCATGGCTGAAGGTCTGCGAGCGACCATCGATCAGGGCCACCACCGCGTAGCCGACGGCGTCCATCCCCAGCCCCACGAAGTCGTGCCCGAGCACCGCCCGCAGGTGATCCTCGCGCGGCAGCCACAAGGTGTCCTCGATGTCGACGGAGTCCAGCGCCCACTCCGCGACCCCGTTGAAGCCGATCACCGCACCGCCCACGAACCGGTGCACCTCCACGGTCATGTCGGCCAGGTGGAAGACGTCGTCCGCCATCCCGGTCCGGTCCACGACGAACCGGTCGCCCGGCATCGGCGACCAGGTCAACCCGGCCTCATAGAGCTGGCGGGCGAGCTCGACGCTGATCATCGCCTCATCATCCCAGTCCCCGTATGCCGCTTCTCCCGCAGGCGAGCAGCCGGTCTGTCCGAGGTGAACGCGCTCGGCCGGGAGTTGTCCGCGAGGTGGGAACGGCATACCGGACAATGGAGGGGATGCTCCCCGACCAGACGCTGACCGATCAAACCCTCACCGACCGCCTACCCGCCGGTGCCCCCGCCGACCCGGACGCCCTTTACGAGACGTTCGCGGGGTGGGCGAGTGAACAGGGCCGCACGCTCTACCCGCACCAGGACGAGGCGCTGCTGCACCTGCTCGAGGGCAGCAATGTGGTGCTGGCGACGCCGACCGGCTCGGGCAAGTCGATGGTCGCCACCTCGGCCTGCTTCCTGGCCCTCGCCCGCGATCAGGTCGCCTTCCTGACCGCCCCGGTCAAAGCGCTGGTGAGCGAGAAGTTCTTCGATGCCTGCCGGACCTTCGGCGCCGATAACGTCGGCATGCTCACCGGCGACTCCTCGGTCAACGCCGACGCCCCGATCATCGTGTGCACCGCCGAGATCCTGGCCAATATCGCGCTGCGCGAGGGCGAGCGGGCCGACATCGGCATGGTGGTGATGGATGAGTTCCACTACTACGCCGAGCCGGATCGGGGCTGGGCCTGGCAGGTGCCGCTGCTCACGCTGCCGCAGGCGCAGTTCCTGCTGATGTCCGCGACCCTAGGCGACGTCAGCGGCATCGCCGAGGACCTGTCGGCGCGCACCGGCCGCGAGACCGCCCTGGTCACCGGGACCGAACGGCCGATCCCGCTCCACTATGCCGACGGGCTGGCGATGACGGCAGTCCCGGACACGATCACCGAGCTGCTCGAGGGGCGCCAGGCCCCCGTGTATGTCGTGCACTTCACCCAGAAGGATGCGCTCGAGCGGGCGCAGTCGCTGCTCTCGACACCGCTGCTGAGCAAGGAGGAGAAGGAAGCGGTCCGCGAGAAGATTGGAGCCTTCCGTTTCACCGCCGGCTTCGGGCGCACGCTGTCCAAGCTGGTGCGGCACGGGGTGGGGGTGCACCACGCGGGGATGTTGCCGCGCTACCGCCGCCTCGTGGAGCAGCTCGCGCAGGACGGGCTGCTCAAGGTGATCTGCGGGACGGACACGCTCGGGGTTGGGATCAACGTGCCGATCCGTACCGTGTTGTTCACCGGTTTGGCCAAGTTCGACGGCTCGCGGTCGCGGATCCTGCGCGCCCGGGAGTTCCACCAGATCGCGGGGCGTGCGGGCCGGGCGGGCTACGACACCGAGGGTTATGTCGTGGTGCAGGCTCCGGAGCACGTGATTGAGAACCACCGCGCGCTCGAGAAGGCGGGCGATGACCCCAAGAAGCTGCGCAAGGTGCAGAAGAAGAAGCCGCCGGAGGGCTTCGTCTCCTGGACCGAGGAGACCTACGCCAAGCTGATCGGCTCCGAGCCTGAGCCCTTGGGCTCGCGGATGAAGGTCGACCACTCGGTGATCATCAACACCGTCGCGCGCGCGGGTGATCCGGTCCGCAACCTGGCCCGGCTGGTCCGTGACAACCACGAGGAGCCGCGCGCCCAGAACCGGCTCGCCCGCAAGGCCATCGCGCTCGGCCGCTCCATGCTGGACAGCGGCATCCTGGTCCGCCGGGCCGAGCCTGGCGAGGGCGGGCGGACGATCGATCTCGCCCCGGGTGTGCAGGAGAACTTCGCGCTCAACCAGCCCCTCGCCCCCTTCGCGCTCGCTGCGGTAGACCTGTTCGACCAGGAGGATGCGGCATACGGGCTGGACATCGTCTCGGTCGTCGAGGCGGTGCTGGACGACCCGATGCCGGTCCTGCTGGCGCAGCGCTACCGGGCGCGTGGCGAGGCGGTCGCGCGGATGAAGGCCGACGGGGTGGAGTACGACGACCGGATGGCCCAGTTGGAGGAGGTGAGCTGGCCGCAACCGCTGGCCGAACTGCTCAGCGGGACGCTGGCGATCTACCGGCAGACGCACCCCTGGGTGAGCGAGGACGCGCTCTCGCCCAAGTCGATCGTGCGGGACATGTGGGAGCGGGCGATGAGCTTCACCGAGTTCGTCGGCTACTACCAACTCGCCCGCTCCGAAGGCGTGCTGCTGCGCTATCTGACCAGCTGCTACCGGACCCTGCGGCAGACGATCCCGGAGTCGGCGATGACCGAGGCGCTGGAGGACGTCGTGCACTGGCTGGGCGAGACGATTCGGCAGACCGACTCCTCGCTGCTGGAGGAATGGGAGGCGCTCACCGATCCCGAGCTGGTCGCGGCGGCTGCGGCGCGCGAGGCGTCGGGCGAGGTCGCCCCGCCGTCTCGTCCGATCACCAGCAACGAGCGCGCCTTCCGGGTGATGGTGCGCAATGCTGCCTGGCGACGGGTCGAGCTGATCGCCGACGACGCCTGGGAAGCCCTGGGAGAGCTGGAGACCGCGGTCGCCGCGCTGCCGGAGCCGGGAATCGAGCCGCTGCTGTCGGCCGACGCCTGGTACGACGCGATCGGCGCCTTCTACGACGACCACGAGTATGTCGTCATGGACGCGGACGCGCGCGGGCCGAAGCGGCTGGTGGTGGAGCCGCTGCCGGGTGAGCAGTCGGCGATCACCGACGGCCGTCCCGGTCGCGTATGGCGTGTGGTCCAGACCGTCTCCGACCCCGCCGGTGATCTGGACTGGGTGGTCGAGGCCGAGTGCGACCTGGATGCCTCCGACCTGGTCGGCGAGCCAGTCCTCCTCGCGACCGCCTTCCGCCGGCTCTGATCAGGCAGTCTTTTCGGCCCTTTTCGGTGGCAGATCATGGTGGGGTCAGGGCGACGTGAGCTTGCCCCACCTGGTGGGGCGGATTGAGTTTGCCCCACCTGGTGGGGCGGATTGAGATTGCCCCGCCACGTGGGGCGGATTGAGCTTGCCCCACCTGGTGGGGCGATCTAACGTCCCGCAGGAGGGGGCGTGGGGGCTGCACCGGAATCGCGCGCAGTCCGCGTGCGCCACGCCAGACCGAGCAGGCCGCCGATGAGGGCGCCCGTGCCATTGGCCACGACATCCCAGACGGTGCCATTGCGTCCAACGGGTGCCAGGGTCTGGGTGACCTCGACCGCGGCGCTGAGCAGGATGCCTGCCAGCACCCAGGCCCACCAGGGCGTCCGGCGGAAGAGCACCACGGCCAGCGCGACAGGGGGGATGCAGGCCAGGACGTTGAGCGCCACGGCCGTCCCATCGGGACCGAAAGGCATCGGCACTCCTAGCCCCGCCACCCAGAAGTGGATCCGCACGATCAGCCGGTTGACCTCCCAGCCGTCCGGCCAGCCGACCGCGACCGCCATCCCGACCAGATAGAGCACGAGCGCGGCGAACCCGATCCCGCGTCGCATGACCCGCCTCTCAGACCACGCCGTCGAGATAGTCGACCACCGAGGCTCGCACCGGCATCAGGTACAGATTGTCACCGTGCTCACGGGCGAAGTCGATCGCCCGCCGAGCGAACGCTCGCTGCCAGTCCATCGTCGGGGTGAAGTCGGTCGGGAAGGCGACCAGGTTGCGTCGGCGCCAGTAGCCGATCGCCCCCTTGCTGGTCACCGTCGTCGCCCCCCACCAGATGGGCAGGTCGTCCGGCAGCACGCCCCGCCAGGCCTGCATCAGCGCGGTGTCGAAGAAGGGCTGGGTGAAGATCCCGGCAGCGCCGGCGGCCAACTTGCGCTCCAGATAGCGCAACTCCTGGGCGATGCCCTGCCGATAGGGGTCGAGTGCGGCATAGACAGTCAGCTCGGGCAGCTCAACCCGGAAGCGCCGGATCACATCGACCGCGTCCACCGGGTAGGTGTGGTGGGTGAAGTAGTCCGCATCGTCACCGGACACGATCAGCACCTCCGAGACGCCTTGCTCGAGCAGGTCCTGGCCCATCGTGAGTGGTGCGTCGGGGTCGACGTCTGCGGCCCGCAGGTGCGGGATCCTCCGGTATGCCGTTCCATCACCCCGCGTGGCCGCCGCACCGCAGATGCGGGTCGCCTCCCACGAGCGCACGTCGAACTTCAGCAGGTCTGGCACGTTGATCGTGTCGACCCCCGGCAGGCGCTGAGCGACCTCGGCCATCTCGGCGCGCAGCGACTCCTCGCTGCGGGGCACGAGTTCGACGGAGATGCGGGTCTGGGTGGTGGCCATCGGGGCAAGTCTGCCAAGAGGGTTCACGCTGCAGTCACTCTGGTGGTCCAGGGCGGACAATGCGTGGCCCTCACTGCGTGCCGAAGGAGGCAATCAGGACGAGCGGGGTAAGCTCAGCGCCGCAGCAACTCCAGCACCTGGTCGAGCTTGACCTCGAGCCCCTCCATCCGCCCTTCGAGCCCCGCTGCGCGCTGGCCCAGAGCCACGATGTCGGACTGCAACTCATCGAACCGGTTGGTGTGCCGCTTCTGCGTGCCCTGGACATCGAAGATCATGGTGTAGATCGCCGACACGTCGTTGTCCAGCTGGCGCACCTTGCGCTCGAGGTCCGTGGCTGTCATCGCCTCACCGTACCCGCGAGCAGGACGACACGCCGAGGCCCGAATCGCCGCCTGTGGACAAGCCTCACCCAAGCCTCATCGCGCGCACCCCGACGCTCAGCGCAGCAACGGCCCCAACCACCGCTCGGCCTCCTCGACGGTCCACCCCTTGCGCGCCGCGTAGTCCTCCACCTGATCGTGATCGATCCGGCCGACCGAGAAATACCGAGCGGCGGGATGACCGATCAGCAGGCCGGACACCGCGCTGTTCGGCGTCATCGCACCATGCTCGGTCAACCGCATGCCAGCCGCCGCCTCGGCGTCCAGCAGGGTCCAGAGCGTGAACTTCTCGGTGTGGTCAGGCTGGGCGGGATAGCCCGGCGCCGGCCGGATCCCGTCGTAGCGTTCCTTGATCAGGTCTTCGATCGCGAGGTCCTCCTGCGGCGCGTAGCCCCAGAACCTCGTCCGTACCTCCCGGTGCAGCCACTCCGCGAAGGCCTCGGCCAGCCGGTCGGCGAGCACCTGGACCATGATCGCGCCGTAGTCGTCCTGCTCCTCGCGCAGCTCCCGCGCCAGGTCCTCGGCGCCGTGGATCGACACCGCGAACGCTCCCACGTGGTCCACGGACTCACCGTCCGGTCCGGGTGGTGCGACGAAGTCGGCGAGCGCGGCATACCCGCCCTGCCCCCGCTTGCGCTGCTGCCTGAGCGTATGGAGTGTGACACCCTCCCCGTCGACGTCCAGGACGATGTCGTCCCCGGCTCGGGCGGCCGGCCACAGGCCGACGACCCCGCGTGCCCGCAGCAGGTCCTCATCGAGGATGCGTCGCAACCAGCGCTGGCCGTCCTCCCAGGTGCTGCGGGCCTGCTCGCCGACCTTGGGGTCCTCCAGGATGCGCGGGTAGGACCCGCGCAGCTCCCAGGCGGTGAAGAAGGGCGTCCAGTCCACGACCTCGACCAGCTCGGCAAGGGTCGGCTCCAGCACCGTGGTCCCGAGCAGCTCGGGCGCCACGCCCACCGGCTCGTCCACGGCCCGGCCATCTGCCCGCGCCTGGTCCAGCGGCACCAGCGTGACCTCCTTGCCGCTGTGCCGCTCGCGCAGCTCGGCGTAGGTCCCGGCGATCCGGTCGCGCAACTTCTCCTCGTGGTTGATCGCATCGGCGACCACGCCGACGGCCCGGGAGGCATCGACGACGTGCACCACCGTGCCCTCGTAGGCCGGGTCGATCTTCACCGCGGTGTGCGCCGCAGAGGTCGTGGCTCCACCGATCAGCAGGGGAGTGCTCAGCCCTCGACGCTGCATCTCGGTGGCCAGCGAGACCATCTCGTCCAGGCTCGGGGTGATCAGCCCGGAGACCCCGATCACGTCGGCATCGATCTCCTCGGCGGCAGCGAGCAGCTTCTCGGCCGGGACCATCACGCCCAGGTCGGTCACCTCATAGCCATTGCAGCCCAGCACCACGCCGACGATGTTCTTGCCGATGTCGTGCACGTCGCCCTTGACGGTCGCCATCAGCACGCGACCCTTCTGCGCGGACAGCCCGTCGGCCGCCTTCTGCGCCTCCAGATAGGGGGTCAGGTGGGCGACCGCCTTCTTCATCACCCGCGCCGACTTCACCACCTGCGGCAGAAACATCTTGCCGGCCCCGAACAGGTCGCCGACCACGTCCATCCCGGCCATCAGCGGCCCCTCGATCACCTGCAGCGGCGACCCGAGTTCCTGGTAGGCCTCCTCGGCGTCCTCGACCACATAGGTGTCGATCCCATGGACCAGCGCGTGCCGCAGCCGCTCGGTCACCGACTCCTCGCGCCAGGCCAGCTTGGCCTTCGCGGCCGCGGACGCACCTTCCGCGCCACCGGCCTCCGCCTCGGCCTGCGCCTTGATCCGCTCGGCCAGCTCGATCAACCGCTCGGTCGCGTCCGGTCGCCGGGCGAGCACCACGTCCTCGACCGTATGCCGCAGCTCGGGCTCGATCTCCTCGTAGACCCCGAGCATCCCGGCGTTGACGATCCCCATGTCCAGACCGGCTTCGATGGCGTGGAAGAGGAAGACGGCGTGCATCGCCTCGCGCACCGTGTTGTTGCCGCGGAAGGAGAAGGAGACGTTGGAGATGCCACCGGAGACCAGGGCTCCCGGCAGGTTTTCCTTGATCCAGCGGGTGGCCTCGATGAAGTCCAGCGCGTAGCGGTCGTGCTCGCTCATCCCGGTGGCCACGGTCAGCACGTTGGGGTCGAAGATGATGTCCTGCGCCGGGAACGGGTCAGGGAGGGCCGCACTGGCCTGGGTGAGCAGCCGGAAGGCGCGCTCGCAGACCTCGATCCGACGCTCGTAGCTGTCGGCCTGACCGGTCTCGTCGAAGGCCATCACCACCACGGCGGCCCCGTAGCGCCGCACCGTGGCGGCCCGCCGCAGGAACTCCTCCTCACCGTCCTTGAGCGAGAGCGAGTTGACCACGCCCTTGCCCTGCAGGCAGCGCAGCCCAGCCTCGAGGACCTCCCACCGCGAGGAGTCCACCATCACCGGCACGCGGGCGACGTCCGGCTCACCGGCGAGCAGGTTGAGGAAATGGGTCATCGTCGCCGGGCCGTCGAGCATGCCCTCATCGACGTTGACATCGATCAGTTGGGCGCCGGCCTCCACCTGCTGGCGGGCCACCGCGATGGCTGCGTCCCAGTCACCCTCGCGGACGTGCCGGGCGAACTTCGGGCTGCCGGTGATATTGGTCCGCTCGCCGACATTGACGAAGTTCACCTCCCGCGTGAGCGTGAACGCCTCCAGCCCCGAGGTGCGCAGGTAGGGCGAGCCCGTCGACAGCTCCCGGGGATCGGCCCGCCCCACGGCCTCGGCGATCGCGCGGATGTGGTCGGGGGTGGTGCCGCAGCAGCCGCCGACGATGTTGATCAGCCCCTCGGCGGCCATCGAGCCCAGGACCTCGGCCATCTCCTCCGGGGTGTCGTCATAGCCGCCGAAGGCGTTGGGCAGCCCGGCGTTGGGGTGCACCGAGGTCAGCGCACGCGGGGCGGCGGTGCCCAGCTCCCGCAGGTAGGGCCGCATCGCCTCCGCGCCGAGCGCGCAGTTGAGCCCGATCGAGAGCAGGTCCACATGCTCGGCCGAGACGGCGAAGGCCTCCGGCGTCTGACCGGACAGGGTCCGACCCGAGGCGTCGGTGATGGTGCCGGACAGCATGACGGGCAGCGGCGGCATACCTGACTCGGAGCGGGCCTGCTGGACGTCGGCGATCGCGTGCAGCGCCGCCTTGGCGTTGAGGGTGTCGAAGACCGTCTCGACCAGGAGCAGGTCGGCCCCGCCGTCGAGGAGGGCCTGCGCCTGCTCGGCATAGGCCGCGCGCAGCTGGTCGTAGGTGACGGTGCGCAGCTCTGGCCGCTCCACGTCGGGGGACAGGGAGGCGGTGCGATTGGTCGGGCCCAGCGAGCCGGCGACGTAGCGGGGCCGGCCAGTCTCCTGCTCGACCTCGTCGGCGACCTGACGGGCGACCCGGGCGGCCGCCAGGTTGATCTCGCGGACCAGGTGCTCGGCGGCGTAGTCGGCCTGGGCGATCGAGGTGGCCGAGAAGGAGTTGGTGGTCAGGATGTCCGCCCCGGCCTCGAGATAGGCGCGGTGCACCTGACCGATCACGTCCGGCCGGGTGATCCCGAGCAGGTCGAAGTTGCCTTTCAGCGAGCGGTCGGCCAGCTGGGCCCAGCCCTCGCCCTCCCCGTGGAAGTCCTCCTCGACCAGCTCGACCTGCTGCAGCATCGACCCGTAGCCTCCATCGAGGATGAGGATGCGCTCGCGCGCGAGGGCGCGCAGGTCGGGGCGGGAGAAGGTCATGGTGACCCAGCGTAGGTCCTGCGGTCCCGGACGGCCTCACGCGCCTCGTGCCGCAGGTCCTGCGCCTGTGACGCAGGTCACAGGCAACGTCGGGGCGCTTCCACCGCGTCCTGACCGCATGAGCAGGAGGATCCCGACATGAGGCTGTTTGGCCGGTCGGCACAGCAGACGGAGGCCGAGGCCTACGTCGAAGCGGCGATGCCGCGGTTGGTGGGGTTGGCCTACGCGATGACCGGACGCAAGGCCGATGCCGAGGACCTCGTCCAGGACACCCTGGCGATCGTCATCACCAAGTGGTCCCGGTTCAGCGAGGCCGACAACATCGACGCCTACGTCCGCCGGACCATGGTGAACACGCTGATGTCGAGCAAGCGACGTCGCTCGGCCAGCGAGGTGATCTCCCACGAGACGGTCACCGCAGACTGGTCCGCCCCACCCTCGGCCGCGTCCGATCAGGACGTCGTGGACCGCGCGGCGGTCCTGTCGATGGTGCGGGCCCTGCCCGACCGGCAGCGCGCCGTGATCGCGCTGCGCTACTACGACGACCTGGCCGACCGCGAGATCGCCCACGCACTCGGATGCACCGAGCAGGCGGTCCGCAGCGCGGCCCACTCAGCCCGACCGTGGGCCACTCGGCGACCTGCTCCTCGGTGCCGGCGTGGAGCAGCTGGTGGACGTGCGCCGCTTCCCCGGCAGCAGGCACAACCCGGACGCCCGTCGCGAGGCTCTGGAACAGTGGCTGCCGGGGCGCGGCATCGGCTATCGCTGGGAGGAGCGCCTCGGCGGTCGGAAGCGGCTCACCAAGGAGGAAGACGCGGAGAGCCCGGATCCCTGGTGGCGGGTCGCGCAGTTCCGCGCCTACGCGGCCGGCACCCGCACCCCGGTGTTTGCCGACGCCATACGGGACCTGCTGGCCGACGCCGAGCGCCAGTGCACCGTGATCATGTGCAGCGAGGCGGTGTGGTGGCGCTGCCACCGACGCATCGTCGCGGACGTCGTGACGCTGCTGCATGACGTCCCGGTGCGACACCTCATGCACGACGGCCGGCTGACCGAGCACCCCGTCAGCGACGGTGCGCGAGTCGGTCAGGACGGGGTGCTGGTCTGGGACGGCGACTGAGGGGACCGCATCGGGCTCCGCTTCACGGTCGAGCAGCTCGCCGAACCTGCCACAGACAAGATGTTGTCCCATGGACGGCAGCGAGAGCCTTGTCCATGGGACAACATCTTGTCTGTCACGGTGCGGGCCGGACAGACCGAGCGCGAGGCACGAGGCACCCCCGGACCGGGCGGTCCAGGGGTGCCTCGGGGGGGTGAGGGCGGTCAGACCGGAGGGTCAGACCTGCGGGGTCGGTCGGTCGCCGTCCTCCACCTTCGGCTCCATCTTGGCCAGGGAGCGGGCGGCCGCGTCACGGCCGCCGAGGCCGTAGGCCAGGGCCGCGGCGAGCGCACCGCCGACCACGACCGCGCCGAAGGCGAGGTTGATGATCGAGTCGGCGATCCCCATGTACTTCAGGCCCATCGCGACGAACAGCGCGGTGGTGGCCCAGTAGATGACGTTGCTCGCGGTGCCGTGGCCGATGGTGCGCCGCAGCAGACCGGCGATGAGGACGCCGGCCGCGATGATGGCGCCGCCGAAGAGCACCCGGCCACCCAGGCTGAGGATCTCCGCCAGGATGTCGGTGATCGCGGGGAAGTTCAGCATCTGCGCCGCCATGACGGCGAAGAAGAGCAGGATGCCCACGCGGGCGATCGTCGCGATGATCGCCGAGGCGCTGCGGCCCTCGGGCACGATGCCCAGACCCGCGATGGTGCGGTCAGCACCGAGCCCGCGCAGGGTCGACTCCAGCAGCTGGCCGACGTAGCGGGCGATGATGTAGCCCAGCCCGAGCAGCAGCGCCGCGGCGATGATCCGCGGGATCGAATCCAGGATCATCTGCAGCATGCTCTCGGCCGGGTCGGAGATGGCCGAGATCCCGAGGATCTGCAGGGCGGCGATGGCCACCACGATGAGGATGACGGCGAAGAGCAGGTTGGCCGCGATCGAGGACAGGCTGGTCGTGCTGCCGGAGGGGGTGGTCGAGGTCCGGGCTCCATCGGCGTCCCCGGAGTCCACGGGATCCGCGGGGTCGGTGAGGCCCTCGGCGGCGGCCCGGTCGTTGAGCCGGGCGACCGCCCGGTCCAGCCCGGCCGAGTCCAACGCGGTCTGCGTGATCTGCCGGGCGATCTTGGCGATGACGAAGCCGATGAAGAAGACGAACGCGGCGCCGATGATGTTCGGCACGTAGGAGAGCAGCGACTCCAGCATCCCCTGGATCGGGGCCAGGACCCGGTCGAGGGCGAAGACCTGCAGGACAGCGATGAGGCCGAAGAGCCACACCAGCAGCGAGGCGATCTGCCCCACCGCCTCCCCGAGCGACTCGCCGTCGCGTGACTCCCGCTGCAGGAAGCCGACCCGGGCGACGAGCTTCTTGAACGCCCACCGGACGGCCCGGGCGACCACCCACGTGACGATGAGGATCACGACGGCGATGCCGACCTTCTCCAGCAGTCCTACCCAGTCGTAGTTACGCCAGGTATCCATAGCTTTCTCCTTCGAGATTCGCGTCAGCAGCCGTGACCGGCCACCGGCGCCACACCCTAGGGAAAAGAGGAGATTCACAACCACCCGAAATCAATTGCATGAACAGATCGTTATCAGTTCGTCATACGGCCCAGTCAGCCCGCCCGGACGCCCAGGCCCTCCTCCGGCCGCCCGACGAAGGCCTGGTGCACCTGCTCGACCTCGGGCCCCAGGAAGCGCTGCGCCAGGAAGGTGAAGGCCTGCGGGTCGCCGGTGGTGAGCCACTGGTGCTGGGGCACGTTGTCCTGCGGGGCGAGCAGGTCGCCGTCGGTGAGGATGCGGTAGAGGTCGGCGGCGGTGGCCGCGGCCGAGCTGACCAGGCTGACCTGCTCCCCCGCGACGCTGCCCTCACCGAGGCCCCGCAGGACGAGGCGAGCGTGACCGGGCGCCCGGACCAGGCGAGCGTGACGCAGACCGTCGAGGTGGTCTCGGACACGCCGCCCTTCCAGAATCCGGACGCACTGCCCCCGGTGACGTGGGGCCCGGACAACCCGGACCTGCCGAACGCCTGGCAGATCCCCGACGCCCGGCCGACCGGCATCGCCTTCCTGGACGTCTTCGGCTCGCCGCAGTCGGCGAGCCAGTACCCCCGCACGATGCCGCTGATGAGCTTCATGGTCGCCAACCACGGGTACACCGGCATGATCGAGGCGCTGGCTGGCGCCAACTTCTCCTACTACGACGGCACCAACACCCTCGAGCAGGAGACGGTGGAGATCAACATCACCGCGTGGGACGACTCCGCGGCGATCCTGGACAGCTTCCGCACCGGTGAGTTCGTCACCGACGCGCGGTGGACGGATGCCAACCCGCCGCTGCGGGACTGGCCGGGTCGTGCTGACACCGACCACCTGCTCGTCGCCAGCGCCGCGCCGTGGGGCGGGATCGAGATGGCCGGAGCGATGGTCCGCCAGGGCGACTACCTGGTGGGCGTCACCGTCCAGGCCACGACCGAGGAGCGCGCCATCGAGGCCGCCACCCAGATCGCCGAGCAGACGGCAGCCAACCTGGCCTATCTCGACCCCGAGCACGGCACCGAGTAGGGAGCCCGCCGTGAGCATCCACCCCCGCCCGACCACGCTGCGGCAGCTCGAGGAGCTGCTGCGGCGGGTCTTCCGGGCCCCCAGCGGGATCGATCTGGGGGCTGTCGCCGTAGGCACCCAGGAGCAGGTCACCCAGCATCGGGCCCGCCGCATGGCCCGGTATGCCGTGACCCTGGCGATCGCGCTCGTCGCCATCCTCCTCGGCTGGTTCCTGGGCTCCCGCGGCTGAGCACGGGAGCCCGGGCTCGGTCTTTGCGACAATGGGCCTGACATGAACGCTGCCGCCGCCCTGCCCGCCGACCGTCCCCTCACCGCGACCTACCGCCTGCAGCTGCACGCGGGGTTCACCTGTGCCGACGCCCTCCGCGTCCTTCCGTATCTTGAGGCGCTCGGTGTCAGCCACGTCTATCTCTCCCCGATCCTGACGGCGGTCCCCGGCTCCGAGCACGGCTACGACGTGCTGGACCACAGCACCGTCAACCCCGAGCTGGGCGGCCGCGACGGCCTGGAGCGCCTCGCCGAGGAGGCCCACGGGCGGGGGATGGGGGTGATCGTCGACATCGTGCCCAACCACATGGCGCTGGTCTCGCCGCTGTGGAGCAACGCCCCGCTGTGGGAGGTGCTCCGCGACGGCCCGACGGCCGCCCGGGCGCACTGGTTCGACATCGACTGGGACCACCTCGGCGGACGCTTCGGGCTCCCGGTGCTGGGGCAGCCGCTCGCCGACGTGCTGGCGGCCGGGGAGATCACCGTCGACCGGGGCCGCGAGGACGAGGGGCCGGCGGCGGGGGAGCCGGTGGTCCGCTACTACGAGCACGTGCTGCCGCTGCGACCCGGCACCGAGCACCTCGCCGACGACCTGCCTGCCCTGCTCGATGCCCAGGCCTGGCTGCTGGCCGACTGGCGGGAGGGCGGGGAGGTGCTCAACTACCGGCGCTTCTTCGAGGTCGATGGCCTGATCGGCGTGCGCGTCGAGGAGCCGGACGTCTTCTCCGCCACCCATGCTGAGCTGCTCGACCTGCACGACCGGGGCGTGGTCGACGGCTTCCGGATCGACCACCCGGATGGCCTGTTCGACCCGACCGGCTACCTGGAGATGCTGCGCGCCCACCTGCGGCCCGGGGCCCCCGTCTGGGTGGAGAAGATCCTCGAGGGCAGCGAGCGGCTGCCCGACCTGTGGGCCTGCGAGGGCACCACGGGGTATGACGCGAACGCCGCCCTGTCCGCCGCCCTGGTCGACCCCACCACCACCGATGTCGTCACCAACGCGTGGGTGGCGACCGGCGGCGAGCCCGACCTGCACGTCGAGATCGACCGGTGCAAGCGACTGGCCGCCGAACAGCTGCTCGTCCCCGAGGTCAACCGGCTGCTGCGCCTGGCCACCCGCGCCCTGCCCCACCTGGAGCAGGACCGGCTGCGGGAGGCGCTGATCGAGCTCCTCGTCTCGGTGCACGTCTATCGCGCCTACGTCCGCCCCGGCGCTCCGCCCTCGCCCGAGGACGAGGCGATGGCTGCCCCGCTGCGCGACGGCCTGGCCCACGCGCAGGAGGCCCGGGAGGATCTGCATACGGAGCTGGGGGCCCTGGGCCAGGTGCTGCTGGACCCGGAGGGCGTCCCCCAGGACCCCGCTGCCGCGGCCGACCTGTGTGTCCGCTTCCAGCAGACCACCGGACCGGTGATGGCCAAGGGCATCGAGGACACCGCCTTCTACCGCTGGCACCGCCTGGTCGCCCTCAACGAGGTCGGCGCGGACCCCTCGGTCGGCCTGACGCCCGAGGGTGGCGAGGAACTTCTGCACGCCTGGGCCGAGCACCAGGCCGAGCACTGGCCGCTGGGCCTGACCACGCTGTCCACCCACGACACCAAGCGCAGTGAGGACGTCCGGGCCCGCATCCTGGCGGTGGCCGGCGACTGGGAGGCGTGGTCGCGGCTGGCCAAGTTCGGCCGCGACGCGGCGCAGGAGCACGACGTCGACCTGCCCACCGCCCACCTCCTGTGGCAGACGCTCGTCGGCGCGGGGCGGGTGAGCGAGGAGCGCCTGCGCGAATACCTGACCAAGGCCGTCCGCGAGGCCAAGGAGCACTCGACCTGGGTGGAGCCGGACGAGGACTACGAGTCCCGCGTCTTCGCCCTGGCCGAGGAGATGGTCGGCGAGGGTGGGGAGACCAGCGAGGCGATCGGCGCCGCCATCCGCGACAACTGGTTGACCATCCGCACCCTGATCCTGGCCCAGAAGATCCTCCAACTGACGCTGCCCGGAGTGCCGGACACCTACCAGGGCTCCGGTGTCGTCGACCTCTCCCTGGTCGACCCCGACAACCGCCGCCCCGTCGACTACGAGGAGCAGGTGGCGCGGCTGGCCCGGCTGGACGCCACCGGCTGGCCGACCGACCTGGACGACGAGGTGCTCTGGGTGACCTCCCGCGTGCTGCGGCTGCGCAGCTGGCTCCCGCAGGCCTACGGTCCCGGCGCCTCCTACGAGCGGATCGACGCCGGTCCGCACCTCCTGGGATTCCTGCGCGGTGGAGTCGCCGCCACGCTGACCATCCGGGCACCTCGCTCGCTCGGTGCCGCAGGCGGCCTCGGCGAGACCCAGGTCGAGCTGCCCGCCGACGTCTGGGTCGACGCCCTGACCGGGGCCGAGCACTACGCCGGTGATCGCGGAGACGGTCAGGGCGCGCTGCTGGCCACCGACGTCTTCGCCGACCGCCCGGTCGCCCTGCTCGTCCGGGCCCGCGACCTGCAGGAAGGACCCCGATGAAGATCACGCCGACAGCCCACCGCTTCGACCTCTGGGCCCCCGACGCCGACTCGGTCGACATCCTGCTCGGCGATGTCGCCGAGCCCGAGCGGAGGGCGCTGCGTCGTGGCGAGCACTTCGCCGACGAAGGTCATCCCCGGGCTGGCTGGTGGGAGCTGGACGAGATCGACGTGCGGCCCTTCGACGGCACCTACGCCTACAGCATCGACGGCGGCACGCCCGTCCCGGACCCGCGCTCGCGCCGCCAGCCGCACGGCGTCCACGGACCCAGCCGCCTCGTCGACACCGACCTGTTCACCTGGAGCGACGACACCTGGCGCGGCGTCCACCTCGAGGACGCCGTCGTCTACGAGCTGCACGTCGGCACCTTCGCCCCCGACGGCACCTTTGACGGCGTGATCGAGCATCTCGACCACCTCGTCGACCTCGGCATCACCGTCATCGAGGTGATGCCGGTGGCCTCCTTCCCCGGTCGCCACGGCTGGGGCTACGACGGCGTCGCGCTCTACTCGGTCCAGGAGTCCTATGGCGGCCCCGACGGGCTCGCCCGCCTGGTCGACGCCGCCCACGCCAAGGGCCTCGCGGTCTGGCTCGACGTCGTCTACAACCACCTCGGCCCCAGCGGCAACTACCTCGGCCAGGTCGCGCCCTACTTCACCGACCGCCACCACACCCCCTGGGGCCAAGCGGTCAACCTCGACGGCCCCGGCAGCGACCAGGTCCGCGCCTATCTGCTCGACAACGCCCGGATGTGGCTGCAGGACTACCACCTCGACGGGCTCCGCCTCGACGCGGTGCACGCCCTGCACGACGAGCGCGCCGTCCACCTCCTCGAGGACCTCGGGCGCCTCGCGGACGAGATCGCGGCGAGCGACGGCATACCCAGGACGCTGGTCGCCGAGTCCGACCGCAACGACCCCGCCACGGTGACCCCGCGCGGACCTGGTGGCTCCGGCGGGATCGGGCTGCACGGGCAGTGGGCCGACGACATCCACCACGCGCTGCACACGGTGCTGACCGGTGAGACCCAGGCCTACTACGGGGACTTCGCCGACGATCCCGACAGCCTGCCCAAGGTGCTCGGCCGCACCCCGTTCTTCCACGACGGCAGCTACTCCTCCTTCCGCGGTCGCCATCACGGCCGACCGGTCGACCCCGAGGTCACCCCGGGCTGGCGCTACGTCGCCTCGCTGCAGACCCACGACCAGATCGGCAATCGGGGGCCGGGCGACCGGATCGGGCACGGGATGCCGGTCGGACGGGCGGCGATCGGGGCGGCTCTGCTGCTCACCGCGCCCTACACGCCGATGCTGTTCATGGGCGAGGAGTGGGGCGCCTCGACCCCGTGGCAGTACTTCACCGACCACGAGGAGGAGTGGCTCGCCGAGTCGATCCGCGAGGGACGGCAGCGGGAGTTCGCCGAGCACGGCTGGGCCGGCGAGGTGCCGGACCCGCAGGACGAGGGGACGGTGACCGCGTCGACGCTGCGCTGGGAGGAGGTCCACGAGGGCGACCACGGTCGGCTGTATGCCTTCTACCGCGACCTCATCCGGCTGCGGCGCGAACTGCCCGGCCTCCGGTCGACCCCGCTGGCCCAGGGGTCCGTATGGCGTGACCCCGCCCAGGCTGCCGACGCACCGGGAGAGGTGCTCACGGTGGTGCGTGGTGACGTGCGGATGGTCGCTGTGCTGGGAGGTCGCGGAGATGTCGAGGCGGGCCGAGACGCGGCCGGAGAGGCTGGCGATGCGGTGAGCCCGGTTGCATCACTGACGCTTGATCCGCCCGCGTCGGCCCAGGTAGTGGCACACTTCGGCCAGGTGGACCAGGCGAACGGTCGAGTGTCCGTCGGCGTCGACTCGGTCGTGCTGCTGAGCGGGTGGCCGGAGGAGCCCGGTAGCGAGGCCGATGATGAGGAAGGTGGTGGCCGATGAGTGAGGGAGCCCAGTCGGGAGCGTCGCGGCGCCCCTTCCACCGGCCGACCTTGCGGCCGGCCGAGGTGCTGGAGGACGTCGCCGGCGGAGTTGATCCTCTGGAGGTGGCCGAGGCTGCGCACCGCACCGCCGAGCTCGTGGTCGGGCGAGGCCGCACCGGGCGCAACGACCCCGAGCTGACCGGACGACTGGTCGCCCTGGTCGAGGAACTGGGGTTGGCGACGGTGGCTGAGATGTGGGCCGATCGACCGGCGCGCACGCTGCCGGGGACCCTGTGGCGGCTCTATCTCCTACGCGAGTGGGTGTTGCGCCAGCCCGACGAGGTGGCCCGCCTGTTCGCTGGGGGTGCGGCGCACGCAGAGGTCTACCGGGCGATCTCCGGCGTGGCCGAGCCGCCCGAGCCCGATGCCTTGCGGGCGCTGACCGAGGAGATCCTGACCGGTGTCTTCACCGGAGATCTGGCGATTGCCCTCGAACGCGCTGCGGCCTTCTGCCGCGTGGTCTCGGTGGGCCTGGCCGAGCCCGGAGTCGACGACATCCCGACGGCGCAGGCCGAGCGGGGTGCGCGCCTGCGCGATACCGCCGACGACCTCACCGCCAGCGCCCGGCTGTGGCGCCTGGGGGACCTGCACTAGCTCTCGGATCGTCTCCAACAGGTCTCGGATCGTCACCAACAGGTCTCGGATCGTCTCCAACAGGTCTCGGATCGTCTCCAACCACCTGGACCCAGCCACGCCATCCCCTGTGAGTGCCCCGATGTGGCCCGGGCGGTGGCGCGGAATCGCGGTGTTTCCCCTGTGAGTGCCCCGATGTGGCCCGGGCGGTGGCGCGGAATCGCGGTGTTTCGCCTGTGAGTGCCCCGATGTGGCACGGGCGGTGGCGCGGGATCGCGCTCGGGAACATCTGCGGGGTGGGCGCCGTTATGCTTCTGTGCGTGCCGGGCCGCGGCAGCCCCGGGCTCCAACATTCGCCGCTACGAGCGGCCACGCGCCGAGAGGCGCTCCCGGTCCGGCACGCACACACTCTTGTCGGGGCCTGGCGACCTCAGGACTTCAGCTCGGCGGGCGGTGCCGCTCGAGCGCGACCACGCGGGCGTCGGCACCCGTGCCGGTCATCGTCAACGCCAGCACCTCTCCCTTGTCGAGCGACTTCTTGCGCAGCCGGGTCAGCAGACTGCGCGAGCCGCTGTCCAGCTCCTTGCCGGCCAGCGAACGCACCGTGGCCAGCAGCGGCTCCAGCACCGGACCGTGCGTGCACAGCGCAGCCGGCTCACCGGCATCGAGCAGTCGGCCCAGGTGCTTGTCCAACTTGCTCGGGTCGGCCTCGAAGCCTTCCTCGGACAGTCCCTTCTTGGTGACCAGTTCCACCCCGGACACCGTGGCGAACGGCTTCACCGTGTCGTAGCACCGCACCGACGGACTGCTCAGCAGCCGGGTCGGAGCATAGGCCGTCAGCAGCGGCACGAGGTGCGCCGACCATCGGTGGCCAGCATCGTCCAGCGGTCGCAGCGGATCCGGCTTCTTCCAGTTCCCGCGCGGAAGCGCCGTCGCGTGGCGCACCACCAGCAGCGGCCAGGTGTCCAGCAGGCCGGCCCGCTCCAACGTCACCAGCGCTCCCAGCTGCTCGCAGTCGCGCTCGTAGGACAGCCTCGATCCGGCCTTGTCGGGGGAGAGCCAGATGACCTCGTCGACCTCGTGCTCGAGCTCCCCGCTGCCCCCGATCACCTCACCCGCCCAATAGCGCACCCGCTTCAGCTGCCCACCCCGCAGGCGGTACTGGGCCTCCGGCAGCGGCATCCCCAACCGCACCGTCAGGCCGGTCTCCTCCACGGTCTCGCGCGCCGCAGCCGTGGCCCAATCCTCACCACGGTCCAACTTGCCCTTGGGCCAGGACCAGTCGTCATAGCGCGGCCGGTGGACCATCGCCACCTCGAGCTGACCCTTGCGCACCCGATAGGGCAGCACCCCGGCCGCCCGCACCGACACCCTGCTCACGAGACTCCGATCACGAGGGCGACCCCGCGGCATACTGGACATCGATCGCCGACCGCTCGAAACCGAGCCGGTGATAGGTCGCGATCGCCGCCGCGTTGTCGCCGTCCACATATAGCGTCGCCGTCTCGGCGCCTCGCGCGCGCAGGTGGAGCAGACCCAGCAGCGTCGCCGCCTTGCCCAGCCCTCGGCCCTGGTAGTCGGGGTCGACGCCCACGACATACACCTCGCCGTCACCGCTGTCCTCGACCTTGGTCCAGTGGAAGGCCGCCAGCCGGGCGACCCCCTCCTCGTCGCGCTCGGCGCGGTCCTCGACCACGAGGAAGCCCTGCGGGTCGAACCACGGCTCGCCCTCGCGCTCGCGCAGATCGGTGAGTGTCATCCGGCCCTGCTCGGGGTGGTCGGCGAAGGCCCGCGCGTTGACCGCGAGCCATGCCTCCTCGTCCTGGCCGACCCGGAAGGGGCGCACGGCCAGCTCGTCCGGCAGGTCGACCGAGTCGGGCAGCTCGGACCACTCGCCTTCCAGCGGCCGACTCATCTGCCACAGCTCGCGGACGACCTCAAGCTCGCGGGAGGTGTAGAGCCGCCGCGCGTCCTGGAGGTCACCGTGCGACCACAGCCGCACCCCCGGCCAGCGCTCGAGCACGTGGTCGAGCAGGTGCCCGCCGATGCCCTGGCGACGGTGGGCGGGATCCACGACGAGCTCGGCAGAAGGGGCCTGGGGGTCACCCTCGTCGACGTGCCCGTAGGCCACGATCGTGCCGTCGCCCTCGCCTCGACGGACGACCAGGTGGGTCGAGGTGGGAGAGGTCTCCTCCTCGGGAAGGCGTCGCGCCTGGAGCACGGTCTGCTCGGACAGGGGCTTCACACCGTCGTGCTGGGCGGCTCGCACCGCGAGGGCGAGCACATCGCCGGACACGCGTGGTGGCAGGGTCCGCAGCTCCTCGATGAGGGGGTTCGGGCCGGGCATGGGGACAGTCTGGCACGAGGCTCAGCGGTCGCCGCCGCGCGGCCCGCTGAAGCGATAACCCACCCCGCGGATGGTCCCGATCAGCGATTCGCGCTCCGAGCCGAGCTTGGCGCGCAGCCGCCGGATGTGCACGTCCACGGTCCGCGTGCCGCCGTAGTAATCCATCCCCCAGACCTCCTGCAGCAGCACGTCGCGCGTCACCACGCGGCCCGGGTGCTGCACCAGATAGCGCAGCAGCTCGAACTCCTTGAAGGTCAGGTCCAGCGGCTGCCCACCCACCCGGACCGACCAGCTCGCCTCGTCCACGACCACGTCGGCCACGCGGATCGGGCTCGGATCGTCCCGGTATGTCGATTCCCCCCCGGGCGCGCTCGTGCCGGGCTCGGTGCGGGGCCGGCTGAGCAGCAGGCGCAGACGGGCGGAGATCTCGGCCGGTCCGGCGCCGGCGACCACGAAATCGTCGAGGGACCACTGGTGGTCGACCAGCCCCAGGGCGCTGTCGCCGAGGACCGCGAGGACCGGGGGGCCGAGCTCGAGCGCGGCCATCGTCTTCAACGCGCCGTGTCCGGCGACCAGGTCGGTGACCAGATCGACGAGGACGAGATCGGGCTCGTGGTCGGCGGCGAGCAGCGCGGCGGGATCCAGCCCCTTGACGGTGACGACGTGGGGAAGCAGGGCCAGTCCGGGGAGCACCGTGGCCACCGCGGCCGGGGCCGGGGTGCTGGGGGTGAGGAGGACCAGGTCTGCCACCACCACAGAATATGGGGCAGCGGCTGGGATACTGGTGCTGATGTCGACCCTGCCCGCTCCCAGCGTCCCGCTGCGTCCCGTCGTGTCGGCCCAGGTGGCCGGCGCGGTGCTGGTCGTGTGCGTGGTCCTGGGTGCGGCGGTGCTCTCGGCGCCGTGGCTGCTGGCGGTCTCGCTGGCGGCGGCCTCCGTCCTGCTGGCCTGGGGGTGGACCGGACTGCTCTCCCTGCCGACCCCGCGCGGCACCGTCGGCACGATCGTGCTCGGCGGGCTGGCGGTGGTCAGCGCGGTGGCGCTGCGTGAGGACCCGCCGTGGTTGAGCTGGATGCCGGCGGCGTTGACCCTGGCAATGATCGCTGCTTTCGTCCATCAGATCCTGCGACGTGACGGGCGGCCGCGCGTGGTCCAGTCGGTGAGCGCCGTGGTGCTGGCCCTCGGGCTGGTCGGCTGCGGTGTCCTGCTGCTGCCCGCCTCGCGGACGCCGGAGGGGGTGGCGCTGGTCCTGGGTGCTCTCTCGGCGGCAGGGGCGTCGGCGATCGGCGACATCCTGGACCGGTGGGACTGGGCCGGTCCCTGGTTGACCGCGATGGCCATGGTGACCGGCGGCGCGTCGGCGGTCGGGGTGGCGTTGGGCCTCGGCGTCCCGTGGACGACGTGGCTGCTCGTCGGGGTGGCGTCCGGGGCGTTGAGCCACGCGATGCGTCAGGTGCTCGCGCCGCTGCCGACGATGGCGCACGCACGGCCCCGGCTGGTGGCCGCGGTCGCCTCGGTGCTGATCGTGGGCGTGGTGCCGGTGCTGGTCGCGCTGGTGCTCGTACCCGAGGCGCTGCCCTAGCAGGGTCCACCTCGCGGCCCTAGCGGGGTCCACCTCGCGCGATCTACCTCCCCTAGCATGGGGGGCGTGCCTATCGAGATCGATCCCACCATGCACCCCGACCTCGCGCCGCTGGCCTGGATGATCGGATCCTGGGCCGGTGCCGGGGTGGTCGGCTACCCCTCGATCGAGTCCCGCAACTTCGGGCAGGAGATCGACGTCACCCACGATGGGCGGCCCTTCCTGATGTGGACCTCCCGGACCTGGCTGCTCAACGAGCAGGGCGAGAAGGAGCGCGCGGCCGCCATCGAGACCGGCTTCTGGCGGCCCCAGCCCGATGACGAGGTCGAGCTGTTGCTGGCGCACCCGACCGGCATCGTGGAGATGTACTACGGCAAGACCAGCCCGGCCCGTGTCGAGCTGCAGACCGACGGCGTCATCCGCAGCCCGCAGGCCAAGGAGTACTCCGCGGCCCACCGGATGTACGGCTACGTCAACGGCAACATGATGTGGGTGATGGACATGGCTGCCACCGGTCACGCCCTGCAGTCCCATGTGTCCGCAGAGCTCAAGCGGGTGTGAGCCGCAAGCGGACTGAGACCTGACGCGGGTCTGGGCCTCAGCAGCCGCCGAAGCCGCTGCGCGGGGAGACGTTGTCCACATAGCTGGACATCGAATCGGTCCGCAGGTGCTCGCTGAGCACGCCCATCTGCGAGCCCGCCATCACCACGATCGAGCCGGCGACCGGGTGGTTGGAGATGCCGCACCACGGGCCCTGCCAGAAGTGGATGTCGCCGCCGCGGACGTTGCGCATTGAGAATCCGAGGTCGCGCATGTCGCTCACCTGCAGGTCCCGGTCCACGGTGAGGTTGCTGGTCGCCGCATCCACGAAGTTGGCGACCCGGGCCGGGTTGGTGAGGGTGTCCACGGACAGCGCCTTGTTCATGATGCCCTTGATGAACTGCATCTGCCGCTCGCCGCGGGAGATGTCGCCCTGGGACAGCGAGTAGCGCTCCCGGACGAAGCGCAGGCCCTGCTCGCCGTTCATGTGGTGAGCTCCGGTGCTGAAACCGCCACCGGCCTCGGTGACCTGGACGGTGACGCCGCCGATGGCGTCGGTCATCGCCTTGAAGCTCTCGAAGTTGGTGATGACGACGTGGTCGATCGGCACGTTCACCAGCGGCTGGAGGGTCTGCACCAGCAGGGGCGCGCCGCCGTAGGAGTAGGCCGCGTTGATCTTGGAGGAGCCGCCCGTGCCCGCAATCGGGACGAACAGGTCGCGCGGGAAGTGGATCAGGTCGACGCGCTCGCGGTCGCCGCTGATGTGCATGAGGATGATGACGTCCGAGCGGCCCCGCTCGACGCTGAGGTCGCGGGAGTCCGAGCCGATGATGAGGAAGTTCAGCGCATCTCCGGCGCGGGGGTCGCGCTCCGGCGTGGTCGCGGTGATCTCACCGCCCTGGTAGTCCAGCTCCTCGCCGTCCTCGTCAACCAGCGGGGCCACGCCCTCGTCCTCACCGTCCTCGCCGGTGCTGGGGTCAGCGGCCTTGTCCGAGGTGTCGCCAGCCTCCTCGTCGGGCGCTCCCGCTCCCTCATCCGAGGGGTCGCCGTCCTCGGTGCCGGGCTGGTTGCCGCCGGTGAGGTTGGGGGAGATGGTGATGACCGCGTTCTCCTTGGCGAGCAGATCCTGGTGCTCGACGTTCTGGGACACGGTGCGCTGCAGATAGAAGGCGTAGCCGCCGATGGCGACCACGCCGAGCAGCGCCAGGACGCCGATCACCGCGACGAAGGAGCGCAGCGGGTGCCGCTTCTTGCGGCGTCGCCGCTCAAAGCGCGGGTCGTCGCCGCCGTCGTAGTCGTCGTAGGCCTCATAGGAGGCGTCGTCCGCATACGCCATGAGCGTGGAGTCTACGGGCCCAGGCTGGGGAATCGCTGTCACAGCAGTGCCGTACCGTGCACGACATGAGCCAGGTTCCGAGCGTGCTGTTGTCCCGACCGGGCGCCGTGGACGGCACCGGGGCCGACGCGGGTGTCGCCGCGCACTACGGCGCTCCCCACAAGGAGCAGCAGCTGCTGGCCGAAGGCCTGGCTGTGGTCGATCTGTCCCACCGTGGCGTGGTGACCGTCAGCGGCCCCGATCGACTGACCTGGTTGCATTCGCTGACCACCCAGCAGATCAGCGACCTGGCACCCCGGCAGAGCGCTGAGACGCTCATCCTCTCGCCCAAGGGGCACATCGAGCACGCGCTGCACCTCGTGGACGACGGCGAGACGGCGTGGCTGACCACCGAGCCCGGCGGTGCCGAGGCAGTGACCGCCTGGCTGGACTCGATGCGCTTCATGCTTCGGGTCGAGGTGGCCGACGTCTCGCACCGGTATGCCGTGCTCGGCGAGCCGATCGGCCGCCCCTCCGCCGAGGGGGAGCCGCTGGCCTGGGTCGACCCGTGGCCCGGCCCGGTGGGGGACACCTTCTGCTACGGGCCGGAAGGGCAGGAGCACCCTGGCCATGGCCGGGCCTGGCGTGAGCTGATCGTGCCGGTCGAAGACCTGGAGCAGGCGGTGGCCGGACGACCGCTTGCGGGCACCTGGGCCGCCGAGGCACTGCGCGTGGCGGCCTGGCGGCCCCGGGCCGGCGTGGACACCGATCACCGCACGATCGCGCACGAGCTGGACTGGCTGCGCACCGCTGTCCACCTGCACAAGGGCTGCTACCGCGGCCAGGAGACGGTGGCCCGGGTGAAGAACCTCGGCCGCCCCCCGCGCCGCGTCGTTTTCCTGCACCTCGACGGCTCCGGCCACGTCCTGCCCGAGCCCGGCACCGAGCTGACCCCCGTCGACGGCGGCCGCGCGGTCGGCCACCTCACCACCATCGCCCGCCACCACGAGGACGGACCGATCGCGCTCGCGATCATCAAGCGCAACACCGCTCCCGACGCCGTCCTGCTCGCCGGCACCACCAGCGCCGCCCAGACCCTCATCCTCACCCCCTAGCCCCACCCCACCCCACCCCCTCTTTCCCGACCGAACGCGCACCAGGTCGCCCCACAGCCCGACCGAACGCGCGCCAGGTCGCGCCACAGCCCAACCGGACGCGCGGGACTGCCCGGCCACACGGCATACGGGGGCGGCTGAGAGGATCGGGCGCATGCCGCAGATCTCCCTCGCGCCCTCGGACAGCCCGCTCGCCCAGGCGCCGGTCGTCGCCGAGGTCGTCCGCAATGACTTCGTCGAGTCGGTCCACCACGGCGTCGTCGCCGCCCTTGACCGCGACGGCAGCCGGCTGATCGCGCTCGGCCCGGTCGACGCCCCGATCCTGCCGCGCTCCTCCCTCAAGCCGCTCCAGACCGTGGCGATGCTCCGCGCGGGAGCCGAGTTCGCGAGCGAGGAACTCGTCGCCCTCAGCGCCGCCAGCCACCCGGGCGAGGACTTCCACCAGGAGGGCGCGCGCCGCATCCTCGACGCGGTCGGCCTCGACGCGACCGCGCTCCAGAACACCCCCTCCCGCCCGCTCGACGACGCTGCCGCGCGCGAGTTCATCCAGGCGGGGCAGGAGCCGACCGCCCTCGCACAGAACTGCTCCGGCAAGCACGCCGGCATGCTCGCCGCCTGCGTCGCCGCGGACTGGGACACCGGCACGTATCTCCAGGCCGACCATCCGCTCCAGCGGCTGATCGTCGAGGTGATCGAGGAACTCACCGGCGAGCCGGTCACCGTGACCACCGTCGATGGCTGCGGCGCCCCCGCGCATGGGGTCACCCCGGTCGGCCTGGCGCGTGCGTTCGGCCGGATCGCCGGTGCCGGCGAGGGCACCCCCGAGCGCCGCGTCGCCGACGCCATCGCCGCCCACCCCGAGTGGCTCGGCGGCACCGGCCGGGACGTGACGCGCCTGATCGCCGGCGTCCCGGGCCTGATCGCCAAGGACGGAGCCGAGTCCGTGTATGCCGTGGGGCTGGCCGACGGGACCGGCCTCACCGTGAAGATCGCGGACGGGGCAGAGCGCGCCCGGGTGGTGGTCGCCACCGCGGCGCTGCGCCACCTGGGTGCACGGGAGCTGGGGCCGGAGGTGGGCCGCGTGCTGGCAGAGCTGGATGCCGAGGCCGTGGTCAAGGGGCACGGACAGAAGGTCGGGGTCGTGCGTGCGCTGCTGGGCTGAGCCGATGGTGGTGACCGGCGTCGGGGCGCAGCGATGAGGGCGGTGCTGCAGCGGGCGACGCGGGCGAGCGTCACGGTGGATGGGGAGATCGTCGGTGCGATCGACCGGCCTGGGCTGGTCGCCCTGGTCGCTGCGACCCACGATGACGGCCCGGCTCAGGTGGAGGCGATGGCCCGCAAGATCGCCGAGCTGCGGATCCTGCACGACGAGCAGTCGGTGAGCGACATCGGTGCCCCGGTGCTGGTGGTCAGCCAGTTCACGCTCTACGGGGCCACGCGCAAGGGGCGCCGCCCGTCCTGGTCGGCGGCCGCGCCGGGGGAGGTGGCCGAGCCGCTCGTGGACGCCGTCGTGGCGGCGCTGCGGGCGCGCGGGATCGAGGTCGCGACCGGCGTCTTCGGGGCGATGATGCAGGTTGAGCTGGTCAACGACGGGCCCTTCACCGTGCTCGTGGACGTCTGAGCAGAAGGTTCGAGCAGCGCCGGGTGCTGCCCGGCGTCACCGAACTCCCAGCGACAAGACCTACGCTGGGACCATGCCCGCCATCTACAACCTCCAGAACCTCCTGCAGGTCGTCGTCGGGGTGAGTCTCTTCGCGATGATGCTGTGGGCGCTCATCCACTGCATCCGCACGCGCGAGGACGCCTTCGTGGCCGCGGGCAAGCGCACCAAGAACTTCTGGCTGCTGCTCACCGGCGGCGCCACGGTACTCGGGTTCATCTTCATGTTCAGCCCGTTCAACCTCTTCAACGTGATCGCGGTCGTCGCGGCCGGGGTCTATCTCGCCGACGTCAAGCCTGCGGTCACGGCGGTCCAGGGCCGCGGTGGGAACACCTCCCACATGGGTCCCTACGGGCCGTGGTGACCCGGCGCACCCGAGCTGCCTCACCACATACGGACCTGATCGAGGGACCCGACGGACCGCTCGAGGTGCTGCGCGTCGGCGAGGGGCGGCCGCACACGCTCTTCGTGCACGGCCTCGCGGGCTCGATCGGCACCACCCGTCCCTACGGCACCCGCGTGGCCGGCCGTAAGGCGTTCGTGCACCTGCGCGGTCATGGACGGTCGCACGTCCCACCCGGCGCCTGGGGGTATGCCGAGCTCGCCGCCGAGGTCTGGGCCGTCGCCGACCATCCGGACGTGCTGGCCGACCGCGCCCTGGGGATCAGCATGGGCGCCGGGGCGCTGATGCGGGGGCTCGCGAGTGAGCCGCACCGCTTCGACCGCGTCGTCCTCGTGCTGCCTGCGGCGCTGGACCAGCCGCGCGATGACGTCGCCATGGCGGCGCTGGAGGGGCTCGCGGAACGGGTGGAGTCCGGTGATCCCGAGGCAGTGGCCGACCACCTCGTGGCGGACCAGCCGCCAGCGGTCCAGGAGGATCCGGCGCTGCGGACGTGGGCACTCGGCCAGGCCGAGATCCTGCTGGCCAGCGGGGTGGCTTCCGCCCTGCGGGTGCTGCCGAGCCAGGTGCCACTGGTGGATCGCGAGGTGCTGCGGGAGGTGACCTGCCCGGTCCTCGTGCTGGGGCAGGAGGGCGATGCGACCCACCCGGCCGCGATCGCGCACGAGGTGGCCGAGCTGTTGCCGGATGCGACCCTGCACATTGCCGGTGGCGGCGGGCTGATGTGGGAAGAGCGTGACCGCACGCGGGAACTGGTGGGCGAGTTCCTCTCGGCGCCGTGAACGGTCCGCCTTGCCTCCAAACCTGGTGTGTGAGTGCCTAGGCGCCCAGATTCTGGAACTTCAAACGTGCACAACGACGGCTGAGCGTTCGCTGACCTGGGGTTTCGTGCTGAACCGTCTCGTTGTGCACGTCTGAAAGTTCGGACGTGAGGGGCGACCGGGCGTCCGGACCTTCTCAGCGCGGGGCAACGGCCTCCCACGCCACGCTGATCTCGCCCAGCCGCCAGCGCGCTGGGCCGTGCAGCACCGGCCAGCCCTCATCGCGCAGCGATCGGGCGGTGGCGACGAAGCGTTGCCGAGCGCCATATGACGCCAGCGGCGCCTGCACCGCCCACGCGCGGTCCAGGGCGTTCATCAGGGCATGCACGCCCTCACCGGGGACGTTGCGGTGGATTAGCACCTTGGGCAGCCGCTCGGCGATCACCGAAGGCGTCTCCAGCCCGGCCAGACGCCACGAGAGGGTGAGCGAGTGGGGCACGGGAGCATTGGCTGGCCCCACCCCGCCACGGCCAGGTCCCACCCCGGCACGGCTCGTTCCTGAGCCGGCCGCCCACACATCCACCCAGGTCGCGAGCCGGCCGATCTCGTCGCAGGTCCCGTCGACGAGCACGCCTCCGGCCGCGAGCCGACCCACCACCCGCGCCCACGCACCGGGGGTGTCCTCCTCGGCATACTGGCGCAGGACGTTGAACGCGCGCACCACGCTGGGCCGCGCGCCGTCCGGCACTGGCACCTCAAAACCGCCCAGCGCGAACTCCACCCGCGGCGGATCCGCGACCGCCTCCCCGCGCGCCACTCGCTCCGGATCGATCTCCACCCCGACGAGGCGCACATCCTCCCGCACCGCCCTCAGCCGCCCGGCGAGCTCGAGCACGGTGACGGGAGAAGCGCCATACCCGAGGTCGACCACGACGGGCGCGGACTCGCTGCGCCGCAACAGATCCCCAAGCGCCCACGCCATCCACCGGTCCACGCGCCGCAGCCGGTTGGGGTTGGTCGTGCCGCGCGTGATCGTCCCGACGGGGCGCGCGCGGGCTTCTCTGGCGGGCACCTGACCAGCGTAGGCGCCGTGCCAGACTGGGCGGGTGAGCACCGCCGCGACCGCCAGACCCACCCGGGTGGCGATGATCGCGCTGCACACCTCCCCGCTCGAACGTCCCGGCACCGGCGACGCGGGCGGCCTCAACGTCTACGTCGCGGAAACGGCCGTGCGGCTGGCCCGCCGCGGGGTGCAGGTCGATGTCTTCACCCGGACGACCCCGCGCGGCTCCGGCACGCTCACCCCCAGTCCGGGCGTCACCGTGCACCACCTGCCCGCCGGCCCGCCCGACGCGGACAAGGGTGAGCTGCCGCAGCACGTGGGCGAGTTCGCCGATGCGTTGCTCGCCCGAGCCCCCGAGCCGTATGACGTGATCCACTCCCACTACTGGCTCAGCGGGGTGGTGGGTCGCCTCGTGCGAGAGCGACTCGGGCGGGTGGGGATGCCCGCCGCGCTGGCACACACGATGCACACGATGGCGAGGGTGAAGAACAGCAGTTTGGCTGACGGGGAGTCGCCGGAGCCGCCCGTGCGGGAGGAGGGCGAGGCGCTGATCGTCCGGGACGCCGACGCGCTGGTCGCGAACACCCAGGAGGAGGCGCGCGCGCTGATCGACCTCTACGACGCTGACCCCGCGCGGGTGCGCATCGTGCACCCGGGCGTCGCCACCGAGACTTTCCGACCAGGGGACCGCGCTGCGGATCGGGCGGAGCTGGGACTCGCGCCAGACGCGGCTGTGCTGCTCTTCGTCGGACGCCTCCAGCCGCTCAAGGCACCCGACGTGCTGGTCCGTGCTGCGGGTGAGTTGATCCGTCGTGATCCGGCGCTGCGCGAGCGGCTCGTCGTGGCTATTCTCGGCGGGTTGTCCGGCTCGGGCCTGCACCGCCCCGACTCCCTCGCGCGCCTCATCGAGGCGGAGGGGATCGGGGATCTGGTGCACCGGGAGAGCACGATGTCGCGGGATGAGCTGGCCCGTTGGTACCGCGCCGCCGACCTCCTCACCGTCCCCTCCCACCACGAGTCCTTCGGGCTGGTGGCCGTGGAGGCGCTGGCGTCGGGGACCCCGGTCATCGCCGCCCACGTCGGGGGCCTGCCGGTCGCCGTCGGGGAGGTGGGGGTGCTGGTCGAGGGGCATGATCCGGCCGACTGGGCGGACGCGATCCAGGCTGCGCTGCACAGGCTTGATGAGCCGGGGGAGCGGGCAGCCTGGTCGCAGCGGGCGGTCGAGCACGCTGCCGCCTTCAGCTGGGAGAGCACCGTCGACGGGCTGCTCGATGCCTACGCGGAGGCGATCGAGCACGCAGACCAGACAAGAACCCGCGTGAGCTGAGATGGAGGCGAGCTGGCGGATGGACCCGAGCACACTGCATACCCACTTGGACGCCCTCGAGGTCCCCTGGGAGGAGGGCGCGCGCCCGGGCGAGACCGTGATCACGCTGCCCGGTGAGCGCAAGCTGCGCACCGTGGTCTCGCTGCTGCTGGGCGAGCGCGCGCTGGAGCTGCGAGCGTTCGTGATCCGTAACCCGGACGAGAACCACGCCGCCTTCTACCGGTTCCTGCTGCGGCGAGCGCTGCGCCTGCCCGGCCTGGGGTATGCCGTGGACAAGGCCGGCGATGTCTACGTCACCGGACGCATACCGCTGGCCGGGGTGGACGAGGAGAGCATCGATGAGCTGCTCGGCGGGGTGCTGACGGCCTGCGACGAACCCTTCAACGACCTGCTGCGGCTGGGCTTCTGGACCTCGATCCGGCGCGAGTGGGCCTGGCGGATCTCGCGTGGTGAGTCGACGGCGAACCTGGAGGCCTTCCGGGCCGAGTTGGAGGCGCAGGCGGAGGAGCCGGAAGACCCGGATAGGGTTGGTCTATGAGCGCTGAGTGCACCCTCATCCTGCTCCGCCACGGCGAGAGCGAGTGGAACGCCAAGAACCTCTTCACCGGTTGGGTCGACGTGCCGTTGACCGAGAAGGGGCGGACCGAGGCCGCCCGGGCCGGTGAGCTGCTGCTGGAGGAAGGGTTGCTGCCGGACGTGCTGCACACCTCCCTGCTGCGCCGGGCGATCACGACCGCCAACCTGGCCCTGGACGCCGCCGATCGGCACTGGATCCCGGTGCAGCGCAGCTGGCGGCTCAACGAGCGGCACTACGGGGCGCTGCAGGGCCTGGACAAGGCCGCGACGCGGGACAAGTACGGCGAGGAGCAGTTCATGCTCTGGCGCCGCAGCTTCGACACCCCGCCGCCGGCGATCGAGCCGGGCAGTGAGTTCTCCCAGGACGGCGACCCGCGCTATGCCGACGCCGACGGGCAGATCCCGCTGACCGAGTGCCTCAAGGACGTCATCGAGCGGATGCTGCCCTACTGGGACGCCGAGATCGTTCCCGACCTCCTGGAGCGCAAGACGGTGCTGGTCGCCGCGCACGGCAACAGCCTGCGCGCGCTGGTCAAGCACCTGGACGGGATCAGCGACGAGGAGATCGTCGGGCTGAACATCCCGACCGGGATCCCGCTGCTCTACGAGCTGGACGCCGACCTGAAGCCGGTCACCCCGCGTGGCCGCTACCTCGACGCCGACGCTGCGCAGGCCGCCATCCAGCAGGTCGCGAACCAGGGTAAGTAGTCCCGCGCCGGCGCCTGCCCCGGCCAGGCCCCTCACCTTCCTGGTCTTCCCCCGGCCGGGGACGCGGTGTGTCGTGCCTCGGGCTCAGGCTCCAGCCTCGAACTTGTAACCCAGGCCGCGCACCGTGATGATGTGGACCGGGTGGGAGGGGTCCGGCTCGATCTTGGCGCGGAGCCGCTTGACGTGGACGTCGAGGGTCTTGGTGTCGCCGACGTAGTCGCTGCCCCAGACCCGGTCGATCAACTGGCCACGGGTGAGCACCCGACCTGAGTTGCGCAGCAGCATCTCCAGCAGCTCGAACTCCTTCAGCGGCAGCGGAACCTGCTGGCCGTCGACCTGCACCGTATGGCGTTCGACATCCATGCGGACCGGTCCAGCCTCGACGGTGGCCGGGACGAGCTCTTCGGGCTCGCTGAGCCGGCGGAGCACCGCCTTGATCCGGGCGAGCAGTTCGCGGGCGGAGTAAGGCTTGGTGACGTAGTCGTCGGCGCCCAGCTCCAGGCCCACCACCTTGTCCACCTCCGAATCCTTGGCGGTCAGCATGATCACTGGGACGCTGGAACGCTGGCGCAGCGCGCGGCAGACGTCGACGCCGGACAGGCCGGGGAGCATCAGGTCGAGCAGGACGAGGTCGGCCCCGTTGCGGTCGAACTCGGCCAGGGCCTCGGGGCCGGTCGCGGCGATGGCCACGTCGTAGCCCTCCTTGCGCAGGAGGTAGGACAGCGGGTCGGAGAACGACTCCTCGTCCTCGACCACCAGGATGCGGGTCATCGGCTCACCTTTCGTGGGGTGCTGGATGCGGGTGCCTCGGTGCCGTGGGCAGGGTCGGCGACCTGCGGCTGGCGGCCGGATCTGGCCGGGGCCAGCGAGCCGACCGGTCGGGGGTCATCGACCAGGGCGGGCAACCGGAGGGTGAAGGTGGACCCTTGGCCCTCCTGGCTCCACAGCGTGATGTCCCCGCCGTGGTTGGCGCAGATGTGCTTGACGATCGACAGGCCCAGCCCGGTGCCGCCGGTGAGGCGCGAGCGGGCGGCATCGACCCGGTAGAAGCGCTCGAAGATGCGCTCCTGGTCGGCCGGGGAGATGCCCCGACCCTGGTCGCTCACCGCGACCTCCACGACATCCCCGACCCGCCGGGTCACCACGCTGACGCGGGTGCCGTCCTCGGAGTAGGTGATCGCGTTGGTGACCAGGTTGCGGATAGCGGTGACGATCAGGCCGTGGTTGGCGTAGATCCGCAGGGTGCTCGGATCGTGCACGGGCGCCACAACGACCTCGTGGTGGGCAGCGAGTTCGCCCGTCTGGTCCACCGCCTCGGCGGCGGCGTCAGCCACGTCGACGATCACCATCTCGGTCATCATGTCGTTGGTCTGCAGCCGGGACAGGTCGACGATCTCCCCGACGAGGTGGGCGAGACGCTCGGCCTCGGTCTTCATCCGGCCGGCGAACCTGGCCACGGCCTCCGGGTCGTCGGCGGCGTCCTGGACAGCCTCGGCCAGGAGCGCCAGCCCACCGACGGGCGTCTTCAACTCGTGGCTGACGTTGACCACGAAGTCGCGGCGGACCTCCTCCAGGCGCCGGGCTTGGGTCCGGTCCTCGAGCAGGATGAGGGCGAGGTTCTCCCCAAGCGGCGCGACCCTGGTGTTGAGCAGCACTCGGCCGGCGCCGAAGGGACCGCGGACGATCTCGTGATCACCTTCTCGCACCCGCCCCTCCCGCAGGACCTCAGAGACCTCGTCGCGCAGCGGCTGATGGGTCAGGTTGTGACCTCGGACCAGACCGTAGGGGAGGGCCGAAGAGGTCGCCGAGCGGACCTTGTGCGTGTTGTCGATGACGATCGCGCCGGTGCGCAGGACCGCCAGGACATCTGCCACCCCGCGGGGCAGTTCGCGGCGCTCCCGCTCCCGCGCCAGCTCGGCCTCATAAGCCTGCTGGCGCTGCTTGCGGCTGGCGACCCACCCGATGACCAGCCCGAGCAGCAGCCCGGCGAGGGCGCCGAGGGCGAGGGCACTGGAGGCGGTCACAAGGTCACAGTATGCGCAGCCACCGACAGTGGCTTCTATGGGATACGGGCCGGGCGGCCGTTGTTCACGCGGAGGACGTACGTTGTTCATGCAAAGGTGTCAGGGTGCGACGTCGGGGCACTGTGCCCCGCCACTTCTGCGCGCGGTGTCCCGTCAGCGCGCCAGCGACACAGGATGAACGAGAGGTTTCCCCCATGCGCAGTGCCTTCCACGAGCAGCTCGACCTGATCTCCGACCAGCTCGTCGAGCTCAGCCAGCTCTCCGCGCAGGCGCTGAATCGTGCGACCAACGCGATGATGACCGCCGACCTCACCCTGGCCGAGCAGGTCATCAGCGAGGACGACGCGATCGACGCGCTGCGCTACGAGCTCGACGACCGCGCCATTGACGCTCTCGCCCGCCAGCAGCCGGTCGCGACCGACCTGCGCCAGCTGGTCACCACCCTGCGGATGAGCTCGGACCTGGAGCGCTGTGGCGACCTCGCCCGGCACGTGGCCAAGCTGGCCCGCTTGCGCTATCCCGACCCCGTGCTGCCCGAGGACCTGCAGTCGATCTTCGGCGAGATGGCTGAGGTGGCCGAGTCGATGGTGGTGCGCGCTGGTGAGATCGTCGCCACCAGCGACGCCACCGGTGCCGCCGAGCTGCAGACCCGCGACGACCACATGGACCGTCTGCACCGCGAGGTCTTCCGTCTCCTCCTCGACCCGCAGTTCAGCCGGGACCCGCAGCTGGTGATCGACGCCACCCTGCTCTCCCGCTACTACGAGCGTTTCGCCGACCACGCTGTCTCGGTCGCGATCCGGGTCGTCTACCTCGTCACCGGCAACTGGCACGACGAGCAGGACCCCTCGACCTGGTACGACTCCCGCTCCAACGACGGCCAGGTGCCGCGCGCGGAGGCCTGAGCACACGGCATACCGGGACAACCGCGAAGCGGCCCGCCCCTCGTGGGGGCGGGCCGCTTGCGTGGTGCGAGTGACTGAGGCGCGGCGGGAGCGAGGTCCCGTATGCCGCTTCTCGCCTCAGTGGTCGCCCTCCTCCTGCGCGGGGTGCGGGGCGACGGTGCCGCCGGCGTCGTCGGCGAAGCCTTCGTAGTGGCCGTGGGGGAGCAGGACCGGGACGCTCGCGGAGAGGGTCTCGCCGTTGGCCTGGAAGCGGACCTCAACCTGCTCGCCGGGCGCGGTGTCGACCGCAGACACCGTGGTCCGCTCGCCCTGCGAGCCGTCCGCTGAGACGCCGTCGAGGCGGTAGATGGAGCCGGGCTCGACGGTGACCTCCCCGGCGTCCTCGCCGCCGACGGCAACGGTCACGGTGACCGGCTCGGTGCCGCTGTTGATCAGGGTGCCGGAGACCACGCCGGGGCCGCCCTCGCCGTGGCTGACGACGAGCACGTCGCGCGCGTCGATTGCGGTGCCGTCCAGCTCCACCCCATCGCCGGGGTTGTAGCGCAGCATCGTGGTCTGCGGGGAGTTGACCATGCAGCCGCTCAGCGCGAGTGTGGCGGCGGCGACCCCGCCGACCAGGGCGGCGCGGGCGGGACGACGGGTGCGGGAGAAGGCTGCGGTCTTCACGAGGGCTAGCCTATAGGTGAGCGGTGACCAACCAGCACACCTGGCCCCCGATCCCGTGCTGGTCGTCGCTGACCAGCGCAAATACCACTCATGTGATTCTGTGACCTGAGCCACTCGTGGTATCCTGGAGGTCCGCGAAAGGGGCTTTTTGAAGATGACGTTCAAGGTCGGCGAGACGGTCGTGTACCCGCATCACGGTGCCGCGCTTATCGAAGAGATGAAGACCAGGACCATCAAGGGCGAGGAGAAGCTCTACCTCAAGCTCAAGGTGGCGCAGGGTGACCTCACGATCGAGGTCCCGGCGGAGAATTGCGACCTCGTGGGTGTCCGCGACGTCGTCGGCAAGGAGGGCCTGGACAGGGTCTTCGCCGTTCTCCGCGCCGAGCACACGGAGGAGCCGACCAACTGGTCGCGCCGCTACAAGGCGAACCTGGAGAAGCTCGCCTCCGGTGATGTCATCAAGGTCGCCGAGGTCGTTCGCGACCTGTGGCGCCGCGACAAGGACCGGGGCCTGTCCACCGGCGAGAAGCGCCTGCTGTCCAAGGCCCGCCAGATCCTCGTCTCCGAGCTCGCGCTCGCGGAGAAGACCAATGAGGACACCGCGGAGGCCACGCTGGATGAGGTCCTCGCCTCCTGAACGAGCAGCAGTCACGACCCGGTCATGCCGAGCATGGCCGGGTCGGTCTGATTCTGGTCGCCGCGGGCCAGGGCACCCGCCTGGGTGCCGGGATGCCGAAGGCGCTCGTCCCGCTCGGTCACGGACCTGCGGCCGAGCCGATCGTGGTCCACGCGCTGCGGTCGGTGCTGGCGTGCGGGGCGATCACCGACGTCGTCGTGGTCGCCCCCGCCGACCCGTCCGGTATGGCGCAACTCGCCTCCGCCCTCGACGCCCAGCTCCTCATCCCCGACCGGGGACACGACCTGTCGCCACCGGGGACGCGTTCTGTCGCGACCGGGGACACGAGCGAGGGCGCGGCGAGGGTCACCGTGGTGGCCGGCGGGGCCGAACGCTCCGACTCCGTCTCCCGCGGGCTCGCCGCGCTGCCCGCTGAGGTGGGGGTCGTGCTCGTCCATGACGCCGCCCGGGCACTGACGCCGGTGGAGGTCTTCGACTCCGTCGTCGGCGCGGTGCGGCAAGGGCATGCTGCGGTCACCCCGGCGCTGCCCGTAATCGACACCATCAAGCAGGTCGAGGCCGGCCCCGACGGTGAGACGGTGGTGGCCACGCTCGATCGGAGCACCCTGCGAGCGGTCCAGACCCCGCAGGGTTTCTTGCGGGAGACCCTTGAGCGGGCCCACCTGGGAATGGAGGACGCGGTCACCGACGACTGCGGGATGGTCGAGGCGATGGGCGGCCGCGTCCACGTGATCCCCGGATCGGCCAGGGCGCTGAAGATCACGACTCAGCACGATCTGGAGGTGGCGGCGGGATGGCTCGCAGACATCGATCCCGATCCGAGCGCTCAGCCACACAGGCGACCCGTTCTCGCCGTCCTCAGCGGCCTCCCCGGGGTTGGCAAGACCACGCTGGCCCGTGAGCTCTGCCGTCTGCTCCCCGCCGCGCACCTGCGCGTCGACACCATCGAGCAGGGGCTGATGCGGGGCGGCTTGCCCGAGTCAGCTCTCGGCGCCGAGGGCTACGGCGCGGCGTATGCCGTGGCCGCGGACCAGCTCGCGGTCGGCCTGTCGGTGGTGGCGGACCTGGTCAACGGCACCGACGTCGTCCGCACGGCCTGGGACGAGGTGGGCGCCACCGCCGGCGCTCGGGTCGTCCGGGTGCTGGTCGAGTGCTCCGACCCCGTCCTGCACCGGCGGCGGGTCGAGCAGCGGGTCGCGGACATCCCGGGTCATCTGCTGCCGGACTGGGAGCAGGTCCGGTCCCGGCAACTCGACCCCTGGCCCACGGCCGAGCTGCGCGTCGACACCGCAGCCGAGTCACCGCATACCGCAGCCCTCCGGATCGCCGCCCACCTCCAGGAGCCGCCCACATGAACCTGCCACGCACCGGGATCGGCGTCGACGTGCACGCCTACGCCCCCGAAGGGTCCGATCGCGTCCTCATGCTGGGCTGCCTGGAATGGCCGGGGGAGCGGGGCATCGAGGGACACAGCGACGGTGACGTCGCCGCCCATGCTGCCTGCAACGCGCTGCTGTCGGCCGCCGGCCTGGGCGATCTCGGCTCGGTCTTCGGCACCGACCGCCCGGAGATGGCCGGCGCCTCTGGCACGCAGATGCTGCAGCATGTGCTCGGCATGGTGGACGAGGCCGGCTTCCTCATCGGCAATGTCGCGGTCCAGCTCGTCGGCAAGCGTCCCCGGATCGGCCCGCGCCGGGAGGAGATGCAGGCGGCGATGTCGCTGGCCCTCGGCGGCGCGGCTGTCTCGGTCAGCGCCGCGACTACCGACGGGCTCGGGTTCACCGGACGCGGCGAGGGCTTGGCTGGTATCGCGACCGCGCTCGTCGTCCCGCACGACCATCTGCCGACTTAGGCTCCGGACTGCACCCAGGTCGGAGGGTAAGGGGTCAGCGATGGAGCAGGCCAGCGGTCCTGGTCCGGGGAGCGGGCCGTCCGTGCAGCGAGGCGATCTGAGCGAGCCGCTGCAGCTCAGCCACATGGCCGCACAGCGCCTCGCGCCCCGTGGTCGTCAGCCGCACCCGCGTGTGCAACCGGGATGCGTCCAACTCCCGCCGGGTGCTCACATAGCCGGCCTCGCCGAGCACCTTCAGATGCTTGGAGAGCGCCGAGTCGCTCAGCTCAAGCTCCTCGCGCAGCTCAGCGAAATCGACCTCGGCATCGCGCGCGAGCCGACCGCACAGCTGGAGTCGCTGCGGAGGGTGGATCACGGGATCGAAGATCGGACGAGGCACGAGGCCCAGCCTAGAGCCGGCTCGACTTTCCCCGCCAGCAAGGGGCGGATTCCGTTGCCCCACAATGTATGTCGCAACTCACCTAGCCCCGACGCCTCGACCGGGTGAGGGACGCGGCATACGGTGGAATCCCACGCACACCAAGCCGAGGAGGCCGCCATGCCGCAGACCGTCAAGGGCGTCATCGCCCGCAGCAAGGGAGCCGATGTCGAGGTCGTCGACATCGTGGTGCCCGACCCCGGCCCCGGGGAGGCGGTGGTCAAGGTCGAGGCGTGCGGGGTGTGCCACACCGACCTGCACTACCGCGAGGGGGGGATCAACGACGAGTTCCCCTTCCTGCTCGGCCACGAGGCTGCTGGCACCGTCGAAGCCGTCGGTGAAGGCGTGACCGAGGTGGAGCCCGGCGACTTCGTCATCCTCAACTGGCGCGCCGTCTGCGGGCAGTGTCGCGCCTGCGCCAAGGGCCAGCCGTGGTACTGCTTCGCCACCCACAACGCCAGCCAGAAGATGACCCTCGCGGACAGCGGTGAGGAGCTCAGCCCCGCCCTGGGGATCGGCGCCTTCATCGAGAAGACCCTGGTCGCCGCCGGCCAGTGCACCAAGGTGGACCGGGAGGCCTCGGCGGTCGCGGCCGGCCTGCTCGGCTGCGGCGTGATGGCGGGCTTCGGCGCTGCCGTCAACACCGGCGCCGTCGGGCGCGGTGACTCGGTGGCCGTCATCGGCTGCGGGGGAGTGGGCGATGCCGCCATCGCCGGCGCGGCGCTCGCCGGTGCGACCAAGGTCATCGCCGTCGACATCGATGACCGCAAGCTCGAGGTGGCCAAGCGCTTCGGCGCAACGCACACGGTCAACAGCAAGGAAGCCGACCCCGTCGAGGCGATTCAGGAACTGACCGGCGGTCATGGCGCGGACGTCGTCGTCGAGGCGGTGGGTCGGCCGGAGACCTACAAGCAGGCGTTCTACGCTCGCGATCTCGCCGGAACCGTCGTGCTCGTCGGCGTGCCCACGCCCGACATGGAGATCACCCTGCCGCTCCTCGACGTCTTCGGCCGAGGCGGGGCGCTGAAGTCCAGCTGGTACGGCGACTGCCTGCCCTCCCGCGACTTCCCGATGCTCATCGACCTCTACCGCCAGGGCCGCTTCGACCTCGACGGCTTCGTCACCGAAACCATCGGGCTGGGTGACGTCGAAGCGGCCTTCGACAAGATGCATGGCGGCGATGTGCTGCGTAGCGTCGTGGTCATCGACGAGGCCCCGACCGACAACGACGAGAAGGAGAACGCATGACTGCACGGATCGACAAGGGCGTGACCACCGGCACCTTCGAGCTGGACGGCGGGACCTGGGAGGTCGACAACAACATCTGGGTGCTGGGTGACGACGAGGAGTGCGTCGTCGTCGATGCCCCGCACGACGCCGACGCCATCGCCCAGATCGTCGGCGACCGCACGGTCAAGGCCATCCTGCTCACCCACGCGCACAGCGACCACGTCGACGCGGTCTTCGACCTGCAGGCCAAGGTCGATGCCCCCATCCACCTGCACCCGGGCGAGCAGCCGGTCTGGCACCTGACCCACGGCGACCGCTCCTGGGACGAGGACCTCACCGACGGCCAGCTGGTCGAGGTGGCCGGTCTGCACCTGCAGGTCCTGCACACCCCGGGCCACTCGCCGGGCGCGGTCTGCTTCTACTCGCCGGACCTTGGCGTCGTCTTCTCCGGGGACACGCTCTTCGAGGGTGGTCCGGGGGCGACCGGACGCTCGTTCAGCGACTTCGACACGATCGTCGACTCCATCACTCAGCGACTGCTGATCCTGCCCGAGGACACCGTGGTGCACACCGGCCACGGCGGTGACACCACGATCGGTGCCGAGGCCGGTGACCGGCAGAAGTGGATCGAGGATCACAAGGCTGAGCAGCAGGGCGAGGACTAGCTGGAGGCAGCGGTGGCCCCGCCTGCGGCGATGACGGACGCCATCACCGCAGCGGTGGCGTCTTCAACCGCCTTGGACACCGCCTCCGGCGCCCACCGGCCCTCGCTGATCTCCTTGCCCCGCTTGCGGACCTGACCGTTGCTCAGGGTCGGTCGCAGGTCCTTGCCCACGACCTTGTGCAGCACGTCACCGGCGCGGAGCAGCGCAATGACCGCGCCGCTGTGGCCATCCGCCTCGCGGGTGCCC
This sequence comes from Ornithinimicrobium pulveris, assembly GCF_050261105.1. GTDB lineage: Bacteria > Actinomycetota > Actinomycetes > Actinomycetales > Dermatophilaceae > Ornithinicoccus. The sequence continues at coordinate 2,722,396 of NZ_CP189837.1, read as the reverse complement.
TCGATCACCTGGGCGAGCTCAGCCAGAACGGCCTCCCGCCGCACGGTGCTGACTGCCGGCCAGCGGGTCATCCAGGTCAGACCCAGCGCCTTCACCGGCTCGGGTCGGACCAGTTCCTGGCGGGCGAGGGACTCCAGGGTCGGCTCCAGCATCCGCTTGCCGATCGCCTCGAGGATGTCTTTCGGCTTCTTGCCCTCCTTGCCAGCGAAGAGCGCGAGCGCCTGATCCAGCACACCATCCCCGGTCGACCCGCCGTCCAGCACGCGCAGCCGGCCACGGCCGTCCAGGTCGAGACGTTCGGTCAGGGCCAGGTCGGCGAGTGCTGCCCCGCCGACGACGATGTTGCGAGACGTCCCTAGGAGGCTGTCGCCTCGCGGGGAGGTCCCCACCAGCATGAGTTCCTCGATGATCAACATGGCCTCACGCTAGGACTGCCCCGCCCGCCCCGGTATCAGTCGCCGGGTGGATCTTGCCGTCGTCTCCTCATCCCCTGGGGGGAGGGTGCTCCGCCGGTCGCCACCCCCCAGCCGTCGACTTTCGAACATGCACAACGTCCCGTATGCCGCCACCCACCTGCACGTTCTCCCTCGCCAGCCCCGTTGTGCATGTTCGAGTGGTCAGTCATCAAAGGTCGTGGGCTCTTCGAGCGTGACGCCCAGCTGATAGAGCGCGTTGCGCAGGCCGAGCGGCGCCATCACACGTGCCAGCGGCGAGACCAGCCGCCCGAGTCGGCCGTTCACCGTCGAGCCCTGCACCAGGGTGATCTGTGTCCCGTCGCCCGCAGGGGTGACCGTGACGTGGAACCAGCGAGTGACGCGGCCCTGGTCCCAACCCACTGCACCGCCGCCGGTGAGGCGCGTCATCCGCTCCTGCCACACGGCATACCCGGGACGCTGGTGCGTGGGAGGCTCCGCCGAGATGAGGCTGCGCCGCACCTCCC